>NZ_JAKUWJ010000008.1:0-26980 GCF_026782375.1 Streptococcus oralis | reverse complement strand
ACTGCGACTTACAGCCCAGAGTTTACGAAGGTAACTCCAACTGGTACGGGAGATAAGACAGAAGGACTTCAAGGTCAGGTCCAAGAAGGTAAAGTGACCTTCACTCCAGGCCATGACTCAGTTCCATTCCCAGCTGATTCGACTCCACTATTTGACAATGGTACAGCTGTGAAAGAAGTACCAAATGTTGGTACGTTCAAAGTGAACGCAGACGGTAAGGTGACCTTCACGCCAGATAAGCAGTTCAAGGGTGAAACACCAGAACTTGAATTGACTCGAGTGGATGCCAACGGCACTCCTGTTATTGTCAAGTACCAAGCGGTGGTGAAAGAAGTAGTTCCAACCAGCACTAACGCAACGAGCACAGGTCCTCAAGGTGTTCCACAAACTGGTACCCCAATCTTCCAAGGTGGTGACCCACTGGTTCCAATCGATGAAACAGTAGAGCCAACCTTCGCAGATGGAAGTAAAGAGAAATCTATTCCAGGTCAAGGAACTTACACGATTGCACCAGACGGAACTGTAACTTTCACTCCAGATAAACAGTTTGTTGGAAACCCAGCTCCAGTTACAGTGAAGCGTGTGGATAAGAATGGCACCCCAGTCACTGCGACTTACAGCCCAGAGTTTACGAAAGTAACACCAACTGGTAAAGATACTTCTTCAGTTAACATTAAGGGGCTTGTTCAAACAGGAACTCCAATCTTCCAAGGTGGTAATCCGCTTGTTCCAATCGATGAAACAGTGGCAGCAACATTTGAAGATGGATCAACTGAAAAAGTGATTCCAGGTGAAGGAACTTATACAATCTCACCAGACGGCACCGTCACTTTCATGCCAGAGGCAGACTTTGTAGGAAAAGGAACCGGCGTAACGATTGTCCGTAAGGACAAGAATGGTACTCCAGTTACTGCAAGCTATCGCCCAACAGTTGTAGATCCATCTATTGGTCATGACACGGCTTCTACAGGAGCAAAAGGCCAACCACAAGTGGCAACACCAGTGTTTGAAGGACATATCGATTCGACTGTTCCACCAACATTTGAGGATGGTAGCACGACTATGGTTGTTCCGGGTGAAGGAAGCTATACAATTGATAAAGATGGTAAGAAGATTACCTTTACTCCAGAACCAGACTTTGTTGGTACAGCTAAAGGATTGGTTGTGAAACGTTTGGATATGTATGGAAATGTAGTTACTGCTCGCTACACACCAACTGTCCTTGGACAAACACAAGTGAGTGATGCGACATCAGAAGGTCTTAAAGGTCAAACTCAGACTGGTAAACCAAACTTTACAGGTGATGTCGATCTGACAGTTCCACCAACCTTTGAAGATGGAACAACTGAAAAAGTCGTTCCAGGTGAAGGAACTTACACGATTGCGCCAGATGGCACTGTCACCTTTACTCCTGAGGCAGACTTTGTAGGACAAGCCAAAGGTGTAAAAGTGATCCGTAAAGATCGCAATGGAAATATCCTTTCAGGATTCTATACTCCAACAGTAGTAGAACTTCCAGAGCAAGTGAAGCCGTCTGATAAAAAAGAACTTTCAGTAGCTGATTCGAAACCAGATCAATTGACTCAAAACATCTCTGTAGAAAAAAATCAACTTCCAAATACAGGAAGTCAAGAAGATGGTTTGAAAAATCTAGGAATTCTGACAGCCCTAGCAGGTGTCATGACACTTGGATTGCTAGGTAAAAAGAAACGAAACGATGAATCAGACTAATCATTTTTAAGAACCGAGAAATCGGTTCTTTTTTTATGACATTTGTCATATTTCCTAGTGACAGAAGCATCTAGCTACGCTAACTTCAAAAGACTATAATTGAAGTATGAAATGGAGGAAGAAGAAATGAAAAATAAAATGATTGTCGCAGTGAGTTTAGTAGCAGCAGGAGTTATGACCTATCTTATGTTTTCAGGATTGGACAAGGGTTTCTATCATTTTCCTTGGGAGCTATTTGCTGGCTTTGGGATGATGTCTTGGCTTGTCAGAGAAGGTTTGAAATTAGTCAGAGATGTGAAAAAGGAGTTTGAGGAATGAAAAAAACAATCATCTATCTCTTTATCGGCCTGTCACTCTTGGTATGGTTAGTGGAAATGTTTACTGGTTGGTTTGACCAAACCTTGCTTGGCCAATTTATTCGTGGTGCTTGGGGTTTTGGATTTATGATTTTCGTTGTTTTCCCTATGGGAATGAAGTGGTTGAAAGGAGAATCTCATGACTGTGATTAAAGTTGAGAAATTGAGTAAGAAAATAAAAGACAAGGAGATCTTGCGGAACATCTCCTTTGAAATCAACGATGGTGAATGTGTCGCCTTGATTGGGCCTAACGGAGCTGGAAAAACAACCTTGATTGATTGCCTCTTGGGCGACAAGTTCATGAGCTCAGGTCGAATAGCCATTCAAGGCTTTGCGCCAACAGATCCTCGATTAAAGCAGCTTATTTCTGTTTTGCCTCAAGAAAATGCAGTTGTCCAAAGCTTGAAAGTGAAAGAACTCCTATCATTTTTCAAGTCACTTTATCCCGACAGTCTTTCAGACAAAGAAATTGATGATCTGTTAAGATTTTCGGAAAAGCAGAAAAATCAGCTAGCGGGCAAGTTGTCTGGTGGGCAAAAACGCTTGTTCTCTTTCGTGTTGACTTTAATCGGTCGTCCGAAAATTCTTTTCTTAGATGAACCAACTGCTGCCATGGATACCTCGACACGTCAGCATTTTTGGGAGATTGTCGATCGGTTGAAGCAAAATGGCGTGACCATTGTCTATTCTTCTCACTATATCGAAGAGGTAGAGCATACGGCTGACCGCATCTTGGTCCTCCACAAGGGACAATTAATTCGTGACACAACGCCTTATGCCATGCGTGGTGAAGAACAAGAAAAGCATTTTACGGTACCTCTAACTTATCAGGAAGTTATCAGCACTTTGGACCAGGTTCAAGAGATTGAAATCAAGCAAAATGCTCTTTCCTTCACAACCAAAGAAGCTAGCCAGGTATGGGAAGTCTTGCAAAAACAGGGTTGCACGATCGAAGAAATTGAAGTTCGCAATCGAACTCTCTTAGACAGTATCTTCGAAACGACTCAAGACTAAAGGAGATTGACGATGAAAAATATGACAAGTCTCATGAAAGTGGAAATCATTCTGATGAAACGGCAAGCCGTCTACTACTTGCTATCCATCGGACTCCCAAGTGTGTTTTATCTTATCTTTTCTGGTATGATGTCAGGGTCAGATGTTCCAGAAATTGTTCTTCAAGCCTATCTTTTTGCCATGACGCTCTTTAGTATCATGTCAAGCGCCTTTTTCAGTATCCCTAGCACACTCGAATCTGACAAGACAAACAACTGGCAAAAATTGATTCAACATTCTCCTGTTTCTATGGTAGAATATTATGTATCAAAACTGTTCAGTACGCTACTGACTTTCTTGTTATCAATTATAGTTGTCTTTTCGGTTGGTCATTTTGTCCGTGGAGTGACCCTGCCTTGGCTTGATTGGTTGGTGATTGGAGTTATGTTGCTGGTCGGAAGTGTGGTCTTTATCAGCATGGGAGTCTTGGTGAGCTTGCTTCCCAGTGCTCAATTGATGACGGTTATTGGAAATATTGCCTATATTGCTTTGGCTGTCCTAGGTGGACTTTGGTTCCCTTTGAGTTCCTTCCCAGAATGGCTCCAATCTATTGGAAAACTGACTCCAACCTATCAACTGATGCAGGTTGTCTCTTCCTATTTGGAACACCATGAATTTAATATTCTTTCCGCCCTAGTTGTAATAGGCTATACAGTTTTCTTTGGTGTCCTGGTAATCCAGCTCAAAAAACGGATTGAGGTAAAATAAATTGTTGGAAAAATTAAAAAACACGCATTATATGTTTCATATTTCAATAGTGTTTATCATCTTTCCTATAGCGGGTGTCATCGTTGGAGAGTACCCGCTTTTAACCTTGTTATGGACCTTACTATTTGTCCTAGCTTTTTATTCGGTTTTAGTCAGTCAAAATCGCACCGTGCAGTGGCTGGCTTGGTGGATCATGCTTGCCTACATTTTTTACAGTTCCGTCTGGCTGAATGCGAGCTTTGCTTGGTTTATCTTTTATTTATCTAATCTCCTTATTTATGAGCTGGATGAGGTTTCTTTCCACTCTTGGCGTTTTGTCAGTTTTGTTGTCTTACAACCGATGATTTTAACTGGAATCTATATGGTTGATCAAGTTAGTCCCTGGCACCTCCTCTTTTTCTTGGTGACCTTTATCGTTTCTGATGCCTTGACCTTCGGTCTTTATCGGATTCGGATAACAGAAGAGCTAAAAGAAGAAAAGATGAAACAAAATGCCAAGCTCAATCTTTTCTTGGCTGAAAACGAACGCAGTCGTATCGGTCAGGATCTTCATGACAGCCTAGGTCATACCTTTGCCATGTTGAGTGTGAAGACGGACCTTGCCCTCCAGCTTCTTCAAATGCAGGCCTATCCTCAAGTGGAAAAAGAATTAAAAGAAATTCATCAAATCAGTAAAGAATCCATGAATGAAGTCCGTACAATTATCGAAAATCTTAAAACAAGAACCCTTGCTTCCGAGTTTGCGACTGTTAAAAAAATGCTGGAAATTGCAGGAATTGAAACGGAAATCAATCACCAACTAGATACAGCTAGCCTAACTCAGGAATTAGAATCAACGGCCTCCATGATTTTGCTTGAGTTAGTGACCAACATCATCAAGCATGCTAAAGCATCGAAAGCTTACTTGAAATTAGAACGAACTGAGAAAGAACTCATCCTAACAGTGAGAGATGATGGCTGTGGCTTTGCTTCACTAAAAGGAGATGAACTCCATACCGTTCGAGACCGTGTCCTTCCTTTTTCAGGAGAAGTAAAGGTGATCAGTCAGAAACATCCGACTGAAGTGCAGGTTCGGCTACCTTATAAGGAGAGAAATTAAGATGAAATTACTTGTTGCAGAAGATCAAAGTATGTTGCGAGATGCTATGTGCCAGTTGCTTACCTTTCAACCAGATGTATATTCTGTCCTACAAGCCAAGGATGGCCAAGAAGCAATCCAACTCTTAGAAAAGGAGCCCGTAGATATAGCCATTCTTGACGTAGAAATGCCTGTTAAGACAGGCCTCGAAGTCTTGGAGTGGATACGAGCAGAAAAGCTAGAAACAAAGGTGGTTGTAGTAACGACCTTCAAACGCCCCGGATATTTTGAACGTGCGGTCAAGGCTGGAGTGGATGCTTATGTCTTGAAAGAAAGAAGCATTGCAGACCTCATGCAAACCTTGCACACTGTTCTAGAAGGGCGCAAGGAATATTCGCCTGAATTGATGGAAGTGGTTATGACGCATCCCAATCCATTGACAGAACAAGAGATTGCTGTCTTAAAGGGAATTGCTCAGGGCTTATCCAATCAAGAGATTGCAGAACAACTCTATCTATCAAACGGAACTGTCCGAAACTATGTCACCAATATTCTTTCCAAGCTAAATGCAGGCAATCGAACAGAGGCAGCTAACATCGCAAAAGAATCAGGTTGGCTTTGATAAGAAGGGTTAAAAAATCCGAAACGATAACTTGAATAGAAGGAAATCCATACCAGAAAGGAGGAGGCAAAACTGCCTCCTTTTCTGGTTTGGAAAAGCGGTAAGAATTAGTGTCAAAGAGTTAAAAGATCAGAATAAAAACGAAAAAATATTGACAAGGATAGAAAAAATGTGTTACAATAATAGACGGTACTTTTTACTTTTGGTCTCTCAAAAGTGTACAGGGACGTGCTGACAAATGTTGCAAAAGTACACACAGATGGTAGCTGTCACCAAGTGTATCATCACCAAAAATAAAAAAACACAGGAGAATGTAGATGCCTACAATTAACCAATTGGTTCGCAAACCGCGTAAATCAAAAGTAGAAAAATCTAAATCACCAGCTTTGAACGTTGGTTACAACAGTCATAAAAAAGTTCAAACAAACGTTTCTTCACCACAAAAACGTGGTGTTGCAACTCGTGTGGGAACAATGACACCTAAAAAACCTAACTCTGCCCTTCGTAAATTTGCTCGTGTACGTTTGAGCAACCTTATCGAAGTTACTGCCTACATCCCAGGTATCGGACACAACTTGCAAGAGCACAGCGTGGTGCTTCTTCGTGGTGGACGTGTAAAAGACCTTCCAGGGGTACGTTACCATATCGTCCGTGGTGCACTTGATACTGCAGGTGTTAACGATCGTAAACAAGGCCGTTCTAAATACGGTACTAAACGTCCAAAAGCATAAGGAAAGGGGATAAAGAGAAATGAGTCGTAAAAATAGAGCTCCAAAACGTGACGTATTGCCAGATCCGCTTTACAATTCACAACTAGTTACTCGTCTTATCAACCGCGTTATGCTTGATGGTAAACGTGGTACAGCTGCTTCAATCGTTTACGGTGCTTTTGAGCAAATCAAAGAAGCTACTGGCAACGATGCACTTGAAGTATTTGAAACAGCTATGGAAAACATTATGCCTGTACTTGAAGTACGTGCACGTCGTGTTGGTGGATCTAACTACCAAGTCCCAGTTGAAGTTCGTCCAGAACGTCGTACAACACTTGGACTTCGTTGGTTGGTAACAATTGCTCGCCTTCGTGGTGAACACACAATGCAAGACCGTCTTGCAAAAGAAATCTTGGATGCTGCGAACAACACTGGTGCAGCAGTTAAGAAACGTGAAGACACTCACCGTATGGCTGAAGCTAACCGTGCCTTCGCACACTTCCGTTGGTAAGATCATGATACCAAGAGCGGCAAAGGCCCCAGGCAAAAATAGAAAACTGATGCAGTGTTCCATGAACACAAAGCAGTTTATCTTTTTTGCAGCGGGCCTCGCTCGGGTTCAAATTAGCTAAATCGATTAGTGTTAGCTAAAATTCAACTTCCCATCTCACAAGTTGAAACCAACACATAACATGAAAACATTGAGAACGGGTAGGTCCTGCCTATCCGTTTTTATTAAAATCGTGTTATAATAGAATAGAAATTAAAATAAATAGGAGAAACAAACCTCATGGCACGCGAATTTTCACTTGAAAAAACTCGTAATATCGGTATCATGGCTCACGTCGATGCCGGTAAAACAACAACTACTGAGCGTATTCTTTACTACACTGGTAAAATCCACAAAATCGGTGAAACTCACGAAGGTGCGTCACAAATGGACTGGATGGAGCAAGAGCAAGAACGTGGTATCACTATCACATCTGCTGCGACAACAGCTCAATGGAACAACCACCGCGTAAACATCATCGACACACCAGGACACGTGGACTTCACAATCGAAGTACAACGTTCTCTTCGTGTATTGGACGGTGCGGTTACTGTTCTTGACTCACAATCAGGTGTTGAGCCTCAAACTGAAACAGTTTGGCGTCAAGCAACTGAGTACGGAGTTCCACGTATCGTATTTGCTAACAAAATGGACAAAATCGGTGCTGACTTCCTTTACTCAGTAAGCACACTTCACGACCGTCTTCAAGCAAACGCACACCCAATCCAATTGCCAATCGGTGCTGAAGATGACTTCCGCGGTATCATCGACTTGATCAAGATGAAAGCTGAAATCTATACTAACGACCTTGGTACAGATATCCTTGAAGAAGACATCCCAGCTGAATACCTTGACCAAGCTCAAGAATACCGTGAAAAATTGGTTGAAGCAGTCGCTGAAACTGATGAAGACTTGATGATGAAATACCTTGAAGGTGAAGAAATCACTAACGAAGAATTGAAAGCTGCTATCCGTAAAGCGACTATCAACGTTGAATTTTTCCCAGTATTGTGTGGTTCTGCCTTCAAGAACAAGGGTGTTCAATTGATGCTTGATGCGGTTATCGACTACCTTCCAAGCCCACTTGACATCCCAGCGATCAAAGGTATCAACCCAGATACAGACGAAGAAGAAACTCGTCCTGCATCTGACGAAGAGCCATTTGCAGCTCTTGCCTTCAAGATTATGACTGACCCATTCGTAGGTCGTTTGACATTCTTCCGTGTATACTCAGGTGTTCTTCAATCAGGTTCATACGTATTGAACACTTCTAAAGGTAAACGTGAACGTATCGGACGTATCCTTCAAATGCACGCTAACAGCCGTCAAGAAATTGACACTGTTTACTCAGGTGATATCGCTGCTGCCGTTGGTTTGAAAGACACTACAACTGGTGACTCATTGACAGATGAAAAAGCTAAAATCATCCTTGAGTCAATCAACGTTCCAGAACCAGTTATCCAATTGATGGTTGAGCCAAAATCTAAAGCTGACCAAGATAAGATGGGTATCGCCCTTCAAAAATTGGCTGAAGAAGATCCAACATTCCGCGTTGAAACTAACGTTGAAACTGGTGAAACAGTTATCTCTGGTATGGGTGAACTTCACCTTGATGTCCTTGTTGACCGTATGCGTCGTGAGTTCAAAGTTGAAGCGAACGTAGGTGCTCCTCAAGTATCTTACCGTGAAACATTCCGCGCTTCTACTCAAGCACGTGGATTCTTCAAACGTCAGTCTGGTGGTAAAGGTCAATTCGGTGATGTATGGATTGAATTTACTCCAAACGAAGAAGGTAAAGGATTCGAATTCGAAAACGCAATCGTCGGTGGTGTGGTTCCTCGTGAATTTATCCCAGCGGTTGAAAAAGGTTTGGTAGAATCTATGGCTAACGGTGTTCTTGCAGGTTACCCAATGGTTGACGTTAAAGCTAAACTTTACGATGGTTCATACCACGATGTCGACTCATCTGAAACTGCCTTCAAGATCGCGGCTTCACTTGCCCTTAAAGAAGCTGCTAAGTCAGCACAACCAGCTATCCTTGAGCCAATGATGCTTGTTACCATCACTGTTCCAGAAGAAAACCTTGGTGATGTTATGGGTCACGTAACTGCTCGTCGTGGACGTGTAGATGGTATGGAAGCTCACGGTAACAGCCAAATCGTTCGTGCTTACGTTCCACTTGCTGAAATGTTCGGTTACGCAACTGTTCTTCGTTCAGCATCACAAGGACGTGGTACTTTCATGATGGTATTTGACCACTACGAAGATGTACCTAAGTCAGTACAAGAAGAAATCATTAAGAAAAACAAAGGTGAAGACTAATCAGTCGTCGCTCTAGAAGGAAGTCACTTGGTGGCTTCCTTTTTTATGCCTTTCTCAAGCATCTTGTATGTCTATATTTGCAAAATGAAAGAAATCTAGTAAGGATTTTAGAAAGTCTATTTACTAAAAAAATAGAGAAAGTTAATAAATGAAAGTTAATAAAGAATCCGATTTTGTTTAAATTGTTAATAAAAATTAGAAAAACATTCATAAATACACTCTAAGATAGAAAATTCAGAAAATTGATACTTTTGTCTTGAAAATATTTGAAAAAATGGTATGATAGTAACAAGCTATTTTTTTAAGAGAAGAGAAAGGGGAACAATGGAGAAAATTAGTTTAGACGCTCCTAAGACGGGATCGGACCTAGTTTTGGAAACCCTCCATGATTTAGGAATTGATACCATATTTGGTTATCCTGGTGGGGCTGTCTTGCCTTTATATGATGCGATTTATAATTTCAAAGGTATTCGTCACATTTTGGGTCGTCATGAGCAAGGCTGTTTGCACGAAGCTGAAGGTTATGCCAAATCAACTGGAAAGTTGGGTGTCGCAGTCGTCACAAGTGGACCAGGAGCAACAAATGCCATTACAGGGATTGCGGATGCCATGAGTGATAGCGTTCCCCTTTTGGTCTTTACCGGACAAGTCGCTCGAGCGGGAATTGGGAAGGATGCCTTTCAGGAGGCGGATATTGTCGGTATTACCATGCCCATTACCAAGTACAATTACCAAGTTCGTGAGACAGCTGACATTCCTCGTATCATTACGGAAGCTGTCCATATTGCGACCACAGGTCGTCCGGGTCCAGTCGTGATTGACTTGCCTAAGGATGTATCTGCCCTCGAAACAGACTTCATCTATTCGCCTGAAGTGCATTTGCCAAGTTATCAACCGACGATAGAACCAAACGACATGCAAATCAAGAAAATCTTGAAACAATTGTCTAAGGCTAAGAAACCTGTTTTGTTGGCAGGTGGTGGTATCAGCTATGCAGAAGCTTCTAAAGAACTGAATGAATTTGCTGAACGCTATCAAATTCCAGTCGTTACCAGTCTTTTGGGACAAGGTACAATTGCAACAAGCCATCCACTCTTCCTCGGAATGGGAGGCATGCATGGTTCTTTCGCAGCTAATATTGCCATGACCGAGGCAGACTTTATGATTAGTATTGGTTGCCGTTTCGATGACCGTCTGACTGGAAATCCTAAGACCTTTGCTAAAAATGCCAAGGTTGCTCATATCGATATTGATCCAGCAGAGATTGGTAAGATTATCAGTGCAGACATTCCAGTGGTTGGGGACGCAAAGAAAGCCTTGCAGATGCTACTAGCAGAACCAACTGTTCATAACAATACTGAAAAGTGGATTGACAAAGTCACCAAGGACAAGAACCGTGTTCGTTCTTATGATAAGAAAGAACGTGTGGTTCAACCGCAGGCAGTCATTGAACGCATCGGTGAGTTGACGAATGGGGATGCTATTGTCGTTACTGACGTTGGCCAACACCAAATGTGGACAGCCCAGTATTACCCATATCAGAATGAACGCCAATTGGTCACATCTGGTGGCTTGGGTACCATGGGATTTGGAGTTCCTGCAGCTATCGGAGCTAAGATTGCCAATCCGGAAAAAGAAGTAGTTCTTTTTGTCGGTGATGGTGGCTTCCAAATGACCAACCAGGAACTAGCCATCCTAAACATTTACAAGGTACCGATTAAGGTAGTGATGCTAAATAACCACTCACTAGGAATGGTTCGTCAGTGGCAGGAATCCTTCTATGAGGGTAGAACTTCCGAGTCAGTCTTTGATACCCTTCCTGACTTCCAGTTGATGGCACAGGCTTACGGCATCAAAAACTATAAATTTGATAATCCAGAGACGATAGAGAAGGATCTAGAAGTCATTCTGGAGGATGTACCGATGTTTATCGAGGTGGATATTTCTCGTAAGGAACAGGTTTTACCAATGGTACCAGCTGGGAAGAGCAATCATGAGATGTTGGGGGTGAAGTTCCATGCGTAGAATGTTAACAGCAAGACTACAAAACCGCTCAGGAGTACTCAACCGTTTTACGGGTGTCCTTTCTCGCCGTCAGGTCAATATTGAGAGTATCTCGGTCGGTGCGACTGAGGATCCAAACGTTTCACGGATTACCATCATCATTGATGTGGCTTCTCATGATGAGGTCGAGCAAATCATCAAGCAACTCAACCGTCAGATCGATGTGATTCGCATTCGGGATATTACAGATAAACCACACTTGGAAAGAGAAGTCATCTTGGTGAAGGTGTCAGCGCCTGCTGAAAAGCGTGCAGAAATTTTGGCTATTATTCAACCTTTCCGGGCAACGGTGGTGGATGTGGCTCCAAGCTCGATTACGATCCAGATGACGGGGAATGCTGAAAAGAGTGAGGCACTCTTGCGAGTAATCCGTCCTTATGGAATTAGGAATATTGCTCGTACGGGAGCAACTGGATTTACCCGTGACTAATACTCTTTGATTTTCATTGAGTATAAGAAAACAACTTAAATTTGTTAAACAAGTCTAAAAGGCAATAAATAATAGAAAAGAGAGAAAAACTATGGCAGTACAAATGGAATACGAAAAAGATGTAAAAGTAGCAGCACTTGACGGTAAAAAAATCGCCGTAATTGGGTATGGATCACAAGGTCATGCTCATGCGCAAAACTTGCGTGATACAGGACACGATGTGATCATCGGTGTGCGTCCAGGTAAATCTTTTGATAAAGCCAAAGAAGACGGTTTTGACACTTATACAGTAGCAGAAGCGACTAAGTTGGCTGATGTGATCATGATTTTGGCACCAGACGAAATTCAAGCAGACCTTTATGCTGAAGAAGTAGCTCCAAACTTGGAAGCTGGTAACGCACTTGGATTTGCTCATGGCTTTAACATTCACTTCAAATTTATCAAAGCGCCAGAGAGTGTAGACGTCTTTATGTGTGCGCCTAAGGGACCAGGTCACTTGGTACGTCGTACCTTTGAAGAAGGATTCGGTGTTCCAGCCCTTTACGCAGTTTACCAAGATGCTACTGGAAATGCCAAAGATATCGCTATGGATTGGGCTAAGGGTGTTGGTTCAGCACGCGTTGGTCTTCTTGAAACAAGCTTCAAGGAAGAAACAGAAGAAGATCTCTTTGGTGAACAAGCGGTTCTTTGCGGTGGTTTGACTGCTTTGATGGAAGCTGGTTTCGAAGTCTTGACAGAAGCTGGCTATGCACCAGAATTGGCTTACTTTGAAGTCCTTCACGAAATGAAACTCATCGTTGATTTGATCTATGAGGGTGGATTTAAGAAAATGCGTCAATCTATCTCAAACACTGCTGAGTTTGGTGACTACGTATCAGGTCCACGTGTCATTACTGACCAAGTCAAAGAAAACATGAAGGCTGTTCTTGCAGATATTCAAAATGGCAAGTTTGCCAATGACTTTGTCAATGACTACAAGGCTGGTCGTCCAAAATTGACTGCTTACCGTGAGCAAGCTGCAGATCTTGAAATTGAAAAAGTTGGTGTAGAACTACGTAAAGCAATGCCATTCGTTGGTAAAAACGATGATGATGCTTTCAAAATCTATAACTAATTCTTAGAATAAAGACAGAAGGCGAGTTGGGGGTACCTAACTTGCTTTTTACCTTGTAAAGTATTTGAGGAGGAGACATGCTAAGTGCAAAAGATGTGGTGAAAGCCCACAAAGTTTTAAGTGGTGTAGTAGTGAATACACCACTGGAATATGATCATTATTTATCAGAAAAGTATGGAGCTAAGATCTATCTGAAAAAGGAAAATGCGCAACGAGTTCGCTCTTTTAAAATTCGTGGAGCTTATTATGCCATTTCACAGTTGACAAAAGAAGAACGTGGGCGTGGTGTGGTCTGTGCATCGGCGGGGAATCATGCTCAAGGTGTCGCATACACTTGTAACGAGATGAAAATTCCTGCGACAATTTTTATGCCCATCACAACGCCTCAACAAAAGATTGGGCAAGTTCGCTTCTTTGGAGGTGACTATGTGACGATCAAATTGGTCGGAGATACTTTCGACGCTTCGGCTAAGGCAGCCCAAGAGTTCACTGTTTCAGAAAATAGAACCTTTATTGATCCTTTTGATGACATCCACGTTCAGGCAGGACAAGGAACAGTTGCCTATGAAATTTTAGAAGATGCTCGGAAAGAGTCAATCGACTTTGACACTGTTCTCGTTCCAGTCGGTGGTGGAGGTCTGATTGCGGGAGTTTCTACCTATATCAAGGAAACAAATCCGGAAATGGAAGTCATTGGTGTTGAAGCCAATGGTGCCCGTTCGATGAAGGCTGCTTTTGAAGCTGGAGAGCCAGTTAAATTAAAGGAAATCGACAAGTTTGCTGATGGTATAGCTGTACAGAAAGTTGGACAGTTGACCTATGAAGCGACACGTCAGAATGTTGAAACTCTTATAGGAGTGGATGAAGGCTTGATTTCTGAGACCTTGATTGATCTTTATTCCAAGCAAGGGATTGTCGCCGAACCGGCTGGAGCTGCCAGTGTTGCAGCCTTGGAAGTTCTATCGGACTATATCAAAGGCAAAACAATCTGCTGCGTCATTTCTGGAGGCAATAACGATATTAACCGTATGCCGGAAATGGAAGAGCGTGCCTTGATTTATGATGGTATCAAGCATTACTTTGTAGTCAATTTCCCACAACGTCCAGGGGCTCTCCGAGAGTTTGTAAATGATATCTTGGGACCACATGATGATATTACTCGTTTTGAGTATATCAAACGGGCCAGCAAGGGGACAGGGCCAGTCTTGATTGGGATTGCTCTTGCGGATAAGCATGATTATAATGGCTTGATTCGTCGGATGGAAAAGTTTGACCCATCTTATATTAATTTGAATGGGAATGAGACTTTGTATAATATGTTGGTGTAAAATAAAATAAATTTATTATCATATTATTTGCGTAATTAATATGATGGTGCTATAATGAGGGTGATGAAAGGGGGAGATTCCCATGGTTTTACATGTTTTACTTGTTCTATTTTTTCTAGTGCTGATAGTATCAGCGATTGTAATTAGTTCTGTATATGTAGTACGGCAACAATCTGTCGCTATTATTGAACGCTTTGGTAAATACCAAAAGTTGAGTAATAGTGGTATTCATGTACGAGCTCCTTTTGGAATTGATAGGATTGCGGCTAGAGTCCAACTACGATTGTTGCAAAGTGAAATCGTTGTAGAAACTAAGACGCAGGATAATGTATTTGTGACGATGAATGTGGCTACTCAATATCGAGTTAATGAAAACAACGTTACGGATGCTTATTATAAATTGATGCGTCCAGAAGCCCAGATTAAATCCTATATCGAAGATGCTTTACGTTCATCTGTACCCAAGTTAACCTTAGATGAGTTATTTGAGAAGAAAGATGAAATTGCATTAGAAGTTCAAAAACAAGTAGCAGAAGAAATGTCTACATATGGGTATATTATTGTCAAAACGCTGATTACTAAGGTTGAACCTGATGCTGAAGTAAAACAATCAATGAATGAAATCAATGCTGCACAACGTAAAAGAGTTGCAGCGCAAGAACTTGCTGAAGCAGATAAGATTAAGATCGTGACCGCAGCAGAAGCAGAAGCAGAAAAAGATCGCCTACATGGGGTAGGGATTGCAGAGCAGCGTAAAGCGATTGTTGACGGACTTGCTGATTCTATCCAAGAGTTAAAAGGAGCCAATGTCGAACTAACTGAAGAACAAATCATGTCGATCCTATTAACGAACCAGTACTTAGATACATTGAATAATTTTGCAGATAAAGAGGGTAATAATACAATCTTCCTACCAGCGAATCCTAATGGAGTTGAGGACATAAGAACTCATATATTATCGGCTTTAAAAGCCAAATAAAAATATGCAGAATATTATAGTTTGGACGAATATATGTTTTTTTATTGACAAACACTATTAAAACGTTTACAATAAAAAATTGTAAAGAATAAAATAGGAGGAGAAATATGGCTAAATCTAACTTCGAAAAAGTAGAATCAGTTGTCAGCTGGGTTCGTGACAAGAAAATTACAGGGTATCGTATTTCTAAGGAAACGAATGCGCGTGAGATGTCTATCATTGCTTTAGCTCAAGGACGTGCGAAAGTGAAAAATATTTCATTTGAAACAGCCCTAGGTTTAATTGATTTCTATGAAAAAAATCATGAAAAATTTGAAGATTAAACCACGCTTACAGGCAGATTCTTAAAGCGGATCTGTCTTTCTTTTTCCTAATTACTAAAAAAGACTGCATTCTTTATGCAGTCTTTTATCTTATTTGAGATAGCGTTGTAGAAACTCGCGCGTCCGTTCTTCTTTAGGGTTCGTGAAGAGGTTTTCTGGCTTGCCTTCTTCAGCAATGACGCCCTTATCCATAAAGATAACACGGTGAGAGACATCGCGGGCGAACTCCATTTCGTGGGTTACGACAATCATGGTCAATCCTTCCTGAGCCAGGTCTTGCATGATTTTAAGGACTTCACCAACCATTTCTGGATCCAGAGCAGACGTTGGTTCGTCAAAGAGGATGGCATCAGGATTCATGGAGAGGGCGCGGGCGATGGCTACACGCTGCTTTTGCCCACCAGAAAGTTGTTTCGGTTTGGCTTGCCAGTAGCGTTCCCCCATACCAACTTTTTCAAGATTTTCTTTGGCAATTTTTTCAGCTTCAGAGCGTTCTCGTTTGAGGACAGTCGTTTGGGCGACAATAGTATTTTCGAGAACATCGAGGTTTTCAAAGAGGTTAAAGGACTGGAAAACCATACCGAGTTTTTCACGATAGTGAGTAAGGTCATAGCCTTTTGCAAGGACGTTTTCTCCTCGGTAGAGAATTTCCCCCTCAGTAGGTGTTTCAAGTAGATTAATCGAACGTAGGAAGGTTGATTTTCCGCTTCCTGAGCTCCCAATGATGGAGATAACCTCTCCTTTGTGGACTGATAGAGAAATATCTTTTAAGACTTCGTTTTGCCCATAGGACTTTTTGAGGTGTTTAATTTCAAGAATGGGTTGAGTCATTATTTCAAGTCCTCCGTTTGCATTTGATTAGCACCTGTAGTGTAGGTATCCATGTCCATACGTCTTTCGATGAAGCGTAGAATACGGGTCACTGTGAAGGTGAGGACAAAGTAAATCACGGCAATGATTGTAAATGTCTGGAAGTATTGATAGGTTTGTGTTGCTACAGTATTTCCTGAGAAATAAAGCTCAACAACTGAAATAACGTTCAATACAGAGGTATCTTTGATATTGATGACAAACTCATTACCAGTAGCAGGTAAGATATTGCGAACGACCTGAGGTAGGACAACCTTGCGCATGGTCTGATTATGGGTCATACCAAGAGCAGTTGCGGCTTCAAATTGTCCCTTGTCAACTGCTAGGATACCTCCACGGACGATTTCTGTCATGTAGGCACCCGTATTGATTGAAACGATAAAGATAGCAGCTAGTGTGCGGTCAAGGTTGATACCGAAAGCTTGGGCAGTTCCATAGTAGATAACCATAGATTGAACAATCATTGGTGTACCACGGAAAATTTCAATATAGACATTGAGGATCCAGCCAAGTAGCTTTTGCAAGCCATAGATGGCCTTGTTTTCAGATAGAGGTGCTGTACGGAAGACTCCGATTGCAAGCCCGATAATAAGGCCTGTGATAGTCCCGATAATGGAGATTAAGAGTGTGATACCAGCGCCGCGCAGGAGTTGTTGCCAGTTTTCAGAAAGGATCTTAACGACTTGGTTAAAGAAACTACTGTTTTCCTCCGTTGTTGTCGCCTCTACTGGTTGCTCTTTGATCATCCGATCCATGAGAGCTACTTGTTCGTCTTTAGAAATGGTTTCGATGCTGGCATTGATTTGACTGATGCGGCTGTCATCTTTACGAAGTCCAATGGCAATAGCTGTATCTTCTTCGCCAGTTTTGAAACCTGGTTGAGGTTGGATCATTTTGAACTTAGCGTTAGCAGACTCAGCGGTCAGGGCTTCAGGACGTTCTGAAACATAAGCATCGATAACACCTGCTTCAAGTGCTTGGCGCATCTGAGCAAAGTCACCCATGGCTGTTTCTTTCTTGGCGCCAGGGATTTGGGAAATCAAATCATAGAGGTAAACACCTTGTTGGGACGTGATTTTTGCTCCGCTAAAGTCGTTTAAAGATTTGGCATTGGCATAGGCAGAGTCTTTTTTGACCAATAGAACAGGTTCACTGGTATAGTAACTGCTTGAAAAGGCAATTTCTTGTTTGCGTTCAGCCGTTGGGCTCATACCTGCAATAATCATATCGATTTTGCCAGAAGTAAGGGCTGGGACAAGTCCTTCCCACTTGGTTTTAACGACCAAAGGCTCCTTACCTAAGTCTTTGGCAATCTTTTTAGCGATTTGGACATCGTAGCCATTGGCATATTGGTTGGTACCATCAATTTTGACAGCGCCATTACTATCATCGTCTTGGGTCCAGTTGAAAGGGGCGTAAGCTGCCTCCATCCCGATGCGTAGATATTCATCGGCTTGGACCTGGCTAACTAGTCCCAGTGTGAGGGCTAGGCTAGCAAGCACAGATAAGCATAATTTTTTCATGTTTTCTCCTATTTCTAGTCTAAAAATGACTTCTCTCTATTGTATCTAAAAATAGTGAGATTTTCAATACAAGTAAGCCTTTACTTATAAAAAATGATATAATAGGGAAAAGATTGAAAGGGAAATTGTTATGAAGAAAAGATGGCTACTGACTTTGATTCTTACTTGTTTATTATTTATTCCAAGCTTGGTTTTTGCGGTAGACTTTGATGTCTTATCCTATCAAGGTGATTTGAATATTCATGCAGATAATACTGCAATTTTTAAGGAAACAATCACCTACCGCTTTGGTGATGATTATAATGGTCAGTTAGTTGGACTCGGCAAAGCTGGGAAAATGCCAGAAGGATTTGCTATTGATCCTGACCCGACCGTTCAGGTCTCTAAAAATGGAAAAATTGTGCAAAATATTTCCTACTATACTATGGAGGAAGAGGACGGCTACAAGGTAAAAATTTACAATGCTGGATATGCTGGAGATACTGTTCGGGTAACGGTCACCTGGAAACTATCAAATCTTCTCTTCTTATATAAGGATATCGCAGAGCTAAATTGGCAACCCTTGACTGATAGTACTGGAGACATCAAAGAGATTGAGTTCAAGGTCAGCTCTGATACTCCAGCGGAGAAACTCTATTTTCATGCAGGCCAACTCCTAAGGGACTCTAGTGTTGAAAAAGCAAATAATCTCTATCATGTCAAAATGAAAGATCTTCCTAGAAAGCGACAAATCGAGTTACACGCATACTGGCCTAGAAGTGCTTTTGTAGGAGCTCCAGATCAAGGATTAGAGGAAGAACGTTTAACCGATTTTAACCGGATTGAAAGCAATATAGCGACAGAAAAAGCTCAAAGTGAGATAATGATGAAATGGGTCTTCCCAATCATTTTTATGAGTCTCTTACTTCCAATTCCGATCTTTTATAGAATGTTTCGTCAGAGTACAAGCATTAAAAAGGTCTTTCCAAAAGACCACAGGCTTTATGAACCGCCGATGGATTTGCCTCCAATGGTTCTAGCAGAAGCAGTGTATTCAACTTCCTTAGAGGAAGTCAATCCCCTAAACAAATCGGGTTTTGGTAAATTTACTTTTGAACGTTTGATTCAGGCAACCTTGTTGGATTTAGTAGATCGAGGCCATTTATCTATTTTCCAAGGTGATGAGGAACCTTATCTACGAATTATCAGTGAAAAAGGCCTATCCAATTTTGAGAAGGAATGCCTGCGCATGACCCTATCGAATAAGAAGGAACTGGCTATTTCGGATTTATTCCCTGATTACCAAGTCTCATCTGGCTTGTATCATGGAGCTAAAGAGTCAGATGAAAAACATATCCGAGAAACAGGTCTGCACCTCAAGCGTTCCTTTGAAAGAAGACTTCAACGCATTCAGTCTTGTGTCAAGGATAAGGTCCATGTACTTCGTATTCCATGCTATTATCGTCCCTTGACAAGTGAGGAACGCCGTCTTGCTCTTGGGATGCGGGTCTGTTCAGCTATAACGGCTCTAGGTGGTTTACTTTTCTTTTACTATAGTTGGCAGACTCACGGTTTCTTCTCAATTCCTTTCCTTCTCTTGGGGTTGACAGGGCTGGCAGCAAGTTTCTGGGTTCATTTTGCGATGCGAGGCGCCTATCGTGATGGAGTTCTAACAGAGGAAGGGGCGGAGATTTTCTATCTTTGGACTAGTTTTGAAAATATGCTTCGTGATATTGCTCATCTGGATCAAGCCGAGCTAGAGAGCATCGTCCTTTGGAATCGTCTACTAGTCTATGCGACTCTCTTTGGTTATGCCAAGAAGGTGAGCAAGTTAATGAAAGTACGTCATATTCAGCTAGAAAATCCAGATTTGAATCTCTATATAGCCTACGGTTGGCATACACAGTTCCATGCCTCAACTGCACAAATCAAGCAATACACAGCTGTCGCTAATACAGCTAGCAACTACTCGGTATCTTCTGGAAGTGGTTCGTCTGGTGGCGGATTCTCAGGAGGCGGAGGTGGTGGTAGCATCGGCGCCTTCTAAAAAATCTATCGCAACATCCGAAATTATGCTATAATAGAGGACAGAAAAAGGAGTAATGTATGTATTTTATTGAAATTTTGAAGTCAATCTTTTTTGGGATTGTTGAAGGAATTACAGAATGGTTGCCCATTTCAAGTACTGGACACTTGATTTTGGTTGAAGAATTTGTACAATACAAGGACCAAAATGAAGCCTTCATGTCCATGTTTAATGTTGTCATTCAGCTCGGTGCTATTTTAGCAGTTGTGGTCATCTACTTTAACAAGCTCAATCCTTTCAAACCTGGTAAAACCAAGGTCGAAGTTCGTCGAACGTGGCAGTTGTGGTCCAAGGTTTTCGTTGCGACCTTGCCTTTGCTATTGGTCTTTAAACTAGATGATTGGTTTGATGCCAACTTCCATAACATGGTTTCGGTTGCGATCATGTTGATTATCTATGGGGTTGCCTTTATCTATCTTGAAAAACGAAATAAGGCGCAAGCCATTGAACCAACAGTAACAGAGCTAGACAAGTTGCCTTATAAAACTGCCCTTTACATCGGTCTCTTCCAAGTTCTTGCCCTTTTCCCAGGAACAAGTCGTTCAGGTGCCACTATCGTCGGTGGGTTGTTGAATGGAACAAGTCGCTCTGTCGTAACAGAGTTTACCTTCTATCTCGGAATTCCTGTTATGTTCGGAGCCAGTGCTTTAAAGATTTTTAAATTTATTAAAGCAGGTCAAGTTTTGAGTTATGGTCAACTATTCTTGCTTCTTGTAGCCATGGGAGTAGCCTTTGCGGTCAGCATGGTTGCTATTCGTTTCTTGACCAGTTATGTGAAAAAACACGACTTTACACTATTTGGGAAATACCGTATTGTACTCGGTAGTGTCTTGTTGCTCTATAGTTTTGTACGTTTATTTGTATAAGTTGAAAATAGAATAAAATAGGATAGTTCGCCAAAAAAACATTTGGGGAACTATCCTATTTTTTATAATCGTTTAGTTTATTTTATATTACCTTATTATGTCGCCTTGCCCGACGTTTGTCTACGGTTTTAAAAGTAAACGAAAAGATTGTATTTAATTTGATTGACTTAAAATTTCTTGGATCAAAGATTCATCAAAAATATCTAAGCCGATGGATTGAAGCATAAATTGTAAAAAATAGATCCGATCTACAATTTTTTCGGAAGAATTTTCAAAAATACTTCCTTCTACCCAAAAGTTAGTCAAAAGCAAGATTGTCTCGGCTGCTTCATTAGGGAAGGGGATGGGTTGAATGGACTGATCTTCTATCCCTTTTTTTATAATATCTGCAATAAGGGGAGTTCCTATACGCAGATTGTAACGGATAATAGTCAGCATGAACTCTGCATCAAGAGGCGCGTGATTCAACATTTTGTAGTTAGTTTTCTGACTTTTTAAACTAAACTGAAAGATTTCTTTGAGCTGTTCTCTTCCAGTTAAATGACTGGTGGATTCAAGCCAGTCTAGCAATTCCTTTTCCATCAATTGATAACGCTGTTTTAAAACTGCAAAAAGAATTTCATCTTTTGATTGAAAATGGTGATAAATGGCTCCTTTTGAAATACTAGCTGTTTGCGCTATGTTTTGTACACTTGTTTTTTCATAGCCGTTGTGAATAAAAAGCTGTGTAGCCGTTGATAAAATTTTTTCAATCATTGCTTGAGATTTTTCTGTTTTTGCCACCATTGGGTTCCTTCTCTCTGTTTTATTAAATTTATTTTATCAAAAAAAGAAGAAAAGGTAATATTTGAGCGTCTAACAAGCCTCCTTCTTAAGAAAACCACTCTACTTTTTTAATTTTGCTTCTATACGTTTGATCTGATACAAGTTTGAGAGAACTGAAATCCCACCGATGGTCATTATTCCTAAACCATTCCAAGGACTAAACAAAGTAGTGATGAGGCCACCAGTGATTGTAGCATACCCACATTTCACTCCCAAACGAGAATGTCGGATACCACTCTCTCCTTGTGTTAATCGATAAAACAGTTCTTTTTGCAGTTTTATTTGCTTTTGAATGGTTTCGTGATGACGTATTTGTTGTTGACGTACTCGTTGATTTTGTTTTTCAATAGAATAGATTGTTTTTTCTAGCATAGTTTTTTTCATGTTAAGTCCTTTCTTTTAAAAAACCGATCAGACGGTATTTTTTATATTTTCTAGTTTAACAAATAAAAATGAAGGTGTCAACACCTACCACTTATGATAAAAACTTTTTTTTACTAGAAACTATTTGAAATCTATCTCACATTTTTAGTTTTAAGTGATGGAGTTAATACTTAATTAAAACCAACTGCCCCTTTTCATTAATAAATTGTCAAAAAATATTGTAGTCCAAGTATATATCCTTGGACAAATGCGGTAGGGCATAAAACTAAACTATATTTCCCAAAAGCATTCAGTTTTCTAGTAAAAGAGAGAGGGAATAAGAGAAAGAAGCTTTCTTGAATTAGGAATTGTTAGAGTCTAAAAGGGGAATAAAATTGATACAGCCTGCTGAATGTTGGTCAGCAATTTAAGATAGTACCTCAGACTGTTTTAGTGGTTAGCTATCACGATCTAAGAATTATTTTTAAAACAGAATGAGGCTGAAACACTTTTGTTCCAACCTCATTTGATTTAAACCAATGCCCCCTCCGAGGATTTAAAATCCTGTAACCGTAATTCCTAGTAAACGGATGCCTTTTTCTTTTTCAGCTAGTTCTTCGTAAAGTTGAAGGGCAGTTTGCGCAATTTGGCTAGCCTCCTGTGTAGCTTGTGGGAGGCTTTTTCGTCTAGTGAGAGTGGAGAAGTCAGCATATCTTATTTTAAGGATAATGATTTTTCCAGCTTTGTCCTGCTTGCTGAGATTGTGAGCTACTTTTTCAGAGAGAAGAGTCAGCTCTTTTTTGATATCTTCTTCATTCTGGAGAATCTTACCATAGGTTTTCTCCTTCCCGATTGATTTGCGGATGCGATTGGACTTGACTGGAGAATTGTGAATACCACGAGCCTTTCGATAAAGATCAAAACCGAGTCTGCCAAACCGATCGATTAAAGTGACTTCTGAGACATCCAATAAGTCTGCGCCAGTATAAATGCCCATTTCATGAAGGCGTTCAACTGTTTTTTTGCCCACACCGTGAAATTTAGCAATGTCCATTTGTTTGAGAAAATCCTCAGCCTGATCTGGGAGGATGACTGTTAAACCATGTGGTTTTTGATAGTCACTAGCCATTTTAGCTAAGAATTTGTTATAAGAGACGCCTGCAGAAGCAGTCAGATGTAGCTCCTGCCAGATATCTTGTTGGATGAGGCGAGCTATTTTAACAGCTGACTTGATACCGAGTTTATTTTCTGTCACATCCAAGTAGGCTTCGTCGATACTCATGGGTTCAATCAAATCAGTGTACCGTTTAAAAATAGCTCGAATCTCAAGTCCAACTGCCTTATACTTTTCATAATTCCCGGAGATAAAGACGGCTTGGGGACAACGCTCATAAGCTTCTTTAGAACTCATGGCAGAGTGAATACCAAAGGCTCGTGCCTCGTAGCTACAAGTAGAAACAACTCCTCGTCCGCCAGTTTGTCTAGGGTCACTTCCAATGATAACAGGTTTTCCTTTTAATTTAGGATTGTCTCGTATTTCCACTGCAGCAAAAAAGGCATCCATGTCGATATGGATGATTTTTCTTGACAGATCATTAATCAATGGAAATATGAGCATTATTGCACCTTTCTAGCGTCATTTTCTATCATTATACCTTTTTTTCTGAAAAAATGGAAAAGAGTAATCCTACTTTCAAAAATATAATACAGATTGTATCTGAAAATAGACTGTATTAGAAAAGAAAGTAACAAAAAAGCCGGATTTCGCTTGTTGAAATCGGTTACTGTATGGTATACTTGACTCATGAATGTAACAGATGGCTGTTACTAGAAAGAAAAATGAGGACATTAACATGGTTGTTAAGACAGTTGTTGAAGCACAAGACATTTTTGATAAAGCTTGGGAAGGCTTCAAAGGCGTAGATTGGAAAGAAAAAGCAAGTATTTCTCGCTTTGTTCAAGCTAACTATACACCTTATGATGGAGATGAAAGCTTCCTTGCTGGACCAACAGAACGTTCACTTCACATCAAAAAAATTGTAGAAGAAACTAAGGCTCACTACGAAGAAACTCGTTTCCCAATGGACACTCGTCCAACATCTATTGCTGATATTCCTGCCGGATTTATCGACAAAGAAAACGAATTGATCTTCGGTATCCAAAATGATGAACTCTTCAAATTGAACTTCATGCCAAGAGGTGGTATCCGCATGGCTGAAACTACTTTGAAAGAAAATGGATACGAACCAGATCCAGCTGTTCACGAAATCTTCACTAAATATGTAACAACAGTTAACGACGGTATCTTCCGTGCCTACACTTCAAACATCCGTCGTGCTCGCCACGCTCACACTGTAACTGGACTTCCAGATGCATACTCACGTGGACGTATCATTGGTGTTTACGCACGTCTTGCTCTTTATGGTGCGGACTACTTGATGCAAGAAAAGGTAAACGATTGGAACTCAATCGAAGAAATCGATGAAGAAACAATCCGTCTTCGTGAAGAAATCAACCTTCAATACCAAGCATTGCAACAAGTTGTTCGCTTGGGTGACCTTTACGGGGTTGACGTTCGCAAACCAGCGATGAACGTTAAAGAAGCAATCCAATGGGTTAACATCGCTTTCATGGCTGTCTGCCGTGTGATTAACGGTGCTGCTACATCTCTAGGTCGTGTGCCAATAGTATTGGACATCTTTGCAGAACGTGACCTTGCTCGTGGTACATTTACTGAATCAGAAATCCAAGAGTTTGTTGATGATTTCGTTATGAAACTTCGTACAGTTAAATTTGCTCGTACAAAAGCGTATGACCAATTGTACTCAGGTGACCCAACCTTCATCACAACTTCTATGGCTGGTATGGGTAACGACGGTCGTCACCGTGTTACTAAGATGGACTACCGTTTCTTGAACACTCTTGACAACATTGGTAACTCACCAGAACCAAACTTGACAGTTCTTTGGACTGACAAATTGCCTTACAACTTCCGTCGCTACTGTATGCACATGAGCCACAAACACTCTTCTATCCAATACGAAGGTGTAACAACAATGGCTAAAGACGGATATGGTGAAATGAGCTGTATCTCATGCTGTGTGTCACCACTTGACCCAGAAAACGAAGAACAACGCCACAACATCCAGTACTTCGGTGCTCGTGTAAATGTGTTGAAAGCCCTTCTTACTGGTTTGAATGGTGGTTACGACGATGTTCACAAAGACTACAAAGTATTTGACATCGAACCAATCCGTGACGAAGTTCTCGAATTTGAATCAGTTAAAGCCAACTTCGAAAAATCTCTTGACTGGTTGACTGACACTTACGTAGATGCCTTGAACATCATCCACTACATGACTGACAAGTACAACTATGAAGCTGTTCAAATGGCCTTCTTGCCAACTAAACAACGCGCTAACATGGGATTCGGTATCTGTGGATTTGCTAATACTGTTGATACATTGTCAGCTATCAAGTACGCTACAGTTAAACCAATCCGTGATGAAAATGGCTATATCTACGATTATGAAACAATCGGTGAATACCCACGTTGGGGTGAAGATGACCCACGTTCAAACGAATTGGCAGAATGGTTGATCGAAGCTTACACAACTCGTCTACGTAGCCACAAACTATACAAAGACGCAGAAGCTACTGTATCACTTTTGACAATCACATCTAACGTTGCTTACTCTAAACAAACTGGTAACTCACCAGTCCACAAAGGTGTATACCTCAACGAAGATGGTTCTGTGAACTTGTCTAAACTTGAATTCTTCTCACCAGGTGCGAACCCATCTAACAAAGCTAAAGGTGGATGGTTGCAAAACTTGAACTCACTTGCTAGCCTTGACTTTGGTTACGCAGCTGACGGTATCTCATTGACAACTCAAGTTTCTCCACGTGCTCTTGGTAAGACTCGTGACGAACAAGTTGATAACTTGGTAACAATCCTTGATGGTTACTTTGAGAACGGTGGACAACACGTTAACTTGAACGTTATGGACTTGAACGATGTTTACGAAAAGATTATGTCAGGTGAAGACGTTATCGTACGTATCTCTGGATACTGTGTAAACACTAAATACCTCACTCCAGAACAAAAAACTGAATTGACACAACGTGTCTTCCACGAAGTTCTTTCAATGGATGACGCATTGAGCTAAGATAGTATAAAGAAAACTAGCCTTAAGGCTAGTTTTTTTGTTACTGAGGTTTTGATAATTATAAAACAAGGAATATTATAGTTTTTACTCCCAGAGAGAAGAGACAAATTACTTCTATATAAAATATGACTTTTTCTGCCTTGCTGCAGGTGTCATAGAATTGACTAAAAAGGATCGAATTCTATAAAATATAGACTTCAATCCTTTTTTAAAATATACTATCTAGCTTGAAGAGTAAATGACATATACTTTAGTCGTTATCTTCTTCTTTACGTTTGAATAGTGTAAGACCTAGGGCTGCAAATAGAGCTAGCGCACCAGTTACTGCTACAGAGTGATTGTTTTCTGTTCCTGTATTTGGTAATACTTTGGTATTATCAACAGTAGTTTGCTCAGTATTTGCATGGTTTTGTTGACTATCTTGACTTAATTGGTCAGTATTATTTGGAGTGGTTGCAGTAGTAGTAGCTGTTCCTATTCTTACAATTTCATCAGTAGGTGTAATTGTAACTGTAGAAGAGAGAATGTTGCTAGAAATAATCTGTCCTTTATCATCAAAAACTTCTTCGATAATGATTGTACGAAGGCCAGCTTTACCTGGGGCCACAATCGTTTTTGTTCCACTAGGCAATTTATCATCATAAATGGATTGAATACCATAAGGAATAGAAAGTTCAATAGTTCGCTGAGCTGTTCTAGTAAGTGGTTTTGTTCCCACAAGTACGATCTGTTTAACAGGTTCGGTTTGTTCGTCAGAGATGACGCGAGACGAGATCACAGTATTGTTTCGGTTGTCAATAGTATCTTCGTGAACAATAGTTCTAGTGCCTTTAACACCAGGGGTTTGAATCTCTTCTTCCCCAACAAATAGCTTATCAGAAGGCACTTTAACGATATCAAAGTCAATATCCTGTTTCTCAGTTCTTTGAG
>NZ_JAKUWJ010000007.1:0-7907 GCF_026782375.1 Streptococcus oralis | reverse complement strand
GTCAATATCCTGTTTCTCAGTTCTTTGAGTAGTTACAGTAAGTGGTTTTGTTCCCACAAGTACGATTTGCTTAATAGGTTCGGTTTGTTCGTCAGAGATGACGCGAGACGAGATCACAGTATTGTTTCGGTTGTCAATAGTATCTTCGTGAACAATAGTTCTAGTACCTTTAACACCAGGGGTTTGAATCTCTTCTTCACCAACAAATAGCTTGTCAGAAGGAACTTTAACGATATCAAAGTCAATATCCTGTTTCTCAGTTCTTTGAGTAGTTACAGTTAGTGGCTTGGTTCCAACTAATACAATCTGGTTGACAGGCTGAGTTTGTTCGTCAGAGACAACACGAGACGAGATCACAGTATTGTTTCGGTTGTCAATAGTATCTTCATGAACAATAGTTCTAGTACCTTTAACACCAGGGGTTTGAATCTCTTCTTCACCAACAAATAGCTTATCAGAAGGAACTTTAACGATATCAAAGTCAATATCTTGTTTCTCAGTTCTTTGAGCAGTTCTAGTAAGTGGTTTTGTTCCCACAAGTACGATTTGCTTAATAGGTTTAGTAGTGATACTATCAGAAACTTGTTCTCTTGAAATTAGATCATTTGTATCATTATCACGGATTTCTCGATAAGAAACAGTACGGATTCCTTTGACACCAGGAGTTTTGATGACAGAATCACCAACGAAAATAGTATCATCGTTTACATATTCTGTTTCGAAATCGACATCAAACTGATCAAATGCTCCAATAGCTTTGGAAGTTCGTGTACCTACATGGACAATACGATTTTGCGGTGCCGTAGTTACATTTTCATCAGTAAATGTATATTGCGTATCGTTCTTCAAACCAATTGGAAGATTTTCATAGCGATAGGCCATCTCAGTTGTTTGAGTTTGTTTTTTAGTGTCAGTGTAACTATACGTTTTAGTGGCTATCATAATTTTGCCATCTGTGGTTGTATAGTCTGCTCGAAGCAAGCCAGGAATGCGATCATTATCAGTCGCTTCCCGAATATTTGTTGTCTCGTAGTAATTTCTGAGACCGTAGTTCATGATATTGGTTCCACTTGATTTCTCATAAGCAGAGTTATCAACGCTAGTTGCATAGGTATTTACAATTTTCTTCCCAGTTACCCCAGGAGTTTTTTCAATACTTGTTCCAGCAGCGATTGTCTTGTCATTAACGTAGATTGTTTCATATGGAACAGTCTCTTCTGAACTATTGACTAAGCTAGGAGAACTTGTTGAAAAACGGCTGACTCCCATATTGAATTGAGCGTTATTCTTTTCCTTGTTTGGAGTGAGACGTTCGGTTGCAGGCTTATAGATCGCATTGCCAAGTGGATCGGTTTTCGTATCGGTAGTAGAAACTGTAATTTCTGAGTCAGAAGTGAAGGTATTATTTTCAGTATATCGGACGAGATTGTTCGTTTCTAATACACGAATTGGTAAATCGACATTGTTAGCATAACTAATATTAGAAATTTTAATATCATTACCAATAAAAGCTAGAGGTTGAGTTCGACTCAGTGTATTTGGAAGGTTAGATGGAGTACGAGTTGTATTAATACCAAATCCTAATCCTGGTTGCACTAAAGTTCCGTTATTTCCGCTTAAGCTAATTAATGGTGTTTGTGTTGCAGCATTCGTAGCTAAAGATTGTGTGATTTCCCCAAAGTCAAGATTATTATCTTTAAAAAGTACGCCCTCCGCATTTGTTGAAATAGAAATAATAGGCATTGTCTTTTGTTTTCCGATGATGCCAGGTCTAGTACTCATGAAAGTTTTTTTGACTTTAATGTCATTGTTTTGGAAAACAACAGACCCACGGAACTTATCTTGGACAGCTCGAATATTTTTATCTGCGACATTGAAATTACTAAGAGATTCTGAAATAGTAATTGCTGATAAATCTTTGTTTGGATCACCATAAAGTTCTTCAAGCTCGACTTTATTATTACTAATGTTGATAGAACCAGAACCATATCCCAATCCGTTTGCAAATTTACTTGTGTCAGATAATGTAGCTGTTCCCCTAATATTGTCATTAGAAGAGTTAATCATTTTGATCAAATCGTTGGCTGAGTGTCCTGTGATTTGGTTGTTTTTAATATTAAGTACATAGTTTAGGTAAGGTTCTTGCATACGAACAAGAATAGCATTTGTATTGTAGTCTTGGTTTGTAGCGGTTCTACCTGATGAATCCAAATCTTGAATGCGGTTATTACTAATTTCAAAATAACCTACCGATCCGTCTGCACTCAAGTCCTGAGATTTTTCATTCGTTTGCAAATGAATCGCTTCATACTGGAGATAGTCGTGACCGTGTGTGAATGTCCCATCCAATTTCAAGTCATCTCGTACTAGACGATTCGTTTTATCTTGTGTGACAACGTTGTTTCGAATGACAACATTTTCCATTTTAAAGTTTCGGTTGTAGACAGAGATCCCTAACAAGCGATCTCCGTATGAAACGTTGTTTTCGATTAAAATTCGGTCACCGTCGTGAATATCTAACCCTTTACGGTAGTTGTAGGTACTCGTATTGTTTCGGAAAACAATTCCATTATTGTAGGATCCAGCCTCTGAAGCGAAACCATAACCTGTACTTCCGTTTAATTTGTGTCCATTTTCAGAAGTGGTTGTTCCTTCAATAAGAATATTGGTTTGGTAAGAGAATTGAACTCCAGCCACTCGGTTATTGTGAGTATTACTGTTTAATACTTTATTGTTTTCACCTAAGTTTAGACTACTGAAAGTATAACCAGGAGCTTTTCCAGCAATCAAATTACTCACAGAGCGAGGGCGACCCCAACCAGGTAGAGAAATATTTGAAACACTATTATGAGTGGAACCAAAACGAATTCCAGCTTTGTTAGCTCCACTTGCTTCAACACCTTCAACAGTTACATTATCAGAGTCATTGACGAAGACGCCGTCGACTTTTCCATAGTAAGGCATTCCTTTGACGTAGAAGCCATCGTGTTGTTCTCCAAAAGCTTCTTTTAAGTTTTGGATAGAAACAGATAAATCTTTCACAAGAAATCCATTTTGATTTTCAACTAGCAAAACAGCATGGTCGCGATTGTCAGTATCATTCTCGTTGCTATCCCAAGGATTTCCTAGCTGAACTAAATTTGTTTTTAATACGGTTGTTCCCGGCCCATCCCCAAACAGACCAGTTACATTTGAATGCTCAGAACCGATTTTAATTTGATTAAAGGAGCCATTCTCGCTCTTGCGATAGATAGGCAGTGCTATTCCTGTAAGGTTTTGTCCGTTAGAACTAACATAACGAACAAGTCCATCCGAGTCTACACGAAGATTTTCGTATTCTTCTTTCGTAACATGCGAAAGATTCTGGACCCCATCGATTCGTCCTTTTTGTATAGGCATTGGGACACCTGAACCGTATGTTAAAATCTTATAGTGATCGATTTCACCTTTATCACGAGCCACATTGACAATTCCAGAAAGTTTAACGGCGACACCAGTATGTTGTGTGCCATCTGGATCAGCCATTACGATTTCATTTGCAGCTTTTAGTGCTTTATTAACAGCGAGAGTATCATCTTGGTTATCAGCTACATTCAAGCCAAAATCAGTAGCATTGACATAGTACCATTTGTTTTTATGATCATAGTGAACATCATACTCAACGCCTTCAACAGTTGGTTTTGAAACAACGGTTCTTACATCTTCTGTGATGGCATCCTGAATTTTTTTTGATTGGTTTTCTTTTGGTATTTCAGGAATGGCTTTTGCTTTGATTGCTTCCTCATCAGCTTTTACTTCTGGTTTTAGAGCAGGTTCGATAGATTCAGCAGGGACAGTAGATACAGATTCTGTAGATTGACTTTTATTTGCTTCTACAGGGGTGGATGCGCTTACACTTCGAAAACCACTTCTTCCTGTTTGTTTATTATCTTCAGGCTTTGTAGGAGTTTCAACTACAGTATTAGCACTATCAGATATATTGGAAGAAGGGGTAGAGGGTTGATTTGGCGCTAAACTGGCATCTGTATCATTCACAGTAGGCCTTGGAGTTTCACCCGCTTCATTGGATTTTTCAATCGTTGAAGATGATACTGTAGTAGATTTTAAAACATCTGAGGTCTCTCCTCCGACCTCATTAGCAGCTACGTTATTGACTAATAAGGCTGAAGTGACAATTCCAATTGAAACAGCAACCCAGTGCTTCTTAACTTTTCGCAATTTTTTCATAAAATTACAATTCCCTTTAAAAAAATATTCTATATTTGACCTACAACTATACCTGTATCAATAATGAATTTATGTAATAATCCGTAGAAAATAACCATAATAACATATACAAATATAATGTAGACAATCTATTTTAACAAATCAAGTAGTTTGAGTCAAGAAATCAAACTAGAAAATTAAAATTATTTTTTAACACAAATTATTTTATTCGTAAAATAGTTAAAATTGATTTTCTTTTACTTGACAAAGTGACATGTATCATGCTAGAATGTAGGTGGTTATTTATGTTTAATATTTAAAGTGTTTGGAGGGCTTTAACTAGTAAATATCAAATAATCTGTAATTTCTTCTTCATTTCTCAGGAGAGGGATTAAGAACATTGAAAACAAAATATAGAAAAGAGGGGAAACATGGCAAAAAGCAAAATGCTGAAATTGCTTTCAAAACTTTCAGCTGCAGCTCTTTCTGTCTTGACACTTACATCTGTTTTGACAAATACTGTTAAAGCTGATGACCCAACGCCAAAGGAATTAACGCAAGTTATTACAGGTGTTGAGTTGTTGGATGCTTCAGATACGAAACAGAATGTAACTTCTGAGGGAGATTATGCAGTTCGTACAGGGAATGCCTACAAGCTTCGTGTAACGTTTGATCTCAAACAATACAATGAAAACTTGAACAATGGTGATTATTTCACTTTCGACATTCCTGCACCAATGACAGTCTACAACGGCACTCAAGATTTGGTTGACCCAGCTACGCAAGTAACGATTGGGGAAGCAGTTGTAACATCAAATGGTAATGACAAGGGTGGTAAAGCAAAAATTACCTTGAAAAACTTGGACAAGTACCTAGCTAAAACCGGTGGAGATAAAGTTAAGGATGTATCGGGTAACTTTGCGGCTTCATTCCGCTTCCTAACAGACCAGAACAAGACACCAATTAGCTTTAATTCTTCTTCTATGAAGCAAGAGGTAACTCATACATATACCTCTAAGACAATCACAGGTCCTAAAGTTGGTACTGAAAACTATGCGAAAGCTGGTGGACAAGCTTCTCGTGAAAGCTGGAACTCTCCAAAACTAGCAGCAATCGGATCAGTAAGCTCAGGTAATGAGATGTCAAACTGGCGTGTACGTGTGAACACAGAAAAACAAGATTTTGGACAAAACATTGTGCTTCATGACACAATTCCAAATGATGACACATCTTACACACCAGCTCAATACATTCCAGAAAGCTTGAAGATTTACAAGGCTGATATTACAGGCGGTACTTCTGCTGTTCCTCCAGGAGCAGAACTCATGGTAGAGGGTACTGACTATACAGTTGCTTGGAACTCAAACTATACATCATTTGATGTTACGCTTAAGGACGGAACAACATCTTACTTCGTTACATATAGTACTACCACTCCAAATGATGGTACGAAAGTAGCAAATATCGCAGCCTTGTCTCTAGCAGATGGAACAAAACTTGCACAGAATACAAGTCGTCCAAATGCTCTTAGCATGAAAGCGGAAGCGACTTCCTTGATTTCAGGGACTATTGTGGCTTCTACAGCTTACCAAATTAAGATTAATAAGACAGATGCCTTCACTCTTTCACCTGTTCCAGGAGCAGTTTATACTGTGACAGCAGCAGATGATGCAAGTGAAACAACAGAAGTGACTACGAATGAAAAAGGAGTAGCGCTTACTAAAACTTATGATCAGAAATGGGAAGGTAAAACGTTCAAGATCAAAGAGAAGACTGCTCCAGCTGGCTATAAGCTAGATGAAAAAGAGTATACAGTCAAACTCGGAGCAGCAGGTTCTACGATCAACCTTAAGGACGAGCCTGTTCCAGCTGTGTTCAATGTAACAGCTAAGAAAGTGGTAGAAGGTCGTACAGATAAACTTCCAAAAGCGGATGAGTTTACCTTTAACCTATATACAGCAGAGAACTTGAAGACTCCAGTAGCCACAGCGAAATCAAAAGCTGATGGAACGATTACCTTCGAGAACATTGAAGTAAAAGGTGCGGGAACTTACCACTACGTCATCAAAGAAGATACTTCAGCAGCAATCAATGGTATCACTTTTGATGAAGCAGGTAAGGAAGTTACTGTAACAGCAGCTTTCCAAGGTGGAGTATTGACAGCTTCTGTTACTTCAGCAGAACCAACTTTCACTAACACTTATAAAGCAGCTTCAACAAGCGCGACAATCAAAGCTAAGAAAGTCTTGAATGGTAAAGAGCTTGCGGCTGATGCTTATACTTTCGAATTGAAAGAAAAAGATGCAGTTGTAGCAGAAGCTAAGAACGCTGCTTCAGGCGAAGTTGTCTTCAACGTCAACTACACAGAAGCAGGCGAGCACACTTACACTATTACTGAGAAATCAGGAACAGAAGCAGGTGTGACATACTCAACAGAATCTCACACAGTTAAAGTGACTGTAGCAGATAACGGTCAAGGTCAATTGGTTGCGACTGTAGAAAATGCGGATGCAGAACGTGTCTTCACTAACACTTATAAAGCACCAGTTCCACCGGCTCCAACAGCTACATCAGCAACACTTGAGTTTACGAAAGAATTGACTGGTCGTGCTTTGGTTGATGGTGAATTCCAATTTGAATTGTATGAAGGTACAAAACTACTTGATACAAAAACAAACCAAGCTGGAAAAGTAACATTTAATGCAATCAACTATGATGCAGAAGGTGTTCATACTTATACTGTAAAAGAAGTGAACGCTGGAGCAACTGGTATTACTTACGACACAGAAAAGACTGCAGTGGTAACAGTAACCAAAGATGCAGCAACAAATGCCTTGAAGGCAACTGTTGAATACCCAGCAGGTAGTGTCTTCACGAATAGCTTTAAAGCACCAGCAGTAGAAGCTACGATTGAAGCAACTAAGAAACTTGAAGGTAAAGAACTTGCGGCTGATGCTTATACTTTCGAATTGAAAGAAAATGGTGCAGTTGTAGCGGAAGCTAAGAATACTGCCGAAGGTAAAGTAGCCTTTGTTCGTTCATTCGAAGAAGCAGGTACTCACACTTATACCTTGGTTGAAAAAGTTGGTACTGAAGAGGGTGTTGAATACGATAAGACTGAGCACACTGTAACAGTCACTGTAGTTGCGAATGGTCAAGGTCTCTTGACTGCGACTGTCTCATATGCAGATGGTAAAGCAGTTGTATTTACAAATAAATACACTGTTCCAAACCCAACGCCAGATCCAGCGCCAACGCCAGATCCAGCGCCAACACCAGATCCAGCACCAACGCCAGATCCAGCACCAACGCCAGATCCAGCACCAACGCCAGATCCAGCGCCAACGCCAGATCCAGCGCCAACACCAGATCCAGCACCAACGCCAGATCCAGCACCAACGCCAGATCCAGCACCAACGCCAGATCCAGCACCAACACCAGATCCAACACCAGCACCTCCAGCTACTGAGAATAAAGGTAAAGCTGAACTTCCAAACACAGGGGAATCAGCCTCTATCCTTTCTGCAATTGGATTTGTAGTCTTGGCATTGAGCGGATTGGTATTCTTCGTAAAACGTAAAGCTTAAGCTTTTGTGGAAGAAACATGAAACTTGGTAAGTGAGAATTCTACTTCTCTCTGAAACCTGATAGAGAAAGTCTCTAGAAAATTCGTTTTCTAGAGACTTTTTTTGTACTTCAAA
>NZ_JAKUWJ010000006.1:0-42574 GCF_026782375.1 Streptococcus oralis | reverse complement strand
TCGGTGGTTCGAGTCCACTCGTGCCCATTTATGAATATGGTCCGTTGGTCAAGGGGTTAAGACACCGCCTTTTCACGGCGGTAACACGGGTTCGAATCCCGTACGGACTATTTATTGGAGGATTACCCAAGTCCGGCTGAAGGGAACGGTCTTGAAAACCGTCAGGCGTGTAAAAGCGTGCGTGGGTTCGAATCCCACATCCTCCTTTCTATATTAACGCGGGATGGAGCAGCTCGGTAGCTCGTCGGGCTCATAACCCGAAGGTCGTAGGTTCAAATCCTGCTCCCGCAATTTTGGCTCGGTAGCTCAGTTGGTAGAGCAATGGATTGAAGCTCCATGTGTCGGCGGTTCGATTCCGTCTCGCGCCATATTATATATATTCTGGAAGGGTAGCGAAGAGGCTAAACGCGGCGGACTGTAAATCCGCTCCTTCGGGTTCGGGGGTTCGAATCCCTCCCCTTCCATAGTTACGGGCATAGTTTAAAGGTAGAACTAAGGTCTCCAAAACCTTCAGTGTGGGTTCAATTCCTACTGCCCGTGTTTCTTAAATTATGGCGGGTGTGGTGAAGTGGTTAACACATCAGATTGTGGCTCTGACATTCGGGGGTTCGATTCCCCTCACTCGCCTATTTTATATTATTGGGGTATAGCCAAGCGGTAAGGCAAGGGACTTTGACTCCCTCATGCGTTGGTTCGAATCCAGCTACCCCAGTTACTATTTGCCGGCGTGGCGGAATTGGCAGACGCGCTGGACTCAAAATCCAGTGTCCGCAAGGACGTGCCGGTTCGACCCCGGCCGCCGGTATAGTAATAAAGACAAGGTTTTTGGACCTTGTTTTTTGTTTCTTACTAAATTGTATCTTGTTAATGGTGTGATAATGGTTCAGTAATTATTCTTGCGTGATTTTCTAATCTTTTGACTTGTTTTTTGGTATAATATTACTTATTCACAATTTATTTTGATTATGAAAGTGTTGGTGTTTGATGTCTCGTTCAATTGATTTGCTTAAGAAATGCTACTTAGAAAATATAAAAGAGAAACCTGATTTATTTGTGGGAATTGAGCTCGAGTATCCTGTTATCAATTTAGAGGGTAATGCTACAGATAGTGAAGTTGTTAAGGATCTCTTTCGGTATTTACCATCAGTTCTGGGTTTTACGATCGAAAAAGTAGATGATTTTGGAAATCCAATTCAGTTACTTGATCCAGTTAGCCAAGATACTATCTTATTCGAAGTCTCCTATACAACTATCGAGTTTGCCTTTGGTAGGGCGGAAACTATCCAAGAGGTTGAAGTGCGTTTTCGAGATTACATGAATCTGATTCAGAAAAAGTTGGGTGAGGCAAATCATGCCATTATTGGTTCTGGAATCCATCCATACTGGGAGAAGAATGATAATCAACCAGTTGCTTATGCACGCTATCAAATGTTAATGAACTATTTGAAGTTGAGCAGAACTGTTCTAGGAACGGATTTACACGATTATCCGGAATACGGTGCTTTTATCTGTGGAAGCCAAGTTCAATTGGATGTTTCAAAGTCTAACTATTTGCGTGTCATTAATGCATTTACTCAGATCGAAGCTGCAAAAGCTTATTTGTTTGCCAATTCTGAGTTTTCTGGAGCAGATTGGGATACCAAAATTTCGAGAGATATTTTTTGGGAAGAATCCATGCACGGGATTTATCCTGAAAATGTAGGCGTCAATACTAGACTCTTCAAAGACGAGGATGATTTTTTTAATTATCTAGATCATTCTGCAATCTTTACTGCGGAACGTGATGGGCAGACCTATTATTTTTATCCAATTCAGGCAAGGGACTATTTGGCTACGCCTGAAATTCAGGCATTTGCTCTGAATGGGTCTGAGGTTATTATTTACCCCCAAGAGAAGGATTTTGAAACTCATCGTAGTTATCAGTTTCAAGACTTAACGACTCGAGGGACTATTGAATTTCGTAGTGTGTGTACGCAACCTCTAGATAGAACTTTTGCTGCGACGGCTTTTCATTTGGGTTTATTGGTTAATTTAAACAAGTTAGAAGCTTACTTGCAATCTGCACCATTTTTTACCAGATTTGGTCGTGATTACAAGTCATTGAGACGACAATTTTCTAAGAAAGTGCTCACAGATGAGGAAGAAACTGCAATTGTCGAGTTTTCAAAAGGCTTACTCCTTCTAGCTGAGGAAGGTCTGGAGAAGAGAGGTAAGCAAGAAATGACCTATTTACAGCCTTTGAAAGAAGAATTGGGCCTATAATTTCTCTGATAAAGGGAGAATTTTCTGAAAAATCATGATATAATGGAAGAGACTATAGATAAAGGATAGAAATTATGACATTAGTTTATCAATCAACGCGTGATGCGAATAATACAGTAACTGCCAGCCAAGCTATTTTGCAAGGTTTGGCGACGGACGGTGGTCTCTTTACCCCAGTTACTTACCCAAAGGTGGATTTGGACTTTGAAAAATTGCAAGATGCTTCTTATCAAGAGGTGGCTAAACTTGTCTTGTCAGCCTTCTTGGATGATTTTACAGCTGAGGAGTTGGACTACTGTATCAACAATGCCTACGACAGCAAATTTGATACCCCAGCTATTGCCCCTTTGGTGAAACTAGATGGGCAATACAACTTGGAATTGTTCCATGGTTCAACGATTGCCTTTAAAGATATGGCCTTGTCCATCTTACCCTACTTTATGACAACAGCGGCTAAAAAGCATGGTTTGGAGAATAAGATTGTCATTTTGACAGCGACATCTGGTGATACCGGAAAAGCAGCTATGGCAGGTTTTGCAGATGTGCCTGGTACTGAGATTATCGTTTTTTATCCAAAAGACGGTGTCAGCAAGGTACAAGAGTTGCAAATGACCACTCAAGCAGGAGACAATACCCATGTTGTAGCTATTGATGGAAACTTTGACGATGCGCAAACAAACGTGAAGCATATGTTTAACGATGTAGCTCTTCGTGAAAAGTTGGTAGCGAACAAGTTGCAATTTTCATCAGCTAACTCTATGAACATTGGTCGTTTGGTACCACAGATTGTTTATTATGTTTATGCCTACGCTCAGTTGGTTAAGACTGGTGAGATTGTAGCTGGTGAAAAAGTCAACTTCACAGTACCAACAGGAAACTTTGGAAATATCTTGGCTGCCTTTTATGCTAAACAAATCGGCCTACCTGTTGGCAAATTGATTTGTGCTTCAAATGACAACAATGTCTTGACAGACTTCTTTAAAACACGTGTCTATGACAAGAAACGTGAGTTCAAGGTCACAACTAGCCCATCCATGGATATCCTAGTGTCTTCAAACTTGGAGCGCTTGATTTTCCATATTTTGGGAAATAATGCTGAAAAGACAGCTGAACTTATGAATGCCTTGAACACGCAAGGACAATATGAGTTGACTAATTTTGATTCTGCTATCTTGGACCTCTTTGCAGCAGAGTATGCGATTGAGGAAGAAACCGCAGCAGAAATCAAGCGTGTTTATCAAACAGATGCCTATATTGAGGATCCACATACGGCGGTTGCCTCAGCAGTTTATAAAAAATACCAAATGGCTACTGGCGATACGACTAAGACAGTGATAGCTTCAACAGCTAGTCCATACAAGTTCCCAGTGGTTGCAGTAGAAGCTGTTACAGGGAAAGCAGGCTTGACTGACTTTGAAGCCCTGGCTCAATTACATGACATTTCAGGAGTGGCAGTGCCACCAGCGGTTGATGGCCTTGAAACAGCTCCGGTTCGTCATAAAACAACAGTGGCAGCTGCTGACATGCAAGCAGCGGTGGAGACTTATCTAGGACTTTAAGACAGAGGAAGTAAACTCGGTTGGGAAACCAACTGAGTTTCTTTTCATCAGGAGGAAGGATTGTTTAAGAAAAATAAAGACATTCTTAATATTGCATTGCCAGCTATGGGTGAAAACTTTTTGCAGATGCTTATGGGGATGGTGGATAGTTACTTGGTCGCTCACTTGGGCTTAATCGCTATTTCGGGTGTTTCAGTGGCTGGCAATATTATCACGATTTACCAGGCGATTTTTATCGCTCTAGGAGCTGCTATTTCCAGTGTTATTTCAAAAAGCATGGGGCAGAAAGACCAGTCGAAGTTGGCTTATCACGTGACAGAGGCTCTCAAGATAACCCTACTGCTGAGTGCACTGTTAGGCGCCTTATCGCTCTTTGCTGGGCAAGAGATGATAGGTTGTTTGGGGACTGAGCAGGCTGTGGCCGAAAGTGGAGGTCTCTATCTTTCTTTAGTGGGTGGTTCGATTGTTCTTTTGGGGTTGATGACGAGTTTGGGTGCCTTGATTCGTGCAACGCATAATCCACGGCTACCCCTCTATGTTAGTCTTTTATCCAATGCCTTAAATATTCTTTTTTCAAGTCTAGCTATTTTTGTCCTTGATATGGGTATAGCGGGTGTTGCTTGGGGGACTATCTTGTCTCGCTTAGTCGGTCTTGTGATTTTGTGGTCGCAATTAAAGCTGCCTTTTGAGAAACCGACTTTTGGACTGGATAAAGACTTACTGACCTTGGCTTTGCCAGCGGCAGGGGAACGTCTCATGATGCGAGCTGGAGACGTCGTCATCATTGCCTTAGTTGTATCTTTTGGAACGGAGGCAGTAGCTGGAAATGCAGTCGGAGAAGTCTTGACCCAGTTTAATTACATGCCTGCCTTTGGCGTCGCTACGGCAACGGTCATGCAGGTGGCTCGAGCGGTTGGAGAGAATAACTGGGAAAGAGTAGATGATTTGTGTAAGCAAACCTTTTGGCTTTCTCTGCTTCTCATGTTGCCCTTAACTTTCAGTATCTATGCCTTAGGGACACCACTGACTCATCTCTATACGACGGACCCTATAGCAGTCGAGGCGAGTGTTTTGGTGGCACTGTTCTCTCTACTAGGAACTCCTATGACGATAGGAACAGTCATCTATACTGCAGTTTGGCAGGGTTTGGGGAATGCTCGCCTTCCCTTTTATGCAACAAGTATAGGAATGTGGTGTATCCGCATTGGAACAGGATATCTGATGGGGATTGTTCTTGGTTGGGGCTTGCCTGGTATTTGGGCTGGAACCCTTTTGGATAATGGTTTTCGCTGGCTATTTCTACGTTACCGTTACCAACGTTATATGATGTTGAAAGGATAGGAGATGCAAAAAATAGCCTTTATTTGGGATTTAGACGGGACTTTATTGGACTCTTACGAAGCGATTTTGTCAGGAATTGAGGAGACCTTTGCTCAGTTTTCTATTCCTTATGATAAGAAGAAAGTGAGAGAGTTTATCCTCAGGTATTCTGTGCAGGATTTGCTGGAGCAAGTGGCAGAAGAGAGAAATCTGGATGCGGAAGTGCTCAATCAGGTACGTGCCCAGAGCTTGTCTGAGAAAAATGCCCAGGTAGTTTTGATGCCAGGTGCGCGTGAAGTGCTAGCTTATGCAGATCAAGCAGGGATTCAGCAGTTTGTCTATACTCATAAGGGAGACAATGCCTTTACCATTCTAAGAGACTTGGGGTTGGAATCCTGTTTTACAGAGATTTTAACCAGTCAGAGTGGCTTTGCGCGCAAGCCCGGTCCAGAGGCGGCGACATATCTGCTAGACAAATATGAGTTGGATCCTAGGACTACCTATTATATAGGGGACCGGACTTTGGATGTGGAATTTGCCCAGAATAGCGGAATTCAAAGCATTAACTTTTTAGAGTCATCTTATGAAGGGAATCAGAGGATTCAAACATTGGCAGACATTCCCTATATTTTTGAGGGCAAGTGACGAGAAGATTGTGTCAGTTTTGTGACAGAAGGCTAACAAACTATTTCAACTGATCGAGTTTGTTACAAGGAATGGACAGTTCTGTTAAATAGGCCCGAGAGGGCTTTTTTTCTGCTTTTTTTGTGTTATGATAGACAGGTACTCATTTGAAAGGAATATGAATGAACGAATGAAGAAAAGAATTATTTTAGCTTCAACAGTAGCCTTGTCTTTTGCGCCAGCATTGGCAACTCAAGCGGAAGAAATTGCATGGACGGCTCGTACCGTTGAGCAAATCCAAAATGACGTGACGAAAAACGAGAACAAAAACAGCTATACAGTTCAGTATGGTGATACCCTGAGCACGATTGCAGAAGCTTTGGGAGTTGATGTGACGGTTCTTGCTAATTTGAACAAGATCACCAATATGGACTTGATTTTTCCAGATACTGTCCTCACTACAACTGTCAATGAGGCAGAAGAAGTAACGGAAGTTGAAATCCAAACTCCTCAAACAGATGCTAGTGAAGAAGTGACGACTGCGACAGCTGATTTGACGACCAACCAAGTAACAGTCGATGAACAAACGGTTCAAGTAGAAGACCTTTCTCAACCAATTGAGGATGCTCCAACTGCAACAGAGACTGAAAAACCAGTAGAAGTATCACCAAGTTCAGAAGTTTCTGAGACAGCGACAGTTGCTGAAGAGACACTATCTACAGAAACACCTGCGGCAGAAGAAACAGCTGAAACGACTCCAGCGGAAGCACCAGTAGCAGAAACAACTGAAACCACTAGTCCAGTTGAAGAAGCTCCTCAAGCAGCGACTACAGTAACCGAAGAAACGGCAGCAACAACTCCAGCAGAAGCACCAGTAGCAGAAACGCCTGCTGATACAAGAGGAACAAGTGCAACAGAAGAAACAGCAGCAACAACAGCAACTTCTGACACTGCAACTTCGACTTATCAAGCAGAGCAAAGCCAAACTCCTTCAAGAACTTATTCAGCTCCAGCGGCTCCTGACTATGCAGGACTTGCTGTAGCTAAGTCTGAGAATGCAGGTCTTCAACCACAAACTGCAGCCTTTAAAGAAGAAATCGCCAACTTGTTTGGCATCACATCCTTTAGTGGCTATCGTCCTGGTGACAGTGGTGACCATGGAAAAGGTTTGGCCATCGACTTTATGGTTCCAGTGAGTTCAGCACTCGGAGATCAAATTGCAGAATATGCAGTCAAAAATATGGCTAGCCGTGGTATCAACTATATCATTTGGAAACAACGTTTCTACGCTCCATATGATAGTAAATATGGACTAGCCTACACGTGGAATCCAATGCCAGACCGTGGTAGCGTAACCGAAAACCACTATGACCATGTTCACGTTTCAATGAACTAATCACTAAAATGGAAGTTGGAAACTGATTAAGTTCCCGCTTCTTTTTTGTGTGTCATTTTTTCAGGATAAAAAGAAGATTATTCTGAAGCAAGGTGGGCCCGCTATTTTGACTCTGCTGAGTATGTTGCTTTTGAAATAAGAAATCCAGCGTCTTTCAGGACACTGGGTTTTGTAGGTTCTTATCCATTTCGACGTTTACGGGCTAGTAGGGCTCTGTAAAAGAAGATGTGATTGTTTTGGATATAGGGAAGGAGTGAAAAGCTAGCAATTCCAAAAGTGATCCAATTGAGAAAGTACCAAGGAAGTAGTTGTAGGTCGAGGACAAAGCGCTGGAATTTGTAACCCTTCATCAAGAAACGGCTGGTTTTCAGAATTTGACTGGGTTTAGCCTGCCCTAAATCCAGAGTGTCGCAGAGGAGGAATTCTACCTGCGAGTAAGCGTAATGTTGCGGGATATAGAGGGCATTTCCTACAATCATCAAGATGAGGCTCGCGAAAAAGTAGAGTCCAAAGGTCATAAGGAATTGCTCGGTTTCAAGCGACGAGAGATCTAGTTTTGGAAATTCAGGATGTAGGGCGACAAATCTCCGAGCCAAGAGATTGCTATAAAAGAGGAAATAAACGCCTACTAAGTTTGGAATGCTCCATAAAAAAAGGTAGAAACGTTTGAGGAGCAGAGTTAGGAAGGTTTGCGAGAAGCGCTCTTCAGCAAAGAGGGCCAGGCTTGATTTTACTGAGAGTTCTGTATCAGGATCTTTGAGAAGTCGGAGTGTCGCAAAAGCAGCACCTGCTAGAAAAATCGTGCTCACAAAAGAAACCACTAGTGGGAAGAGATAGGCTTGGAGAACTTGCGCCAGCATGCTGAAAAAGGATTGCTCTAAAACACTTTCTTGGAGACGAGCCAAGGGGTTGAGAAAGCCTGACAAGATGACCAGCATACTAGGAAGGAGATAGACCAGAAGGAGGCGGGGATTTTCAGCCTGAAATTGCCTAGCCTGCAGACGAATAGTTTTTAAATCAATTTTTGGGTATTTCATTCTCTCATTATACCATAGTTCGTGACAGTTCCAGCTTTTTTTGATAAAATCATACAGTATGCCTTTGGGCGCAAAGTATGAACTGGGACTGTTTTTCCCAGCTTCGGAGGTAGAAAATGTCAGATTCACCAATCAAATACCGTTTGATTAAGAAAGAAAAACACACAGGAGCTCGTCTGGGAGAAATCATCACTCCACACGGCACCTTCCCGACGCCTATGTTTATGCCAGTTGGGACCCAAGCTACTGTCAAGACCCAGTCACCAGAGGAGTTGAAGGAGATGGGATCAGGAATTATCCTGTCAAACACCTATCACTTGTGGCTTCGTCCTGGAGATGAACTCATCGCTCGCGCAGGTGGTCTCCACAAATTTATGAACTGGGACCAGCCAATCCTGACGGATAGTGGTGGTTTCCAGGTTTATTCCTTAGCAGATAGCCGTAATATCACCGAAGAAGGAGTAACCTTTAAAAACCATCTCAATGGTTCCAAGATGTTCCTATCACCAGAAAAAGCTATCTCCATCCAGAATAATCTGGGCTCAGACATCATGATGTCCTTTGACGAATGTCCTCAGTTTTACCAACCCTATGATTACGTTAAGAAATCAATTGAGCGTACTAGCCGTTGGGCCGAACGTGGCTTAAAGGCTCACCGTCGTCCACATGACCAAGGTTTGTTTGGAATTGTACAGGGGGCAGGATTTGAAGACCTTCGCCGTCAGTCAGCTCACGACCTTGTCAGCATGGACTTCCCTGGCTACTCTATCGGTGGTTTAGCAGTGGGAGAAACCCACGAAGAAATGAATGCAGTCTTGGACTTCACAACTCAACTGCTACCTGAAAACAAACCTCGCTACCTGATGGGAGTGGGAGCGCCAGATAGCTTGATCGATGGGGTGATTCGTGGGGTGGACATGTTTGACTGTGTCCTACCGACTCGTATCGCTCGTAACGGGACTTGTATGACCAGCCAAGGGCGTTTGGTTGTCAAGAATGCTCAGTTTGCGGAGGACTTTACACCGCTGGATCCAGAGTGTGACTGCTACACATGTAAGAATTACACACGCGCCTACCTTCGTCACCTGCTCAAGGCTGATGAAACCTTTGGTATCCGCTTGACTAGCTACCACAATCTCTACTTCTTGCTCAACCTCATGAAGCAAGTCCGTCAAGCCATCATGGATGACAATCTCTTGGAATTCCGCGAGTATTTTGTAGAAAAATATGGCTACAATAAGTCGGGCCGCAATTTCTAAAATGGAATTTATAGAAGCTAAAAAATCCTGCGTTTTCTCGTAGGATTTTTCTTCTTTTTTTGATAGAATAAAGTGTATAACGAAAGGGAGAATAAACTCGTATGCGTATTAAATGGTTTTCCTTGATTAGGATTACAGGTTTACTTTTGGTGCTCTTGTACCACTTCTTTCAAACGATCTTTCCTGGAGGCTTCTTTGGGGTAGATGTCTTTTTCACTTTTTCAGGATTTTTAATCACCTCTCTCCTTTTAGAAGAATTTGGGAAGGCACGCCAGATTGATTTACTGGGCTTTTTTAAGAGACGGTTTTACCGTATCGTGCCACCTGTGGTTTTGATGATTTTGGTGACCATGCCCTTTACTCTCTTAGTTCGTCAAGACTATGTTGCAGGTATTGGCGGTCAGATTGCTGGAGTTTTCGGCTTTGTGACCAACTTTTATGAAATGCTTACGGGGGGTAGTTACGAATCTCAGTTCATTCCCCACCTCTTTGTTCATAACTGGAGTTTGGCTGTTGAGGTTCACTACTACATCCTTTGGGGTTTGGCTGTTTGGTTCTTATCGAAACGCTCAAAATCCAGTAGTCAGTTGAGAGGAACCGTTTTTCTCCTGTCTGCGGGAGCATTCATCCTTAGCTTCTTCTCTATGTTTATTGGTAGTCTCATGGCTAGTTCTTATTCGTCTGTCTACTTTTCAAGTCTAACCCATGTCTACCCTTTCTTTTTAGGAAGTATTCTTGCGACAGTTGTGGGAGTTCGTCAGACGACTGATTTGGTCAAACAATTTGATCGAATGTGGGACCTTCGTCAGAATCTACTGGTGTTTGCTGCAGGGCTTTTGGTATTGTTGCTTCTGACTTTCTTTGTTAAGTTTACCTACCTGTTCGCTTACTTGTTTGGTTTCTTACTTGCCAGCTTAGCAGCCATGGTCATGATTTTCGCTGCGCGTGTCTTGCATGAGAAAACGCCTGAGATACAAGAACCTCGGATAATTACCTTTCTAGCGGATACCAGCTATGCGGTTTATCTCTTCCACTGGCCTTTCTATATTATCTTTTCTCAATTAATGGGGAATCTATTAGCTGTTATTCTGACCGTTATCTTTTCCTATTTCTTTGCTATCTTGTCCTTCTATATTATTGAGCCATTGATTGCTGGTAGGACCAATCCTTTCATTAGGAAAATCAGCAAACTGCCTCATATCAAATCCATCAGTGCTTCTAGTGTGGGAATCCTTGGAGTGATTGCTTTGGTGATTACTATTGTCTCTCCCCAAGTTGGAGCCTTTGAAACAGACTTGATGGTCAATGGTTTTAAACAAGCTCAAACCAATATAGGACAAACAAAGACTCTTGCTGAACAAGCCGAACTGAGTCGCCTGGGAATTTCTGAGGGAACGAGTCTAATTGGAGATTCGGTAGCCTTGCGTGCCAATACAGCCTTACAAGAGGCACTTCCTGAAGCAAATATTAACGCTCAGGTTAGTCGGACGACCAAGCAAGCCAATGACATTATGCTTCTTAACAGCCAGAACAAGGCACTGCTAAAAACAGTTGTCATTGCAACAGGGGTTAATAATCCTGAAGGCTACAAGAATGATTTGGATAGCATCGTTAGCAATCTACCGAAAGGACACCATCTCATTCTTGTTACACCTTATGAGGGAGATAAGAGCAAGGATACTTATACCTCAGTGGAGCAGTATGCGGCTTATGCGCGGGAATTAGCAGAAAAGACACCTTACGTGAGCATTGCTGACTGGAACAAAGTTTCTAAAGAACATCCTGAAATCTGGGCTGGAACAGACCAAGTTCACTTCGGGAATGACAATAGCAAGCTCGAAGAAGGTGCTAAGCTATACGCAGAAACGATAGCAGCTGCTGTTAAGGCCGCTCAAGAACTGCCTGTGAAATCAAAATAAAATAAAAGAGTTGGAGAAATCCAGCTCTTTTAAAATATCTCCAGAAAATAGGTCTATACCATTTACAAATGAAAAAGAAAGGTTTATAATGTAATTGACATAATAAATTCTAGAAACAATCTATCAAGGAGGTTATCATTATGCCTAATTATATTAAAGCGGATCAGTTTTTCTATCCACACGGAGTTCGTCGTGGCGGCTACTTGGAACTTGTGGGTGGTAAGTTTGGAAAGCATGTAGAAGAGATTCCTGAAGGTGCTGACGTCATTGACTATACAGGCTACAGCATTGCGCCAGGACTTGTGGATACCCACATTCATGGATTTGGCGGTGTGGATGTCATGGATAATAACATCGAAGGAACGCTTCATACCATGAGTGAAGGGCTCCTTAGCATGGGAGTAACGAGCTTCTTGCCAACTACTTTGACTTCTTCTTATGAGCAATTGCTCGCAGTAACAGAAAATATCGGTGCCCGTTACCAGGAAGCAACTGGAGCGAAAATTCGTGGTATCTATTTTGAAGGTCCGTATTTCACAGAGAAATACAAGGGAGCTCAAAACCCTGCCTACATGAAAGATCCTCGTATGGATGAGTTTCGTGCTTGGCAAAAAGCAGCAAATGGCTTGCTCAATAAAATCGCCCTTGCGCCAGAACGTGAAGGTGTAGAAGACTTTGTTCGTACGGTTACGGGCGAAGGTGTGACGGTTGCTCTTGGTCACTCAGATGCAACATTTGACGAAGCTAAAAAGGCAGTCGATGCTGGGGCTAGTGTTTGGGTACATGCCTACAATGGGATGCGTGGTTTGACTCACCGTGAACTCGGTATGGTTGGAGCCATGTATCAATTACCTCATACCTATGCAGAGTTGATCTGTGACGGTCACCACGTGGATCCAAAAGCCTGCGAAATCCTTATCAAACAAAAAGGAACAGAAAATATTGCTCTTATCACAGACTGTATGACAGCGGGTGGATTGGAAGACGGCGACTACATGTTGGGAGAATTCCCAGTTGTCGTTGCAAATGGAACTGCTCGTCTCAAATCGACAGGTAACTTGGCAGGTTCTATTCTCAAACTCAAAGACGGTTTGAAGAATGTGGTTGACTGGAATATTGCCTCTCCACATGAAGCAGTCATGATGGCGAGCTTCAACCCAGCAAAATCTGTTCACATTGATGATGTCTGTGGACAAATCCGTGAAGGCTACGATGCTGACTTTATCGTACTAGATAAAGATTTGGAATTGGTAGCTACCTATCTAGATGGTGTGAAACGTTACCAAGCATAAGAGGGAAAGCAGAAGTTAGAGACTAGCTTCTGCTTTTTTATTTTAAAGACTTTTCCCAGCCTCTTTTGTGTTGTTTAAAAAAATTAGATGGTGGTTTATCTAACTATATGTTTCAGATTCTTAAATTGATTGGTGAATTTCATGCAATCAAATTTGATTTGATAGTGATTGAAACTAAAAGTAATGATTTTAAACAATAATTTTTAAATGAAACTATTTTTTGATCAGTTTTGAGTGTTGTGACATACTCGATATCAATCATTTTCAGATAACAAAAATCTAGATAGATGGCAATAAAATATTTTATTGAAAGTAATAGAAATCGCTTGACAAAGGCATTCGGGGGGGGGGGGTATAATAGATAGTTGTATGATAAATATACTCAAAAATCGGATTATGGCTATAGGGAAATATTAAACCAATATGAATAAATACAATAGAGAAGAATTGCTTTATATGTTTGGGTATTGTTTTCAAGTTTTAAAAACAGTATCGGATTTGGACAAGGCCATTTCGGCTGAACAAAATAAAGCCTATGATGGTATTATGGATAAATATTATAGAATTAAAAAAGTATTTAACATAATTATTATCAGTTTTATTTTGATAGTAAATATATTCGGGCCCATTATATATAGAGAACCTATAACTTCGTTAATTATTTTACAAATACCTCTATCTTATGGATTCTTTCAATTGCTGTTTTTTCCTATTTTTGCTATCGTAAAAGCATTTTATAATCAGTCTGCCAAGAAGGAATTTTCAAATGCTTATGATAATGATGCTTCTAACAAATATCGCCAAAAAGGTGTAGAACTGTTGAGAGATAAGCAGTTCCTTGACTATAAAGAAGAAATTCCAGAAGATTATTTTAATATGGATGACCTATATCTCTTATATAGTTATCTAGAAACTTATAGAGCTGATAACTTTAAAGAAGCAGCTAATTTACTGGCGGAAGAAAAACACCGTGAAAGAGTGGAATACAATCAAGAATTGATGCAAAGTAGTTTAGCTACTATCCAAGATAATGTTCGCTATCAATCTGTAATTCAGACAATTCAATTATTAGAGACAAGGACTCATCATAGGATTATAGAAAACAGATAATGAGAGTATTATAATACCGAACTTTGTTTCTCTTTTGAGAACAGGTTATAATGTGGAATTGAATCATTTTGAATTTTATACTAGGAGAAAATATGCAAAAGAAAGATATTTTATTAGGTGCTGGTTTAACTTCTGTTCTTGTCGGTGCTGGTGTTGTTAATACAACTGTTCAAGCAGATGAGTTTACACAACCTACCACACCAACAACCGTACAAAAAGCAGTAGTGACAGGTCAAGATTTGAGTAGGGCTCAAGAGGTTGCAAGATCTGCACAAACAACCATTGATCAAAAGACTAATGATGTTAAAGTTGCAGAAGGTCAACAGTCAACCGCTGAAAAAGCTGTAGCGGATGTCAAAGAAGACATCAAGATGGCGCAAAAAGCAGCTACAATTGTTGAAGAACAAAATAAGGTTATTGGCACCAAAACTGAACAGAAATCAGAACTCAATGCTGAACTTTCAGACGCAAAAATCGCCAAACAAACAGCAAAAAGTGAATTCGTAGCAGCTCAACAAGCCCATGATAACGCTACAAAAGCTGTCGCAGTAGCAGAGAGAACTGTCGAAGACAAGAAAGCTGCTTTGGACCAAGCAACTGCAACAACCAGTCAAGACCCTAAAGAAATTCAAACAGAATTGGATGACGTTAATAGTCAAGTGACTGCGAAATCTGCACAAATTGCGGCTACCAGCACTCGTATCGACGCTAAACAGCAAGAAGTGGATAATTACAAACCAGTCATCAAAACAATTGATTTGAATCCATCAGAACGTAATGTGGTAGCTCATGATAATCTTATGGATTACGCGCACAACCGTAATAACACACCAAAAGACCCATTAGGTAACCCAACAATGGAACCTGTAAACTTCCAAGGTGTTAAGGTTGTTGAAATCGAAGCGACTCAAGATATGTTGGATTTCCAAAAAGCTCTTGAAGAATATCGTAAAGCACCATATGACTTTGCAACTCGCACTTACAAGAAACGCCCAGTATTCCGCTACAAAGTGGACAACCGTGGATTGTCTCAAGCATTTGTGAAATTGCTTAATGAATTGCGTGAAGCAAATGGTGTAGCTGGAAATATGCAAGTGGATGAAGCTTACTTAGATTATGCCCAACAGCGTGCTAATGAAATGCAACGTAACAATGTCTTGAGTCACGCGACATCATTGACTGCCCCAGGACACAAGAACGAAAAAGGTCTTGAAAATGTTATTGCTGGATATGGTGATGTCACATCATCCGAAGATGGATACATCAATTTTAACAATATTGTGACCAACGAAACATTGGCTTATGATATGTTGTTGAACTGGTATGATGACTACACAAACGTAACAGGTGCTAACCATGGTCACCGACGTGCCCTTCTAACACCTATGGGTGGTAAAATGGGTCTAGCTCTCGCTAACATCACGGGTTCTAACGACACATCACGTTATGCAGCATTTGAGAACAATGCGCACACAGGTAGCACTTATTCGACTGATGAAGATGGTACAACTTATCTAGAAGAAGAAAGTGAATCTAGCAAGAAGTTTTGGGATAACTACGATAACTTCAAGGATGATGCACTTAACCCAACCTTCTATGGTCGCAAAATGAAATTCATCGCAGACCATCACTTTGTATTTGTAACTCACAAACAAGAAGGTGATAATAGTGCTCTAGTGAGTGCCCTTAACGAGTTAAAAGCACTCAAAGCTCGTCAAGAAGGTGAACGCAATACTCTTGTCGCGCGTCAAACGGCATTGTCTGGTAAATTGTCAGCTGCTACACGCAGTCAAGAACAGCGTGCAGCTGTCATCGCAAACGCAACAAACGAATTGAATAAAGCGACTGCAACTCTTGGAACTGCTAAGTTGGCTGCTAAAGCAACTGCAACAACTCTTGCAGAAAAGAGAATTGCTGCTGACCGCGCTACAAGTTATGTAGGTAACTTATCTAACCGCTTGGCAGCTATTCAAGATGAAATCGATAAAGCAACTGCAATTCGCAATAAAGCTGTTCGCTTGCAAGGTCGATTAGGTGAATTGAATGCCAAATTGACTAAGGCTGAAGATGATAAGATTGCTGCTGATAAACGTGTAGCCGATGCTAAAGTAGCATACGCACAAGCTCAAAAAGAGCTTTTTGACGCCAAATCTAGTGTTCAACGTTTGACTGATATTCTCGCAATCGACAAAGCCCTTGCAGTTTATCAAGACACGACAGGTGCTATTTCTGCGGTCACTCGCGAAACACCAACTGTGACACCAACTGAACATCCAACTTTCGATTTGAATGCTGAATTGAACGGTTACAAAGTAACTCAAAATGAAGACGGTATTGGCGCAACTACAATTGTGACACCGACCGTTGACGAATTACCAACTCTTGATTTGAGTGGTGAATTGAACGGTTACAAAGTGAAGCAAAATAAAGATGGTATTGGGTCAACTCCAATCACTACACCAACTGTAGATGAACTCCCAACCTTTGATTTGAATGGCTACAAGACAAGTCCAAAACATGCAGGTGCTGGACCGAATGACACGCCATCTCAAACATTATCTACGTTTAGTAGAAAAGATGCGACTAAACAGGAGTTACCAAATACTGGTAGTTATTCTCGAGTGGAACGTCAGATAGCTCTCGGTGGATATACTATTTTGGGATTAATTTTAGGATTTACAATTCAACGTAAACGTAAACGTGAACGCTAAAAGGGATAAAATTTGTCATTTTTATAAGATTGTTTTAAGAGTCTGAGACAAAATAGTTCTCAGTCACAAAAAAGCTAGAGATTTCCAATAGCGGAACTCTAGCTTTTTAATTTTTTATCAAAAAATTAAGAAATGAGCATATTTCTTTCCTTGTTCAATGGAATTAGTTATAATATACGATACAAAGGAAATGAATGAATATGTATCGTGTTATAGAAATGTATGGAGACTATGAACCGTGGTGGTTCATGGAAGGTTGGGAAGAAGATGTCATCATGAGTCAACGGTTTGACAAGTACTATGATGCTCTAAAATATTACAAAACTTGCTGGTTTGAGTTAGAAAGCAAAACTCCTTTCTATAAGAGTCGGAGTGACCTTATGACCATTTTTTGGGATCCTGCGGACCAGCGTTGGTGTGATGAGTGTGATGAGTATTTGCAACAATATCACTCCCTCCTCCTTCTCGAAGACGAAGGCATCATACCCGATGAAAAACTACGCCCAGGTTATGAAAAACAAACAGGTCAAGAAAAGCACCGTTCTTGCCGCATGAAATTGAGATAAAAAAAGCAGCTTTTAAAAGTTGTTTTTTTTATTTTTTTGCGAATAGTCTAGATAAGGAGGGAGCTATGGTACAAGAAATTGCACAGAAAATGATTGCGACTGCTAAGGAAAAAGGAGCTCAGGATATCTATTTCATTCCCAAGGAAGCTACTTATGAACTTCATATGCGAATTGGTGATGAGAGGTGTCTCATTGACTCCTATGAGTTTGAGGTTTTAGCTGCTGTGATTAGTCATTTTAAGTTTGTGGCGGGTATGAATGTAGGAGAAAAACGCCGCAGTCAGCTGGGCTCTTGCGACTACCAGCATGGAGAGAAGGTGTCTTCTCTGCGCTTGTCAACCGTAGGAGATTATCGGGGACATGAGAGTTTGGTCATTCGTTTGTTGCACGACGAGGAAAGGGAGTTGCGCTTTTGGTTTCAGAATCTAGCGGAGTTAGGAGAGCAGTACAGGCAACGGGGCCTCTATCTCTTTGCAGGTCCAGTCGGCAGTGGTAAGACGACCTTTATGCACGAATTAGCCAAGTCTCTGTTTAAGGGACAGCAGGTCATGTCCATTGAAGATCCAGTAGAAATCAAGCAGGACGACATGCTCCAGTTGCAGTTGAATGAGGCGATTGGCTTGACCTATGAAAATCTTATCAAACTGTCTCTCCGACATCGTCCGGATCTCCTGATTATCGGTGAAATTCGGGATAGCGAGACGGCGCGTGCAGTAGTTAGAGCCAGTTTGACAGGGGCGACAGTCTTTTCAACCATTCATGCCAAAAGTATCCGAGGTGTTTATGAGCGCCTTCTGGAGTTAGGTGTGACTGAGGAGGAACTAGCAGTTGTTCTGCAAGGAGTCTGCTACCAGAGATTAATTGGGGGAGGAGGAATCCTTGACTTTGCAAACCAAGACTATCAAGAACACCAGCCAACTAGCTGGAATGAGCAGATTGACCAGCTTCTTAAAGATGGACATATCACAAGTCTTCAGGCTGAAACGGAAAAAATTAGCTACAGCTAAGCAGAAGAAAATCATCACCTTGTTTAACAACCTCTTCTCCAGTGGCTTTCATTTGGTAGAAATTATTTCTTTCTTGTGTAGAAGTGCCTTGCTGGAAAAGGACTATGTGGTCCAGATGCACCAAGGTTTGTCTCAGGGAAAATCTTTCTCAGAAATGATGGACAGTTTGGGTTTTTCAAGTGCCATTGTGACCCAGCTATCCCTGGCTGAAGTTCACGGGAATCTTCATCTGAGCTTGAGCAAGATAGAAGAATATCTGGATAATTTGGCCAAGGTTAAGAAAAAGTTAATCGAAGTGGCAACCTATCCCTTGATTTTGCTAGGATTTCTCCTGCTAATCATGCTGGGGTTGAGGAACTATTTGCTCCCTCAACTAGATAGTAGCAATATTGCTACCCAAATCATCGGCAACCTGCCACAAATTTTTCTGGGACTAGTGCTAGTTTGCTCTCTATCTTTACTTTTAGCCCTCACTTTCTACAAAAGAAGTTCCAAGATGCGGGTCTTCTCGATGTTGGCACGGGTTCCCTTTCTTGGAATCTTTGTCCAGACCTATCTGACGGCCTATTACGCGCGTGAATGGGGCAATATGATTTCACAGGGAATGGAGCTGACGCAGATTTTTCAAATCATGCAGGAACAAGGTTCTCAGCTCTTTAAAGAAATCGGTCAAGATCTGGCTCAAGCCCTGCAAAATGGTCGTGAATTTTCCCAAATCATAGCGACCTATCCCTTCTTTAAAAAGGAGTTGAGTCTCATCATTGAGTATGGGGAAGTCAAGTCCAAGCTGGGGAGCGAGTTGGAAATCTATGCTGAAAAAACTTGGGAAGCCTTTTTTACTCGAGTCAACCGCACCATGAATCTGGTGCAGCCACTGGTTTTTATCTTTGTGGCCCTGATTATCGTCTTACTTTATGCGGCAATGCTCATGCCCATGTATCAAAATATGGAGGTAAATTTTTAAAATGAAAAAACTCATGACAAATTTTAAAAAAGCTAAGGTTAAAGCTTTCACTTTGGTAGAAATGTTAGTCGTCTTGCTCATCATCAGTGTTCTTCTCTTGCTCTTTGTGCCCAATTTGACCAAGCAAAAGGATGCCGTAGATGATAAAGGAAAAGCTGCTGTTGTCAAGGTCGTGGAAAGCCAGGCAGAACTCTATCGTTTAGATAAAAATGATGACGCCAGCCTCAGCAAATTACAAGCGGACGGTCGTATCACAGCTGAGCAAGCCAAAGCTTATAAAGACTACCATGCAAAACAAAAAACAAGTCAAACTGTTGCAGATTAAGGCCTTTACCATGTTTGAAAGTCTCTTGGTTTTAGGACTTGTGAGTATCATTGCTTTGGCCTTATCAGGCTCAATCCAGTCAAGTTTTGCAGCGGTGGAGGAGCAGATTTTCTTTATGGAGTTTGAAGAACTCTACCGTGAAACTCAAAAGCATAGTGTAGCTAGTCAGCAAAAGACCAGCTTGAGCTTAGATGGGCAGACAATCAGCAATGGTAGTCAGAAGTTGACTGTTCCCAAAGGAATTCAGGTACTATCAGGCCAAAGCATTATATTTGACCGAGCTGGGGGCAATTCGTCCCTGGCTAAGGTTGAATTTCAAACCAGCAAAGGAGCGATTCGCTATCAATTATATCTAGGAAATGGAAAAATTAAACGCATTAAGGAAACAAAAGATTAAGGCAGTAATCTTACTAGAAGCAGTAGTTGCTCTAGCCGTGTTTGCCAGCATTGCGACTCTTCTTTTGGGACAAATCCAGAAAAATAGGCAGGAAGAGGCAGAAATCTTGCAAAAAGAGGAGGTATTACGAGTGGCTAAGATGGCCTTGCAGACAGGGCGAAATCAGATAAACATAAATGGAGTGGAGATTCAGGTGTTTGCTAGTGAAAAAGGATTGGAGGTCTACCATGGTTCAGAGAAGTTGCTCGATCTTAAAGAGCAGTAAGGTAAGAGCTTTCACTCTTTTAGAATCTCTGCTTGCCCTTATCGTCATTAGTGGTGGCTTGCTTCTCTTTCAAGCCATGAGTCAGCTCCTCATTTCAGAAGTTCGCTACCAGCAACAAAGCGAGCAAAAGGAGTGGCTCTTGTTTGTGGACCAGCTGGAGGCAGAGTTAGAGCGTTCGCAGTTTGAAAAGGTGGAAGCCAATCACCTCTATGTGAAGCAAGATGGCAAGGATATCGCTATGGGCAAGTCCAAATCAGATGATTTTCGGAAAACCGATAGCAGTGGACGGGGCTACCAACCCATGGTTTATGGCCTCAAATCAGCACAAATCACAGAAGATAATCTTTCGTTTCCAGTTTCAAAAAGGATTAGAAAGGGAATTCATCTATCGTGTGGAAAAAGCAAAAAGTTAAGGCAGGAGTTCTCCTATATGCGGTCACCATGGCAGCCATTTTTAGCCTTTTGTTGCAGTTTTATTTGAATCGGCAAGTAGCTCATCACAAAGACTTTGCCCTAAACAAAGAAAAGTTGATCGCTTTTGCCATGGCCAAGCGAAGCAAAGATAAGGCTGAACAAGAAAGTGGGGAACGAGGCTTTAACTTAGGAAAAGTCACTTATCAAAATACCAAAACAGGTTTTGCAACAAGTGTTCGTATGAATAAGGGCAATTATGAATTTCTCTTTCCTCCGATGAAAATCCAAGAAAAGAAAACAGCTAAAAAGGAAGAGGTAGCGACTGATTCAAGCAATCAAGCAGGGAAGAAAAAATCAGAAGAAAAGCCTGAAAAGAAAGCTAATTCCTAGGCAATTCAACTTCTTTGTGTTACACTAAAAGCATGAAACACGATTTTAATCACAAAGCAGAAACCTTTGATTCGCCCAAAAATATCTTTCTTGCAAACTTGGTTTGTCAGGCAGTTGAAAAACAGATTGATTTTCTATCAGACAAGGCAATACTGGACTTTGGTGGTGGGACGGGTCTGTTAGCCTTGCCTCTAGCTAAGCAAGCCAAGTCGGTTACCCTAGTAGATATCTCGGAGAAAATGCTGGAGCAAGCCCGTTTGAAAGCAGAGGATCAAGAAATCAGGAATCTTCAACTCTTGGAGCAGGATTTACTGGCAAATCCCTTGGAGCAGCAATTTGACCTGATTGTTGTCAGTCGGGTTCTTCATCATATGCCTGATCTAGATGCGACTCTTGCCATGTTCCACCATCACCTTAGGGAGAGGGGGCAAGTTCTCATTGCTGATTTTGTCAAGACAGATACCAACCACCACGGATTTGAATTGGCTGAACTAGAAACCAAGCTAACCCAGTTTGGTTTTTCGAGCATTGATAGTCAGATCCTCTATAGTGCTGAAGATCTTTTCCTAGGAAATTACGCAGAGCTCTTTTTAACAGTAGCCCAAAAATCACTCGCTGACTAAAGCAGTGATTTTTTCTCTTCAGATGGAAAAAATAGGGGAATTTTGATAAGATAGGAATATGGATTTTGAAAAAATAGAACAAGCTTATACGTATTTACTAGAGAATGTCCAAATCATCCAAAGTGATTTGGCGACCAACTTTTATGACGCCTTGGTAGAGCAAAATAGCATCTATCTGGATGGCGAGACAGAGCTAGAGCAGGTCAAGGAAAACAATCAAGCCCTCAAGCGCTTAGCCCTTCGCAAGGAAGAGTGGCTCAAGACCTACCAGTTTCTCTTGATGAAGGCAGGACAAACGGAGCCTTTACAGGCCAATCACCAGTTTACGCCGGATGCCATTGCCCTCCTCTTGGTACTTATTGTGGAAGAGTTGTTTGATCAAGAGGAAATTAGCATCCTCGAAATGGGTTCTGGCATGGGGATTCTGGGCGCTACTTTCTTGACTTCTCTTGCTAAAAAAGTGGATTACTTGGGAGTTGAAGTGGATGACTTGCTGATTGATTTGGCAGCCAGTATGGCAGATGTGATCGGTTTGCAGGCAGGATTTGTTCAAGGTGATGCCGTTCGACCGCAAATGCTTAAAGAAAGCGATGTGGTCATCAGCGACTTGCCTGTCGGCTATTACCCAGACGATGCCATCGCTTCACGCTATCAAGTGGCTTCTAGCCAAGAACATACCTATGCCCACCATTTACTGATGGAGCAAGGTCTCAAGTACCTCAAGTCAGATGGCTATGCTATTTTTCTGGCTCCGAGTGATTTGTTGACCAGCCCCCAAAGTGATTTGTTAAAAGCTTGGCTCAAAGACGAAGTCAGTCTTGCTGCCATCATCACTCTGCCAGAGGATATTTTCTCAACGACCAGTCAGGCTAAGAGTGTTTTCGTTTTACAAAAGAAAAGAGACAAGGAAATAGAACCTTTTGTCTATCCTCTAACAAGTCTGCAAGATCCGTCAGTATTGTTGACCTTTAAAGAAAATTTTCAAAATTGGAGCAAAGGTACTGAAATATAAGGTAGATTTTGTTATAATAGATGAAAACGCTTAAAAAGGGGTATCATGTTATGACAAAAACAATTGCAATCAATGCTGGAAGTTCGAGTTTGAAATGGCAACTATACCAAATGCCAGAAGAAACTGTATTGGCAAAAGGCTTGATTGAACGTATTGGCTTGAAGGATTCAATCTCAACTGTAAAATTTGACGACCGTTCTGAAAAACAAATTCTTGATATTGAAGATCACACACAAGCCGTTAAAATTTTATTGGATGATTTGATTCGTTTCGATATCATCAAATCTTATGATGAGATTACAGGTGTTGGACACCGCGTTGTAGCTGGTGGTGAATACTTCAAGGAATCAACGGTCGTTGAGGGCGATGTTTTAGAGAAAGTCGAAGAGTTGGGACTTTTGGCTCCTCTCCACAATCCAGCCAACGCAGCAGGAATTCGTGCATTCAAGGAATTGCTTCCGGATATCACTAGCGTTGTTGTGTTTGATACCTCATTCCACACAACCATGCCAGAAAAGGCTTATCGCTATCCTCTACCAACTAAATACTACACAGAGAACAAGGTTCGTAAATACGGAGCCCACGGGACAAGTCATCAGTTTGTAGCTGGAGAAGCAGCAAAACTTTTGGGACGCCCTCTAGAAGATTTGAAATTGATTACCTGCCACATTGGTAATGGTGTTTCGATTACGGCTGTTAAGGGCGGTCATTCGGTTGACACTTCTATGGGCTTCACACCACTTGGCGGAGTGATGATGGGAACTCGTACAGGAGATATTGACCCAGCTATCATCCCTTATTTGATGCAGTATACTGAGGACTTCAACACGCCAGAAGATATCAGTCGTATTCTCAATCGTGAATCAGGACTCATGGGCGTTTCAGGCAAGTCAAGTGATATGCGTGATATCGAAGCAGCTGTAGCAGAAGGTAACCACGATGCGAAATTGGCTTATGAAATCTATGTTGACCGTATCCAAAAACACATCGGTCAATACCTTGCTGTCCTAAACGGAGCAGACGCAATCATCTTTACAGCAGGTGTTGGTGAAAATGCAGCAAATTTCCGTCGTGATGTTATTTCAGGCATCTCTTGGTTTGGATGTGATGTAGATTCAGAGAAGAACGTCTTTGGCGTAACTGGAGATATCTCAACAGATGCAGCATCTGTTCGTGTCTTGGTTATCCCAACTGATGAAGAATTAGTGATTGCGCGTGATGTGGAACGCTTGAAAAAATAAGCTGTTTTAACATTTTACTGAGCAAAGAATAGAAGAAAAGAAGGTCGGAAAACGTAGTTTCCCACCTTTTTTTATGGAGAAAATCTCTAAAACCTTGCTGTTATTGGCTTTTTGGAAAAATATGGTATAATAGTAGTAATTTAATAGATGGAGTTGAGTTTTGAAGAAAAACTTTCGTGTAAAAAGAGAGAAAGATTTTAAGGCAATTTTCAAGGAAGGGACAAGTTTTGCCAATCGAAAATTTGTTGTCTACCAATTGGAAAACCAGCAAAACCATTTTCGAGTAGGACTATCCGTTAGTAAAAAACTGGGGAATGCAGTTACCAGAAATCAAATTAAGAGACGAATCCGACATATCATACAAAATGCAAAGGGAAGTCTGGTAGATCATGTCGATTTTGTTGTGATTGCTCGAAAAGGGGTGGAAACCTTGGAATATGCAGAGATGGAGAAAAATCTACTCCACGTATTAAAGTTATCAAAGATATACCAGGAAGGAAATGGGAGTGAAAAAGAAACTACAGTTGACTAGTTTGTTGGGTCTGTCCTTGTTTACCATGACGGCCTGTGCAACAAATGGTACAGCTAGCGATATAACGGCAGATTCGACAGATCTTTGGAGCAAATTTGTCTATTTTTTTGCTGAAATTATCCGCTTTTTGTCCTTTGACATTAGTATCGGAGTGGGGATTATCCTCTTTACAATCCTGATTCGTACGATTCTATTACCAGTCTTTCAGACTCAGATGGTTGCCTCTAGAAAAATGCAAGAGGCTCAACCACGCATCAAGGCTCTACAAGAACAATATCCGGGTCGCGATATGGAAAGTAGAACCAAGCTAGACCAGGAGATGCGGAAGGTCTATAAAGAATTGGGAGTCAAACATTCGTCCTCTATTTGGCCGATTCTAATACAAATGCCGGTCCTCTTGGCTTTGTTCCAAGCCTTGAGTCGAGTGGAATTTTTAAAAACAGGGCACTTCTTATGGGTGAACCTAGGGGGAGTAGACACAAGCTTTATCCTTCCGATTTTGGCGGCAGTCTTTACCTTCTTGAGCAGTTGGTTATCAAATAAGGCCTTGCCTGAAAGAAGTGGAGCTATGACAGGGATGATGTACGGGATGCCGGTACTGATCTTTATCTTTGCCATCTCTGCGCCTAGTGGAGTTGCCTTGTACTGGGCAGTATCCAATGCTTATCAAGTTTTGCAAACCTATTTCTTGAACAATCCTTTCAAAATTATTGCTGAAAGAGAAGCAGTAGTCCAAGCAGAAAGAGATTTAGAAGGCAAGAAGAGAAGAGCCTTGAAGAAAGCACAGAAAAAGAAAAAATAAGGAGGAATCTGGTAATGGTATTATTTACAGGTTCAACGGTTGAAGAAGCAATCCAAAAAGGGTTGAAAGAATTAAATATTTCAAGAATGAAGGCCCACATCAAGGTCGTTTCAAAAGAGAAAAAAGGTTTCTTGGGCTTGTTTGGTAAGAAGCCAGCTCAAGTTGATATCGAAGCAATCAGTGAAACAACAGTGATTAAAGCCAATCAACAGGCTGTCAAAGGTGTTCCAAAAGAAGTCAATGAAAAGAATGAACCAGTGAAAACCGTCAGCGAAGCGACAGTTGATTTGGGATATGTGGTTGAAGCCATCAAGAAAATTGAAGAAGAAGGCCAAGGTGTCTCTGAAGAGGTCAAGGCTGAAATCTTGAAAAATGAAAAACATGCCAGCACGATTTTGGAAGAAACAGGTCATATTTCAATTTTAAATGAACTGCAAGTAGAAGATGCTACTGAGGAAGTTAAGCCTGCTCCAGAAAAAGAAGATGAAACGCAAGAAGTAGCGAGCCAATCGTTGGAAGATTTGGGCTTAAAAGTAGAGCCAAGTTATGATACCGAACAAGTGGCAACAGAAGTAGCTAACTACGTTCAAACCATTGTGGATGATATGGATGTTGAAGGTACGATTTCGAGCGACTACAATCGTCGTACCATCAATCTTCAAATTGACACCAACGAACCAGGTCGTATTATCGGCTATCATGGAAAAGTCTTGAAGGCTCTTCAACTCTTGGCACAAAATTATCTTTATAATCGCTATTCAAGAACATTCTACATCACAATCAATGTCAATGATTATGTTGAACACCGTGCAGAAGTGTTACAAACCTACGCTCAAAAATTAGCGAATCGCGTTTTGGAGGAAGGTCGTAGCCAGCAAACAGATCCAATGTCGAATAGCGAACGCAAGATTATCCATCGCATTATTTCACGCATGGATGGAGTGACTAGCTATTCTGAAGGTGATGAGCCAAATCGCTATGTTGTCGTAGATACAGAATAAACAAAATCAGGCTTGACCTGATTTTTTGCTAGAAAAAAGGAGAAGAGACCGATGATGGAAACCATCAGAAATTATCTATCTTACGCAGGAATCCAGTATCGTAATCCAGATAAGTCTGAGGATGAGCGAGAGAAGATGCTGGAATTGCGCCACAAAGGGCAGGAGGCTCGTAAGGATTTTACAAATCTGGCCAAGACCTTCCAAGCAAGTCATCCCGAATGGCAATTGCAACAGACTAGTCAGTGGATGAATCAAGCGCAGCGCTTGCGACCGCATTTCTGGGCCTATCTACAGAGAGAGGGGCAGGTAACAGAACCCATGTTAGCCTTGCGTTTGTATGGCGAAACCTCAGATTTTGGGATTTCCTTAGAAGTCAGTTTCATCGAGCGCAAGAAAGACGAACAGACCTTGGACAAGCAAGCCAAGGTTTTAGAGCTTCCAGCGGTAGAAGGAATTTATTATCTAGTCTACTCAAATGGGGAAAGTCATAAGATGGAGGCTAATGAAAAAAATCGTCGTACTTTACGAGAGAAGGTGCGCAATCAGGAAATCCGTAAAGTTTTGGTCAAGTCAGATGTTTCTTTTATTGAAAATCAAACATTAGAAGTGATATTGGAGAAGCTAGAAGACGCTTATACTCGCTTGCTCCCGTACTATGAAGTGACGAGGGGATAGACAAATCAAATGTGTTAGATGAACGCAAATTGTTTTATTGCTATTCTATGCATTTTTTCATATAATAGTAAAATAGGATGTGTGATTCATTAATCACCTCAAAGAGAAAGGAAATTCTATGTCAAATCTATCTGTTAATGCAATTCGTTTTCTAGGTATTGACGCCATCAACAAAGCAAACTCAGGTCACCCAGGGGTGGTTATGGGGGCTGCTCCTATGGCCTATAGCCTCTTTACAAAGCAACTTCGTATCAATCCAGCTCAACCAAACTGGATCAACCGCGATCGCTTTATTCTTTCCGCAGGACACGGCTCTATGCTTCTTTATGCCCTTCTTCACCTTTCTGGTTTTGAAGATGTTAGCATGGATGAAGTCAAGAACTTCCGCCAATGGGGTTCAAAAACGCCAGGTCATCCAGAATTTGGGCATACTGCAGGGGTTGACGCTACAACTGGTCCTCTAGGACAAGGGATTTCTACTGCTACTGGTTTTGCCCAAGCAGAACGTTTCTTAGCAGCCAAATATAACCGCGAAGGCTTCAATATCTTTGACCACTACACTTATGTAATTTGTGGAGATGGTGACTTGATGGAAGGTGTCTCAAGCGAGGCGGCTTCATACGCAGGTTTGCAAAAATTAGACAAGTTGGTTGTCCTTTATGATTCAAATGACATCAACTTAGATGGTGAAACAAAGGATTCCTTTACTGAAAGTGTTCGTGAGCGCTATAATGCCTACGGTTGGCATACAGCCTTGGTTGAAGATGGAACAGATTTGGAAGCAATCCATGCTGCTATCGAAGCAGCTAAAGCTTCAGGCAAACCATCTTTGATTGAAGTGAAGACTGTTATTGGATACGGTTCTCCAAACAAACAAGGAACGAATGCGGTACACGGTGCTCCTCTTGGAGCAGATGAAACTGCGGCTACTCGCCAAGCTCTCGGTTGGGACTATGAACCATTTGAAATCCCAGCTGAAGTTTACGCTGATTTCAAAGAAAATGTTGCAGATCGTGGCGCATCAGCTTATCAAGCTTGGACAAAACTAGTTGCTGATTATAAAGAAGCTTATCCCGAACTTGCAGCAGAAGTCGAAGCCATCATCGACGGACGCGACCCAGTTGAGGTAACTCCAGCAGACTTCCCAACCTTAGAAAACGGCTTCTCTCAAGCAACTCGTAATTCAAGCCAAGATGCCTTGAATGTTGTGGCGGCTAAGTTGCCAACCTTCTTAGGAGGATCCGCTGACCTCGCTCACTCAAACATGACTTACATCAAAACGGATGGACTTCAAGATGATGCCAATCGCTTGAACCGCAACATTCAGTTTGGTGTTCGTGAATTTGCAATGGGAACGATTTTGAACGGGATGGCCCTTCATGGTGGACTTCGTGTATACGGTGGTACTTTCTTTGTCTTCTCTGACTATGTGAAAGCAGCTGTCCGTTTGTCAGCATTGCAAGGACTTCCTGTGACTTATGTCTTCACCCATGACTCTATTGCGGTTGGTGAAGATGGTCCAACTCACGAACCAGTTGAACACCTAGCAGGTCTTCGTGCTATGCCAAATCTCAATGTTTTCCGCCCAGCAGATGCGCGTGAAACTCAAGCAGCTTGGTACCTTGCGGTGAAAAGCGAAAAAACACCAACTGCCCTTGTCTTGACACGTCAAAACTTGACTGTTGAAGAAGGGACAGACTTTGGCAAGGTTGCTAAAGGTGCCTATGTTGTCTATGAAAATGCAGCAGACTTTGATACCATCTTGATTGCAACAGGTTCTGAGATCAATCTCGCTGTCGCAGCTGCCAAAGAATTGGCTAGTCAAGGCGCAAAAGTCCGTGTAGTTAGCATGCCATCTACAGATGTCTTTGACGCACAAGATGCAGCTTACAAGGAAGAAATCCTTCCAAATGCAGTCCGCCGTCGTGTTGCAGTCGAAATGGGTGCAACCCAAAACTGGTACAAGTATGTTGGTCTTGATGGTGCAGTTCTCGGTATTGATACCTTTGGAGCATCTGCCCCAGCACCAAAAGTATTGGCAGAGTACGGATTTACAGTTGAAAATCTAGTCAAAGTTGTTCAAAACTTGAAATAATCACAAAAATCAGAGTGAAAACTCTGATTTTTTTATTGTCATAAAAACAAGGCACAACCTTGTAAAAGTAGTTGAAATTTGATATAGTAGTCCTATGTAAAATACAAAGGAGAAAACAATGAATCCAAATATTACTTTTTTTGTCATGCTTGTAGGGATGATGGCCTTGATGTTCTTTATGCAACGTTCTCAAAAGAAACAAGCTCAAAAGCGTATGGAAAGCTTGAACAAGCTTCAAAAAGGCTATGAAGTGATTACAATCGGCGGACTCTACGGAACAGTGGATGAAGTAGATACTGAGAAACGAACAATCGTACTAGACGTAGATGGTGTTTATTTGACTTTTGAATTAGCTGCTATCAAGACAGTGTTGCCACTCAAAGAAGCTGTGACACCAGAAGGAGCAGTTATCGACGAAAGTGGAGCAATCGAAGAATAAAACGGGATCCTATCACTCCCGTTTTTCTATGATATGAGAGGAAAAGGGATGAAAAAAATAGTATTTGTGTGCTTAGGAAATATTTGTCGTAGTCCTATGGCAGAGTTTGTGATGAAGTCCATGACGAGTGATTATCAAGTTGAGAGTCGTGCAACTTCGTCTTGGGAACATGGCAATCCGATTCATAAGGGAACGCAGGGGATTTTCCAACAGTATCAGATTCCTTATGACAAAGACAAAACATCGCTTCAGATTGGCAGAGAAGACTTTGAGTCGTTTGATTATATTATCGGTATGGATGCTTCAAACGTTTCAGATTTGCGTCAAATGTGTCCTCAGGAACAAGAGCACAAGATTTATGCTTTTGCATCTGAAAGTGTTCCAGATCCATGGTACACAGGAGATTTTGAGGAAACCTATGCGCGCATCACAAGTGGATGCCGAAGCTGGTTAGACCGTTTAGAAAATGAGAGTGACAATGGAAAAGTTTAAAGAAATCTTCGAAAAATATCGAGTATATCTAACTCGCCCGCGTATAGAGATTGCAAGCGTTCTTCTAATCGCTATCTGTGCCGTATCAGTTTTTCTACTAAACATACCAAAAAAAGGAGTACTGACACTTGACAATGGTGCCCTTGTTTATGATGGAACCTTGGTAAGAGGAAAGATGAATGGTCAGGGGACTATGACCTTTGAAAACGGGGACCAATACACAGGAGAGTTCAATAATGGGGCTTTCAATGGTAAAGGAACCTTCCAGTCCAAATCTGGCTGGAAATACGAAGGCGATTTTGTAAACGGTCAGGCCGAAGGTCAAGGGAAATTGACAACCGAGCAAGAAGTTGTCTATGAAGGAAGCTTTAAACAAGGCGTTTTCCAACAAAAACAATAACCTCCTGATTAGGGGGTATTCTTACAGACGGAAAAGAAAGCGCTTACCAGAATGCTTGTTAGAGAAGACTCCCCAATGTAGAAAAAGTTTGTGAAATAAAAATATTTTTATTCTAATTTCACAATCATTAGAGTAAAATCCCGTAGCACTGCGACATTGATAATAATTTCACAAATGAATAAAATTTCTTTGTGAAATCTGCATGAAACTGTTTACAAAGTCTGAAAAAAGAGTTATAATAAAATTGTGAAAAAATTAACAAAGGGTTTAAATCCTTTAAGGCTATGGAGGAAAATATGGCTGATAAAAAAACTGTAACACCTGAGCAAAAACAACTCGCTGCTGAAAAGCATGTAGACGGACTAGTACAAAAAGCTTTGGTTGCGCTTGATGAAATGCGCAAGTTGAACCAAGAACAAGTTGACTACATCGTAGCGAAAGCTTCGGTTGCAGCTCTTGATGCGCACGGTATCCTAGCACAACACGCAATTGAAGAAACTGGTCGTGGTGTATTTGAAGACAAGGCTACAAAAAACCTTTTTGCCTGTGAACATGTTGTGAATAACATGCGCGGAGTTAAAACTGTCGGAGTTATCGAAGATGATCCCGTTACAGGATTGACTAAAATTGCAGAACCTGTCGGTGTTGTGTGTGGTGTCACTCCAACAACAAACCCAACATCAACAGCAATTTTCAAATCATTGATTGCTTTGAAAACACGTAATCCAATCGTGTTTGCCTTCCACCCATCAGCTCAAGAATCTTCTGCTCATGCAGCACAAATCGTTCGTGATGCGGCAATCGCAGCTGGAGCTCCTGAAAACTGTGTTCAATGGATTACAGAGCCATCTATGGAAGCAACTGGAGCGCTTATGAACCACGAAGGTATTGCGACTATCCTTGCAACTGGTGGTAATGCCATGGTTAAGGCGGCTTACTCATGTGGGAAACCAGCTCTTGGGGTAGGTGCCGGAAACGTTCCTGCCTATGTAGAAAAATCTGCCGACCTTCGTCAAGCTGCTCATGACATCGTTATGTCTAAATCCTTTGATAATGGTATGGTCTGTGCATCAGAGCAAGCGGTTATCATTGATAAAGAAGTGTATGACGAATTTGTAGAAGAATTCAAATCATACCACACTTACTTTGTAAACAAAAAAGAAAAAGCACTTCTTGAAGAATTCTGTTTCGGCGTTAAAGCAAACAGCAAAAACTGTGCTGGTGCTAAACTAAATGCCAACATCGTTGGTAAACCAGCTACATGGATTGCAGAACAAGCAGGATTCAGCGTTCCAGAAGGAACAAATATCTTGGCTGCAGAATGTGCAGAAGTAGGACCAAAAGAACCATTGACTCGTGAGAAATTGTCACCAGTTATTGCTGTCCTAAAAGCTGAAGACACAGAAGATGGTCTTACAAAAGCTCGTCAAATGGTTGAGTTTAACGGACTTGGTCACTCAGCGGCTATCCATACAAAAGACGAAGAGCTTGCTAAACGCTTTGGTACAGAAATCAAAGCTATGCGTATTATCTGGAACTCTCCATCTACTTTCGGTGGTATCGGTGACGTATACAATGCCTTCATCCCATCATTGACACTTGGATGTGGTTCATACGGACGCAACTCAGTTGGTGATAACGTGAGCGCTATTAACCTTCTAAACATCAAGAAAGTAGGGAAACGTAGAAATAATATGCAATGGTTTAAAGTTCCTTCAAAAATTTACTTTGAACGCAACTCTATCCAATACCTTCAAACATGTGAAGATATTGAGCGCGTTCTGATTGTTACAGACAAATCTATCGAAAAACTCGGTTTCGTACAACGTGTTATCGATCAATTGAACGCACGTAGCAACCGTGTAACTATTCAAGTCTTCTCAGATGTTGAACCAGATCCAGACATCACAACTGTAGAACGTGGTGCTGAAGTGATGAAAGCATTTGAACCAGATACAATTATCGCTCTTGGTGGTGGTTCTCCAATGGACGCTGCGAAAGTGATGTGGCTCTTCTACGAACAACCAGAAATCGACTTCCGTGACTTGGTTCAAAAATTCATGGATATCCGTAAACGTGCCTTCCGCTTCCCATCACTTGGTAAGAAAGCGAAGTACATCGGTATCCCAACAACTTCAGGTACAGGTTCAGAAGTAACACCATTTGCCGTTATCTCTGACAAGAAAAACAACCGCAAATACCCATTGGCTGACTACTCATTGACACCAACGATTGCGATTGTTGATCCTGCTTTGGTTGAATCAGTTCCAGACTTTATCGCTGCTGATACAGGTATGGACGTCTTGACACACGCTACTGAAGCCTATACTTCAAACTTCGCTAACGACTATACAGACGGTATCGCGCTTCAAACAATCAAACTTGTCTTTGAATGGTTGGAAAAATCAGTTAAGACAGCTGACCCAGAAGCTCGTGAGAAAATGCACAATGCGTCTACAATGGCTGGTATGGCCTTCGCCAATGCCTTCCTTGGTATGAGCCACTCAATGGCCCACAAGATCGGTGGTGTTCACCACACTGTTCACGGACGTACAAACGCAATCTTGCTTCCATACGTTATCCGTTACAACGGAACTCGTCCATCTAAGACGACTACATGGCCTAAATACAACTACTGGAAAGCTGATGAGAAATTCCAAGACATCGCGAAAATGCTTGGCTTGCCTCACTCAACTCCAGAAGAAGCAGTTGAAGCATACGCTAAAGCTGTTTACGAACTTGGTGTTGCAGTAGGTATCAAGATGAACTTCAAGGATCAAGGAATTGATGAAAAAGCTTGGAAAGACAGCTTGCATGAAATTGCCTTGCTTGCTTATGAAGATCAATGTTCACCTGCTAACCCACGCTTGCCAATGGTTGCTGACATGGAAGAAATCATGGCAGATGCTTACTATGGTTATGCAGAACGTCCCGGACGTCGTAAATAATCGTTTATCAGCCTAGAGACAGGAGTTATCCTGTCTCTTTTTTTGTACATTTTCTTGAAAAATGGTATAATAAGCGTATATGTTTGTTTGACTATCAAAGTTTTTGTATCGAGCCGAGGGAGAAATGTAAGAAATGAATGATTTAGGGGAAAAGGTACGGCTTCTTAGAGAGGAGAAAGGGCTTAGTCGTCCAGTCTTTTGTGGGGATGAGTCTGAATTATCCGTCCGTCAGTTGGTCCGCATCGAGAAAGGAGAATTTCGTCCTACGATAAAAACGCTAGAATACATTGCAGATAGGCTAGACATCCCATCCTATGTCTTGATGCCAGACTATAAGGAATTACCCAAGCGTTACCAAGAATTAAAATACTTTCTTCTTCATCATCCTGACTATGGAGACAAAGAGTTGCAGGAACAAAAGGAAGAATATTTTGATGAGATTTTTGAGAGTTTTTATGATGATTTGCCACGTGATGAGAAAGTGCTAGTGGATTGTCTTCAAGCTATAGATGCAGTGAGAATGACTAGTAATTCCTTATATGGAAGTAGTGTGATTGAGGGCGGTCTTCAAGACTTACTATCCAGAGATGTATATAGGGCTGAGGAATTGTTGAAATTGAGACTGTATTTTCTTTGTCAGTTAATGGATGGTTTAAACGAGGGTGAGATAAAAAAGTCTGAGCATGAAACTATTCTTTGTTTTCATGACAAATTAAGTTCTCAGGTTGATAAGATAGAGTTCGATTGTTTGGACTTACTTAGAGACTCCTTGTTAGCTTCTTTAACTTGTATAGAGATTATGGGGTTGCTTCATTATTTTAAGAGGGCAGTCGAGACCTTAAATAAAATAGAGCAAAAAACACGAGATTTTCAAAAACAACCGATTGTCTTGATGGTGGAGTGGAAATATTATATTCAGACGGATTATGAAACAGCCAAACAAAAGTATGAAGAAGCAAAAATGATGGCAAGGATGTTTGGTAATGAGCAGTTACTCATTAGTTTAGATAATGAATGGGCCGAGGATCTAGAAAGATATCTTTAAATGCTTTATAGGAGTGACATTTCTGTCATTGGAGGAATGTCGCTTTTTTGTTAAAATGGATTCGAAAAAAGAAGGAATTTTTTTGAATCTGATTCTGTTAGATTAATTTATATTAGCATTGTTTATTTTAGTTTGTATCGGTACACGATAACACAAGTGATTAAAGGAGATTATAATGTCTATTTTATCCATGAAAAATATTTCAAAATTTTACGCTTTGGACGGCAAACATAAAGAGCAGGCTCTAAGAAATATTAACTTGCAGATTGCTGAAGGAAAAATTACAGCGATTTATGGTCCGTCAGGCTGTGGCAAAACCAGTCTATTGAATATCATCAGTGGTTTAGATAGAGAGTATGAGGGAGTTTTAGATTTTAAAGGGGAGTCTCTCAGAGAACTATCGGAGATTGAATTGACGCAATTTCGCAAAGACAACATTGGGTTTGTCTTTCAAAATTTCAATCTCATCCCCCATCAATCTGTTCTGGATAATGTCAAGTTGCCTCTCTATGTCAAAGATTTATCGGATAAAGAAATGACAAGAATCGCTCAGGAGCAACTTCTCAGTCTAGGGATGGAGCCTTTTATGGCTAAGAATGTAAAACAGCTTTCTGGTGGACAAAAACAACGTGTAGCCATTGCGCGTGCTCTGGTAAACCAACCAGATATGATTGTAGCTGATGAACCAACTGGATCACTCGATTCTCAATCTCAGGAGATGGTTTTGGAAGTGTTCAAAAATTTGGCCCAAGCTGGGAAAACTGTACTGATTGTTACTCATAACCCGGAGGTTACTGAGTATGCAGATGTGATTGTCAAAATGAAGGATGGTGAAGTCGTTGAAGAAGTCAAAAAATAAAGGATTGTCTTTTAAAAACAAATTCAAACTTTCTTTAAGTAACTTTATGGAAAGAAAGTGGCGTAACTTGTTGATTGCAGTGGCAACCTCGATTGGTTTTGTAGGCGTGTTGATTTCTTTTGGTCTAGGGAATGCCTTGATTTCAATGATTGATGAAAATACCAACGGTGGCAAGCTTCCTTCCCAAGTTCAGATTGCACTGAATTCCAGCGTTGCTGGAAGAGGTTTTCTAAACCAAGATGATAAGAACTACATCACAGATACGATTGGGAAAGAAAATATTAAATATCTAGAGAGTCCTTTTGGTATGACCATGTCAAAGATCAGCATAGACGGACACGAAGTGGATTTTAGCCAAGCCCTGCCTTCTTATGCTCAGGTTGTGAGTTTATATGAAGATACAAGTATTTCTGTTAGTAGCAATGAAAAAGAAAAAGTGCTAGCAGGCTCTCTTTATACGGATGTTAACGAGGAGGGATTGACGATTCCGATGAGTTTGCTCAAAAATTGGAATGAACAAACCGGGAAGGATCTGACAGCTAGTGATGTGATTGGCAAACCAGTCTCGGCAACCATTGTAGAAAATGCTGCTGAAGGTAGCAAGTTGGCAGGTTTTCAAACTCATATTGTGCGTGTAATCAATGATGAAGATGATGCAGAGGATAGTAATAGTTTTATGGCTTCCAAGCAGATGGAAACGATTTTAAAAGAAGCTGAATTCACAAAGGCCGTATCCTATTTTATTTTTGAGCTTAAAGACCCATCTCGTACGAAAACAGTAACAGAAGAATTGCAGAAAAATATGAAGTACACAGTTCTCTCTCAACAGGCTGTTCTTGATATTGTGATTACCTTTATTCGTGTCATCCAGGGATTACTGATTGTGCTTTCTTCACAAGCGATTGTGGTGGCAGCAGTTATGATAGGCATCATCATTTATATCAATATCATGCAACGTTCTAAGGAAATCGGTGTCATGAAGGCAGTTGGCTATCAAAATAGAGATGTGAAAGGAATCTTTATCTACGAAGCTCTTTGGATTGTAGGGATCGCCTTACTAATAGCCTTTATCATTGCTCAAGGGCTAGGCAGTCTAGCGAATGTTATTGTTCGCCATTTCTATCCATCAATCTCTAAAGTTTTTGAATTAAATCTTCTCTCTATTTTAGGGACCTTCATTTTTGCTTTGTTTCTTGGCTATATTTCTGCCTTCTTCCCAGCACGTAAGATTAGCAAAATGGATCCTGTAGAATCCTTACGCTATGAGTAGAGAAAGAAATTACAGAGGCATCCTATCAAAAAGAAACTGACATAGAAAATCAAGGTCAGCACTTGCAATTAAGCTCAAATAGTTATATAATAGGTTTGTTGAAAGGTGATTTGTAGTGATTCAAGTTACTCTTTTCACAATAAAAATTTCATGATTTTCATAAGGAGGAAATCACTAATGGTAGTTAAAGTTGGTATTAACGGTTTCGGCCGTATCGGTCGTCTTGCTTTCCGCCGTATCCAAAACGTAGAAGGTGTTGAAGTTACTCGCATCAACGACCTTACAGATCCAGTTATGCTTGCTCACTTGTTGAAATACGACACAACTCAAGGTCGTTTCGACGGTACTGTAGAAGTTAAAGAAGGTGGATTCGAAGTTAACGGTAAATTCGTTAAAGTTTCTGCTGAACGTGATCCAGAACAAATCGACTGGGCTACTGACGGTGTAGAAATCGTTCTTGAAGCAACTGGTTTCTTCGCTAAGAAAGATGCAGCTGAAAAACACCTTAAAGGTGGAGCTAAGAAAGTTGTTATCACTGCTCCTGGTGGAAACGACGTTAAAACAGTTGTATTTAACACTAACCACGACGTCCTTGACGGTACTGAAACAGTTATCTCAGGTGCTTCATGTACTACAAACTGCTTGGCTCCAATGGCTAAAGCTCTTCAAGACAACTTCGGTGTTGTAGAAGGATTGATGACTACTATCCACGCTTACACTGGTGACCAAATGATCCTTGACGGACCACACCGTGGTGGTGACCTTCGCCGTGCTCGTGCTGGTGCTGCAAACATCGTTCCTAACTCAACTGGTGCTGCTAAAGCTATCGGTCTTGTAATCCCAGAATTGAACGGTAAACTTGACGGATCTGCACAACGTGTTCCAACTCCAACTGGATCAGTTACTGAATTGGTAGCAGTTCTTGAAAAGAACGTTACTGTTGATGAAGTGAACGCAGCTATGAAAGCAGCTTCAAACGAATCATACGGTTACACAGAAGATCCAATCGTATCTTCAGATATCGTAGGTATGGCTTACGGTTCATTGTTTGACGCAACTCAAACTAAAGTTCTTGACGTTGACGGTAAACAATTGGTTAAAGTTGTATCATGGTACGACAACGAAATGTCATACACTGCACAACTTGTACGTACTCTTGAATACTTCGCAAAAATTGCTAAATAATTCTTGAGTCGATAAAAGCAAGGCCTTTGGGTCTTGCTTTTTCTATTTTTAGATAAAACAAAATGGATGATTTAGCGGTCATCCATTCTTTTTAATTCTCTCTCAAATGTATCAGAAAGAGCAGTGAAGCTAAACTTTTCTAGGGTGAGTGGATGGGTAAAGGACAGTCGGAAGGCATGGAGCATGAGCCGGCTTGTCTTTGATTTACTATTATAGAGAGGGTCTCCTAGAATAGGGTGTTTATGGTGAGAAAGGTGAACACGGATTTGATGGGTTCGGCCTGTCTTTAGCTTGCAACGAACAAGAGAAGTCTTATTTGGAAATTGTTTTAATCGACTTACCTGGGTTTCGGCATGTTGCCCATTTTTGGGATCTACCACTCGTTTTCTGCGATCGTGTCGATCACGACCGATTTTATCTCGGAAGATAAGTTCTTTACTCCCTACTTGCCCCTCTACGAGTGCCCAGTACTCACGAGCGATTTCCTTTTTCTCCAACAAACGATTGAGAATGGGAAGGATAAAAGGATTTTTAGCGAAAAGCACTAAACCGCTTGTTTCCATATCCAGACGATGAACAACATAGCAAGTTTGACCAACGTAGGCAGAGACATGGTTGAGAAGGGCAATTTCATCTGGTTGATTGCCGTGTGTTTTCATGCCTTCGGGTTTGTTGACAACAATGAGATGTTGATCTTGATAAACTTCTTGAACGAGGTCTGGCTTGCCCCAAAGGATTTCCTTTGGGGGATAATCTTCCTCTTCAAAAGTCAATTGGCAAACATCCCCTGGCTTGACCATCTCGTTCCAGTGAACTTCTTCGTGGTTAATTAAGATGTTCTTCTTTATTCTCAAAAAATGACGGATCTTTCTGGGAATGAGGAGTTGTTCCTCTAGGAATTGCTTGACCGTCATTTGAGGCAAGGACTCGGGTAGTGTAAATGTGAATTGCATACAGATATTGTAACAAAAAAAGCCCTATTTGGATAGGGAGTAGCTAAATTCTTGAGTTCCTATGGTGAAGATGATAAAATAAACGCATGAAATTAGATAAATTATTTGAGAAGTTTCTTTCTCTCTTTAAAAAAGAAACGAATGAATCGGCAGAGTCTGATTCTACTAGTATGCGTCGTTCACGGAGCGATAGAAAAAAATTAGGCCATGTAGGTCCGATTCGGAAATTCTGGCGTCGCTATCATTTAACAAAAATTGTTCTTATCATCGGATTGAGTACAGGATTGCTGGTGGGGACCTATCTGTTTGCTATAGCCAAGTCTACCAATGTCAATGACTTGCAAAATGCCTTGAAAACGCGAACTCTGATTTTTGACCGCGAAGAAAAAGAGGCAGGAGCCCTATCAGGTCAAAAAGGAACCTATGTTGAGCTGACAGATATCAGTAAAGACTTGCAGAATGCTGTCGTCGCGACAGAGGACCGTTCCTTTTATAAAAATGATGGGATTAACTACGGTCGTTTCTTTCTAGCTATCCTTACAGCGGGTCGTTCTGGAGGCGGTTCTACCATCACCCAACAGTTGGCGAAAAATGCCTATCTGTCTCAGGACCAAACCGTTGAACGGAAGGCCAAGGAGTTTTTCCTTGCCTTAGAGTTGACCAAGAAATACAGCAAGGAGCAAATCCTGACTATGTACCTCAATAACGCCTACTTTGGGAATGGTGTCTGGGGTGTAGAGGATGCGAGTAAGAAATATTTCGGTGTATCGGCTGCAGAATTAACCCTTGATCAAGCGGCAACTCTAGCTGGGATGCTCAAGGGGCCAGAGTTGTATAATCCTTTGAATTCCATTGAAGATTCAACTAACCGCAGGGATACTGTATTACAAAATATGGTTGCGGCAGGCTATATTGATAAAAATCAAGAAACGGAAGCAACTGGAGTAGATATGGCTTCTCAACTGCAAGATAAGTATGAGGGTAAGATTTCTGATTATCGTTATCCATCCTATTTTGACGCGGTTGTCAACGAAGCAGTTTCTAAGTATAATCTAACAGAAGAAGAGATTGTCAACAACGGTTATCGAATCTATACAGAACTTGACCAAAACTATCAAGCAAACATGCAGGTTATTTACGAAAACACTGCGCTATTTCCAACGGCAGAAGACGGAACGCATGCTGAATCAGGTAGTGTTGCTCTAGAGCCTAAAACGGGTGGAGTGCGTGGAGTTGTTGGTCGCGTAGCTGGTGATGACAAATCAGGCTTCCGTAATTTTAACTATGCAACTCAGTCTAAACGCAGCCCAGGCTCGACGATTAAGCCTTTGGTCGTTTACACTCCAGCCGTGGAAGCTGGATGGGCTCTGAACAAGCAACTGGACAACCACACCATGCAGTATGACAGTTATCAAGTAGACAACTATGCTGGCATTAAGACTTCTCCTGAAGTACCTATGTATCAAGCCCTGGCAGAATCACTCAACCTACCAGCGGTTGCGACTGTAAATGATTTGGGAATCAATAAGGCTTTTGAAGCTGGAACGAGATTTGGTCTGAATATGGAGAAAGTTGACCGCGTTCTCGGAGTTGCCCTGGGTGGAGGAGTGGAGACAAATCCTCTTCAAATGGCACAAGCCTATGCAGTCTTTGCTAACGAAGGTCTGATGCCCGAGGCGCATTTTATCACTCGTATCGAAAATGCCAGTGGACAAGTCATTAAGAGTCATAAGAACTCTCAAAAACGAGTGATTGATAAGTCGGTAGCCGATAAAATGACTAGTATGATGCTAGGAACATTTACTAATGGGACAGGGATTAGTTCATCGCCAGCAGATTATGTTATGGCAGGGAAGACAGGTACTACTGAGGCTGTTTTCAATCCGGAATATACCAGTGACCAGTGGGTGATTGGTTATACTCCAGATGTGGTAATTAGCCACTGGCTTGGCTTCCCAACGACAGATGAGAACCATTATCTAGCAGGTTCGACCTCTAATGGCGCTGCCCATGTCTTTAGAAGCATGGCCAACACCATCTTGCCTTACACTCCTGGCAGCACCTTTACGGTTGAGAATGCCTATAAGCAAAATGGTATTGAACCAGAAAATACCAAGCAACAAGTCGTTGAAAATGAAACAAATCAGACAGAAGATCCGTTAGGAGATATTCGTAGTCGTGCCCAAAATCTTGTAGATGAAGCAGGCCGGGCAATTTCAGAAGCCAAGATAAAAGAAAAAGCCCAGACAATATGGGACTCAATCCTCAATCTATTTCGCTAAGAGGCTTGTCAAAGCCTAGGTTTCTTGTTATAATAGATAAGATGGAGGCGTTATGGCACTAAAAAAAGCAAGCCTAGCATGTGCAGTTTGTGGTTCAAGGAATTACTCAATCAAAATTAGTGGGAACCCCAAGCCAACACGACTAGAAGTAAATAAATTTTGTAAACATTGTGGAAAATATACGACACATAGAGAAACGAGATAGGAGAGAACGATGGGTTTTATTAAGGATATTTTTAACCTTCTTAAAGAAACAACTTGGCCAACTCGCAAAGAAAGCTGGAGAGATTTTCGCTCTATTATGGAATACACAGCCTTCTTTGTGGTTATCATTTACATTTTTGACAAGTTGATTGTTTCAGGTTTGATTCGATTTATTAACATTTTTTAGAAGAAAAGCGGAGAACTTTTGCTAGCTTTCTTCTATTATGAAAGGAAATATCATGGATAGTTTTGACAAGGGATGGTTTGTTCTACAAACTTATTCTGGCTATGAAAATAAGGTAAAAGAAAATCTATTGCAACGTGCGCAAACTTATAACATGTTGGATAATATTCTACGCGTTGAGATTCCAACACAAACTGTGCAAGTTGAGAAAAATGGAAAGAAAAAAGAAATTGAAGAGAATCGCTTTCCGGGTTATGTCCTTGTAGAAATGGTCATGACAGATGAAGCATGGTTCGTTGTTCGAAACACACCTAACGTAACAGGATTCGTCGGGTCACACGGGAACAGATCAAAACCAACTCCACTATTGGAACAAGAAATCCGTGATATTCTGGTTTCAATGGGACAAACTGTTCAGGAGTTCGACATTGACGTTGAAGTTGGTCAAACCGTCCGCATCATTGATGGTGCTTTTGCAGACTGCACAGGTAAAATTACTGAAATTGATAACAACAAAGTGAAGATGATGATTTCTATGTTTGGTAATGATACGATTGCAGAAGTGAATCTCAACCAAATTGCAGAATTATAACCCCGGAGAGGCGCTGCCTCTCTTTTTATGTGCCGTTGAGGGCGGAAGAAGTATAGAATAGAGGAAAGAGACCCATAGGCTCTCGCATTCTGCTAGACTAAAGGCAGAAAGGAGAGATCTATGAATCTAAAAGAATTGTACGAAGAAAGCAAAGGGATTGTCCATAAGTGTCGAAAAGATTATCACCTCCATCTGTGGGAGATAGAGGACTGGGATCAGGAAGGTATGATGTGCCTGTATGAGTTGGTGAGTCATCATCCAGAGTTACTAGCGGGTGAACGCCACCAACTATATGTCTGCTTTAAAACTAAATTCCGAAATCGTATCCTAGATTACATCCGTAAACAGGAAAGTCACAAGCGTCGTTTCGATAAAGAACCCTATGAGGAGGTGAGTGAGATTAGTCACCGCTTAGGAGAAAAAGGGCTGAGACTGGATGATTATTATCTCTTTCACGAACTTCTGAAGACATACAAATCCGAGCAGAGTAAGGAAAAACAAGAGTTGGTGGACCGTCTCATGGGAGGAGAAATCTTCAGAGGACGCAAGGCCCTACTGAGGGAGCTTTCTATCGTCTTCCAAGAATTTGTATAGGATGGAAAAAAGTTCTTGACAAAGGGAGAAAAGAAGGTATAATAGAAAGAGTCGAAAAGCTCAGGTCCGTTGGTCAAGGGGTTAAGACACCGCCTTTTCACGGCGGTAACACGGGTTCGAATCCCGTACGGACTATGGTATATTGTGGTTAGAAAAAACTTGGAAAAAAGTTTAAAAAACTTATTGACAGAGAGAGCTAGCTGTGATATACTAATATAGTTGTCGCTCATGAGAGAAGTGAGAGACAAAGACCTTTGAAAACTGAACAAGACGAACCAATGTGCAGGGCACTATAACTGATGTTATAGTACTGAACAATGAAAAAACAA
>NZ_JAKUWJ010000005.1:0-2500 GCF_026782375.1 Streptococcus oralis | reverse complement strand
GTCAGCTCGTGTCGTGAGATGTTGGGTTAAGTCCCGCAACGAGCGCAACCCCTATTGTTAGTTGCCATCATTCAGTTGGGCACTCTAGCGAGACTGCCGGTAATAAACCGGAGGAAGGTGGGGATGACGTCAAATCATCATGCCCCTTATGACCTGGGCTACACACGTGCTACAATGGCTGGTACAACGAGTCGCAAGCCGGTGACGGCAAGCTAATCTCTTAAAGCCAGTCTCAGTTCGGATTGTAGGCTGCAACTCGCCTACATGAAGTCGGAATCGCTAGTAATCGCGGATCAGCACGCCGCGGTGAATACGTTCCCGGGCCTTGTACACACCGCCCGTCACACCACGAGAGTTTGTAACACCCGAAGTCGGTGAGGTAACCTTTTAGGAGCCAGCCGCCTAAGGTGGGATAGATGATTGGGGTGAAGTCGTAACAAGGTAGCCGTATCGGAAGGTGCGGCTGGATCACCTCCTTTCTAAGGATAAGGAACTGCACATTGGTCTTGTTTAGTCTTGAGAGGTCTTGTGGGGCCTTAGCTCAGCTGGGAGAGCGCCTGCTTTGCACGCAGGAGGTCAGCGGTTCGATCCCGCTAGGCTCCATTGGTGAGAGATCACCAAGTAATGCACATTGAAAATTGAATATCTATATCAAATAGTAACAAGAAAATAAACCGAAACGCTGTAGTATTAAAAGAGTTTATGACTGAAAGGTCAAAAAATAAGGTTAAGTTAATAAGGGCGCACGGTGGATGCCTTGGCACTAGGAGCCGAAGAAGGACGTGACAAACGACGATATGCCTTGGGTAGCTGTAAGTAAGCGATGATCCAGGGATTTCCGAATGGGGGAACCCAACAGGTACTACCTGTTACCCATATCTGTTAAGGATGTGAGGAGGAAGACGCAGTGAACTGAAACATCTAAGTAGCTGCAGGAAGAGAAAGCAAAAGCGATTGCCTTAGTAGCGGCGAGCGAAACGGCAGGAGGGCAAACCGAAGAGTTTACTCTTCGGGGTTGTAGGACTGCAATGTGGACTCAAAGATTATAGAAGAATGATTTGGGAAGATCAGCCAAAGAGAGTAATAGCCTCGTATTTAAAATAGTCTTTGTACCTAGCAGTATCCTGAGTACGGCGGGACACGTGAAATCCCGTCGGAATCTGGGAGGACCATCTCCCAACCCTAAATACTCCCTAGTGACCGATAGTGAACCAGTACCGTGAGGGAAAGGTGAAAAGCACCCCGGGAGGGGAGTGAAATAGAACCTGAAACCGTGTGCCTACAACAAGTTCGAGCCCGTTAATGGGTGAGAGCGTGCCTTTTGTAGAATGAACCGGCGAGTTACGATATGATGCGAGGTTAAGTTGAAGAGACGGAGCCGCAGGGAAACCGAGTCTGAATAGGGCGCCTTAGTATCATGTCGTAGACCCGAAACCATGTGACCTACCCATGAGCAGGTTGAAGGTGCGGTAAGACGCACTGGAGGACCGAACCAGGGCACGTTGAAAAGTGCTTGGATGACTTGTGGGTAGCGGAGAAATTCCAAACGAACTTGGAGATAGCTGGTTCTCTCCGAAATAGCTTTAGGGCTAGCGTCGACATAAAGATTCTTGGAGGTAGAGCACTGTTTGGGTGAGGGGTCCATCCCGGATTACCAATCTCAGATAAACTCCGAATGCCAAAGAATTATGGTCGGCAGTCAGACTGCGAGTGCTAAGATCCGTAGTCGAAAGGGAAACAGCCCAGACCACCAGCTAAGGTCCCAAAATAATTGTTAAGTGGAAAAGGATGTGGGGTTGCACAGACAACTAGGATGTTAGCTTAGAAGCAGCTATTCATTCAAAGAGTGCGTAATAGCTCACTAGTCGAGTGACCCTGCGCCGAAAATGTACCGGGGCTAAAACAATTTACCGAAGCTGTGGATACCTTTATAGGTATGGTAGGAGAGCGTTCTATGTGTGAAGAAGGTATACCGTGAGGAGTGCTGGAACGCATAGAAGTGAGAATGCCGGTATGAGTAGCGAAAGACAGGTGAGAATCCTGTCCACCGTAAGACTAAGGTTTCCAGGGGAAGGCTCGTCCGCCCTGGGTTAGTCGGGACCTAAGGAGAGACCGAAAGGTGTATCCGATGGACAACAGGTTGATATTCCTGTACTAGAGTATGTAGTGATGGAGGGACGCAGTAGGCTAACTAAAGCAGACGATTGGAAGTGTCTGTCTAAGCAGTGAGGTGTGATATGAGTCAAATGCTTATATCTATAACACTGAGCTGTGATGGGGAGCGAAGTTTAGTAGCGAAGTTAGTGACGTCACACTGCCAAGAAAAGCTTCTAGCGTTTAAACATACTCTACCCGTACCGCAAACCGACACAGGTAGTCGAGGCGAGTAGCCTCAGGTGAGCGAGAGAACTCTCGTTAAGGAACTCGGCAAAATGACCCCGTAACTTCGGGAGAAGGGGTGCTGACTTTAGGTCAGCCGCAGTGAATAGGCCCAAGCAAC
>NZ_JAKUWJ010000004.1:0-122987 GCF_026782375.1 Streptococcus oralis | reverse complement strand
TTTTTTCCATCCTATACAAATTCTTGGAAAACAATCAAAAAGAGCCAGTTTAACTGACTCTTTTAATTTTTAATTCAAAGGGCCTTCCCTTACTCTCCAAGAAAGGATGAGCTCATATCCCTATATTTTTCCTACTTATTTAGAAATCTCTTTCAGCATGTTTTCAATATGCTGGATTGATTTTTCACGTCCGAGCAAGAAAATGGTGTCTGGTAATTCTGGTCCATGCATTTCACCTGAAACGGCGATACGAATAGGCATGAAGAGATTTTTTCCTTTGATACCTGTTTCTTTTTGGACTGCTTTGATTTGTGGGAAGATGTTTTCTGTCACAAATTCCTCATCTGTCATCGCTTCTAGTTTCGCTTTGAAGGCTTCTAGAACAACCGGAACGGTTTCTCCTGCCATGACCTCGCGCTCAGCGTCTGTCAACTCTGGGAAATCTGAGAAGAAAAGGTCTGTCAGTGGAACGATTTCGTCTACCGACTTCATTTGTGGCTTGTAGAGTTCTACCATTTTTTCAGACTTGTCAGTTAAACGTCCTGCTTCTTCTAAGTATGGTTTCGCCATTTCAAAGATAGTAGCTAGATCAGCTCTCTTGATGTAGTCGTTGCTCATCCAGTCTAGTTTCTTCTGGTCGAAGGCTGCTGGAGACTTGCTGAGACGGTTTTCATCAAAGAGTTTAATCAATTCCTCACGAGAGAAGATTTCGTCTTCCCCACCAGGGTTCCAGCCAAGAAGGGCAATAAAGTTAAAGACAGCTTCTGGCAAATAGCCTTTTTTACGGTAGTCTTCGATAAACTGAAGGGTGTTAGTGTCCCGTTTAGACAATTTTTTACCCGTTTCAGAGTTGATGATCAAAGTCATGTGACCAAATTCTGGCACTTCCCATCCAAGCGCTTCATAGACCATGAGCTGTTTAGGTGTGTTAGCAATGTGGTCATCTCCACGGATGACATGAGAAATCTGCATATCGTGGTCATCGATAACGACAGCAAAGTTGTAAGTTGGGTAACCATCTTTCTTTTGAATTACCCAGTCACCGCCGATATTGCCACCTTCAAATTCGATATCGCCTTTGACCATATCATGCCATTTGTAGATACCTGAATCATTAACAGCCAAACGAACGGTTGGAATGATTCCAGCTGCTTCACGTTCTGCTATATAAGCCACTTTTTCTTCTTCACTCATACCGAGGTATTCATTGATGTAGCGTGGTGTTTCGCCAGCTGCTTCTTGGCGTTCGCGCTCAGCTGCCAACTCTTCTTCTGTAACGTATGATTTGTAGGCTTTTCCTTCGGCCAGCAATTGATCGATGTATTTTTGATAGAGTTCCAAACGCTCTGATTGGCGGTAATTTTCATGAGTTTCTGGGCTTTCATCCCAATCCATGCCCAACCAGCGAAGATTTTCAAGCTGTGAACGCTCTCCATCCTCAACATGACGTTTACGGTCTGTATCTTCGATACGAATGATAAAAGTTCCACCATGATGGCGTGCGTAAAGGTAGTTGAATAATGCTGTACGGGCATTTCCGATATGTAGTAGTCCTGTTGGACTTGGTGCGTAGCGTACGCGGATATCTTTTGACATAGTTTCTCCTATAAAGTCTCTAGGCGTCTGCCTTTTTGCTTTCTATATTATATCACAAGTCTCGCCTGAGTCCAATGTCTACGAATAAAGAGAGTAAAAAGAGTGGGCAAGCCACTCTTTTCTTCTATTATAGACGTGCGTTAAGCTCTTTGCTCAATTCTTCAAATCCTGGTTTCCCAAGAAGGGCAAACATGTTGCGTTTGTATGCTTCAACACCTGGTTGGTCAAATGGGTTGATGGCATTCAAGTAACCTGAAAGTGCGATAGCCAATTCGAAGAAGTAGATCGTGTAGCCAAGAGTGAAGGCATCTTGCTCTGGAAGAGTCACATACATATTTGGTACGTCACCATCTGTGTGGGCAAGAAGAACTCCGTCAGTCGCTTTTTTGTTTACAAAGTCAACATCTTTTCCTTGAAGGTAACCAAGTCCATCAAGGTCTTCTTCCAAAGTAGGAATGATCACGTTCTTGCGTGGTTTGTCAACACGGACAACTGTTTCAAACATGATGCGAGTTCCTTCTTGGATAAATTGACCCAATGAGTGCAAGTCAGTTGAGAAGTTTGCCGAAGTTGGGTAGATACCCTTTTGGTCTTTTCCTTCTGACTCTCCAGCCAATTGTTTCCACCATTCTGAGAAGTACTGAAGTGATGGCTCGTAGTTTACCAAGATTTCAGTCGCATAGCCTTTACGGTAAAGGATGTTACGAACGGCTGCGTATTGGTAAGCTTCATTTTCAGCAATCTTGTCTGAAGTGTAGTCTTTACGAGCTGCATTCGCACCTTCCATGAGGGCTTTGATGTCTGCACCTGATGCTGCAATTGGAAGCAATCCAACTGCTGTCAATACTGAGAAGCGTCCACCGATGTCATCTGGAACCACGAATGTTTCCCAAGCGTTGGCATCTGCTTCAACCTTAACAGCACCTTTTTGGCGGTCAGTTGTGGCATAGATACGTTTGTTGGCTTCTTCTTGACCGTATTTCTTAACCAAGAGTTCTTTGAAGACACGGAAAGCGATCGCTGGTTCTGTTGTTGTACCTGATTTAGAAATCACGTTTACTGAGAAGTCTTTGTCAGCTACGTACTCTACTAAGTCAGCAAGGTAAGTAGATGAGATTGAGTTTCCAGCGTAAAGGATTTGTGGCGCTTTACGCTCTTCTTTTGTTTGTAAGTTAGCAAAGTGGTGGTTCAAGAAGTCAATAGCTGCTTTGGCACCAAGGTAAGATCCACCGATACCAATCACAACCAAGACATCGCTGTCTGATTTGATTTGCTCAGCAGCTTTCAAGATGCGGTCGAATTCTTCGCGGTCGTAGTTTTCAGGAAGGTCCAACCAACCCAAAAAGTCGCTACCAGCACCAGTTCCTTTACGAATCAATTCGTCTGCAGCTGTTACTTGTGCTTGCATGTATTCCACTTCATGTGGGGCAACAAATTTGTCTAAAACTTTTGAATAATCAAATTTAATATGTGACATGATAATCCTCCATAATTTCTTCTTTACTATCATAACGCTTACCAGCAATTTTTTCAAGTTTTTATACTGAATTTCCTCAAATTTTATCACAATTCAAACGTTTGCGTAAAAATGCTAAAATATAAAAAATCTGAAAGGACGAATAAAAACGGCTAGAGACTCTAACCGTTACAATTCATTTAATAAATACTCAAAGAGTTCTAAATTGCCGTCTTCTTCATTGACCAAAAACTCTGGATGCCACTGCAAACCAATGATACGATGCTCGTCGATAGACTCAATCGCTTCCACCGTCTGATCGCGAGGATCTACAGCCGTCACACGGAAATTAGGTGCTAGGTCTTTGATACTTTGTCGATGGACTGAGTTGACCTGGCTTTCTTTGCCGAACAACTTAGCAACAACGCTTCCTTCTACTGTTTCAATCGAATGAGAGGTCCCGAAAGGCAAACCTTGCCAATGCCCCTCAATTTCTTGGTGGAGGGTGCCGCCAAAAGCAACATTGACCAGCTGAACCCCACGACAGATTGCCATAATTGGTTTATTCTGACGGAGCGCTTCTTTCAAGAGAGCTAGTTCAAACTCATCACGTACAAGGTTGTAATCATCGCTCTCAATGGTCTTTTTCTCTCCATAAAACTGAGGATGGACGTTTTGCCCACCTGTCAAGATGAGTTTGTCAATCATTTCCACATAATCGCGAACAATGGACTCATCCCCTACAGGAATTACTAAAGGAAGACCTCCGACTTGACGAATGCTCTCTGCAAATTTACAGGATACAGATGAGTGAATGTTTTTCCCTTCTGCATCTACAGGACATAGATTTGCAGCAACTCCTACAACCGTTCTAGCCATGATGTGTCTCCTTTCGATTTTCTTGCGACAGTCTTATCTTATCACTCCAACCCTTTCCTGTCTAATATGTTTTTTTAAAGACCGTGATAAGTATTTTTTATGGGCAAAAAAAGCTGCCCAACGAGGGCAACTTCTTTTTTATTCGAAGACAAATTGATTGTGATAGAGTTCTGAGTAGAAGCCGCCGAGTTTGAGCAACTCGTGATGATTTCCACGTTCAATAACCTCTCCATCTTTGAGGACAATAATCTGATCGGCATTGAGGATGGTCTTGAGACGATGGGCAATGACAAAACTGGTTCGACCTGCTACAACCGCCTCCATTGCATGTTGAATCTTGCTTTCTGTTACGGTATCGACATTGGAAGTCGCTTCATCTAAGATTAGGACTTGAGGATCTGTCATCAAGGTCCGAGCGATGGAAATCAATTGTTTCTGCCCAGTCGAGAAGATATTTTGCTCATCATCAATAAGGGTATCATACTTATCAGGCAAGCTTTCGATGTAGTCATGAATATGAGTTGCCTTGGCAGCTGCTTCGACCATTTCCTGACTAGCATCTGGCACACCAAAGCGGATATTGTCTCGGATTGTTCCACTAAACAAGACCGAATCCTGCAAGACAATACCGACCTTGCTCCGCAGGCTATCCAAGTCGTAGTCACGGATGTCTTTGCCATCAAAGGAAATGCTACCTACATCCACATCGTAGAAACGATTGATGAGGTTCATAATGGTCGTCTTCCCTGAACCAGTCGGGCCTACAACTGCTATCATCTGCCCTTTAGGAGCTGAAATGGTGACATCTTTTAAAATCGGCTTGTCTGGCACATAAGAGAAATCAATATGACTGATTTCAACACCTTCTCGTAATTCCGTAAAGGCTGGTGCATTTTGCGGGCGAATCTCTTCTTCTGCATCAAACATTTCTTGGATACGATCCGCTCCGGTAAAGGCCAACTGGAGGCTCCCCCAACTCGCAGCCACCTGGATAATCGGCTGGTAATACTGCTGAGAAAATTGGGTAAACATGACGATCAAACCTAGGGCTGTCGTTGTTTCGATACTTGGATCGTTCAGCAAGACAGCTGAACCTGCAAAAATGACGATGGCCGTATTGACCAAGCTCATCCCATTCATAACTGGAAAGAGGATACCTGAGAACATTCTCCCTTTGAAAGTTGCCTTGCGCACGCGCTCATTTTGCTCCACAAAGCCTGCTACGATGTCGTCTTGAATTCCTTGTACGATAACAGCTTTCTGTCCAGAAATACTCTCGTCCATGTAGGCGTTGAGTTTCCCAACCTCTTTTTGTTGGAGATTGGTGTACTTGCGGGCCATTTTCACGATGAAAACCAACATGAGAAAGGCCACTGGAGTGCTGGCTACTGTTATCAGGGCTAGCGTCACATTTCTTGAAAACATGACAAAAATCAAACCAATGTAAAGAGCAATATTGCTCATAACCTGAACTAGACTTTCATTGAAGGCTTGAAGGATGTTATCCAAGTCACTAGTGAAGCGAGAGAGGATGTCACCATCCTGATGGCGGTCAAAGAAAGAAACCGTCAAACGAGAAAGTTTGCCAAAGAGGCCCTTACGCATCTCATTTGTTGACTCAGCAATCACACGGGTCATCAAGGTCATGTAAATCAAACTGGATACCACCAAGACAAGGACAACCAGAGCTAGATTCAGCATCAGAGCCGATAAACTCTGCCAGGCTAGTTCGGAAGTCCCATTTTGATAAGCCAGAACCAGATTAGCGAGCTCTGTTACTGCTTGGCCTGAAAAAACTGGAAAGAGGGCTTGGGCAATCGTCGCAACTGCAACCATCAGAATCACAATGACAAAGGAGAACTTGTAAACTTTAAAATAATTCCAGAAAAATCGAACGGTTTTCATTTTATTCCTCCTTTCCCTTTTGTGTTTCGTAGATTTCGCGGTAGACGGCATTGCTAGCTACCAAGTCCGCATGCCTTCCTTCTCCAATCAAACGCCCTTGGTCCAAGACTAAAATCTTGTCTGCATGGACGACTGAACTGATTTTTTGAGCGATGATAATGGTTGTCGTTCCTTTCAGGTCTTTGTTCAAAGCTTCCTGCACTAGTCTCTCTGACTTGGCATCCAAGGCCGAAGTCGAATCGTCAAAAATCAGGATACGGGGATTACTGACAATCCCACGGGCAATCGACATCCGTTGTTTTTGTCCACCAGAAAAGTTGGTGCCACGTTCTTCAACCTGACTCTCAAATTTGTTTTCCATACGCCCGATAAATTCGCTGGCTTGAGCAATCCGTGCTGCACGTTCCATTTCTGACACGCTGGCATTGCCTTTTCCTTGACGAAGATTATCTGCAATGGTCCCGCTAAAGAGAATAGCACGTTGCAAGACAATGGAAACTGTTTTACGCAAGGTTCCCTCGCTGACGTCTCGAATATCCTTGCCACCAATCTTGATAGATCCCTCTTGTGGATCAAACAGTCGTGGAATTAACTGAGCCAAGGTGGACTTCCCTGCTCCAGTCGCTCCAACCACACCCACCATCTGACCAGGCGCAACATCAAAGGTTACATTCTTCAGCATAGGCTCGTCATCATTGGGATAGGTAAAGGTCACATTTTCAAAAGAGAGACTTCCTTCTAACTCTTCATCTGGGAGATCTTTAAAGGTCATTGCTGGCTCGGTATCTAGAATCTCGCGGATACGACGCAAGGAAATCATGGCACGGCTGACAGAATTTCCTAAAAATCCAACCATGATAATGGTAAAGATAATCTGACTGAGATAGTTGACAAAGGAAGCAATCGAGCCCACAACAGATGGATCTGACTGAGCCATGCCAGCCACCAACCAGATAGAGAGAAAGACTGCCCCATAGCCGACTAGCATCATAACGGGTTCTATAACTGAGAAGGCATAACCGATATAAAGATTTTGGCCGAGAAGTTCATCTGAAACCTCGGTAAATTTGTCAAATTGTGCTTTTTCTTGTACAAAGGATTTGACCACGCGCACACCACGTAGATTTTCCTTGGCGATAGCATTAATCCGTTCAAGAAGGGTTTGAAACTTAGCAAATCGTGGCCCCATCATCCCCATCATGATGGCTGTAAGTGCAAAGATTAGGAGCACCATGAGGACAATGACCCACCAAAGCGATGGAAGAGTGTGGACCGCCAAGATAAAGGAACCGATAAAAAGAAGAGGGAGACGGAAGAGGATTTGAAAAGCCATCATCACCACGTTCTGAATTTGGTTGATATCATTGGTCATACGGACGACAAGGTTGCCTGCATTAAACTGCTCGATATTGGCATAAGAAAAAGTCTGAATCTTGCGAAAAGCGTCTTCCCGAAGGTCCGAAGACACTCCTTGAGCAATGTAGGCTGCAAGCGTTACATTGACCCCACCTGCAACCAGACCGACTAGGGCTACTCCTATCAGCCAAGCGCCAATACTATAAATAGCCTCATTTTGTCCGGCCAACAAAGCCTCTAACACCTCTTGCAAATAGCGCGGTTGCAAGAGCGAACTCGCAACCATCAATCCTGTCATCATTAAGGATGCCAAGGCCTGCCATTTATAGGTTTTTATTTTTTTAATGAGCATATTTCCTCCTAATAAAATAGATAAAGGGAGCGACATCCTGCGTCAGCTCCTTATCATTCGTTCATATTGATGCTATTCTAGCAAAAAAGAGGCATCTTGTCAAAGAAGTCTCCTTATTATAAATTAGTGCGCTTTCATCTACAGGTGATGCATGAAAAGGCTTTTTATGGTAAAATGAAAGGAAGAACTCTTACAAGGAGGAAAAGATGAAGAAACAAACCATCGCTGTCTTGGGTCCTGGTTCTTGGGGAACTGCCCTTTCGCAGGTCCTAAACGACAATGGACACGAAGTTCGAATTTGGGGAAATATTTCTGACCAAATTGATGAAATCAATAACCAACATACAAACAAACGCTACTTCAAAGATATCCTACTCGACGAAAAAATCAAAGCCTATCATGACTTGGAAGAAACACTAAAGGATGTGGATGCTGTTTTATTTGTGGTCCCAACAAAAGTAACGAGACTGGTTGCCCAACAAGTAGCAAAGGTGCTCGATCACAAGGTTGTCATCATGCATGCCTCCAAAGGATTGGAACCAGATAGCCACAAACGTCTATCAACTATTCTTGAAGAGGAAATTCCAGCCAATCTCCGTAGTGAAGTCGTTGTTGTTTCAGGCCCCAGCCACGCTGAGGAAACTATTGTTCGGGATATTACCTTGATCACTGCAGCCTCTAAAGACCTCGAAACTGCTCAGTACGTCCAAAATCTCTTTAGCAATCACTACTTCCGTCTCTATACTAATACGGATGTTATCGGGGTTGAAACCGCTGGTGCTCTTAAAAACATCATTGCAGTTGGTGCAGGTGCATTACATGGACTAGGGTTTGGCGACAATGCCAAGGCAGCTATCATTGCCCGTGGCTTGGCTGAAATCACCCGTCTAGGGGTCGCTCTTGGAGCTAACCCTCTGACTTATAGCGGTCTTTCTGGAGTTGGAGATTTGATCGTAACTGGTACATCTGTCCACTCTCGTAACTGGAGGGCTGGTAATGCTCTAGGTCGTGGAGAATCCCTCGCAGACATCGAAGCAAACATGGGTATGGTCATCGAAGGCATTTCAACGACTCGAGCAGCTTACGAACTGGCTCAGGAATTGGGTGTCTACATGCCAATCACACAGGCTATTTACCGAGTTATCTACGAAGATGTCAATATCAAAGAAGCAATCACTGACATCATGAGCAATGAATTTAAAGCAGAAAACGAATGGTCATAGACCCTTATAGAAAGGAACATTATGAAACAAAAAGTCAGAAAAGCAGTCATCCCTGCCGCTGGATTGGGAACTCGCTTCCTCCCAGCAACTAAGGCCTTAGCCAAGGAAATGTTGCCAATCGTAGACAAGCCAACTATCCAGTTTATCGTTGAAGAAGCTCTCAAGTCTGGAATCGAAGATATCTTGGTTGTTACAGGTAAGTCAAAACGTTCTATCGAGGACCACTTCGATTCAAACTTTGAATTGGAATATAACCTTAAAGAAAAAGGGAAAACAGATCTTTTGAAGCTGGTTGATGAGACAACCGGCATGCGCCTGCATTTTATCCGCCAAACACATCCACGTGGTCTCGGAGATGCCGTTTTACAAGCCAAGGCTTTCGTCGGAAATGAACCTTTTGTCGTTATGCTTGGTGATGATTTGATGGATATCACAGACGAAAAGGCTGTTCCACTTACCAAACAACTCATGGATGACTACGAGCGTACTCACGCGTCTACTATCGCTGTTATGCCAGTCCCTCACGACGAAGTATCTGCCTATGGGGTTATTGCTCCGCAAGGCGAAGGAAAAGACGGCCTTTACAGCGTTGAAACCTTCGTTGAAAAACCAGCGCCAGAGGATGCTCCTAGCGACCTTGCTATCATCGGGCGCTACCTCCTCACTCCTGAAATTTTCCAAATCCTCGAAAACCAAGCTCCAGGCGCAGGAAATGAAATCCAGCTGACAGATGCAATCGACACCCTCAATAAAACACAACGTGTATTTGCTCGTGAGTTCAAGGGGGCTCGTTACGATGTCGGAGACAAGTTTGGCTTTATGAAAACCTCCATCGACTACGCTCTCAAACATCCACAAGTCAAAGACGACTTGAAAGACTACCTCATCCAACTTGGGAAAGAGTTAGCTGGGGGGGAATAGAAGAACAGTCCTTATAAAAGAAGAACTAGGATAGTTAGTTATCCTAGTTCTTTTTATTTTATATTGCTATTCTTTAGAACATCTACTTAAAAAGGGATCTGTATTTCTCAGTTCACTTACTTATAAACTCCATTGAAATGGTCTCAAACTTCATGAAAGCGTTACGATATTATTTGTTTTTTTATAAAAATAGGAGTACAATGAATTAGTATAATAAAACAAAAAGCACCGAATCGGTGCGCACTTTTCAAGTTGTGTACGGACAAAGCCTTATTTTAACTTTGCTGTGTTGTTTCGAATGGTTCCAAAACTTTTTTGTATGATATAACAGAATATTTTAAAAATGAAGGGGGGTTCTATGGAGATTGATGTGTTTTTTGATTATTATTTAAAATCACTTAGGTTTTATTTTGGTGATAGGTGTAAGGATATTGGATTTATAAAGTTTTTTAAAGATGAAAACAATAGTTTTATTACCATAGAGGATTATGTTTTAGAAGCATTAGTAATATTGTCAAATATTTTGAGTAAGGAGAGGATTGTGTTTTCTTGTGGATTTATTCATAGCAAGGGGGTAGTTACTGGAGTAGAAGTATGTATGAATGTATTAGAGTTAGAAAGATTAAATAATTTGTATAAGATATAGTTTTGAAGAATATTAAAAAACATTAGGTAAACTGTCTATGTAGGATGGGCGGAGTTGATAGTATCAATATTTCCTAGTTATAGAGCTGTGTTGTTTCGAATGGTTCCAAAATAATAAATAATTTTAAATTTGACTTAACTGTTGGAGTAGTCATGGTTAAATTAAATCAACCGAGTCGAATATAAGTTGTTTAGTTTTGTGGAAGCTATTAATAAGAATATAATGAGGGAGAAAGATGGGTGTAATTTTAATTTTAAAGTAATTGCGGACACTATCAAAGTAAAAGATTATGGAGAACAAATTTGTGGAATTTATCAAAAACAATAAAAAAGTAATCATTTCATCAGTTGCAGTTGGTGTTGTATTGGTATTAGGGTTTGGATGGTATTCATATTACCAACATCAAGCAGAGCAACAAGCAAAAATTATACAATTAGAAAAAGATAGCAAATCAGACAAAGAACAAGTTGATAAACTATTTGAATCATTTGATGCATCTTCAGATGAATCTATTTCTAAGTTGAAAGAATTATCTGAAACTTCACTTAAAACCGATACAGGTAAAGACTATCTTAATAATAAAGTCAAAGAATCATCTAAAGCCATTGTAGATTTTCATTTGCAAAAAGGTTCGGCTTATGACATCAAAGATTCAGATGACAAACTTAAAGATAAAACAACCTTAGAAAATAATGTAAAAGAAATCAATAAACAAATTGATTTTATCAAGAAAGTTGATGAAACATTCAAACAAGATAATCTTGAAGAAACTACAAAATCTCTTACTGATATTGTAGATAAATTCAATAAGCAAATCGAAGCTTTGAAGAAAGAAGAAGAGAAGAAACAATCAGAAGCTAAATCACAAGAATCTTCTGGTGGATCAAGTAGTTCAAGCAGTTCAAGTTCTAACTCATCTTCTGATTCTGGATATTATCAACCAAGTTATGAATACTCAAGCCGTGACGAATCAAGTCAATCTTATTCTGGATCAAATGGTGGCGGAAGTAATTATGAAGCCCCAGCTGCCGAACAATATTCATCTGGCAACAGCAATAGCGGCGGAGGAAATGATGGCTATACAAGATATTGGAGCATTGATGCCGGAGGCAATCGAAGCAACTTTCAAGCAAATCACAGTAATGGTGATGTTCGTGACGACAATGGAAACCACCTTGGAAACTATGGTGGAGGAATTACTGATTTTAGACAACGTTAATAACTATTTTAGAGCTGTGTTGTTTCGAATGGTTCCAAAACACATTAAAAGCTACTCATTTTTTGAGTAGCTTTTTAACTATCCCATCCCTACACATAGCTCATTCCCTTATAGCAAAGGAAAACGGCTAGTGCAATAAAAAGTACGGTTGCTCCAAGTCGCTGACCGAAACTATAGATCCGTCTCTCACTTCTAACAGGAAATATTACTGCTAGAAAAGCCCCACCTACTGCACCTCCGATATGCCCAGCTAGGCTGATTCCTGGAATTAGAATACTTCCAATGATATTTATCACGAAAAGCGTCAGGTAGGATTGCCCTAACTGCTGGATATAGGGGCTGCGAGTCGCGTAGCGCAAGACGATAATCGCAGCAAATAGTCCATAGAGGGAGGTGGATGCTCCTGCTGCTAGGACTTTCGGTGTGAAAGCAAAAACAAAGAGATTGCCCATCATTCCTGATAAGAGATAAAGAAGGAAAAATTGCTTAGAACCGAAAATCTCCTCCACTTGTCGTCCAAGAAAGTAGAGCGAAATCATATTGACAATGAAATGCTCCCATCCAATATGCACAAATATAGCCGAAAAAAGGCGCCATATCTGCTCAGGGAACAGGCGAATGATCGGTCCATACATGGCTCCAAACTGAAGCAGGGTATCTGCTCGTTCAAAATTTAAACCTGTAAAAACCAACATCAAGAGAAATACCAATGCTGTTACTAGGAGGAAGAAGCTAGTCACAGGATAACGTTTATCAAAGATTTCCTTCATAGATTAGCACCTCCTGGACGGGAATATCATGGTTTTCAAAGTTAAACTCCTGAACTTGACAAGGATAGATTGTACTCATGGTATGCCCAGCAAAATGTTCCAGATAGCGGTCATAATATCCTCCACCATATCCGATCCGATAGCCCTCTGTTGTAAAAGCCAAACCCGGAACATGAATTAAATCAATCTGAGACGGTTCCACCACTTCCAAGTCTCCTTGCGGTTCCAGTAAACCAAAGGAAGTTTTTACCAACTGCTGCGGATGATAGACCACAAACTCCATGCGCCCCTTGGGATAGGTTTTGGGTATCAAAACCTTCTTGCCGTCCTTCAGCGCCTGGTCAATCAGTCCCTGCGTTTGAAACTCATGCGGAAAAGAGAGGTAGGTTGCGACGACCTTAGCCTCGTGGTAAACAGGATGATTCAAAAATCGTTCGGTTAAAGCTTGATCCATAGCAATTTTTTGCTTCTGAGGAACAGCCTTCATTTCTTGCAAGACTTGCTTGCGTAATTTCGATTTCATAGATAAACCCTCTACTCCGCCGCCTTCTTTTGAAGAAAGCTAGAGACTACTTCCACCCCAACGGCTAAGGCTTCTTCCTTAGGACTCATCTGAGGGTGATGAAGGGCGTAGGGACTGTCGATACCTAGCCAGAACATAACGCCATCTACCTTCGAAAGGAGATAGCCAAAGTCCTCACCTGTCATAGCAGGTTCGATATCAATCAACTCAATTCCCTCTTTCTCTTCAAAAAAGTCCATCAGTTCACGCGCCAAGGCTGGATTATTCTCAACAGGTAGGTAGCCTCCTTGCTTGAGTTCTACCTCGACTTCCATATCAAAGGCTGCTGCAACACCTTCTGCGACTGTCTTGACTCTTTTTTGTACCAAGAGACTCATGTCTTGAGTCAAGGCGCGAATGGTTCCATGTAAAAATGCTGTGTCTGTAATGACATTGTTGGTTGTTCCAGCTTGAAAAACGCCAAAGGTCACCACCGCTCCCTCGATGGGATTAACATTGCGGCTGACAACTGACTGTACTTGGGTTACAAAGTAACTAGCAGCCACCAAGGCGTCATTGGCTTCATGCGGAAAAGCTGCATGCCCTCCTTTTCCTTTGAAACGAATCTTCACCTCACAGGTTCCTGCAAAGAGAGTGTGTGTATTGGTCGCAATCTGTCCAACCTTCAGATCTGGACGAACATGAAGGCCATAAAATTGGTCTGGCAGCCAGTCCCCAAAAGCACCATCCTCATACATGAGCATCCCACCTGCTTCATTTTCTTCAGCAGGCTGAAATAGGAAGAGCAAATTATTCTTGGGTTGCTCCTCAAGGGCGCGCTCTAAACAGCCCAAGGTAATGGTCATATGAAAATCATGGCCACAAGCATGCATGCGACCTTGGTGTTGAGAGGCGAAAGGCAGTCCTGTTTGTTCGACAATAGGCAGACCATCAATGTCTGTTCGCCAACCAATGGTTTGCTCCGGCTGACTTCCCTGCAGGTAGACCAAAATCCCTGTCCGCCAAGTACGAACTTGAACAAAGTTCTTGCCCGTAGTTAATTTCTCAATCACATCCAGCAAATAAGCCTGAGTCTTAAACTCCTCCAAGCCAATCTCTGGAATCTGGTGTAAATCTCGTCTAGTCTGAATCAAATCTAACATCTATCTGTCCTCCTATATAGAAGAAAGAGGCTGGAAAAAGGGTTCCGCCTCTTTTTTACTTTTACAATTACAAGGTACGAAGCGCATCCTCAAGCGCTGTTTTTTGTTGGGTTTGGGCATCAATCTCTTTGATGATACGAGCCGGAACACCTGCTACAACCACATTTTCTGGGACATCTTGGGTAACGATAGCTCCTGCTGCAACAACTGAACCACTGCCGATTTGAACTCCTTCGATAACCACTGCATTGGCTCCGATAAGAACATTGTCCCCGACACGGACTGGATCGGCACTAGCTGGCTCAATCACACCTGCCAAAACTGCCCCTGCACCAACGTGGCTGTTCTTCCCAACGATGGCACGACCACCAAGGATAGCGCCCATATCAATCATGGTTCCTGCTCCGATTTCTGCTCCGATATTGATAACCGCTCCCATCATGATAACAGCATTGTCACCAATTTCCACTTGATCGCGGATAATAGCACCTGGCTCGATACGAGCGTTGATAGTACGCTTGTCTAGCAAGGGAACTGCCGAATTACGAGCATCTTGCTCGACAACATAATCTTGATTTTCTACCAAGCCTTCGAGAAGCGGAGCGATATCCTTCCAATCTCCAAAAAGAACATTGCCTAGTTTGACAATCGAATTAGGAACAGCAGACGCTAGTTGTCCTTCAAAGGTTACTTTGACACTGGTTTTCTTCTCTGCATTGGCGATAAATTGGATGATTTCTTGGGCATTCATTTTTGTGGCAGTCATAGGCGCCTCCTAGTTCATTATAATGATACCTATTCTACCAAAAAAGACTTCAAATTTGAAGCCTAAACTATCAAAATAATCGTCTTTACTTCCCTTCTTTGGCTTCTTCGATAGACAAGAAGACCATAGGGACAATGATCAAAATCATGGCCAAAACTAGAAATCCATCTAGGACGAGACCGAGAAAGAGGACGCTCAATAGCGCTGAAGAGAGAGGCTCGCTAGCGCTCACTACAGAGACAACCAGAGGAGAAACGAGAGAGACGGCCTTCATAGACAGGAAGAAGGCAAAAGCTGTTCCAAATACGGCAATAATCAAACAAATCAGCAGGCTGCTAGCATCCAACTGGAAGGTGACATGATGGACTGGATAGAGCAGATTACTAAAGAGCCCTGCGAGAATCATCCCCCAACCAACAGTGGGGACAAAACCATAGTGGCGGGCAAATCGTTGGGGCAAGATGACATTAAACATGACGCCTACTGCACTGAGCAAACCAGTCACTAGAGCCAAGGGTGTCATGGACAACTGGGACACATCCCCTTTTGTGGCCATCAAAAAAACACCTAGCATGGCAATCAAAACATAGAGAATCGCTGTAATCGAAGCCTTCTTCTGGTAGACAATGCGATTGTAAAACAAAATAAAAACGGGGCTGATAAATTGTAAAATGGTTGCCGTCGTCGCATTGGAATACTCAACACAGAGATAGAAGAAAAACTGCACAGAAAAAATACCTAGAATAGCATAGGCTAAAAAAGGTAGATAATTTTTCTTATCTTTCCAGATATCCAACAAGCGACCACGCAACTGAAAGGCAGATAAAGCTAAAACCAAACTCCCCGCCACCAGCAAACGCATAGAGGTAATCCAACCAGACGATACTGGATAATGAGTGAAAAAATACTCTCCTAAAATCCCGCAAATCCCCCAAATTAGACCTGAGAACAGTGAATACAAGGTTCCCTTAAAAATCTTCTTTTGATACTTATTCATTCCCTTATTGTAACACGAAATAGAAAAAGAAAAAAGTAGCTAAGAGAAGAAAAATTGCCTCTTGCTACTTTTTTTATTATCGATTAAATAGACGGGAACGACCTGACGAACCACTTTGAGTGTTGTTGTTCGAATTTGTCCCTGAGCTACTGCTTGAACTTGATCCACTGCTTGAACTTGGAGGAGTCACTGCAGGTAGGCTTCCAAGAATGGTTTTCCAAGCGTTCAGATAGTCTGCGTCGCTACCTCCGATGGCAAAGCGGTAAGTGGTTACTGGCGCCCCCTCTTTGCTAGCCCAGTAGCTTGTCACTGTAGAACCAGAAAGTTCGATTTCCTTACCATTGATGGAAACTTTGCCGGGCTTTTGGCCTGTTGATCGGAGAACTTGGGACTTAGTCACACTTGGGTCAAGATTAAAGCGATCATTTCCCCATATTCCAGGTTCAGCTTGCTGGATAGCATTGACCAAGTAAGCCATGTATTTGGCATTGCGGTAGTGACCCGCACCCTTGGCTAGCGGTCGGTTATCATCATGACCTAACCAGCCACCTAGCGTCAATCGAGGAGTAGAAAGCATGAGCCACATGTTTTCATCTTCATTAGTTGTTCCAGTTTTTCCAATCCAGTCAGCACGAGCTAGGCCTGGATTGATCGAAGCCAAGTCGGTCTGGAAGCTAGAAGTAATCCGAGATGAAATGACGTCACGGAGCAGACTTTGCATGATGGTTGCTGTCGCTTTTGAATAAACCTGCACAGGCTCATCCTTATGCTCATAGACCACTCGACCATCCGTTGATTCGATTTTGGCAATCATGTGTTTCTTGTGGTAAACCCCGTTGTTAGCTATGGTCTGATATCCGTTGGTATGCTGGGCAACTGTAACCTCAATTCCTCCACCCATCGGTAAACTTTCAATGCCATATTCTGGGATTTCATAACCCATTTTTTCCATATAGCCCTTGACATCGACACCCTTCTCTCGAAGCGTACGATAAGTCCAGTAGGCTGGAATGTTCCATGAATAGTTGAGGGCTTCTCCCAAGGTCATCATCGCTGTACCAGGACTATTGACATACATGATGGGATTGCCATTTGAGAAGTTTGTTGGATAGTTTGATAAGATACTTGCACTTCCCATCAAACCTTGGTCAATGGCGATACCATAGGCCAGTATAGGCTTAGTAGTTGAAGCTGGAGAACGTTTGGTATCGATAGCGTGATTGTTCTGATTCTCTTGATAATTACGACCACCAACAAATCCAAGGATGGCTCCCGTTTGGTTGTCCATGAGGACATTCCCTACTTCAGGCTGGCCTGTCGAATCATCTACCAAACTGCCGTAGTTAGCAACTGCATTTTGCATAGCAGTGTGGACGTTTTTATTAATAGTCGTGGTGATCTTATAGCCACCATTCTCGATTTCCTTCGTCGCTAGATCGCGGTAAGCTTTCTGGATAGATTCATTTTTTTGCTCTTGCGCAGAAACATTATCTCTCTGGATGAGGTAGTCGTACATTCGATCAGTTGCTTCTGCCAAGGTTGCATAGTAAAGATAGTCGCGCGAAGTACCACTGACACTACCTGATGGTAGAAAGTCTTGCTTGAAGTCATAATCCTTGTACTTGTCGTAGTCTTCCTGACTCAGAGCTCCTGTCCGATACATATTGTAGAGGACATCCTTGGCACGCTTGATTCCCAAAGCCATATCCTCATCGCTCTTCATACTGCCGTCAGATTCATAAGGAGAATAACTAATCGGACTCTGTGGCAAACCTGCGATAAAGGCGGCTTGAGGTATTGTCAAATCCGATGCATTGACTCCAAAGATTCCCTCTGCGGCCTGCTGGGCACCTGCAATATTTTGGCCCTTGTGATTGCGTCCAAAAGGAGCAATATTAAGGTAGGTTGTTAAAATCTCATCCTTGCCCATGATCCGTTCTAAAGCCAAGGCATCAATAATTTCTTTGGCCTTACGAGCCAGAGTAGGAGCATCCCCCACTACTTGTTGCTTGATGACCTGCTGGGTCAAGGTCGAACCACCACTGGACGATCCTAGCCCGACAAAGGTTCCCAGAGTCGCACGAATAACAGCCTTAGGCACAACTCCCTTATGCTCATTGAAATGCTCGTCCTCTGTCGCAACAATAGCTTTCTTAAGGTTGTCTGAGATAGCATCTGAAGCGACTGAAGTGCGCAATAAATCGCCCTCGATTGAGGCAATGGTACTACCGTCAGAATAAGTGATTTCTGAGATGGAGGCAATATCCTTCACTTGTTTGACCAATTCCTCTGTTTGAGGCATCTTGACTTTGTCAAATAGAGCAACCCCATAGCCCATGGCCACACCCGCTCCCAACAGACCTCCGATAAAGGCTAGAATAAAGAGAGTGTTAAAGACTATTTTAAACCCACTCAAAACCTTAGCAAAAATAGACCCTGCCTTTCTAACTTTGTCAGAAGAGGTCCCCTTTTTACCGGTTTTCTTATTAGCTAGTTTTTCTGCTAGTCTTTTCTTCCATTTTGCAATTCGTTGCATCAGCTGCTGGAAAAAATGCAGCATTTTTGTTTTTAATTCATCAATTCTTTTTTTCATGAATGTCCTCACTTTCTCTATTATACCATAAAAGGTAAACTTTCAATAAAATAGCCACTTTCTTCCCTATTCCACTAGGCTATTGTCCAAGTTTGTGATACAATAGGTAGAAACAATATTTTAAAAAGGAGAAAAGACATATGCACATTTTTGATGAGCTAAAAGAGCGTGGTTTGATTTTTCAAACGACTGATGAAGAAGCTTTGCGTAAAGCCCTAGAAGAAGGTCAAGTTTCTTATTATACCGGCTACGATCCAACTGCTGACAGCCTTCACCTAGGTCACCTTGTCGCAATCTTGACAAGTCGTCGTTTGCAACTAGCAGGTCACAAACCTTATGCGCTCGTTGGCGGTGCTACAGGTCTCATTGGAGATCCGTCCTTCAAAGATGCTGAGCGTAGTCTCCAAACAAAAGACACAGTAGATGGCTGGGTCAAGTCTATCCAAGGACAACTTTCTCGTTTTCTTGACTTTGAAAATGGCGAAAATAAAGCTGTCATGGTCAACAACTACGACTGGTTTGGCAGCATCAGCTTCATTGACTTCCTCCGTGATATCGGAAAATACTTCACTGTCAACTACATGATGAGCAAGGAGTCTGTTAAAAAACGGATCGAAACAGGGATTTCTTACACAGAGTTTGCTTACCAAATCATGCAAGGGTACGACTTCTATGTCTTAAATCAAGACCACAATGTTACCCTGCAAATCGGTGGTTCTGACCAGTGGGGAAATATGACAGCTGGTACCGAATTGCTTCGTCGTAAGGCTGACAAGACTGGTCACGTAATCACTGTGCCACTCATTACAGACGCAACTGGTAAGAAATTTGGTAAATCAGAAGGAAACGCAGTCTGGCTCAATCCTGAAAAGACTTCTCCATACGAAATGTACCAATTCTGGATGAACGTCATGGATGCTGACGCTGTTCGCTTCTTGAAGATCTTTACTTTCTTGTCACTTGATGAGATTGAAGAGATCCGCAAACAGTTTGAAGCTGCGCCACACGAACGCTTGGCTCAAAAAGTCCTCGCTCGTGAAGTCGTGACACTTGTTCACGGAGAAGAAGCTTACAAAGAAGCTCTTAACATCACTGAGCAACTCTTTGCTGGAAACATCAAAAACCTTTCTGTCAAAGAACTCAAACAAGGACTTCGTGGAGTGCCAAACTACCAAGTACAAGCAGACGAAAACCACAATATCGTGGAACTTCTCGTCTCATCTGGTGTGGTCAATTCAAAACGCCAAGCCCGTGAAGATGTCCAAAACGGAGCCATCTACATCAACGGCGACCGTATCCAAGACCTTGACTATGTCTTAGGAGATGCAGATAAGTTAGAGAACGAACTCACTGTTATCCGACGTGGTAAGAAAAAATACTTCGTTTTAACCTACTAAAACATTTTAAATCCGTCAACATAAATTATCGAATTTTAAAAACCAAAAGGAGTTGTCTCATTTGAGAATAACTCCTTTTGGTTTTTATGACCTCAGCTCCTCGGTCTCTTACCTACTTTTAATAGAAAGACTACGAAGGACGATTCTTAAAGTAGTCAGATTGTGCAGTATCGAAAGATTAGATGGGCTTAACCAATTTAACAACCCAAATCCGATTAAACTTCCATTTATTACAACTGTTTCTTGAATATTTCTTTGAATTAATTTCTGTAACGATTCAGATAAAGAATTCAATTCCTCGAAGAAATCTAAACGATTATCTAATAATAAAATATCACTCATCTGCTTAGAAATATCCGCACTTTCATTCATCACAACCCCAATATCTGCAAGCGTCAAGGCAGCAGAGTCGTTTAACCCGTCTCCAACCATCAAAATAGTTCGGCCAGCTTTCTGTAACTCCTGAACCAACTGAAACTTACCATCTGGCTTTAAATCAGTATAGACGTTGTCAAATGGCAGATCTTTAACCAACTCTTCTGTTCTAGCCAACGTATCACCAGTTGCCAGAATCAGTTTTTTCCCTTGGCATTTTAGCTTTTTCAATGCAGCTTTCGCCTCGCTTCTCAAGGGAGTGTGGATACAAAACATCCCAATTAATTCTTTCTTATAAGCCAAAAACAATAAATTGTAATGAGTCTTATATTGCTCAATCAAGGCCAGTTGCTCAGAACTAATTCTTACCTGCTCGTCTTGCATTAGTACATAATTTCCAATGACAACCGATTGACCATCAATTTGCGATTTAATCCCTTTGCTTGCAACATACTGAAGCTTGCCATGCATTTCTTCGTGTTCAATGCCTTCAATTTCAGCTTGTTTAACAATTGCATTAGCAATAGGATGATAGATATGCTCCTCCAAACATGCACTTATTCTTAAAATATCTTTCTCAGTATAATCTCCGAAAGGAAGAACCTTTTCAACCAAAGGATAACTCGTCGTGATGGTACCCGTTTTATCAAACAAGAAAGTATCCACTTCCAGATATTTTTCTAATACATCACCATCTTTAATAACCATTTCTCGATTTAGACCTTCCTTTATGGCCGTAAGATAGGCTACAGGTGTGGATATTTTTAGAGCACATGAAAAATCCACCAATAAAAAGGAAATGGCTTTTGAAAACGAGCCTGTTAACAGATAAGTCAAACCAGCACCTAAGAAGTTATATTTTACAACCTTGTCTGCCATCCTAATAAAATGACGTTGTTTTGTCTTCTTACTCTCTTCAGATTTTTTCATCAGATTGATGAGTTGCAAAATGCGACTGTTTATCTGATTATCTGTCACACGAATTCTTAACTCTCCTGTTTCCAAAACAGTATTCGCACATACAGAATCTCCCTCTTTCTTTTCAACAGGGAAACTCTCTCCTGTCAAGGAACTCTCGTTGACCATGCCTAAGCCCGAAACCACTTGGCCGTCAAACAAGATTTCATTCCCTTGGGAGACAACTAACACATCGTCTACTTGAACATCAGAGCTCTTGATGCTGATGACCATGTCTCCCTGCACTAAGAAAACATCACTTTCTTTAGCAAGAAGGCTTTGTTCCAAATCTGTTGCTGTTTTTTTCAAAGACCACTGATCCAGATGATTACCCAGATCAAGCATAAACATGATGTTGCTAGCTGTCTTGGATTGGTTCATAAACAAGGACAACAAAATGGCCGAACAGTCCAAGACCTCCATGGTTAGTTCCTTGCGCGCTAAAGTTTGATAGGCTTCTTTGACATAACCCAAAGCCTGATAACAAGTCCAAATATAACGAATAGGGTAGGGTACAAAACTTCGAAACAGCCAACGCTTAATCGCTGCACCCGATACAATTGAATAAGCACTCTCTTCTCTACGAATGGGAAGCGTCATCAAGTCCGAAACTTTCCCCTTGTCAATTTTTTTTAAAAAGGCCTCTGCATTTTCTAATACAGAGAAGCCTTCTTTCATACGTAGAGTAAAGTGCTGCTGATCCATATAAAACTGAATAGAGTCGATCCCTTTTTCATCTTTAGCCAAGGAACGAAGATAATCTTGAATATCCAAGGTCAGTGAAAACGAGGACGATAATCGGATATGTTGATATCCTCTGTGTAGCACTTTAAAAGACATATTATTCACCTGTCAGGCTATCTAATTGTTCTTCTTTCTTTTCCTGTTCGTATAAATATTTAGCGTCTTGTAAAACATCATCACCGTGTTGTTTTACAACAGAAACAGATGCATCCAGTCCATCTTTCAATTTGTAAGCTTTAGCCAAGGCCTTAGAATAGCCTTTCTTAGCTTCTTTACTTGCTAAGACTTTCAAGCCAAGCGTCCCAAATGCTACCCCTCCTAAGAAGAGAGATGATTTTTTCGCAACTTTTGCGACGGTTAATACTTCTTTTAACATTTTTATTTCCTCCTTGTAACTATTGTAGCGAAAAGTGACAGTAAAAGCAATTGCTGATATCTGATATATAGATAAATTTCTCCTTACTAATATCCAATTATATTACGATGAAAACAATTTACTTTATTTTTCCTAATCACACAGTTGCTTTCGAAATTTTCTTCTGGTAAACTTACACTATGAATACAAACCTCAAACCCAAACTCCAGCGCTTTGCTTCTGCTAGTGCCTTTGCCTGCCCTATCTGCCAAAAAAATCTGACCTTGGTTGAGTCTAGTCTCAAGTGTGAGAATCGCCATTCTTTTGACCTGGCAAAATTCGGCTATGTCAATCTAGCACCGCAAATCAAGCAATCTGCCAACTATGACAAGGAAAACTTTCAAAACCGCCAGCAAATCCTAGAAGCTGGCTTTTATCAGACTATCTTAGAAACCATCTCAGACCTGCTTGCAAGACTAGAAACTGCCAAAACTATCTTGGATATCGGCTGTGGTGAAGGTTTCTACTCTCGCAAACTCCAAGAAAGTCACTCTGATAAAACCTTCTACGCCTTTGATATTTCCAAAGATTCTGTCCAAATCGCTGCCAAGAGCGAACCCAACTGGGCAGTCAATTGGTTTGTCGGTGACCTGGCTCGTCTTCCTATAAAAGACGCCAGCATGGATATCCTGCTCGACATCTTTTCGCCTGCCAATTATGGAGAATTTCGCCGTGTTTTATCCAAAGACGGTATCTTGATAAAGGTCATCCCAACTGAAAATCACCTCAAAGAAATCCGTCAAATAGTGCAGGACCAACTGACAAAGAAGGACTATTCCAACCAAGATATCAAAGAACATTTCCAGGAACATTTCAGCATCCAATCTAGTCAGATTGCTTCCTTAACAAAACCTATCACAGCAGAGCAACGCCAAGCCCTGCTCAGTATGACGCCTCTCCTCTTTCATGTTGACCAGACCAAGATTGACTGGAGCCAACTGACAGAGATTACCATCGAAGCAGAGATTCTAGTTGGGAAAGCACTGTAAATAAATTTTTGAGATAAGATAAAGCCCGCAGCTCTTCTTGAGATGCGGGTTTAAATCATCATTTTTCAAGTATCTATCGGAAAAGGGGAAAAATTTTAACCTCACCATTTATTTTCGATTCGAAATAACAAATTTATCAATAAAAAGCAAGTGAAATGAGGCAAGTGTAATCCCCAAATAGCAGCCATGATAAGAGATATCTTGATGGGTAAGGGGAAAAAGAGTATTATTGCCCGTCAAGAGGCATGTCACAATCACAAATAGTATCCAGAATAAATCAGTCCATTTATATTTTGAAAAATATTTTTTCCACATATAAACACCTTCTTTCCTATAATCGTATTATAACACTTTGTGTAAGCGAATACAATGAATTTGAGGGGATTTCTAAGTAGATTCTGAGGCTTAAAGGTAGTAAAATCAACCTTTTTAGTGCCCTCTAAGTTTGATTTTTCAGCCTACAAATTATTGACATTTTTTTCTCTTTTCTTTTAGGAATAGCAGCATAAAAATAACAACATTCAAAAAAGCGAATTTCAATCGAAACTCGCTTTTTTACAAAATGTATTAGTATGAATTTGTATCTTATACTCAATGAAAATCAAAGAGCAAACTAGGAAGCTAGCCGCAGGCTGTACTTGAGTACGGCAAGGCAACGCTGACGTGGTTTGAAGAGATTTTCAAAGAATCTTAGTTCAAGTGCCAGATATCTTCATTGTACTGAGCGATTGTACGGTCAGATGAGAAGAATCCTGCTTTGGCAATGTTAACGATGACTTTATCCAACCATGCGTCACGGTTTTCGTAGTCAGCAAGCATTTGCTCTTTGACTTTGATGTAGTCTTCCAAGTCTAGGAGAGTCATGAACCAGTCTTTGTTGATCAATTCGTTGTAAAGACGTTCCAAGCGTTCTTTCTTACCTACTGCAAGAACAGCGTCGCTGACGATGAAGTCAACCAATGGTTTGATGGCTTCACGAGCGTAGAATTCGCTTGATTTGTAAGCTGCTTTTGCGTAAAGGTCGATAACAGTTTCTGAATCTTCACCAAAGATGTAGATGTTTTCGTCTCCAACCAACTCAGCGATTTCCACATTTGCTCCGTCCATAGTACCGAGAGTCAAAGCTCCGTTCAACATGAATTTCATGTTACCAGTACCTGAAGCTTCTTTAGAAGCAAGTGAGATTTGTTCTGAGATATCACATGCTGGGATGAGGAAGCTTGCTGCAGTAACGTTGTAGTTTTCAACCATTACAACTTGCAAGTGTGGTGCTACTGCTGGGTCGTTAGCAATCACTTCTGACAAGCAAAGGATCAAGTGGATGATGTCTTGAGCGATTGTGTAGGCAGGAGCCGCTTTACCACCAAAGAATACTGTGATTGGACGAGCAGGGATGTTACCAGCTTTGATGTCAAGGTATTTGTGGATCACGTACAAAGCGTTCATTTGTTGGCGTTTGTACTCGTGAAGACGTTTTATTTGGATGTCAAAGATAGAGTTTGGGTTGATTTCAACACCTTGGTGCTCTTTCAAGTGACGAGCCAATTTACGTTTGTTGTGAGCCTTGATGCTCTCCAATTTTTCTTTAACAGCAGCCTTATCTTCGAATGACAAGAGTTTTTCAAGCTCATCTGCTTCATGGTGCCAACCGTGACCAAGAATCTCATCCAAGTAGTGAGACAAGCTTGGGTTAGCATGCATGAGCCAACGACGGAAAGTGATACCGTTTGTTTTGTTGTTGAATTTTTCTGGGTAAAGGTCATAGAAGGCTTTCAACTCAGAGTTCTTCAAGATTTCTGTATGGAGAGCCGCAACCCCGTTAACACTGTATCCGTAGTGGATATCCATGTGTGCCATGTGAACACGCCCGCTCTCGTCGATGATTTGGACAGCTGGATCTTTGTATTCTGCCTTCACACGACGGTCCAATTCTTCAATGATTGGTACCAAGTGAGGAACCACTTCTTGCAAGAATTCAAGAGGCCATTTTTCAAGGGCTTCAGCAAGGATTGTGTGGTTCGTGTAGGCAGTCATGCTACGAACGATAGAGATTGCTTCATCAAGTTCGATACCACGTTCAGTCAAAAGACGAATCAATTCAGGGATCACCATTGATGGGTGAGTATCGTTGATTTGTACAACTGCATAGTCCGCAAGGTCATGCAAGTTGCTTCCTTTTTCGATCGCTTCGTCGATGATCAATTGTGCACCGTTTGAAACCATGAAGTATTGTTGGAAGATACGGAGCAATTCACCTTGCTTGTCGCTGTCGTCTGGGTAAAGGAAAAGAGTCAAGTTGCGAGCGATGTCTGTCTTGTCAAAGTTGATACCATCTTCGATGATAGAAGAATCAACTGAATCCAAGTCAAACAAACGCAAGCGGTTTTTAGTAGCTGTCTTGTAACCAGGTACATCGATATCGTAAAGAGTCGATGTTAATGTGAAGTGTGCAAATGGCACTTGGTAGCTACGGCTTGAGCGAACCAACCAGTTTTGCTCTGTCAACCAAGCGTTAGGAATTGTTTCTTGTTGGTTGTTTTTAAGAACTTGTTGGAAAAGACCGAAGTGGTAGTTCAAACCAACACCATCACCATTCAAACCAAGTGTAGCGATTGAGTCGATAAAGCAGGCTGCCAAACGTCCCAAACCACCGTTACCAAGTGATGGTTCCAATTCTACTTCTTCGATTTCGATCAACTCTTTACCTGCAGCTGCAAGTTCTTTTTTCACATCGTCGTAAAGACCAAGGTTAATCAAGTTGTTTGACAAGAGTTTACCGATCAAGAACTCAGCTGAGATGTAGTAAACTTTTTTCTTACCAGTGTTGACTGGTTTTTGGCTGCTTGCAAGCTTGCTGTAGTTAAGAAGAGCAAGGTAAAGCTCTTCATTGCTACATTCTGCAATGGTTTTATTGTAACGTTTTTGTACAAATTCGTTTAATGGTAACATGTTTATGTGTCTCCTGATAATGTCTTATTTCTTTAATTCTACCAAATTTTCATTGATTCGGCGATAAATTGTAGTCAAGTCAAGCAAAGTTTCTTCAACAGCTGGTGTGAGTTGGTCTGCTGTCATACGCCATGACCAGTTTCCGCCAAGAGTAGATGGGAAGTTCATACGAGCTGACTCATCTAGTTCTAGCAAGTCTTGCATAGTTGCAATAGCCATGAAGCTAACAGATGAAAAGACTGTGCGAAGCATTGCGTGTGGCACTGTTTCGTACTCTTTACGGTTCGTGTAACGAGCCATGTATTCACGAGTTGGATCGTCGATTTCATTACGGTACCAACCAAGAACAGTGTTATTATCGTGTGTTCCTGTGTACATAACAGAGTTGGCAGGTGCCAAGTGTGGGCTATCGATACTTTCATCTTCTGGGTTGAAGGCGAATTGAAGAATCTTCATTCCTGGGAAGCCAGTACGTTCACGCAACTCGATGACTTCATCTGTCATGAAACCAAGGTCTTCTGCGATGATGTTTAGCTCACCAAGCTCTTCCTTAACGGCTGCAAAGAGTTTGTAGCCTGGACCTTTCACCCATTTACCAGGTGCTGCTGTATCGGAACCAGCAGGAATTTCCCAGTAAGATTCGAAACCACGGAAGTGGTCGATACGAACGATATCGTAGATCTTGAAGCTTTCGCGCAAGCGTTCAACCCACCATTTGTAACCGTCTTTGTCCATTGCTTCCCAGTCATAGATTGGGTTGCCCCAAAGCTGACCAGTTGCAGAAAACTCATCTGGTGGGCATCCTGCGATGCAAGTTGCTTTACCATTGGCATCTGTCTTGAAGAGGTGTGGATTTGCCCACATGTCGCTTGAATCTTCCGCTACGTAGATAGGCATGTCCCCAACGATTTCGATGTGGTTATCGTTAGCGTAGGCTTTCAATTTCAACCATTGTTGGAAGAAGAAGTATTGTGTCACACGGTGGTAAACCAACTTGTCTGCCAATTTCTCACGGTAGCTTTCAAGCGCTGAAGCTTTACGGGCACGAGCATCTGCATCTGGCCATTCTGTCCAAGCAAGATTGTCAAAATGCTCTTTGATCGCCATATACTCAGCGAAGAGTTCAAGCCATGATTGGTTGTCTTGAGCAAACTTCTCAAAATCTTTGACATCTCCCACTTCCAAGAAGCGTTTAACTGCTTTTTCTAAAAGCGGACGACGTGCATAATAAATCTTCGCATAATCAACTTCAGATGCATCGCTACCAAAGTCAACACCTTCAAGGTCACTGGCTTCGAGCAAGCCTTGCTCTACCAAGATATCAAGGTCGATAAAATGCGTATTTCCAGCAAAGGCTGAGAATGATTGGTATGGAGAATCTCCATAGCTTGTTGTCCCAAGAGGGAGGATTTGCCAGTAACGTTGCTTCGTACGAACCAAGAAATCAACGAAATCATAGGCGCTTTGGCCAAATGATCCAATCCCGTAAGCTCCTGGAAGAGAAGAGATGTGCATCAACACACCACTTTGACGTTTTTTCATAATAGCACCTCATGTGTTTGTAATAAAACGCTGCGCAAATCAAGGCGCAAACGTTTGCGTTGATTTAAGTATAACGCATTTCAAAAACAAATGCAAGCGGTTTTAAAAAATTTTTTTGAATTATTTTAATCAAACAAAACTTGTTCCCACTGATATTTTATGAAATGAGCCAAAAAAATTTTAAAGATTTTCTGATTTAAGATAATTCATTCCAAACAGCTGCTCTATTTTCTGAAAAATCGAGCAGAATTTACGCAATCGTTTCCCTAATATATTTTCCATTCAAGAGAAACAAACATTTTAAGTTTTTTCCTATATAAAGGCTTTAACAAATGTTTGAATCCTTAAAATTTTTTTAAAAATTTTCCTAAAAACGCTTGCAACCGTTTTCTATTTGTGCTATACTAAGTTCGTAAAAGAAAACGTTTGCGTTTTCTCATTAAATTATTTTTGTTATTCTTTAGGAGGAATACACTATGTCATCTAAATTCATGAAGAGCGCTGCTGTGCTCGGAACTGCTACTCTTGCTAGCTTACTTTTGGTAGCTTGCGGAAGCAAAACTGCTGATAAAGCAGCTGATACTAGCTCATCTGAAGCAAAAGAAATCACTTTCTACGTTGAAGACCAATACAAAGCCTACGCTGAAAAAGTTGCTGCAGCTTATGAAAAAGAATCAGGTACAAAAGTTAACATCAAATCAGGTGACCAACTTGGTGGACTTGACAAACTTTCTCTTGACAACCAATCAGGTCAAGCTGCTGACGTTATGATGGCACCATACGACCGCGTAGGTAGCCTTGGTACTGACGGACAACTTTCAGAAGTTACTTTGAGCGACGGCGCTAAAACAGATGATAAGACTAAATCTCTTGTAACAGCTGCTGACGGTAAAGTTTACGGTGCTCCTGCCGTTATTGAGTCACTTGTTATGTACTACAACAAAGACTTGCTAAAAGAAGCTCCAAAAACTTTTGCTGAATTAGAAGAACTTGCTAAAGACAGCAAATACGCTTTCGCTGGTGAAGATGGCAAAACTACTGCATTCCTAGCCGACTGGACAAACTTCTACTACGCATACGGACTCCTTGCTGGTAACGGTGGTTACGTATTCGGACAAAACGGTAAAGACGCTAAAGACATCGGTCTTGCAAACGACGGTTCTATCACAGGTATCAACTACGCTAAATCTTGGTACGAAAAATGGCCTAAAGGTATGCAAGATACTGAAGGTGCTGCAAACTTGATCCAAACTCAATTCCAAGAAGGTAAAACAGCTGCTATCATCGACGGTCCTTGGAAAGCTCAAGCATTCAAAGATGCTAAAGTAAACTACGGTGTTGCTACTATTCCAACTCTTCCAAATGGTAAAGAATACACACCATTCGGTGGTGGTAAAGCTTGGATCATCCCATCAAGCACTAAGAACCTTGAAGCTGCACAAAAATTTGTAGACTTCCTTGTTTCAACTGAACAACAAAAAGCATTCTACGATGCAACTAACGAAATCCCAGCTAACACTGAAGCTCGTTCATACGCTGAAGGTAAAAACGATGAGTTGACAACAGCTGTTATCAAACAGTTCAAGAACGCTCAACCAATGCCAAACATTTCTCAAATGTCAGCAGTTTGGGATCCAGCTAAAACAATGCTCTTTGACGCTGTAAGTGGTAAAAAAGATGCTAAGACAGCTGCTAACGATGCTGTAACATTGATCAAAGAAACAATCAAACAAAAATTTGGTGAATAATTGAATTCGTTACAAGGGGGGAGAATACAGATCCCCCTTTGATTTTATAAATTTACGAATGATTGCAGTTGCCTATCTAGTAATTGGAGACAAACTTCAATCTCGTATCCTATGAAAGGAGTATTCATGGAAAACCAACAACCTAGCAAAGCAGCCTTGCTTTCAGTGATTCCTGGGTTAGGACAGATTTACAATAAACAAAAGGCCAAAGGTTTTATCTTCCTTGGTGTCACTATCGTATTTGTTCTTTATTTCCTAGCACTTGCAGCCCCTGAATTGCACAATTTGATCACTCTTGGTGACAAGCCAGGTCGTGATAATTCCCTCTTTATGTTGATTCGTGGTGCCTTCCATTTAATCTTTGTAGTCGTTTATGTGCTCTTTTATTTCTCAAATATTAAAGATGCACATACAATCGCAAAACGTATTAACAATGGAATTCCTGTCCCACGGACTTTTAAAGATATGATCAAAGGTATTTATGAGAATGGATTCCCATACCTTTTGATTATCCCATCGTATGTAGCAATGACATTTGCGATTATCTTCCCAGTTATCGTAACCTTGATGATTGCCTTTACCAACTATGACTTCCAACACTTGCCACCAAACAAATTGTTGGACTGGGTTGGCTTGACGAACTTTACAAACATCTGGAGCTTAAGTACCTTCCGTTCAGCCTTCGGTGCGGTTCTTTCTTGGACCATCATCTGGGCCTTGTCTGCTTCTACTTTGCAGATTGTGATTGGTATCTTCACAGCTATCATTGCTAACCAACCATTTATCAAAGGAAAACGTATCTTTGGTGTTATTTTCCTTCTTCCTTGGGCTGTTCCAGCCTTCATCACTATCTTGACATTCTCAAACATGTTTAACGATAGTGTCGGAGCGATCAACACTCAAGTATTGCCTATCTTGGCTAAGGTTCTTCCTTTCCTTGACGGTGCTCTTATCCCTTGGAAAACAGACCCAACTTGGACGAAGATTGCCTTGATTATGATGCAAGGTTGGCTAGGATTCCCATACATCTACGTTTTGACTTTGGGTATCTTGCAGTCGATTCCTAACGACCTCTACGAAGCGGCTTACATCGATGGTGCCAATGCTTGGCAGAAATTCCGCAACATCACTTTCCCTATGATTTTGGCTGTTGCAGCACCAACATTAATCAGCCAATACACCTTCAACTTTAACAACTTCTCTATCATGTACCTCTTCAATGGCGGAGGTCCTGGTAGCGTTGGTGGTGGAGCCGGTTCAACTGATATCTTGATCTCATGGATTTATCGTTTGACAACAGGTACATCTCCTCAATACTCTATGGCGGCAGCTGTTACCTTAATCATCTCTATCATTGTCATCTCTATCTCTATGATCGCATTCAAGAAACTACACGCATTTGATATGGAGGACGTCTAAGATGAATAACTCAATCAAACTCAAACGTAGACTGACTCAAACCCTCACTTACCTCTACTTGATTGGTCTTTCAATCGTGATTATCTATCCACTTTTGATTACCATTATGTCAGCCTTCAAGACTGGTAACGTCGTAGCTTTTAAACTAGATGCTAACGTCGACTTTAGCTTTGCCAACTTCCAAGGGCTCTTCACTGAAACCTTGTACGGCACTTGGTACCTCAACACTTTGATTATCGCCTTGATTACAATGGCTGTTCAAACAAGTATCATCGTACTTGCTGGTTATGCCTACAGTCGTTACAACTTCTTGGCTCGTAAACAAAGTTTGGTCTTCTTCTTGATCATCCAAATGGTACCAACAATGGCCGCTTTGACTGCCTTCTTCGTTATGGCCCTTATGTTGAATGCCCTTAACCATAGCTGGTTCCTCATCTTCCTATATGTTGGTGGTGGTATCCCAATGAACGCTTGGTTGATGAAAGGCTACTTTGACACAGTACCAATGTCTCTAGACGAATCTGCAAAACTAGATGGTGCAGGACACTTCCGTCGCTTCTGGCAAATTGTTCTCCCACTCGTTCGCCCAATGGTTGCAGTACAAGCGCTCTGGGCCTTCATGGGACCTTTCGGAGACTATATCCTCTCTAGTTTCTTGCTTCGTGAGAAAGAATACTTTACAGTTGCCGTTGGTCTACAGACCTTTGTCAGCAATGTGAAAAACTTGAAGATTGCCTACTTCTCAGCAGGTGCTATCCTCATCGCCCTTCCAATCTGTATTCTCTTCTTCTTCCTACAAAAGAACTTTGTTTCAGGACTTACAAGTGGTGGCGACAAGGGATAATTTATCCCCGCCACCCTTTTTCATTTTGATCTTGTTTCTAAAGTTGAAAGATTAGACACAAGACCGCAAATAGTAGCAAAATCAGCTTTTCAGTAAGCAATTTATCTACTAGACTTGAAATAAAGCACATTTCTCTATATAATAATACTCATATAGAAAACACCTTTTAGAAAGATGCCTATGCTTCCATATCCATTCTCGTATTTTACTAGTATCTGGGGATTTCGTAATCCCCTGTCAAAACGTTTTGGACTCAACTGGTTTCAACTCCTCTTTACTAGCATTTTCCTCATCAGCTTGTCCATGATTCCAATTGCCATTCAAAACAGCTCACAGGAAACGTATCCACTGGATACCTTTATCGATAATGTCTATACTCCACTGACAGATGAAGCCATCATGGACTTGTCAGAGAATGCACAAATCGTAGATGGAAAGCTGAACTACTCAGGTACGAAGAATCAGCAGCCTTCTCTTTTGATTGGCCCGAGCCAAAGCAAGGAATTGCCAAAGGACTTGCAACTTCATTTTGATACGAAAGAACTCGTCATCAGTAAGGAAAGTAAGGAACTAACTCGCATTCGCTACCACGCCATTCAAACGGAGAGTTTCCAGAGTAAGGAAACTTTAACCCAGGCTATTTCTAAAGACTGGTACCAACAGAACCGTGTCTATATCAGTCTCTTTCTTGTCCTTGGTGCTAGCTTCCTCTTTGGATTGAATTTCTTCATTGTCTCTCTTGGAGCTAGTCTTCTCCTTTATATCACCAAAAAATCACGCCTCTTTTCATTTAGGAGCTTTAAAGAGTGCTACCATTTTATCTTGAACTGTTTAGGATTACCAACTCTGATTACGCTTGTTTTGGGACTTTTTGGCCAAAATATGACAACCCTTATCACTGTACAAAACATTCTTTTTGTTCTTTATCTGGTCACCATCTTTTATAAAACACATTACCGCGATCCAGATTATCATAAATAGGAGATTTTTATGCCCGTTACGATTAAAGATGTGGCCAAGGCTGCAGGTGTCTCACCTTCAACCGTAACCCGTGTTATTCAAAACAAATCAACGATTAGTGATGAAACCAAAAAACGAGTTCGCAAGGCTATGAAGGAACTCAACTACCATCCCAATCTCAATGCTCGTAGCTTGGTAAGTAGCTATACTCAGGTTATCGGTCTGGTGCTCCCTGACGACTCGGATGCCTTTTACCAAAATCCTTTCTTCCCATCTGTCCTTCGAGGTATCGCCCAAGTCGCGTCTGAAAACCACTACGCTATTCAGATTGCAACGGGGAAAGATGAGAAAGAACGTCTCAATGCGATTTCTCAGATGGTTTATGGCAAGCGTGTTGACGGTTTGATTTTCCTCTACGCCGAGGAAGAAGACCCTCTGGTCAAGCTAGTAGCTGATGAGCAATTCCCTTTCCTCATTCTCGGAAAATCAACTTCACCCTTTATCCCTCTTGTTGATAATGACAATGTACAAGCTGGCTTTGATGCGACAGAGTATTTCATCAAAAAAGGATGCAAACGAATTGCCTTTATCGGGGGTACAAAGCGACTCTTCGTAACGCAAGATCGTCTAACTGGCTATGAGTCCGCACTCAAACAACACCAACTTCCGATTGATACCAACTTAACCTACTTTGCGACCGAATTTCTTGAAGATAATGGTTATCGCTTTAGTAAACTTCTCTTCGAGCATGATCCAAATATTGATGCTATTATTACTATTGATAGCCTTCTTGCTGCAGGGGTCTGTGATTACATCGCAAAACACCAACTGGATGTCCCTGTCCTCAGCTTTGACTCGGTCAACCCTAAACTGAACTTGGCAGCCTATGTGGATATCAATAGCTTAGAACTCGGGCGCGTTTCCTTTGAAACCATTCTCCAGATTATTAACGATGCCAAAAACAATAAACAGATTTGTTACCGCCAGTTGATTGGGCACAAAATTATCGAAAAATAAAGACCAGCCTCAAGGCTGGTCTTTTGAGTATTATTAATTGTCTGTTTCTACGAATCGTCCTAGGATGTGGACATTTTCGGATACAGAGACAAAGGCTGTCGGATCGACCTGTTTCATGATGTGTTTAAAATCATTAAACTCTGCTCGCGTGATAACCGTAATCAAGACTGCTTTTCTCTCATGATTATAGGTTCCTTCTGCATCGTGGATCATGGTTGCTCCTCGGTGCAATTTTTTATGGATTTTTGCGATTACCTTGTCAGGATTATTGGTCACAATCATGGCCTGCATGCGTTTTTGCTTTGTAAAGACCGCATCTGTCACACGGCTCGATACAAAAATGGTGATCATAGAGTAGAGGGCGTATTTCCAACCAAAGGTCAGACCTGCTATCAGCATGATGGTTCCATTTACCAAGAAAGAAATACTGCCGACATTTCTCCCTGTTTTCTTTCGAATGGTCAGACTAACGATATCTGTACCTCCGCTAGAAATATTGTTACGGAGCGCAAAACCAATCCCCAAGCCCATGACAACACCCCCAAAAAGGGCATTGATAATGGGATCCTCTGTCAAGGTCACAACTGGCACAAGCTGGATAAAGAGGGAACTCATGGATACTGTGATAAAGGTAAAGATTGTAAACTTATGCCCAATCTGATACCAAGCCAAAATCATCAACGGAAAATTGATAGCATAAAAGGTTAGCGATATCGGAATGTAAAAACCAAACCAGTGATTACTCAAGGCAGAGATAATCTGTGCCAGACCCGTCGCGCCACTGGAGTAAACGTGCCCTGGTTGAAAAAAGAAATTGACTGCTACTGCTGACAAAAAGCCATAAACCAGAGAAGCCGATACTTTCTCATCATATTTTTCCCGAGAGATACTTTGTAAAACTCGTAAGATTTTTATCTGATAAGCAAAGCGGCGCAGATAATAGCGCCACCGCTTAATTCGTTTTGCTTGTTTCATCTTCTTCTACTTGTAAGCTGAGTTCCTCTAGTTGTTTGAGAGCGACTGTTGATGGAGCTTGTGTCATTGGGTCGGTTGCCTTGTTGTTCTTAGGGAAGGCAATGACCTCACGGATATTTTCTTCTCCTGCTAAGAGCATCACAAAACGGTCAAGACCGATCGCCAAACCACCGTGTGGTGGGAAACCATAGTCCATGGCTTCAAGAAGGAAACCAAACTGGTCATTTGCTTCTTCAGCTGAGAAACCAAGAGCCTTGAACATGCGTTCTTGAAGATCTTTTTGATTGATACGAAGACTACCACCACCAAGCTCATAACCATTCAAGACGATATCGTAAGCAATGGCACGAACCTTAGCCAAATCACCTTCTAATTCGTGAGCTGTTTCTTCCTGTGGAAGGGTAAATGGATGGTGGGCGCTCATGTAGCGACCTTCTTCTTCAGACCATTCAAACATTGGCCAATCAACCACCCAAAGGAAATTGAATTTATCGTTATCAATCAAGTCAAGCTCTTTGGCAATACGTCCACGAAGGGCACCAAGGGTTGCATTGGCTACTTCAAGCGTATCCGCCACAAAGAGAACCAAGTCCTTGTCTTCAAGACCAAGTACTGCAGTCAATTCTGCTTGAATGCCAGTCAAGAACTTTGCAACTGGTCCGTTTAATTCTCCATCAACCACCTTGACCCAAGCAAGACCTTTGGCACCATATTGTTTGGCTACTTCAGTCATCTTGTCGATGTCTTTACGTGAATAGTTGTCCGCAGCTCCTTTGACTACAATGGCTTTAACTGCAGGAGCTTCTGAAAAGACCTTGAAGTCCACATCCTTAACCACTTCTGTCAAGTCCTGAAGCAACATATCAAAACGAGTATCAGGTTTGTCAGAACCGTAAAGAGCCATCGCGTCATCATACTTCATACGAGGAAATGGAAGAGTTACTTCGATGCCTTTTGTTTCTTTCATCACGCGCGCAATCAAGCCTTCTGTGATATCTTGGATCTCTTGCTCCGTAAGGAAAGACGTTTCCAAGTCGACCTGAGTAAACTCAGGCTGACGGTCACCACGCAAGTCCTCATCACGGAAACATTTAACGATTTGGTAGTAACGGTCAAACCCAGCATTCATCAAGAGTTGCTTAGTGATTTGTGGACTTTGAGGAAGAGCGTAGAAATGCCCTTTATTGACACGAGATGGCACCAAATAGTCACGCGCCCCTTCTGGCGTTGACTTAGAAAGGAATGGCGTCTCCACATCGATAAACTCCAACTCATCCAAGTAGTTACGGATAGAGTGGGTCACCTTGGCACGAAGCTTAAGGTTTTCTAGCATTTCTGGACGACGAAGGTCAAGGTAACGGTAACGCAAACGTGTATCGTCATTGGCCTCAATTCCATCTTTAATCTCAAAAGGTGTTGTTTTGGCTGTATTAAGCACCGTCAAAGCTGTCACGTTCAACTCAACCACACCAGTCGGCAATTTATCATTGGCTTGCTCACGCGCAGCGACTTGTCCAGTCACCTCGATGACAAATTCGCTACGAAGGCTTTCAGCTGTTGCCATGACCTCTGCAGATACTTTTTCAGGGTTGATAACCAACTGCATGATCCCTTCACGGTCACGAAGGTCGATAAAAATCAAACCACCCAAGTCACGACGACGGCCAACCCATCCTTTCAAGGTCATTTCTTGTCCGATGTGTTCCTCACGAACACGACCAGCATACATACTACGTTTCATGTTTTCTCTCCTCTTTTATTCTGTTACTATTTTACCATAAAAGCGCAGGCACTTCATGAAAATCAGCAGAAAAGTTTGATTGCCTTTAGAAATCAAAACTAACAGACAAAAAATCCGATGAAAACGTCATCGGATTTTCTTATTTTGATTCTTGGCCTTCTTTGCGTTTTTCTGCGATTTCAGCCGCTTTTTTAGGCAGAACAATCGCTGTTGCATAGGCCGTCGCAAAGCGCATGATTCCTGCAATAGGTGCAAAAATCACTGCTAGATTGTTGTAGAAGAAATCGCCTTTAAAGGCATAGGCAAGCCCCCCGATGATAAAGAAGAGAACGACTGCCTGTATCACTGCTAATAAAATTACTCGTTTCATGTGACCTCCTGACTCTATTATAGCATGAGTATCATCAAAAAGCCGATTAAATTATTCAAAGCGTGTAAAGAAATGCTGTAAAGAAGGCCTTTTCGGCTCACATAAGCCAGTCCCAAACTCAATCCCAAACTAGCATAGACTAAAAACTGTTGCAAACTACCTGGAAAATGAATCAAGGCAAAAAGGACACTCGATACAAGGAGAAACAGAGCTGTCTGTTTGCTATTGTCCTGCTTAGGAAAGAGATAGCGCGCCAAGATTCCTCTAAAGATGAGTTCTTCCGTCAGAGGAGCAAAGACCACTACCATAAAGAAACCAAAGACAGGCTGAGCAACTGTCAGTTGTGATACGATTTGTTGATTGACCGACGGATCATCTGGCAAAAAGAACTGGGCCGTAATCGCCACTAGCAAAACTAGGGTAGGCAACCAGATATAACGATTAAAAGCAGTCGTCTGGATGCTAACCTTTTCTGTCTGATACCATCTGTAAACTCCATAAACATAAGCCCCTGATAGGGCGATATAAAGTGGCAAGACTCCAAAGATCGAAGCCTCTAGGTCAAGAGCTGACAACGCCATACTCTGAACCAGACCATAGCCAAAGAAAAAGGATAGAACAGCTAGAAGAAACCAGCCAAGATTTTTAAGTAAGTTCATATGTGCCTCCTACTTTCCTTTATAGCTATTTTTCAATACGAAGAGACTAGCTAATCCTAGTAAAAGAATCCATGCTAGCAAAAGACCGAGACTTCTCAAAGATAACTCTCCGCCACCTTCTTTTAACAGACTTACCAAAGGACCAATGAAAGAATAGTCCAACAGTTTTTGTGCAGTTTCATTTTGAACGGCAAGAACGGGCAAGAAAGAGACGGTCAGCATAGGAAAAATACTATACACTTGCGCCTTAGACTGGGTATCTGATACTGCACCGATAAGAAGATTAAGAAAGATTATACTGATGGTCGCTAGAAGCAGATAGAGGCCATAGGTAAGAAAGTAGTTTGTCAAATCAACTTTAAGATACAGAGGTAGAACAACCATAGAAAGAAGCATCACGAGAAGAGGAAGAGCCATCATACTCATAGTATACTCTGTTGCTGTCACACCACTTAGTATAAGTGATTTAAGATTACGTTTTTCCTTATCCTCAGCCATCATAATCGATACCATATAACCACTTCCCATACTCAAGACCATCGTCAAACTCATAGAGAGGAGAAACATACTCAATTCTCCACTCTTGTTTAAGAATTCATTATACAGGATAGCAATACCAAAGGGCATTAATAAAGTCGCTAACAAGGTCGAATTGCTAATAAGAACTTGCAACCTTAACCAAAGAAGGGCATTTAATTTTCTAAACATCTAACTTTTCTCCTGTCAATCTAATAAAGATTTCTTCTAAAGTCGGTTCGCAAGAATGAACAGCTATTAGATTTGTCGTATTCAAATGAGGCAATTCTTCAAAAGGAATCACTTGCTCACGCCCATCTTGATAGCGTAAACGAACCTTTTTATCCACATGGTATTTCTGGATAATCTCTTGTGGGCTACCATACTCAATCAAGTTCCCCTTATTTAAAAGAGAGAGGCGATCGCAAAGCAAGGTTGCTTCATTCATATCGTGGGTTGTTAAAAAGATAGTTGTCCCAGCCTGCTTCAATTCTTGTAAGAGAGCATGAATCGATTTTGAGGTGGTAGGATCAAGACCACTTGTTGGCTCATCTAGAAAGAGGATTTTGGGAGCATTTAGAAGAGCACGGGCCAAGAACATCCGTTGTTTCATACCTGTGGATAGTTTTTCTGCGATAATGTTTTTGGCATCTGATAACCCAACTTGATCAAGTACTGTATCTACTCTAGAAGCTTTAAGACCATATAATTTTGCATAAATGAGCAGATTTTTATAGAGGCTCATCTTTTCATAAAAACCACTGGTATCACTAACAATCCCGATTTGTTCCAAATCATTTGAAGTCAAATTTCGAGAGGACTTTCCTAGAAGAACGGTCTCCCCCTGATCTGCAGCCAACTGTCCTGTTAAGACATTGATCATAGTTGTTTTACCTGAACCTGAAGGTCCTAGGAAGCCAAAAATTTCACCCTCTTGAATCTCAAAAGAAATCTGATGCAGAGCTTTCTTGCCTCCAAAACTTTTGCTTACATTTTCAACACGAATCATAGGAACTCCTTTATTTGAAATAACGTTTTACCATAGGTAATTGCATCACATTGATATAAATATGGATCGCTCCTACAAGCAAGAAGGCTAGTAACTGAATCTCTCCTGTCAATAAAGAAAAGAGATCAATCAGAAAGTAGAGACCTGGCAAAACATACTGATTTAATTGGAATAAAACCCGAAAACTCTGTTCCAAATTAGCCTGACGCTCCCCTTCATCATAAGAATTTATATAGTCCAAAACATCCTTTGGTGTAGAGAAGAATTCCAAATCAAACTGACGAACGATCGCAATGGTCTTATAGAGATATTTTTGAGCACTGAAAACCATCGCTAATGCCAAAAAAGAAAGAGATAATGTTAGATAGCTTACATTTAGTACAATTACTTCACTTCCTGAAATGAAGAGAGACAATAAAATCGCTACGCCTGTTATATTAAAAGCAATGGTTCCAAACTCAAGATTACGATACATTTGCACATAATAGCTTTCATTCAGATCATCATCCATTTCCTCTTGATACAAGGAGTGAAATTTTCTACTTTTCTTTAAGAAATTAAAAGTCAAAAGAATGCTAATAAAACCTAATAGTAAACAAATCGCTGATATCCATGGTATCAAGACCTTTACATCTAAAATAGTTCCATGGGATTCTGCACGGGTCTTAAACATCCCTGCAAAACTGCCCAAGAAACCTCCCAAGATAACAGCCATTAAAAATAACAATCCACGTTTCTTTTTCATATTCATCCTCTTTCTAAACTAAACCAATCCAACTAACCACTGACCAAACACTTTACCTGATTCATAAATAGCTGTCAAGCCCTCTGTTCCAAGTGATACTAAAATCAAACAAACAGCAAACAAGAGAATAGCTTGGTTTCTAGCTTTTTTTGCTCCATCTCCCAAGGGTTCATTGCCAAGCCAACCTGCTAGATAGGCATAGAGAGTTACTGTTATAATTCCAATCTCTGTCGAAGAGAGAAACAGCAAGACTGTCACCAAACGAACGATATCGGCTTGAATGTTAAAATAATTTCCTAAACCTGCACAAACACCCGCAAGTTCTTTGTGCTCAGTATCGACTTGAAAACCTGCTAAAAACTTTTTCATATTCATTCTCCTTTTTCACTTGCTAGATTTTTGAATTTCTTTTCAATCCAGTCAACTACTGGGATGAGAGCAAAGTAGGCCCAAACAAATTGGTCGCTTTGATATGGATTAAACCAGCCTAGGTCCATCCCAATCAGTAGAAATACGCTGACTAATAGAGCTATGGCAACTACATAATAAATTACTTTATACTTATTCATTCCTCATCCTCCTCTATCCGAAATACCGACTCGACTGGTTCATTGAATATATGCGAAATCTTCAGGGCGATCACAATGGACGGGGTGTACTCATCCCGTTCTAGTAGGCTAATGGTCTGTCTGGAAACACCTGCTAGCTTGGCCAGTTCGGTTTGATTGAGACCATCGCGAGCTCGAAGCTCTTTTAGACGATTTTTAAGCATTCCTTTCTCCTTTTCTCTTAACTTGATTTCATTGTAACATATCGTTTTATTTTTGACAAGTATATTTGTCAAAAAGTTTATGATTTTTGTCATTTTGCAAAAGAAAACGGTCAGGAATAAGATCCTGACCAGTTTTTCTACTATTAAAAGCCTAATTTTTCAAAGATTTCTGAGAAGTTTTGGCTAATAGCATCAAGTGACACTTGCACTTCTTCTCGTGTTTGGTTGTTCTTAACTGTCACTTGTCCGCTTTCGACTTCGCTCTCTCCGAGAGTGATGAGGGTCTTAGCCGCAAAGACATCGGCTGACTTGAACTGAGCTTTGAGCTTCCGGTTGAGGTAATCACGCTCTGCTTTGAATCCTTGTTGGCGAAGGGCTTGTACCAATTCCAAGGCCTGGACATTTGCTCCTTCACCCAAGACTGCGATATAAACATCTAGAGCGTTTTCGATAGGGAGGGCCACACCTTGCTTTTCAAGGATGAGAAGCAGGCGCTCTAAACCAAGGCCAAATCCAAATCCAGCAGTTTCAGGACCACCAAAGTAGGCAACCAAACCATCGTAGCGACCACCTGCACAGACGGTCAAGTCATTGCCCTCGATCTCAGTGATAAACTCGAAAATCGTGTGGTTGTAGTAGTCCAAACCACGTACCATATTGGTATCGATGATATAGTCTACACCCAGATTTTCCAACATCTGACGGACGGCATCAAAATGAGCTTGGCTTTCTTCATCAAGGAAGTCCAAGATAGACGGCGCATTTTCTACTGCCACCTTGTCTTCTTTTTCCTTAGAGTCCAAGACACGGAGAGGATTTTCCTCCAAACGACGTTGGCTATCCTTCGACAAGGTCTCCTTGAGCGGTGTCAAATAGTCGATCAAGGCTTGACGATAAGCCGCACGGCTCTCAGGATTTCCGAGAGTGTTGAGGTGTAGTTTGACACCTTGGATACCAATTTCTTTCAAGAAATGAGCTGCCATAGCGATTGTTTCCACATCGGTAGCTGGATTGCTAGAGCCAAAGCACTCGACACCAATCTGGTGAAATTGGCGTAAACGCCCTGCCTGTGGACGCTCATAACGGAACATAGGGCCCATGTAATAGAACTTACTTGGCTTTTGCACTTCTGGTGCGAAGAGTTTATTTTCCACATAAGAGCGAACAACGGGCGCAGTTCCTTCTGGACGGAGGGTAATATGGCGGTCACCCTTGTCATAAAAATCATACATTTCCTTGGTTACGATATCGGTCGTATCTCCGACAGAGCGGCTGATGACCTCGTAATGCTCAAAAATAGGCGTGCGCACTTCCGCATAGTTATAGCGCTTGAAAATTTCACGGGCAAAGCCCTCAACATACTGCCACTTGGCAGATTCAGCAGGCAAGATATCTTGCGTTCCTTTTGGTTTTTGTAATTTCATAGGGAATCCTCTTTAAACTTAATAGTCTTATTTTACCATAAATAGAGGGATTAAAACAGTGAGAAAAAATTAGGATTCAAATATCATTTTTGAGATTAAGAGTTGTCAAAAGGATAGCCAGCAAAGAAAGACCAACAAATAATATCCAAGTCAACTGCATATTCCATACGGCTACAAGTGAAAAACAAGCTGTTCCCACAGGTATGGATAAGGTAAATAATAAACCTAAAAAATTACTGGTACGAGCTAAAACCTCTGGAGCTAGATTTTTCATGAGCATGGCACTAATCTTTGGTTGAACTTTACTAGACACATACAGAGTTAAAAATAGAAATAGCAAACCAAGCACGACTTGATTGAATACGTTAGCCAGACCAATTAGACTGAGCCCTACGGTAGCCCACATCATCAATCTAGGCAAGGACTGCTTCCCAAAATAATCATTGCCCGTAAGGCTACTAATGATGATTGCTAACAAAACACAGACTTGATTGATAAATAGTGTCTCTGTGTAAGAAAAATTCAAGAGAGAATGGCTCAAAAAGAAGATATTGTAGATACCTCCTAAGGAACCACCCAAGGCATTGATAAGCAAGACAGCAAAGATCATGAATCCAAAGTTTTTCTGTCCACCTTTAAGAAAAACGAGACGTAAATTTCGGTAAATTGTTAGGAACTGGTCTTTGATAGAAAGCTTCTCATTTTTTAGGTTTTCACCATCAGCAGATGACATTGACAGACTCAATTTGCTTTTTCCTAAAAAGAGAATAAAGGCTGATACTAGGAAAAAGCAGGCATTGATTCCCGCAACGAGGGAAAAATTGTTAACCGATAGCCCTAAAAGCCAGACTCCGAAAGCTTGACCACCAATAGCTGAAATATAGGTGATAAACTGGGAAAAAGAATAAGCCTCCATCAAATCATTTTCAGCTACCTTTTCCTTAATGAGAGGCATGCGCAAACCACCAGCAAAATCACTGATTATATCACTAATCACATTGATCAAACACAGGCTAGAAAAGGCAAATAAACTAGCTTGCTGGACAACTAAAGCTGCTAGAAAAAATAAAACCGCCTGAAACAAACCGCTATAGACCATCCATTTGACCTTGTCCCTCGTGTAATCTGCCCGAATCCCTACAAAAACTGTAAAGAGAGTCGGAAGAATCATCACAATATTTGCTACAGCAACCGCAAAAGATGCTTGTGGCAAGGTCGATGCATAAACGATAAATACCAGGTTAAAAATCGAAGCACCAAAGGCATTGAAGAAGCGCGACAAAGTCAAGAGTCGATAAGCTTGATTTCTAAACAATAGTTTCATAGGTAATCTCCCTTCTTGTTCTAATCCCTATATGAAGTATGACTATAGTATAGCACTTATGAATTAGCGAAAAAAATTTTTGAATATATGCAACACACAAAATAAGCAAAAAAACGATAGAACTTCTTTAATGGCCTGAGAGAGATCAGGAGTTCTATCGCTTCAAATTTTAAATTATTTTCTTACCTTGCAGATATTCAAGCATCAGTCGTTTTTCTATAGTATTCGGCAGATTTGTTACAGCCAAGCATCTCAAAAATATGGACAGCATCCTCCATCTTTTTTTGTCCTTCCTTAACTCTACCTTGCTTGCTATCAAGGAGACCTTCCGCCCACAAATAGACAATTCGGAAATAGGTCTCGTTTTCCTTGTAGAAATGCTCTTCGATAACACGTTTAAAATAATAGGCATTGGTAAATTCTTCACACTCAATACTGGCTAAAAAACCATTCAATAGCATAGTGTGAAAAATGTTTCGATTACCAGACATTTCCATTAGAAAATCAGATTTTCGGACCATTTCTCGTACATATCTAGTAAAAAGAGGAACAGATAAGAGTGGGGAACTAACTGAGAACAAATTGAGTTCATAGTTTCCCCAAATCTCGGTAGAAAACAGGTAATCATGAAGGACTTCCCCTTCCTCTCTTGTCAACTCTACCGTTTCATCCATGCTCTTCATATAAGACTTGATCATAATGGCATTTAGAATATGTTTCTGTTTGTTTTGAGAATGGGCATACTTTTGATACTCCTTGCGATACAAGTCCTCGAGAGGTGCTATGTTCTTTGGATCCAAGATATCTGTGATTTCTTTTCTCAACTCAGAATCTGTATCATACTGAAAACCTCTCGCCAGAAAGAGGATTTCCTCTACACTGGCAGATATATTTTCTAGGGCAAACAGAAACTTTTCCACCGAAAGTTCACTCTGACCTGTTTCAAATCGGGACAACATAGACGGCGAAAATTGTCCCCCAGTTGCTTGTCTCAGCGAGATATTTCTTGACTCTCGTAATTGTCTAAAGACTTTTCCAATCTGCTCCATAGACTTCCCCTTGATTCCGTATTTTCTTCATTTTATCATATTTTTCAGAAAATTCATCAAAAACTTGCCAAATTGTCAGAATTATGAGAAAATAGAGGATATTTATCACGTGGAGGGACGTAATGAGAGACGATATCAAAATCAATGACCGCGCTTTGGCCTTACAAGACCAAATTATCGAAAAACTAGAGAAGGTTTTTGATACAGATGTGGAATTGGATGTTTACAATCTAGGGCTGATTTATGAAATCAATCTAGATGAAACAGGTCTCTGCAAGATTGTCATGACCTTCACCGACACTGCCTGCGATTGTGCAGAAAGCTTACCTATCGAAATCGTGGCAGGTCTGAAACAAATCGAGGGTATCGAAGATGTCAAGGTTGAAGTTACCTGGTCGCCTGCCTGGAAGATTACACGAATCAGTCGCTACGGCCGCATTGCCCTTGGACTGCCACCTCGTTAATACTCTTCAAAAATCTCTTCAAACCACGTCAGCGTCGGCTTGTCGTAGTACGGTTACTGACTTCGTCAGTTCTATCCACAACCTCAAAACAGTGTTTTGAGCAACCTGCACCTAGCTTTCTAGTTTGCTCTTTGATTTTTATTGAGTATAAGCAGGCAAATCACTTTTGAAGATGAAAAGAAGCAAGCCGAAAATGGCTTGCTTTTTGAGTTTATTTTTTACCTGACTTGTCCATATTCCAGAAGTCTGTCACGGCTCCGCGAGAAGCGGATGATACGATGTGGGCGTATTTACCGAGGACACCACGGCTGTAAAGTGGTGGCAAGGTTGTTTCTGCCTTGCGTTTTTCAAGTTCTTCTTCGGATACGGCCATGGAAATTTCTTTGGTATCTTGATCAACCGTAACGATATCGCCTGTACGGAGGTAAGCAATTGGTCCACCATCCTGAGCTTCAGGGGCAATATGTCCGACAACGAGACCATATGTACCACCAGAGAAACGGCCATCTGTCAAGAGAGCAACCTTGTCTCCTTGACCTTTACCAACGATCATTGATGAAAGGGATAGCATCTCAGGCATACCAGGACCACCCTTAGGTCCAACGAAACGAACAACGACAACATCGCCATCAACGATTTCATCTGTCAGAACAGCCTGGATAGCATCTTCTTCTGAGTCAAAGACTTTAGCAGGTCCAACGTGACGACGCACTTTAACACCTGATACTTTAGCAACCGCGCCATCAGGAGCAAGGTTCCCGTTCAAGATAATCAATGGTCCGTCTGCACGTTTTGGATTTTCCAGTGGCATGATGACTTTTTGACCTGGTGTAAGGTCTGCAAAGTCAGCCAAGTTTTCAGCGACTGTCTTACCAGTACATGTGATACGGTCTCCGTGAAGGAAGCCATTCGCCAAGAGATATTTCATAACCGCTGGAACCCCGCCGACTTCGTAGAGGTCTTGGAAAACATACTGACCAGATGGTTTCAAGTCGGCCAAGTGAGGCACACGTTCTTGGATCGTATTGAAGTCCTCAAGTGACAAATCAACATTAGCCGCATGGGCAATGGCAAGCAAGTGAAGAGTGGCATTGGTAGAACCACCGAGAGCCATGGTTACTGTAATGGCATCTTCAAAAGCTTCACGAGTCAAGATATCTGATGGTTTGAGGCCAAGCTCCAGCATCTTGACAACAGCTCGTCCTGCTGCTTCGATATCTTCTTTCTTGTCAGCTGACTCAGCTGGGTGAGAAGAAGATCCTGGCAAACTCATCCCTAGAACTTCAATAGCCGTCGCCATGGTATTAGCCGTGTACATACCACCACAGCCACCAGGGCCAGGGCAGGCATTGCATTCGAGACGCTTGACGTCCTCAGCTGTCATATCACCGTGGTTCCACTTACCGATTCCTTCAAATACCGAAACCAAGTCGATGTCTTTGCCATCAAGATTTCCAGGCGCAATGGTTCCCCCATAAGCGAAAATAGCCGGGATATCCATATTGGCAATGGCAATCATAGAACCAGGCATGTTCTTGTCACAGCCACCGATAGCCACAAAGGCATCCACATTGTGACCACCCATTGCCGCTTCGATTGAGTCCGCAATGATATCGCGAGATGTTAGAGAGAAACGCATCCCAGGCGTTCCCATGGCAATCCCGTCCGCTACCGTGATAGTTCCAAACTGAACAGGCCAAGCACCTGCCGATTTGACACCTTCTTTGGCCAATTTCCCGAAATCATGCAAGTGAATGTTGCAAGGGGTATTTTCCGCCCAAGTTGAAATCACTCCCACAATCGGTGTTTCAAAGTCCTTATCTGTCATACCAGTCGCACGAAGCATGGCACGGTTTGGTGATTTAACCATGCTGTCATAAATGCTACTGCGGTGACGTTTATCTAATTCAGTCATCTTATCCCTCCCATTTCAGTTTTTACTATTATAGCACATTTTAAAAGCAATGAACAGAAGAAAATTCTTGAATTTTCAGAAAATTTCGATTACTAACTCCTAATTTTTTTATCTTTTTTTGTCAAGTAACTTTACTTTACAAAAAAAATGTGTTATCCTAGTATGGTTGATGAAAATCACTAGATTGAATCGAATTTAAATACCTAAAGGAGAAAAGAAAATGGCAGTACCTGCACGTCGCACTTCAAAAGCGAAGAAAAACAAACGTCGTACCCACTACAAAGTAACAGCTCCATCTGTAAACTTTGACGAAACTACTGGAGATTACTCACGTTCTCACCGTGTATCACTTAAAGGATACTACAAAGGACGTAAAATCGCTAAAGCTGCATCAGCTGAATAATAGAAGGGAGATACCATGCGCGTAAATATCACACTTGAACACAAAGAATCTGGTGAACGCTTGTACCTTACTTCTAAAAACAAACGTAACACTCCAGACCGTCTTCAATTGAAGAAATACTCACCAAAACTTCGCAAACACGTTGTGTTTACAGAGGTTAAATAAGGGTTCACTACACGTCAGTAGACTTTAGAAACCTTGATTTAAAGCAATTCTTGAATTTCGAAATTTCACTACATTGCGATATGAATCAATCGAATCACTACCTTTTTCACTACCTTTTATGTAATAAGAAACTGATTCGTTTATTTAAAAAGAAGAGGAACTTTAGTGTCAAGCTCCTCTTTTTTATTTGCTCTTTTACTTACAAATCGTAAGACCTGGTTTGGAAAGTATGAATTTCAGTTGGACTAAAAACAGCGTAATATCAAGACTTTTCTCCGCTTTTATAAAAGCGTTTTTCCAATCAAATTCAACTAATTTTATCTAAATGGTGTGGATTTTACCCCCAAAATTACAGAGAATGGAGCTGATAAACACTAAACGTTCACACCATTAGTTAAATGATTTTTTTCATCATTTTTCTTAGATGATAGAACTTCTAATTTATTTCTTATTCAAGCAAAAACAACCTGCTATAAGTAAGAAAGAGGAAGATACAAGAAAAACACGGCGTAAAAACCGATTCAGTTCATTGTCCTCAATCCTTGTCTGCTTCATTTTCTTTTACGAGATCGTTTTGTGAATCTTTTTCAGAGAGTTTTTGATCAATATACTTGTCAATGTTTTCATAAAATTCCTTGGTCGCTTCACTATCTAATGTTGGCGAGTTCTGAACTTGATTCACTTTCAATTGAACAGATTGAATACCGTAAGAGGCTTGTTTTTGGTGGAGTGTTTCTAATTCTTCTTCTGAAATCGGATCTCCAACAACCGTCAAGACCAATTCATTGTTACTTGACTTGTAGACTTGATTAATAACCGTATAATTGGCGAACTCTTTTCCTACAAACTGTTTGATCCCTTCTTTTCGTGCTTGATCCATCGTCAGAGTGACTGCTGAATAGCTGGCTGGAAGAATCAACAATACAATCAAAGAAATCAAGCCAATTCTCATTTTAATGCTCAGCTCTTTAAATGAAGTTAAAGGAGATTTTCTCATCAAAATTCTTGTTCCAACAATGTTGGCTAGCATGATAAAGACACAGTTGATCAAGAAAAGATAGAGAGCCCCCAATAAAAATCGTACATTCCCATTAGCTAAACCATAGCCAGCAGTACAGATAGGCGGCATCAAAGCTGTAGCAATGGCTACTCCTGGCACGATATTGTTTGCTTCTTTTTTCCTTGAACCGATCACACCAGCAATCCCACCAGCAATAGCAATGAGAACATCCCAAATGGTTGGAGAGGTTCGTGCGATCAACTCGCTACTTGCATAAGACAAGGGAGAAATCCAGAAATACAGAGTCGAGACAAGCAAACTGACCAACACTTGAGTCAATAAAACCTCTAGAGATTGCTTGATTAAACGCGTATCAAAAATAGCTAAACCGAATCCCAGTCCAACAATCGGTGTCATGAGAGGTGAAATTAACATGGCTCCAATAATAACAGCTGTTGAATTCATATTTAGACCGATAGAGGCAATAAAAATTGCACACATCAAAATCGCTGTATCTCTCAATCGAACATGAAGGTCATCGTATAATTTCTCACGGTATTCCCGTGTTGAATAATTGGCAGTCATTTGTCCTCTCCTCTTTCCTTATTTAAATCGGTATAATAATTAATAATAACAGCTGATAAACAGCCAAAAAATATGAGCCCATAAATCGTCAAGAAGACACTGGTAATCCTTCCAATCAAGGTCACAGCTAGGAGATCCCCGTAGCCGACAGTCGTCGAAGTCACAAAAGCATACCAAAGACCGTCTCCGTAATTTGTGATAGCAGGTTCAACTAGGAAAAGCACGCCTCCTGACCCAAAAACAAAGGTCACAAAACTCAGAGCAAACCGAGTAAAACCCGTAACCTGTATAATATGCCATAACATTTTTAAACGTCTCATTTGTTCTCCTTATTCATACTAGCTCCTGACCGAGCCGTTTTTTCCAATAATCAAAGTGAAGATAGGACATGATCTCCATCAGAGAAAGATAGACAAACTGATAGATCTGATTTAAGCTGATTATCAACTGATATTGTTTGAAAAATGACTGGAAGAAAGACCAGATATGACTGTCTTGAATCAGTCCCTTCTTAACATCAGACAGGATATTAGCTAAAGCTCCCAAGGACTGAAACGGTAAATCCTTGACATTTATATAGATCCGGTCCACCACATCATTCAGACTGGTATCTTGGATGGCATGAAATTCTCCAAAGAGAACTCCTGCCGCTCCAAGAGTAGAAACAAATTCCACCAAATAATTTCTGAGGAAATTTTCTCAACCTTTTCCCATAATGTGTTTAGTGCCATCCATAACGATCCCAACCAGAAAAAGGAAAGAAAACAAGCAAAGAAATTTTGCCGTAAATCCCAAAAAGCTTCAAGACTTGGTGTTGTTGGTTTTTCTAACTCTAAAATCAAGATGGTCATAATAATTGCTAGAACAGCATCTGTCAATACAATTAATCTGTCTTTCTTCATCGGATTGCATCCCCTTTCTTTTTTGTAACATTCTATCTTATCGCATAATATTGGATATTCTTTCATAATCCGACTACAAACAAAAATAAACCAAAAAGTCTGTCCCTATTATGCTATATTTAACTCTAGAAGTATTCATCCATCTAATTAATAAATATATCATATTTCACAATAAATGACTACTATCAAAGATACATTTTCTTTCAGATTTCTCCCTTTTAAACTTGGCTAACTTGACCTGCATTACCTAGGTCGCTTTGCTTTAAATTATACTTTTTTCTTAAAGATTTGCTACGAGTAGTCTTTCATGTGAGTAATTTTTATCAAAAAATTTCATAGATAAGTCCTATATATAATCATGATAAAGTAGTAAAAATAGTTGTTATCCTAGTTGATTAAAAAAGTCTTTGATTTCCTCATCTTTTATAAAATAATATATAATTTTCCCCTCTCTTCTAGTATCCAAGATGTTTTGATTGGCTAGTTTACGAAGATGGTGGGAGGCAGATGCCATACTGAGATTTAGTAAACAGGCTATATCACAGACACAGAGTTCTTCAACAGCAAGGAGATAAAAGATGATATTTATCTGTTTATTATCGGTAAACTTTGATAAAATACGAAGTGATTTTTGGACTTTTTCCTTTTCAAGGTAGTTCGTTGCGGTTGTAACATTTTGCTGATTTATAATATTCACTTGGCAGATACTATCTTTTTTCATAATTTTTTCTCCTAGCCGAACACAGTCCTTAGCATGTTAAAGCTGTTGTTTTCAATCAGGATATACATCCCCAGTCCTAAATAAACAACGGCAATAAACCATCTGCTATATTTTTCCAAAGTTTCTCCAACAGAAGGGACTTGTGCCAATTTTTGGGCAGAAAAAACCAAGAGATAAATCATGACTAGAAAGGTAAGTAAAGCCACTATCAAATTCGCTAAATTTAAGGTAATAAAATATGGGACAAAAACACCAATATTGTCAGCACCACAACTTGCAAAAGTAATCATAGCGACTAGAAAAATCAGGTTTTTATTATCTTTGCGCAAACCATCTTTTGCAATAGCTTCTCCATCAGAATCTCCTAAAAGCAAAACTTTGAGTCCTAGGAAAATTGGAATCAAACCGAGCAAACCTAAAATCTCTTTACTAGGAATATAATTTAAGACAAATGCAAAAAGTAAACTTAGCAATATTAGACTAACAGAGCCTAGAAATTGTCCTAAATAGATGTTAATGATGTCTTTTCTGCTTTTTCTTTTGGCAAAAAATAACATTAGGATAATAAGTAAGTCTACGGCTGTCCCAGAATACAGGATTATTGAAGTAACAACATTTTGAACCATAAAGCACCTCATTCAAATATATTTTTGAATGTATTTTAACATTAAACTTTGTAGATGTCAACTTCAGCTCCATCAAAATATAGATAAGAAGGTAGTGTCCCAAACATTAAAAAGCCCTGCCATCGAAATGATAGCAGGGCTTAACTTCAATATCCAGATGATATATTTATCTAAAAAAGGTAGAGTAAAAGGTAGAGTTTTTATTGATTTGTAGTGCGATATAATGAGTTTCCAAAAATCAAAAATCGCTTAAAATCAATATTTTGACATCTATTGACGTGTACTGAAACCCTTACTTAACCTCTGTAAGGATATAATTACGGTACCAGTATATCATAAATAATAACAAAATCTTGACTTTCCGAAAAATAAGTATTTTCCGGAAAAATATCGAAATTAAATCAAAACTAAAAATATCTCATACATTTGAACTGCACCCCAAAAGTTAGACAGAAAAAATCTAACTTTTGGGGTGCAGTTCATCAAAGGTGCTTTTCATTTTAAAAAACTTGTGGAAAAACTTCATCCCATATATCTACTAAGCTTTTCCCGTCAAATACTTTAGCTTCCATAGCTTCATCAATTGTATCAAACTGCTGACCTTCATAATCATAACCAACTACACATATACTCGATAAAAAGCAAGCACCTCGGCTATTATAATTAAATTCAAGATCTTTGTCTAAATATTTTTTAATTTCATCCTTTTTCATATAGGACCATCCCAACTAAAACAATCTCAACAAACAAGATTTTTTCCTTAGATTCTATTCCCACTACTAGCTTTCTATGATGCTGACGATTTCATCTTCAAAATATTCATAAAGAGTTCCATCAACATCTACCAGCAAGGAGTCAATCTCCTCGTCATTGTCAGAGGCGTCACAATAGTCTTCTACAAATCCTCTAACTACCGCGCCATTTTTTAACGTGATAATTACATCTGTACGGTTAAATTTCCAGAGTGTCATTTAAATATTCCTTTCAATATTGGCTAATTGCTTTGCTTTTTCGTAGTAAGGTGTTAAGAAATCGATAAAACCTTGTTTGTCGCTTGGATCATGTTCCTCTAAAAATATCATCAACTCAAAGTCATTGAGAGCGTCAAACATTTCAGAGTTTTCATTATCCCAAGCCTCGGAAAATTCCGCATCTTCTCCAAAAAGAGCGTTAAACGTAAAGGAAAAATCCCAAAAATTATCAATCTGACCACTGACTGTTTGCTGGAGCATGTCTAATACTTGTTGACTATAACCCATTACCCTTCCCCTCCTAATAAGAACGTTGTAGCATATTGAGCTACGTTCCAAAAATTTAACAGACAAAATCTAATTTTTGGGGTGCAGTTCATTCATCAAAGATGATTTTTATTTTAATAATACTGCACTTCAATTCCATCCATAATTTCTACTAAAGTGTTATCGTCAATTTTTAGAGAAATCAGATCAATGAATGATGATACCTGGTATTCCTTATCTCCAATCACCACTACAATATCATGAACAGAATTAGGAAAAATCCCACATACTTGACCATTATAATCAAAAGAGGCATCCCAACCATTGTCATATAACTCTTGTAAATCATCTAATATTGCCATATAAACTAAATCCTTTTCCATAGTGTTTTCTTTCAAATAAGGCAGGTAAAAGCACCTAGATTGTTCTAAGTCCTATGAGATTGTTTTAATCGAGACAATCTCACTCTCAAAGAGAGAAATTTCAGTAGCTTCATCTGGACTAGGATTAGCAATGAGAATAGTGATTTCATCTTGCTCATCATTGTCCATTTCGTCAACAAAGTCTATGACACGTCCCTTGATTATCTTATCGCAATTAGTGACTATCTGAACCCTTGATCGAAGATACTTCCAAAGCTGTTTACTCATTTATTTTCCTCTCTGCTATTTTTTCGATAGTTCTTATACTTTTTATAGTTAGTCGATAAAATCGCCTAGGTTGAACTAAGCACTAATAATTTTGATTTTCTTGATAATATCTTCAGGATATGAGCGATCACCTATAACTATTTCGTCAGGACCATCTAAATCATAACCGTCAAACCAATCAACCACCCTACCCTTGATGGAGGTCCCATCTTCTAAAATAAGGCGAACATTTTTATCAACATATTCCCATAATTTCATTAAGTTCCTTCTCTCTAACATCGGAACAATATGACCCAATATTAGTTATTTACTAATGGCTTTTAGTTCCTGTTAAAAGCATTATAGCACACCTTACTTGCTAAAGTACAACAAGCACCCCATTAGACTAACCTGCTACTTTGCTTTCTTGTAAAAATGTTGTATACTTAAGTAAATAAAGGAAGTAATCTTGTTCCCCCCTGTCTACTATGTGGTCGGAATGATGGTTACTTCTTTTTTCCCCCTTACTATCTCAATAGCCTTGTATTTAAAAGTTTTTTAGGCTATAATTAAATTAACGAATAGAGGTTTTCCATCTCCCCTTGAAACAGATCTTTCTGCGGTAGGAGGTGGGACGCCTCTATTTGTTTTTTAAGTCAAAATGATGTAAAATTAATTCAAGAAAGAAGTGTGGTTTTCCCGCCTAAAAGCTCTATAGCTGTGGGAGGGTCACGCTTCTTTTTACCTCTCAAAAGAGAACGCAAAAAAAGCCGTCTCATTCTTTGAAGCAGCAATGAAATCAATCTAGCAAATATCTAAGCAAACCCAGAAATCAACCTTTTAAGACAAAGCAAAAAGCCCACTGTTGTAGGCTTTCTGTAAGATATTTCTTAAAATTAAAGCATCTTGTTGTAGAATTCAACGACAAGCGCTTCGTTGATTTCTGGGTTGATTTCGTCGCGTTCTGGCAAGCGAGTCAATGAACCTTCCAACTTTTCAGCGTCGAATGATACGAATGCTGGACGTCCAAGAGTAGCTTCTACTGCTTCAAGGATTGCTGGAACTTTCAATGATTTTTCACGAACTGAGATCACTTGACCTGGAGTTACACGGTATGATGGGATATCAACGCGTTTTCCGTCCACAAGGATGTGACCGTGGTTTACGAATTGACGAGCTTGACGACGAGTAGTCGCAAGGCCAAGACGGTAAACAACGTTATCCAAACGACGTTCCAAAAGAAGCATGAAGTTGAAACCTAGGATTCCGCCTTTGATCTTAGTAGCTTGTACGAACAAGTTACGGAATTGTTTTTCACCTACACCGTAAGTGAAACGAAGTTTTTGTTTTTCAGCCAATTGCAAACCGTATTCTGACAATTTAGAACGGTTGTTTGGTCCGTGTTGTCCTGGTACGTAGTTACGACGTGCCAATTCTTTACCTGTACCTGTAAGTGAAAGGCCAAGGCGACGAGCTTGTTTCCAAGATGGTCCTGTATAACGTGACATATGTATGTCCTCCTGATATAAATAATATTTGGCGGAAATAGTCACTTAGAAAGCCCTGATTCGTGCAGATGCCCTTCGCCTAAACAGCCAAGGTTACTTGTCATAAGACACCTGTTGACGAGCTTCATGCTTTCCTGCTGCTATTTCACACAAAGGCTATTGTACCATGAAAAGCTAGATTTGTAAAGGGATTTTACGGCTTTATTTCAAATTGAGGCTGAATGTAAACTTGCTTCCTAAGCCATATTGACTTTCTGCTGTGATTTCGCCACCAAGCTGATGGGCTAGTTCGCGTGCAATCGCAAGTCCTAATCCATGTCCACCCGTCTTCATATTGCGCGAAGTTTCTACACGATAAAGTCGTTTAAAGATCTTTTCCAAATCTTCAGGAAGGATCCCCTGACCCTCGTCTTTCACACTGATTGTCAGCTCTTGTTCTGTTAATTGGGCAAGAACCTCGATTCTGGTTCCTGGTTCTGAATATTTAAAGGCATTGTTTAACAAATTGACCAGAATACGAGAAAGTTTGTCAGAATGGCTCTTGATTTTCGCCGACTCAGGTGACACTTGAATGTAAACATCTCGCTCCTCTTGTTCAATCTGGAGTTGAAATTCACTCATTGACTCAATCAGCAACTGATCTAAAAAGACCTCTTCGACTTCCTCATCAGCAGTTTCTTGAGGTTGTGTGTTAAGAGTCAAAACATCCAATTCCTCCACTAGCTTGTTTAGACGCTCGGTTTGCCGACCAATCGTGGTTAAGTAGTGGAGCCGCTCCTCTTCCTTGATCACTCCATCTAGAATTCCCTCCACAGTAACCTGAATGGAGGTAATGGGAGTTTTAATATCGTGAGAGAGCTGCGCAATCATCATTCTCTTTTCTTGCTCGCTCTCATCAAGTGATTGAAAGGTAGCTTGCAAATTGTGAGACATGTCATTAAAAGCCTGGCCCAGCTCTTGAAATTCTAATGGTCCTTTGGTTTCGATTTCTGTGCTGAAATCCTTGCTTGCTATATCCTGAGCTTGTTTTTTCAAATGTTTCAGAGAAGAGAACACAGGCGACAAAAGAAAGATGCTCACTGCAGCTCCAATGAAACTAGCAATCAAGGTCATTCCAACTAGAAAGTAAACTTCACTTTTCTCGATCAACATTCGTTGGACTGCCCAGAAAACGATCAAAATCGTTAGTAGAGTCGACACTAGATACCCCACTAAAATATAGTTTTTTAATTTCATTTTCTACCTCTTGGTTTTTCCATCTTATAGCCCAAACCCCAGACAGTTTTGATAGCAGGAGCATTTGAATTTGTATACTTGGTCAACTCTTGCCTCAAAGCATGGATATGAACATTGAGTGTATTGGTATCATCCACATAGTCCTCTTGCCATACCTTCTCGTAAAGTTCCGTCTTTGAAAAGACTCTCTCAGGATTGCTGGCTAATACCCATAGAAGTTCAAAGGATTTTACTGTCAATTCCAAAGGTTGCTCCCCAATGCGAACCTCATGAGTCACATGGTTGATTACCAAGTCGCCAAACTCAATCTGTTCTGTCTCTCCTCCACGGCTAAGGCGACGCAAGATATTATTCACTCTTAAAACCAATTCGCGTGGGCTAAAGGGTTTGACTATAAAATCATCTGCCCCCAAACTTAATCCATAAATCTTATCCTGCTCGCTTGTCTTAGCAGTTGTAAAGAGGAAGGGTTGATCCGGAGCGATATACTGAACTTCGCTGATAAAATCATAGCCATCCATATTGGGCATCATGATATCTGTGATGATGAGGTCGATAGATTTTTTTCTGAAAAGTTCTAATCCCTCCTTGCCATCATGGGCTACTAAAACATCGTATCCTGCCTGTAAAAGATAGCGGTTTTGAATATCTAGAATATCTATCTCATCATCAACCAGCAAAATTGTCTTTTTCATCTGACACTCCTTTGATAAAAACAGTGTTATACTTGCTTTAGTATAACACTATTTTCTCTAATATTTAAATGATTTGAATCTTAATCTTCTCGTTTGGTTGTCAAACCCAAAAGTCCAACAAGACCTGCCAAGTCTAGACCAAAGATACCAAGGCCAGCTGTAGCCGTTTTAGCTTCCCCAGTATTTGGTAGCATCGCTTTATCATCTTTTTTCATCATATTAGCCATTGGGCTAGAAGCTGGTTGATCGACCTTCATATCTGACATATGGTGATTTGTACCCATCATACCCTCAGTCGTACCTGTAGAGCCTGTTTCAGAAGGCTTCGTATTCATCTGACCTTGTTGAGATGGTGTTGACGCCATTTCTTTTCCACGAAGCTGAATCGTTACTTGACGAGTAGCAATCAGATTGGTCAAATCAGGTTTGCCGTCTTTTGCACCGTACACCTTGACAGTAGCTTGGTAAGTGTGAGTGCCATTGGCACGAAGTTGGTCTAGAAGGGCTTGTCCTTCTTTGCCTGTCGTGTTGCCATTCAAATCCACTTCGTAGAAATATTGGCCTTTAGCCAAGCCTTCAAGTGGCAATAGAGCAGGATTTTTAGCTGTTCCATTGTCTGACCATGGGGCTTTGTCTGAGGCTTTTAACAAGAGGCGAGTCAACATGCCATCTCCACCAAAAGCTTCGTATGGAATAACTTGGTTGACACCGGCCAAGAATGGACCTGGAACATTTGCTTTTTCAAGATAGCTAGCTGGGACATCAATCATGTCTTTGACATTGTTAACAACAGACTCTTTAACCTGATTTGGTGTGGTTGAAGCGTTCAAATTAACAGTCAAATCTTTAGTCGCTACCAGATTAGTTAAGTCAGGTTTGCCATCTTTTGCACCGTACACTTTGATGGTTGCCTTATAACTTTGCGTACCATTTTGTTTCAAGAGGTCAAGCAAGTCTTTGTCAGATTTGCCTTGGGTGCCTGCTAAATCCACTTCATAGAAGTAAAGACCTTTACCCAATTTTTCTACTGGTGGGAGAGCGGGATTTTTAGCTGAACCATTGTCTGACCATGGAGCCTTGTCTGAGGCTTTCAAGATAAGACGAGTCAACATGCCATCTCCAGCGAAGAATTCGTATGGAATGACTTGATTGACACCAGCTGTAAATGATCCTGGGAAGTTGGCCTTGTCCAAGTAAGTGGCTGGGACATCTACTGTGTCTTTGGTATTGTCAGCCACACCTTTTTGCACTTCAGCTGGTGTGGTTAAACCATTCAAGTTGACATCCAAATTTTTAGTCGCTACCAGATTAGTTAAGTCAGGTTTGCCGTCTTTTGCGCCATACACCTTGATAGTAGCTTTATAGCTTTGCGTGCCGTTTTGTTTTAAAAGATCAAGCAACTCTTTGTCAGATTTGCCTTGGGTACCTGCTAAATCCACTTCACAGAAGTAAAGACCTTTGCCCAATTTCTCTACTGGTGGGAGGGCGGGATTTTTAGCTGAGCCGTTGTCTGACCACGGAGCCTTATCAGATGCTTTCAAGATAAGGCGAGTCAACATACCATCTCCACCAAAAGCTTCATATGGAATAACTTGGTTGACACCGGCTGTAAATGGACCTGGGAAATTAGCTCTATCCAAGTAAGAAGCTGGGACATCTACTGTATCTTTGGTGTTGTCGGCCACTCCTTTTTGGACTTCAGCTGGAGTGGTCGCTGGTTGCGCTTCACTGGCTTCACGGTCTTGTCCAGAAACTGTAGACTCAGGACTTTCCACAGGTTTAACTGCATCTTCTGTTTGTTTCTTAGAGTCAGATTGTGCTTGCACTTCTTCTTTTGGTGCTGCTACTGGCTCTTTAGCAGTTTCGTCCGCTTTTTCTGAAGAGCTTGTCGTATCCACACTTGCTTTAGGTGTTGGAATAGACTGTTCTGAAGGAAGAGCTACATCGACTGCTTTTTTGAGAACCTCTGCTGGTAAGTCGCTCTTTTCACTCACCGAAGAAGCGCTTGGCACGACTTGGGCAGGAGTCGGATTGACGACATCAGCACGCGCAGAACTTGGTTGACCAACTAGGACAAAGAAGCCACTGGCCACAACAACTGAAGCAACACCGACACTGAGACGGCGAATAGACCAACGAGTATATCTCTGATTTGGATTGAATTTCATAGGATTCTCCTTAGAGCTTTCTTTTTTTGATGACTCTAGTATAATCTCCTAAAATTAAAAAGGATTAAGAAAAAGTTAAAATTTTTCTTAAATCCCTCTTATAAAATACTTATATTGACTCGTTAATTATTTGGGAAAGAGAGTACCCTTCCTCTCCTACTCACTCAGTTCAGCTAGGGTATCCAAATGTTGGTTATTAATGACTGCCATGATGTAGGCATCTGCCTGCAAGAGGTCATTAGGTCCGAATTGGACATCCAGAGGAGCATTTTCGTAGGCACGAAAACCAAGTACGTTGAGGTTGTATCGCCCACGTAAATCCAACTGACTGAGACTTTTACCTAACCATGATTGGGGGATTTTCATCTCGACAATCGATACATTCTTGTCCAGCTGAAAGACGTCTACGCTGTTATGAAAGAGGATGGTCTGTGCCAATGAGCGCCCCATTTCAAACTCTGGTGAAATGACTGCGTCTGCACCAATTTTTTCCAACACCTTTTTAGCTGTATGGCTTTTGACCTTGGCAATGACGGTCGGCACTCCTAGACTCTTACAGTGCATAACCGCGAGAACACTGGACTCCAGATTTTCACCCGTTGCGACGACTACGGTATCACAGGTGTCAATCCCCGCTGATAGAAGGAGTTCTTCATCCGTAATATCGCCCACTACCCCACGAGTTAGCACAGGTTCTAATTGATTGATACGTTCCTCGTGGTCATCAATAGCAATGATATTCATGTCATGCTTGGCTAGGGCAGCCAAAACACTGCTCCCAAAAATTCCCAAGCCTAAAATTCCAATTGTCCGATCTGACATCGTTCTTCCTTTCTTATCCGATAGTGATATCTGCTTTCATATAGTGAATCGTGTCTTTCTTGTCTGGCTGGTATTCCGCTACACTGACCAGTAGTGTCAAGGGACCAATACGGCCGATAAACATCAACAACATAACGATGCTGAGGGCTAACTTACCTAACTCCGGCGTTAAATTTGCCGTCACTCCAACTGTCGCAAGGGCTGAAATGGTCTCAAACATGAGGTAGATAAAACGCGGATTTCCCTCTGCTGTTATTCCTAGCAGGATCAAGCCCAGCAAGAAGGTCAGCAAGAAGATAATAAAGACACTGAAAGATTTTTGCACGGTTCGGGGTTCAATGGTCCTCCGAGCTACATTGGCATGAGGCAAGCCCAATAGTTCGCTACGAGCAAAGACCAACAAGACAAAGAAGGTCGTAATCTTGAGCCCCCCTGCTGTCCCTCCAGGTGCCCCTCCCAGAAACATCTGCAAGATGTAGATCAGTAAGGTAACTGGTCGAGTCTGGGTGTAGTCAATGGAAGCAAAGCCTGCCGTTCTCATGCTGACGGTCTGGAAAAAGCTAACCAGCAGTTTCTCTGGAGCGCTGAGATTTCCAATCGTCCCAGGATTATTCCACTCGATTAACAAAGTCGATACGGTTCCAAAGAGTAAAATTCCCACCGTTAAAAAGAGAACTAACTTGGTATGGAAACGCAGGCGGCGTTTTTTCTTTTTCCCAAACTGGGTCGCTAGGTCAAACCAGACCATAAATCCTAGACCACCCGTGATAATCAATCCTGCAATCACTAGATTGATCAAGGGATCCGTTTGAAAGGCTACCAAACTCGTACTTCCAAAATTATCAAATCCAGCATTACAGAAAGCGGAAACAGCCAAAAAGATAGAGGTTAAAATTCCTCGCCCCCAGCCAAATTCAGGAATAAAGCGGAAACTCAAGAGAAAGGCACCGAGCCCTTCCACTAGAAAAGTCGTCAGAAAGATTGAGCGGATGAAGTCCTTTAGAGACTGGGTTTCTCCATAAGCAAAACTTTCTTGAATAGTCTCACGACCACGAAGACTGAGCTTTTGCTTGCCTTGGATATAAAAGATTCCGATAAAGGTCATGAGCCCCAAACCACCAATCTGGATCAAAATCATACAAATCAACTGGCCCCAGATATTGTAAGTAGAGGCTACCGGCTGGGTAAAGAGCCCTGTCACACAGACCATGGACACGGTCGTAAAGAGATGGTCAAAGTAGGTCGCTTGTGACGTAGCTGCCTGCACAAAGGGGAGATTTAAAAGAAGCGAACCTAAGAAGATCACTAGGGCAAAACTTAAAAAGATGCGACGGGCTGGCGACAAGCGTCCCAGTATCGTCTTGATTTTTTCCAAAAAAGATTTGAATAACATAGCTACATTCTACCATAAAAATAGTCAAAACACTCACATGTGGTGCACAATAATCAGACAGAGTTCGAGTGCCTTATCAAAAGCTTCTGAGCCCCAGTCACGACTGTCGTAGTTGTCCAGATCCGCCAAGGAATCTGCGGTAAAGAGCAATTCCCCCCAAACAACTCCACGTAGCTGGGCAACTGCCGCAAGAGCAGAGCACTCCATCTCCACAACAGCACAGCCTTCTTCCTTGCGATAGGCAACCTTTTCAGCTGTCTCTCGATAAAAACCATCTGTCGTCCAGGTCATGACCTCCTCGTAAGGAATGCCTCTTTGTTCCAAGACTTGCTCAATGGCAGAGATAGCCTCAATCTGCATCTCCATATAACGAGAAGGCGCCGCATAGTGGTAGCTGGTCCCCTCATCTCGCAGAGCGCGAACAGGGACGAGAAAGGCATTTTCCTCTATATCAGCTAGGACTCCACAAGTACCAGTGGAAATGATTTGCTCCACACCATAGCCAATCAACCAATCCATAAACTGGGCCGCTGGGGCAGAACCAACGGGCGCTTGGGCCAGACAAATCTCCTCGTCCTTGTAGTTGATGACATATACTGGATAGGTTTTGGTGGCAGAAACGAACTCACCAACACAGTCCGCCCCTACTTCCTGAGCATAGTGGTCAATCTCCTCCTCCAAAAATGCATAGATACACTTCTTTGGCAACTTCAAGTCTAACCCCTCATGTGTTGGCATAAGGACCGCTTGGGGGTTATCATCAAACTCTAAAATAGGAATCGCATGCTTCTGAATCATCGCCCACCTCCTCTAATTTTGTACTATTGTATCAAAAACTGACGGAGTGTCAAGGAGTTGTCTTTACATTTCCTCTAGTAAGAACACAAAACTCTCCCTTCTCTTTCGAGAAAGGAGAATTTTACTTATCCTTGTCCGCTAGGGGCTGAACCTGTGCCTTGAGGAGCTCCATTCGGCCCACCGCCTCCAGGCATAGAATTGACGATTTCCGTTTGTTTTTCACCATTGAGATAGATGTCACCACCTGTGTAGGTCGCAGTTCCATCAAAGTCAAAACCTGATTGACCAATCATTTTAATGGTTCCTCCAGCAACTGTCACGTTCCCGTTTGAGTCGATTGGGTCTGTATCTCCTTGACCAACTTCTACAGTCAGGTTCCCACCGTTCATGATGAAGAAGATTTCACTCTGTTGGGCGTTTTTATTAGCTGCGTTGACTCCATCATCTGTCGAATAGATGCTAATGTCCCCACCGTTGATAGTGATTGACTTACTTTCAAGTCCTTCTGTCGAATTCTTGACGGTGTAGGTACCACTATCGATAACCAAATCACCTGATGCGTGGATGCCATCATCTCCTGCTGTAACGGTGATGTTGTTGTTGGATAGGTACATGGTTCCGACTGAAGTATCCTCGTCATTGTCCACCTTTACGCCATCTTCTTTGGCATCGATAGTCATGGTCGTACCAGTGATGTTGAGTTCATCATTGACATTAAAGGCATCGCCAACTGCTGTGATGTTATAGGTTCCGCCCGTGATGTGGAGGGTGTCGTTGACCTTGATACCATTGTTTTTCTTGCCATCTACATTGAGAGTTCCTTTCCCGTTGATGGTCAAATCAACCTTAGAAAAGAGAGCTGCGTCTGCTTTTTCGTCGCTGTTAGAGCTTGAGTCAGAGAGACTGTTGGTGGTTCCCTCTGCTAAAGTCAAGTAGACATGGCCGGCTGATGTCGCAGAAATTGCTGCATTGGTGTTGGTCATGGTGACACCTTTTAAGACTAGGTGAACTTCTGCCGACTCATCTGCCTCGACCTTGATCTGCACTCCTTCAGACTGACCTGAAATCACATAGGGTCCAGATTTTGTGATAGTCACTGTTGAGCCAGAGACTGTCACCCCATCTCCAGAGACGTTTGCTGATGAGCCAGATAGCTCAATCTTAGAAGCTGTGCTTTCATCATAAGAAGTATCATTGTCCTTCTCAGTAAAATAAGAAGTTTGATTTGTTTTTGTTGCAGTAGTTGTTGCATTATTTGTAGTTGCCTTGGTATTAGATGTAGTTGTTGACTGGGCACATGCTGCCATCAGCACCATTGCCGTTAAACTCGTTGCGAGTAGGGTCCATTTTTTTGATTTCATACCTTTTTCCTCTCCTTCGTATGATATAGCTAGACAGTCTACAGAAGATTCCTGAAACAAAACTAAAACTTTTCTGAAAGTTTCCTTAAATCTAGTTTCACTCAGTATTCTTTTGAAAGGGCTACTAGAAACAATTTGAGAGTACTAAAATGCATTTAATAGTTTTTAAAAGCAACATCCCCAAGTGCGATGTCACTCTATTCAAAAAAGCAAAAAAGAAGAAAAATCTATAAGACCAAGATAAAGATTACAAAAAGAACAGCCCCAGCTGTTCTTTTTAGTTTTCTTTTACTGGGATTTCCTTGATAACACGCGCAGGATTGCCAGCTAGGACGACATTGTCTCCAAAGGACTTGGTGATCACGGCCCCTGCTCCTGCAACGACATTATTTCCCAGTGTCACTCCAGGAAGGACAATGACGCCACCTCCAGCCCAGAAATTATCTCCAATGGTGATGGGCTTGCCATATTCGACCCCTGAATTGCGTTCATCCGGATCCAGTGGATGGAGTGGGGTTAAAAACTGACAGTTGGGGCCAAGCATGGCATTGTTACCGATGCGAATCGGACAAACATCCAGCATGGTCAAATTCCAATTAGAATAAAAATTTTCCCCTAGATGAATATTGACTCCATAATCGACCACCAGACGTGGATTGACATAGAGATTTTGTCCGGTTGAGCCAAACCAAGTCTTGATAATCTCCGCTCCCTTCAAGGGATCTTCTTCCTTGTTAAAGGCAGCCTGTTTTTGGCGAGAAGCTTGTGCCAAGGCCCGCAACTCGGGGTCAAAGGGATGATAGGGTTCTCCTGCTATCATTTTCTGGTATTCACTGGTCATCTTAATACCTCACACTTAGTTTGAGGCCATCATATCAAAAAGACTTTGAAAGTTCAAGAATAAGCCGGTCTAGGACTTCTTTCTAGACTCTCGAAACCATTCCCCATCCCAACTCAAAACAACTTGCTTGACAAAAGCTTAACTTCATGGTTTAATATACCCCATAAGGGTATATTTGGAGGTGCCTATGTTTCACTTATTATTTACAAAAATTGACAGTATTTCTACCAGCGAGTTAGAAGCTAAACTCAGAGAACCGATTCAGCTACTGGATGTTCGGACGCCTACGGAATTCCATAGAGGTCATATCAAAAATGCCAAGAATGTCCCTCTATCCGAAATCGGATCTTACACACCAGCGACAAAAGAAACGCTTTATGTCATTTGTCATTCTGGTGTGCGAAGCAAACTAGCTGCAAAGAAGCTAAAGAAAAAAGGCTACGATGTCATCAACGTCCGAGGCGGTATGAGCGCTTGGACAGGCAAGGTCATCTAGAAGCATAAAATAATTGGCTACACAGCCTTGAACCTTATCGAAGGTCTGAGCGACAATATCCAAGGTGTCCGCTCGAAGACGATCTGACTAAGGGCAAATAATCCCTAGATGTGCGGACAAGTGGCGAATTTCAGGGGAGCTACCCAAGGTCGATACCATCCATAACCCCTAAATGAACTAAGGGAGATCTTGGGTGAACCAGACAAGAACCAAGCCTACATCCTTAGCTGCCACAGCGTTTTGCGCAACTATATCACAGAGCGTATCCTCCAGCAGGCAGGATTTGCCGTCCAAAACCTTGATGGCGCTTATTCACTATATAAAATGGCTAATCCAGAAGGAGTCGAATATGGAAACGAGTATCAGCATGGCTGACTTTTATGAAAAATACCTAAATGAAAATCTAAACCTTATCGATGTACGTGAAGTGCACGAATTCCAAGCAGGACATGCACCAGGTGCCAAAAATCTTCCGTTAAGTACCTTGGAGCAAGGTTACAAAGAACTCAAAGCTGACCAGGAATACCATGTCATCTGTCAAGGCGGAGTACGCTCCGCATCTGCTTGTGAATTTCTAAGCGCTCAAGGCCTTACCGTTATCAATGTAGAAGGTGGTATGAATGCTTGGCCCGGTCAAGTAGAATAATGAAAAAACCGATTAAGAAACTTAATCGGTTTTTTCATTTCTGCACCCCAATGATATAGAGCTCGTAACCCGTCGCTTCTATAAAACGAAGCACATTGACGGTATCTAAAAAGAGGTTGCTCATTGGTATTGGGGGAACTCATCCGTTTGTCTGACATGATTTCTTTATCGAAATAGACTTAAATACCTTTGTCTGCATTGTTTATCAATAGCAAATTAGTTTATTTCCGCTTAATCAGGTATCGGATGGCCTTTTCTAGGCGTTCCTTTTGAGCCTCAGGGTCGTCTAGTGGTTGGTTGATACAGCCTGTGAGATTTTCAGTAATGATCATCTCAATCACGCGCTCAACGCTAGATTTCACTGCTGTCAACTGCGTAACAATATCTGCGCAGTCACGATCTTCTTCAATCATCTTTTGAATCCCACGCAACTGGCCCTCTGAACGTTTCAGACGTGTGATGTACTTTGAGTTTGTCATTAATTTATCCTTGGTCACTTTTTCTTCATTATATCTCGAATAAGGGTCTTTGTCAAAATTCACTTCCTGTCTGTATTTGTAGGAGGCAACCTCTCCTCTGTATCAGATAGAAAAGATTGATAAGCATGGAAATGGAAAAGAAACTCTGTCCTTCTTAAAGCTCGATGGGAAGTCACGTTTCCTTTCAACCAACTGACCTTTATGCGTATATCTTGGACAAATTGGACAAAAAGGCTAGGATCACTATCCCATAGACCAGAACTAGAGCCAGCCCAAATCCGATACCAAACCACTTGTAAAACTTGTCCATTCCGCTGTAACGTTCGACATAGGCCCTGGTCGGCTTGTCTGGATCATACCAGACCGTCAGTTCCGAATGAAGGGGGAAATGGGTCTGCATCAAGCGTTTGAAGGAAACAAAGGAGTTGCTGTAGCGAGTGATCGAAGGCGCTAGCATATCTTCTCTTGTATAGTCCTTTAAAAATTTAGTAGTCCCCCACGGAATTGTGACCGTTTTAAACATAAAATACTGCAAGGTTTTCTTATAAGCAATCCCATCCACCGTGTATTCGACGATAGGTGGATACCCCTCACGAAAACGGCTATAGCCGATAACCGTTCCCTGTACGGATGACTTGGCAAGACGGACCAACTTCTGATCTCGAAGATAGAGATAGAGAAAGGTCCCACACACAAATACAAAAGATAGGAAGATGACGATTGTCCCAACTATCAAACCAATTACTTCTTTATTCATATGAACTCCTCCTGTTATTTTATACAGTAAAATCTTAAAACTAACTCATCCAGAAAGGACATCGATGCCCTCGAGTCTACTCTTCGGATTTTTCTTTTGACTGTTTTTCTCTCAAATCTTTCACCGATTTTGATATGATATCTCTCACCTGTTCGTCAGTAAGTCCTGGAATCTGGTAATAAGGATTATTGGATTCGCTTTTTGACGGCTTTGTTCCTGAACTTTCGGTTTTAGAACTTTGTTCAGTCGAAGACGAGGATTTCGACTCTGAGGAACTGGATTCTTTGGTCTTAGAGGAACTGGACGACTCAGAAGACTTGGACGTTCCAGGCGTGTTAAAATCAAGCTTAGGTGGCTTGTTTACTTGGTCGTTCGGCTGTTTCACAGGTTTATAGAATAGCCCAAAAGACAACAGCAAGGCCATCAAGATCCCAATGCCAGCAAAAGTTCTTTTATTAGCTTCAGCCGAGGGAACCTTTACTCCCTTTGTACTGAGTATTTTCCATTCTGGATGCTCTTTTTCTATGGCTTTTTTCTGTCTCCTAAGAGGACCAAGTAGATAATGATTAAAAGGCACAATCGTTACCATAGCCACCGTTACAAGCGGGACATAATTGGAATGACTTGATACCAGTAGAACATCGAGGATAGCGAGAAGAATGAAGAGGGAACGCCCCACAAACTTACGAACTTGATGCTCTTTTTTGATCTGCAAATATCTCTCTTGTGACATTATGTGGATTACCTCACCTCTTTAACAAATAAGCAAGCACTACAACGGCGTAGACCATGATTAACAATATAGCACTACCGACGCCTAACAATTTATAAAGTTTGTTGATTCCACAGTATCGTTCCACATAAGCCCTTTTTGGTTTTTCAGGATCATACCATACCGTCATCTTCGAATAGACTGGGAAATGCGTTCGCATTAAGTTATTAAACGATATAAAAGAATTACGATAAAAGGTTAGTGAATTTGCCAACATGTCCTCTCTTGTAAAGTTATCAGATGTACTTATAGGCCCCCATGGAAGCGAAACCGTTCTGATTATAAAATACCGTAATGGTTTGCTATAAGTAGTTCCGTTAACCGTATATTCAACAATCGGAGGATTCCCAGTCTGAAAATTACTATAGCCCACAACCGTTCCCTTAACAGACGATTTGGCAAGACGTACCATCTTTTTATCCCGAAAAGAAAGGTAGAGATATGTACCAGATAAAAAGATCAAGGATAAAAGAATAACGATGGTAGCAACTAAAAATAAAATGGTTTCTGTTGTCATATTCAACTCCTATCTTATTCTACGCTCTTCACATCGGACATTGAAAGTCTCATCTTAGATGGATCTGACATCGAGTCAACAAGCTCCAATTGTTCTGAATTAAGTGGTAACAAAATTAATGTAGTTGTGTAAGAAGGTAACTCACCACTATCCTTGATAGTATAGCTGATCTTTTGATTATCAAAAATGGCCTTGCCATCATAGGACCAGCTCAGTGAAAACTCCAAATCTTTTTTGATATCTACGTCAGTTTTATTGACGAGCATTAGTGCTGCTCTACCATCTGAGACGGCTCCTGTAAAGTAGATAGCCATACTTCCCTTACTTCCAATTTCTGGATGTTCTTTGGTCAATTTTTTACCAAGTTCAATTAAATCTGACGTTTGGCCTTCATATTGTGGTGCTACTACAAATTTCAATTCTTTCTCTTTACTTACAACTGTCTCACGTGTACTTTTCTCTGTTCCCCCTGCTTCCTTTCCATTAGAGCAAGCTCCAAGAAGCAATAACAGGATGACGACAACTAACTTCTTCATTTTTTCCTCCCTATTTAAAATTCAATATCAACTATCAATATCTATTGGAATATAAGACAAATGCTTTTGTCCCATTATTCTTCCTCCGTACTGGATTTATAATATTGTAAGAACTCTTCTTCGCTTTGAACCAAATGTTCCTGGCCATCTTTTGAACTAGCTGCTGGAATAGTGATATCCTTGAAAATATTGGTACCTTCTGAAAGAACTAGCTTTAAGAGAGAGATTTTAAAGCGGACGTCTTCTTTTCCAAGGAAATATAATCTAGAAGATGGGCCGGATTTCAAGATTGAAAACACTTTAGGATATTTATCTGCTAAAGAACTAAATTGACCATTTGATACAGACTTATTTAGAAAAAAATCAGATAAAACTAAGGTGAAATTTTGATTTGAAAGTCTACCATGTTGATTAAGTATATCTTCGAAGTTATCTTTATGTTCTGTAGTCTCTTCTTTATTGTAAAGCTCTTTGGAAGTTTTATCAGATGGAATAGCTGCTATTATCTTTCCTTCCTCTATATCAATAAGCCCATTTTCAGTTTTCGATTCTGGCTGTTGGCCAGTATCCATACTAATTGGTAAGTAAGTTTTTCCTTGTTCCGTATACAAGTAAAACTTATACCCACGAAACCTTCTTGGAATATAATCCTTATTATATTCCCTCACCATCTGAAATACATCATAAGTTTTTTGTTTGATTGTCCCATCTTTCGTATCATAGACGTCTAACAACCAGTACTCTCCCTGCTCTGGAATATTACTTTTCAAATATGGAACCGCATCCTCTTCAAGAACCCAATACTTATACGTAGCTGATTTTAATTTGTAACTCTGGCGAACAATAAAACGTTCACCATTGGTCACTGTATTTACCTCAACTTTTATCCTATTATCATATTTCTTAGCCTCTTTCGCATCTTTTAACTCCGCATCATTATCCCATTTAATTGCTACTGCCTTGTTATCATCCATGAATTCATAACTCACAATTTTTACCCTTGGACTCCACATAACAAACTGAGTAAGTTCATGTCTGCGATATGCCTGATAAGCAAAGTATAGCCCTATGACAGTGAGTGCAAGAAGTAGGACTTGAACTAATTTTGATTTCATTATTTTTTTCATTATCTTCCCTCATCAGTGATTTATATAATATCAAAACGCTTTATAGGACTAGTATCCACAACTGCCATATTTAAAAATTCAATATACTTTTCTTTCATACTATCCTCTTCTTACTTCTCTTCCTTAAATAGCACTTTCCCCTGTTCATATTTTCGCACAGCTAAGAACCAGCGTATTGGATTGTTTTGGAATAAGAAAAGGTACAACAAGGCAGGAAAGAGACCTGCTAAAAGCGAGAAAAAGATTTGTATATCAAATGTCTCTTGCTTATTGAATGAGTCAATAATACTTGGGATAGTAGCAACAAATATTACTATAGTAGTCATAAAAACTAATAGCATAACAATCATAAAAGCCAACATTTTCCCAAACGTCGCTTTTTTATCGCTGAAATTGTCCCAGAACAGATTTGAATCAACAGCTTTCGCAAACTGTTGAGAACTTGCCCCTTGAACCTGTTTCACCTCTTTATACAAGGCCTCTTCCATCATCCATATAAATCCAAATAGGATAAAGGAAAGACAAAGAATAAAAATAGGAACCATCCCACTATTATAACGAAGGCCTGAGAAAATTGGTATTGCAACAAATCCTCCGAGTAAACCTAACAAAGAGAATATAGCAATTAAAGGAGCAATCCCCCTATTCGATCTCCTAGCCCCTTCTGTATTTAACAAGGCACTCTTATCTGCTACAAGAGCCTCTTTTGTTCGCGTATTATAGTAAACGGCCTTATCACCGCTCTGTCCAATAAAAATTATTTTTCTCATATAAAATCACCACAGTTTTCACTAATCACTATAATCAGAAACTTCAATTTTATCATAGGTTGTTGATAAAACATCACCATCACCAACCACTGGTAATGGTAATAGCGTTTCTCTCGTGTTTCTAGTTCTTCTCTTCCCTAAATAATACTTTCCCCTGCTTGTATTTTCGTACGGCTAAGAGCCAGCGGATAGGGTTGTTTTGGAACAAGAGCAGTACGACACTAATTGGGACGATCGTTGCTCCGATGGGCACCATGAACATGGACGGCTCAAACCATTCATGTTCATAGTAGGGAATGAAGGTCCCAGGTATGGCAAAGAACACAACAATAACAAAAACAAATAGAAGAACGAGGATAACAAATAGATACAAGATGATTTTATCGACTGTTGGTTCCTTATCCGGAGATTTTTTCCAAAATTTACTACTTTCAACTGCTTCTTTAAACTGTTCTTCACTTGCTGGGATAAGCGACTTAGCCCCACTGTAGAACAGTTTTTCAAATCCATAAACACTTCCGATAAAAACGAAAAGGATAGCGGCTAGATGGATCGGAATCATCCACTCACTCAATTTAAAAGGCGCTATCAAGGAACGAATCCAAATACTGATGATAGCAACTAGCAAGAAAGCAAAGAAGAGAAGCCAAGGCCACTTGGATTTCTTTGAACTGATGGCACCGTCGGTTTCTGACGAGGTACTAGATTCTGTCGCTAAAGCCTCTCTCGTCCTTGTATTATAGTAGACGGATTGCTGGTTTCCTTGGCCTATATAAATGATTTTTCTCATCTCACATTTCTCCCTCTTTTCCTCGGCTATCGTCCTGTAATATCTCCATCAGCTCTTTGAACAGTCGTTTGCGCGTTTTCATCCGAAAATCATAAACTATATATGTAAGAATACCAATCCCTAACATGTACATAATTAAAAATTGAAAATCAGAAACAGCCAGATAACGATAGGCTGAAAAAATCGTTATTAAAACAAAAATGTAGCCAACTACTGTCAACGCCCTAGATTTTCTCCTAAGTGTTTTGATATTGGCTTTTGTCAACCGAACTTTTCTAAATCTATCTGTCTTCATGTTGCGTCGGGTAGATTTGGCAAGGAGAATGGTCCCGAAAACCAAAAACAGAGACATCAGGATAAAGAAGATTAGATTAAGAGGGGATGAGACATCTCCAAAGGTTTGGTTGAGCAACTTTGACAGCCGTTGGAAGGAATAGATTGCAATAGGGGCTGCAATAGCTGAATAATTCATGCCTTGTTTTACGCTGTAGAATACTTGATTCTTCAGATCATAATAGATAAAAGAATCCTCCAGAGGCCCCATACTGATTAAATTTTTTACACTTGTGTCCATCTTATTTCCCGTCTCCTAAACTCAATACGGATGTTCAAACAGAGTCCTACTTTCTCTTAAAAGCATCGTGACAACGATTGCCAGCATTCTAGCTTTTTCGGCATTTGCCTTCCTAGAGAAAGAAAAGTTTATTAGTATTATAGCATGAACCCCCAGAAAAGGGAAAATATCCCCGGCAGATACCATTGCTAGATCCAAGAAAGGTTTCGTCATTTCATAAAAAAGCGAACAAGTTCGCATTCTAAAAACAGAATGCGAGCTTGTCCGCCTTTTTCTATGTATATGATGTGTTTTTCACATCTCATCGTGCCAAGCGAATGCGAGTCACAATCCCATCTGGGTCTACAAGATCCACTTCACTCGAATGTAACCACTTGATCGGAGCTTCTAGCTCCTGTGCTTGCTGAACGATGGCTAAGAGTTCTTCCTTGCTTTCGACCTCAAGGACGTAGTAGGCCAAGCCAGGCATGCCCGATTTACGCGGAGCTAGACCTTTTCCAGCCCATTCGTTGACAGCTAGGTGGTGATGGTACTTCCCAGCTGCTATCCAACTAGCACTCGGAATAGTAAATTTATCCTCTAGCCCCAACACCTTTTGATAAAACTGACTCGCTGCGCGACTATCCTTAACCGATAGATGGATATGCCCCATTCTCGTCCCTTCAGCTAGGATAAAGGGATCTACCTTTTCCCCTAACTCATAGATATCCTGAGCCGCAAGGGCCTCTGTCACACCGATAATGCGTCCGTCTTCTCGAATATCCCATGAAGAAACTGGCTTATCACGGTAGAGTTCAATGCCATTTCCTTCCAAATCTTCCAGATAAAGGGCCTCACTGTATCCATGATCCGCTCCTCCGACCAGAGGAATGCGCAAATCACTTAAGTGTTTCAGGACATCTGCCAAGGCTTTTCGTGTCGGCAACAAAATCGCTAGATGGTAGAGCCCATAATGCTCCCTTACTTCCCCAGCTTTTTCTGCCTGTATCAAATGGACCAAGGCTTTTCTGCCAAGTCCCAAAATCGCTTCTGTCTCTGTTTGAGATAAAATCTCTAAGCCAATAATCTGGTGATAAAAAGCCGTTTGACTCGTCAAATCCTTGACATTTAAAACAGCCTCTGCTAGGTAAATGTGGCTTTGGTATGCATAAGTCATAGGGTGTCTCCATTTGTTGTAACTTTATTAATTACATCAATTATACACTATTGAGATAGAATGTCAACGAAGACAACTCAAAAGAGCTGGAAACCAGCTCTTCTTTTTATTTTACAACAAGCTCGTAACGAGTTTTGCTGGTGAAAGTTTCCCCTGCTTTGAGAATGACTTGGTCTTTGAGGTCGCTGTGAATGGCATCTGGTAAAGCTTGCGCTTCAAGGGCAATCCCATTGTGTTGCACCATTGGCTGGCCTCCGATGATGACACTCTCATCCACAAAGTTTGCTGTGTAGACCACAAAGCAAGGGGCCTCTGTCTTGAACAGTAGGAAGCGACCTGAGTTTTGGTCATAAAGGAAACCAGCATTGTCATGACCTGCCGGGAGGGCAAATGGGTGGTCCAAACCAGATACCAGTTGGATTTGCTCATCGTCCTCTGAAAAGATATCCTTGAGCAAAGCACCATTGTAGATGTGTTTCACCACATCGCGATCAGCATCTGGAGTTTTTGCTGACACACCGTCCGGAGCAATTGGGTAAATGCCCTCCGTATTTAGCTGGAAGACATGACGGTCAACTGCCTGCGTAAAATCACCAGACAAGTTGAAGTAGCTGTGATTAGTTGGATTGACCAGCGTATCCTGATCTGTCGTCACCTTATAGCTAACTTCGTAAGCACCAGTTTCTTCCAAGTGGTAGCTGATCCAAATCTTAAGATTACCAGGAAATCCTCCTGTCCCGTCTGTACGCTCTGTGTAGAGAGTCAAGCCATGGTCGCTCACCTCAACCAATTCAAACAAGCTCGCATCCCAACCTGTTGAACCACTGTGGTTACAGTTGCTAGCATTATTGACTTCAAGGTCATAGGTCTGGCCATTGAGTTCAAAAGTCGCTCCAGCGATACGGCCTGCTACAGGACCTACACTTGCTCCATGCTTGGGACTATTGCCTACATAGCTATCAAAATCATCAAAGCCTAAGATAACATTAGCAAAATTTCCAGCCTTGTCGGGTGTGACATAGCGCAAGATGGTCGCACCATAGGTCATAATTTCTAGTTGGTAGCCACTATCAGTCTCAAAGCGATAGGCCAAGACATCCTTGCCCTCATGATTTCCAAATACACGCTCTGTGTATGCTTTCATTTTCATCTCCTTTTTTCTATTTCTATTAAGTAAACAAACCATAGAAAGTGTATGCACCATCTATGGTTGTAGTTTCTATTTTCAGAATCCTTTGTCAGAAAAACTTGAGTATTTTCTTAACAAAAAGGGATTCTTCTATACTTGTTTTATGCTTCCACACGTTCTTTCCATGAAGTCGCTGTTGTTTGAAGAACCTTGTTGAGTTCGTCAATGTTCTCAAATCCTGTTGTACGCAACCACTCACGAGCTGCCGCTTCACCGTCTTTGATGTAGGCTTCAACTGATCCAGCCCATGTCGCACGGCCGCAAAGAACTCCGTTGAAGTTTGCGCCTGATTCGTGAGCAAAGACAAGTGTTTCTTGGAAGAGTTTGGCTGATACACCCGCACTCAAGTAGATGTATGGAAGATTTGTTGCTTCATCTTGTGCTTTGAAGAAGGCTGCTGCTTCTTCGCGTGTATGCACGATTTCACCATCGCCAAAGCCTTCAACGTAATTAACATTGACTGGAACTTCCACTTTCAAGACATCGATGTTGAAGCTTGGGTCTGAGAAGACCTTCATGGCACCTATAACCTTGTGTGGTTTCACTTTTGCGTATTCTGCAGAACCTGCATCCGCAATCTTTTCATCGTAAGCAAGAATTTCAAGGAAGAATGGAATGTCTTCCGCCACACACTCTGAACCGATGCGTTCGATGTAGGCTTGTTTTTCTTGGTTGAGTTCGTCAGAGCTGTCTACGTCATAGTAAAGCAAGAACTTAACAGCATCTGCACCTTGTTCCTTGATGCGTTTTGCAGACCAAACATCCAAGCAGTCAGGCAAGCGTTTGGTGCTTGTTGTGTCGTAGCCAGTTTTCTCATAAGCAAGGAGAAGTCCAGCATTGGCATCAAGCGCTTTTGTAGCTGGAAGACCATACTCAGGGTCAAGGAGCATAGAGGATGCGTATTTTGTCAATTCATCTGCAACCAATACTTTAAGTTCTTCCATTTGAGCAACTGTTGGCTCTTCTGTTTGGTATTGAGCCATGAGGCGTTTCAAAGCACCACGTTGGTCAAAGGCAAGAGCTGAGATAATGCCGTTCTCGTCAGAGAGTTTTTGCAAGCAAGCTACTTTATTAGGACTTAATTGTAATTTACTCATAGACACTTCCTTATTTTTGATAGTCATGAATGATAACACCTTGTACCACACGGTTTACTGTACCTGTAGGAGACGGTGTATCTGGTTTGTTTTCGACCTTAAGCGAAGTCAAAAGGGCAAAGAGTTGGGCATAAATGATGTAAGGGAAGACACGGTAAATATCGTTCAAGACTCCACCACAGCCAAGAGCCACTTCTTTGACATTTTCAAGACCAAAGGCTTGATCACTCAAAAGCACAACACGACGAGCAATCTTATCACCAGCCACTTCACGAACCAAGTCCAAGTCGTACTTGCGAGTGTAGTCTGTCGTTGTACCAAAGACCAAAACAACTGTATCTTCGTTGATCAGTGATTTTGGACCGTGACGGAAGCCAACTGGACTTTCATACATAGTCGCTACTTGACCAGCTGTTAATTCCAAAATCTTGAGCTGAGCTTCATGAGCAAGTCCAAAGAAAGGACCAGCACCTAGGTAGATAACACGGTTAAAGTCGAGGTCAACCAGCTCTTTGACATCTGCTGCATTGTCTAGAACTTTACGGGTAAGACTAGAAATAACTCCAAAACGTTCAGCTTTAACAGCAAATTCTGTAGGATCAAAAACCAAGAGAGCTGTTAGCATCATGGACGTAAAGCTAGAAGTCATAGCAAATCCAGCGTCATTAGAGGCAGCTGGTTGCAAGAGCAAGAGATTGCGGTCATCGCCATGGGCTTGAAGAGCCAATTCCCCATCTGCAGCACATGTAATGGTCACTTGATAGAGGTCATCCACCAAGGCTTTGGCCAAATCAACTGTTGCCACACTTTCAGGTGAATTCCCGCTACGAGCAAAGGATACAAGGACAGTTGCCACATCTTTTTTCAGATAGATTTCTGGATTGGCAACAATATCAGTTGTCGCAATGGCATTGAAATTCCATTTGCGTTCATCATAGACTTCCTTAAAGTAAGGCACCAAGGTATCTCCCACATAAGCAGAAGTACCAGCACCCGTCAAGATGACCTTGATATAGTCATGTCTATCAGCGATACCTTGCAGAAAGGCTGCAATTTCTTCACGTTTCGCTTGATAGGCTTCAAAAGCTTCTTTCCATACATCAGGCTGTTGATAGATCTCACGAGTCGTGATTTCTGCACCCAGTTCAAGTAATTCTTCTTTTGTGTAATTTAGCATAGAGTTCCTCTAATCTATTGTTGTTTCATTCCTATTGAAAATATGGGAATGGGAGTGACTCCCATTCCCATGTATATTCTATATAAGATGCTCTAAGTCACATCTTATTCATCTTCGTCATCATCGAAGCCCGCTAACAAATCATTGACTTTTACAATGCTTTCTGCACCACGGCTCTTATAGTCCGCATCTGCACCTGTAAGGCTAGCATTGATAAATTCAATCACCATTGGAAGATTCATTCCTGCGTAAAGTTCCACGTTGCGACCTTCCATAATCAAGCGGCTTACCACGTTACATGGTGTACCACCGAGAAGGTCCGCAAAGACTAGGAAATCATCCAATCCTTCGATAGCAGCTTCAAATTTTGCAGTAAATTCTTCTGGACCATCTTCTGGAAGAAGAGCCACTGCATGAATATTGTCTTGTGGGCCCATGATCATTTCCGTGCTACCTTTAAGTTCTTCACAGAAACGACCATGACTCACCAAAATTAACGATTTCACCATAAATTATGCGCCCATTCCAAGCAAGAATTTACCGATGAATGAAAGACCTACTGCAAGAACGATAATGATACCGATCGCTTTAGTAGAGTTCATACCTTTCTTACCAAGCAACCAGAAGATAAAGGCAGTAAAGATTGCTGGAAGCAAGCGTGGGAAGATTGAGTTCAAGATGTCTTGGAAGTCAATCAATTTTTCACCGATTGGCAATTTGTAAGAAATCTCAAAGTTGATCATTGTTGCTACAAGAGCACCCATCATGAAGACACCAAGTACAGATGCAGCGTCAATCAAAGCTGTCAAAGTACTTTGCATGTTGTTGATAAGGTTAACCCCTTCTTTGTAAGCAAATTCCAATTGTTTCCAACGGAAGATGTCATAAGCAACTGCAACTGCGATCCAAAGGAAGATACCCCATGGTTGGCCAGCGATAGCCATAGTTGCTGCGATAGATCCCATGATAGCAGGTACAAGTGAACCAAAGATTGTATCTCCAAGAGGAGCAAATGGTCCCATCAAACCTGTCTTGATACCGTTAACGGCATCTTTTGAACCTACACCATCTTTTTCTTCCATGGCAAGGTCAAAACCAGCGATAATGGTATGGAAGAATGGAGAAGTATTGAAGAATTGAGTATGAACTTTCATCATTTCTTTCAATTCAGGAGTTCCATCCCCATACATTTTACGCAATTGAGGCAAGATCATGTAAAGGTAACCAGAAGCTTGCATACGCTCATAGTTCCAACCTAATTGGAAAGTAAACAAGCTACGTTTGTTGATTTGATTAAAATCTTCTTTTGTAAGTTTGTAATTAGAATTCGTCATCTTCGATTTCCCCACTTTCTGATGGTGTAGAAGGTGCTGCTACAGCTACTTTTTGGCTGTTCTTAAAGTGAACAACTGCAAGGAAGATACCTACGATAGAGATACCGATCATAGACAAACCTTTGAAGTTGTTAGCAAAGCCAATCTTTTCAGCAACATCAGCAGGAAGAGTACCAAGGATACCCGCAACAGCTCCACCAAGACCTGTTACATATGAGTAAAGAACAGTCAACATAGCTGTCAAACCGAATCCCATTGCAAGGTAGTGAAGGTTACGTTTAACTGGAAGGTAACGAAGCAAGATTGCAAATCCGAGACCTGGAAGCATACGTCCTGCAAGTGTCAAACCGTCTGCAACCCATTGGTATTCCTTAACAAGGTTTACAACACCTTGTACGAATTCTCCACCAAAAGCAAGGGCGAAGAATACTGGAAGGGCACGTGAAAGAGCCCAAGGCACTGCACCAAGTAGGTAGTTGCGCTCGATTCCTTTATAGTCAAAGCGTTCGATTGCAGCGTCAATACGGTGTGCAAAGAAAGTAGTAGTCATACGTCCAAGAACGTCGAAGTATGTCAAAAGTGCTGCTACTGGTACAGCGATTGTTGTGATCGCAAGATCTGTATCAATACCTTGAGAGATAGAGAATGCTGTTGCAAGAACCGCACCAGAAGTTGCGTCGATACGAGAAGCACCACCGAAGGTACCAACCCCAAGAACGAACAACTGCAAGCTACCACCGATAAACAAACCAGTTGTCACATCTCCCATGATCAAACCGGTAATAAAACCAGCGAATACAGGGGAACCTGCAGATGAAACGATTGTCAACTCATCACAGATTTGATAAGCTGAGTACAAAGTGAGAAGTAAAATTTGCCACCATTGTATCATAACAATGACCTCCTAAAAATTTTTTCCTATTTTAATAAGCTCAAAAAGTCTGAAACTGGATCATTTGGAACCATTTGAGCAGTGAGTTTCACACCTTTTTCTGCCAGTTTGTGGAAGTCTTCCACATCCTTATCTACCACGTTGATAGAACGCGTGATAGGGCGAGTTTCTGGTGTTTGAGACATATTGCCAACATTGAGTGTTTCAAGCGGAACACCTGCTTCAACCAAACCAAGGAAACGGTCTGGTTTACGTGCAACGATAAAGAGACGTTGGCTATCGTATTTACCAGCAAGGATATTCGCTGCCGCTTTCTCAATTGGCAAGATACTAAGTTTTACACCTGGTGGTGTCGCAAGTTTCAAGCCGCTCTTTTCAATATCGTTGTTAACGACTTCATCGTCTACAACCATAATGCGCGAAACGTTTAGTTTCCCTGCCCAAAGATTGGCTACTTGACCGTGGATCAAACGTCCATCGATACGGCATCCTACAATTGTCATAAGTTTTCCCCCTTTATGTGTTTTAGTGTAGGTTTACGAGTTAAATGAATCTCTTTTTTATATTCGCCTTCAGTTTCAAAGATGATAATGCGGTTATCACCTTCCTTGAGATAACTATGAGGGATATAAAGTGAGAGGGTCGGGCCGACATTCCAGAAACGTCCTAGGTGACGCCCGTTGACAAAGGCAATTCCCTTACCAAACTCAGATAAATCTAAGTAGGTATCCTTAGGCTCTTCAACGGTAAAGTCGAAAGCGTAAAAGGCCGGTTGTCCTTCTGTCCATCCTTTTGAAAAATCAATTTTCTCAGGATTATCCAATGGAAGTGGATATTGTTTCCAATTTAACATGAAGTGTAGATCCTTGCAGACACCTGTACGAATTCCTTTACGTTGCGTATCTGCCAAGAACTTATGTCCGTAGTTAACACGCCCCATATTTTCGACCAAGATGTCAATCTCTGAAAAACCTTCTCGATTTCCCTGACAGTAGATATCTTCACCAATTTCTGTCTGGTATTGAGTGGCAATCCATTGACCATCTACATAGAGTTGAGCTCGGTCACGTCCATCGATGATACGGAGACGTTCCTCTTCTGCATCCCAACTTGCTTCAGTACGATAAAGAAGGTAGCCATAACTTTGACCAAGTTCTTCCATCGCTTTTGGATAGAGGCTTTCAGTTGGACTTGCCAAGCTGTCCAGGGTTTCAAACAAGGAAACTTTTTCGACTAGTGGAATGGATTCCATTTCCATGCTTTCCTTGTAAAGTGGTTCCAACTGTGGATACTCTGGGAAGTGTGTTGCCATCATCTTCTTGACTGCTAGGTATTTAGCAGTTGGATTTCCTTCTTCATCGAGAAGGGCATCATAATCGTAAGATGTAACTTGTGGCAAATCTAGAGTTCCTCGAGCCGAGCAACCATTCATGAAACCAAAGTTTGTTCCGCCATGGAACATATAAAGGTTGATGGAGCCTTGCTCTAACACCTCTCGAACAGCTTCTGCCAACTCTTTTGGATCACGCGTGATGATTGGTTCTTTCCAACGGTTGAACCAGCCATCCCAGAATTCCATACACATGAGGGGCCATTTTTTGCCATACTCATCAAAGAATTCTTGCATCTGTGAAAAGTTGTAAGGAGCCTTAGATCCGAAGTTTCCTGTCACAAAGAGGTCATCTTCAATCAAGGTTCCAGCTTTCAGAGTAGCCCTCCAAGGACCGTCTGAAGTAAAGAGTGGGCAATCAATCCCTCGTTCTTCCATCAATTTTCGAATCGCTCTCAGATAAGACTTATCTTCTCCATAAGATCCATATTCATTTTCGACTTGCATCATGAGAATGTTTCCGCCATTTTCCAACAAGCGAGGCACAAGCCTTGGTAATAATTGGTCATAATAGCGAGCAACTGCCTCAACATAAGCCGGATCGGATGAACGGATTCGCATGTTCTTAGTTAAGAGCCAAGCTGGTAAACCGCCGAACTCCCACTCAGCACAGATAAATGGAGACGGACGCACAATGGCGTATAGACCCAAATCCTGTGCGATTTGGAGGAATCTCTCCAAATCCATAGCACCTTCAAAATTAAACTCACCTTCAATAGGTTCATGTAAATTCCATGCTACATAAGTCTCGACTGTATTAAAGCCAAGCGCTTTTAAGTTGTAGAGCGAATGATACCAATCCTCCGCTGGAATTCTAAAATAATGAATGGCGCCGGACAAAATCTTGAACGGTTTTCCATCTAAATAGAAATCGTCCTCAATTTTAAAGCTTGTCATGTTACTACCTCTGACTAATTAAGTTTGCGCTTTCATTTATTATAATATTAAATATAATCAAATCTTTTGCATTTGTCAATAGGTTTTAGAAAATTCTTTAAAATTTTTCTATTTTTTTACTTACCGTTTACCGAAATTATCAAAAAATCGCATGAAAGTCGTTTTTTTATGTATGATAATTCACAAGGCTAAAAAATGAAATTTTTTACATGTAACATAACATCTTTAGTCGATTATTTTAATTTTTTTTACCTAAATACTACTATTTTCTTAGTATTTATGGTAAAATCAAGGTTGGAGAAAGAGAATCGAGGTGAAATTATGGCTATTCCAAAATACCAATATATTAAAGATGAATTAAAAAACAAAATCATCTCAGGTCAATTTGCGAGTGGAGATAAATTTTATACAGAAGCAGAATTGATTGCGATGTACGATGTTAGTTCAATCACCGTTGTTCGTGCTTTGAACGACCTTGCAAAAGACGGCTATATTGTCCGTCAACAAGGTAAAGGAACTTTCGTTTCACGTGCACGTAAGCACAAACTCGTTGAGTTTTCAGATGTTGAAATCTTTGAAACAAAAGACGATAAAGTTACTGTCCTTTCTATCGAGCGCGGAAACAAGCTTGAATATTTAGAGAAACTCGGCCTACGTGGAGATCAATTCTACTATAAGATTGAACGTATTCGTCAAACAAATGACGTTACATACATCTACCACACATCTTATGTTCCTGAACAATATATCAATGCCAACTATCCAAATCTTGATTATTATAGTTCTATCTATAAACGTTTCAAATTGGATTACCGCATTCACATGAGTGATGAGCATTTTGAGGAAATCAACGAGATTGCCTTTCCAACACCAGAGCATGCTGCTTCTGTACTTGGAATCGATACACAATTCCCAACTGTCTTCCAAACCAAGACTACAAAACTTGAGGCCACTGGCCAAGTCCTTGCCTATAGTGAAACTTATAAGCGAGCAGACTACTACAAAATCAAATTCATCTCATGTAACCGAGGTCATTAAGAAAAAGCCTGAGCCCAGCTCAGGCTTTTTCTGTATTTAATTATAGCACGAGAAAGAAGCTATGAAAATGCTATGAAAGGTTCTTATTTAATTAGTAGCGTTTTTACTAAAAACAAGTTAAATATTTGCTTCGTTTTTCCTTCTATCTTTATCTTTTATTGACAATTTTCTCCTAAATCTTATGTTTTCCTCCATTTATTATAGTTCTTATATAAACCCACTTGACATTTTACCCCTTAGATAATAAAATAAAATTGGTTTTATGTAAACGCTATCATATGCGATAACAACAAGGAGGTTTTGTCATGAAACTAGAAAAGAAACAGCGCTTCTCCATTCGTAAATACGCGGTTGGAGCAGCTTCTGTACTTATAGGATTTGCTTTTAGCGCACAAGTCGTAGCTGCCGACGGGATTACTCCGGCTCCAACAGCTGAGGAAACAGTTCAAACTGTCCAGGAGAGTCCTCAAACACCCAATGAGGTTGGAGAGCCCAAGGCCCCAGAAAAACTGGAAGAAAAGGCTGAAGAACCTGTAAAAGAGGAGGTCAAAGAAGACACGGATGCTCCTCATACAGTTGCTCCAAAAACGGAAGAAACAACTGCACCAGCTGTGACAGAAAATGCTAATCCTACTCCGACTACTGAGAAAGAAAGTCCTGCTCCAACTGAAGTTCCTGCAGAAAACTCTCCTTCAGAAAAGAAAAATGAAGCAGCCACACCTGCAGTAACCACTCCTAACACTGAACGAGCAGCTCAGGTAAATGAAAAACTGGCTAAACGAAAAATGATCTCAATTGATGCTGGACGCAAGTACTTCTCGCCTGAGCAACTCAAAGAAATCATCGACAAAGCTAAACACTATGGTTATACTGATCTTCATTTACTAGTTGGAAACGATGGCATGCGTTTCATGTTGGACGACATGACCATCAAAGCCAATGGCAAAACCTATGCAAGTGATGATGTCAAACGTGCGCTCGAAAATGGAACTGATGCCTATTACAAGGATCCAAATGGCAACCATTTAACAGAGAGCCAAATGACGGACTTGATTAACTATGCTAAAGATAAAGGTATCGGACTAATCCCAACTGTTAACAGTCCTGGCCACATGGATGCCATTTTGCATACCATGAAAGAACTAGGTATCCAAAAACCGAACTTCAACTACTTTGGCAAGGAATCTGCTCGTACCGTTGACCTGGATAACAAAGAAGCTGTTGAGTTTACTAAAGCTCTGATCGACAAGTATGCTGCTTACTTCGCTGGCAAAACTGATATTTTCAATATCGGACTAGACGAGTACGCCAATGATGCTACAGATGCCAAAGGATGGAGCGTTCTTCAAGCCTACAAGTGGTATCCAGAAGATGGCTTCCCAGATAAGGGTTATGACAAATTTATCGCTTATGCTAATGACCTAGCTCGCATTGTTAAATCTCACGGTCTCAAACCAATGGCCTTTAACGATGGTATCTACTACAATAGCGACACTAGCTTTGGAACCTTTGACAAAGATATCATCGTTTCTATGTGGACTGGTGGATGGGGCGGTTACGACGTCGCTTCTTCTAAACTTCTAGTTGAGAAAGGTCACCAAATTCTTAATACCAACGATGCTTGGTACTATGTTCTCGGACGAAATGCCGACGGCCAAGGCTGGTACAACCTCGACCAAGGTCTCAATGGGATTAAGAACACTCCAATCACTTCTGTTCCAAAATCTGAAGGAGCAGATATTCCGTTCATCGGTGGTATGGTAGCTGCTTGGGCAGATACTCCATCAGCACGCTATTCTCCATCACGTCTCTTCAAACTCATGCGTAGCTTCGCAAATGCAAATGCTGAATACTTTGCTGCCGACTATGAGTCTGCTGAGCAAGCCCTTAAAGAAGTCCCAACAGACCTTAACCGATATACTGCAGAAAGTGTCGCGGCTGTCAAAGAAGCTGAAAAAGCCATTCGCTCACTCGATAGCAACCTCAGTCGTGCCCAACAAGACACCATTGACCAGGCAATCGCGAAACACCAAGAAGCTGTTAGCAACCTAACCTTCACACCAGAAGCTCAAAAAGAAGAAGACGCGAAACGTGAAGTTGAAAAACTTGCCAAGAACAAGGTGATCTCAATTGACGCTGGACGTAAGTACTTCTCAGCTGAACAACTCAAACGTATCATTGATAAAGCTAGTGAACTTGGATATTCTGATGTGCATCTCCTCCTAGGAAATGACGGACTTCGCTTCCTCCTTGATGACATGACCATCACAGCTAACGGCAAAACTTATGCAAGTGACGATGTCAAAAATGCCATCATTGAAGGAACAAAAGCTTACTACGATGATCCAAACGGAACCACTCTTAGTCAGGCTGAAATCACTGAATTGATCGAGTACGCAAAATCAAAAGGGATTGGACTCATCCCAGCGATCAACAGCCCAGGTCACATGGATGCCATGCTTGTCGCTATGGAAAAATTAGGTATCCAAAATCCTCAAGCCTACTTTGACAAGGTCTCCAAAACAACCATGGACCTTGAAAACGAAGAAGCGATGAACTTTGTCAAAGCCCTTATCGGCAAGTACATGGACTTCTTTGCAGGCAAGACTAAGATCTTTAACTACGGTACAGACGAATATGCCAATGATGCTACCAACGCTCAAGGCTGGTATTATCTGAAATACTACAATCTCTATGGCAAGTTTGCTGAGTACTCCAACACTCTTGCTGCCATGGCCAAAGAAAGAGGCCTTCAACCGATGGCCTTCAACGATGGTTTCTACTACGAGGACAAGGATGATGTTGAGTTTGACAAGGATGTCATCATCTCTTACTGGTCTAAAGGGTGGTGGGGCTATAACCTTGCAACTCCTCAGTATCTGGCAAGCAAAGGCTACAAACTTCTCAATACCAACGGAGACTGGTACTATGTTTTAGGTAATCACAAACCTGACGAAGCCTATCCACTATCAAAAGCACTTGAAAACTCTGGTAAAGTGCCATTTAACCAGCTTGCTTCTACCAAGTATCCAGAGGTTGACCTTCCTACTATTGGTAGTATGCTTGCTATCTGGGCAGACAAACCAAGTGCCGAGTACAAGGAAGAAGAAATCTTTGAACTCATGACTGCCTTCGCAGATCACAACAAAGACTACTTCCGTGCTGACTACAATGCTCTCCGTGAGGAGCTTGCTCAAATCCCTACTAACTTGGAAGGATACAGCCAGGAAAGCTTGGATGCTCTAAATGCAGCTAAAGAGGCTCTCAACTACAACCTCAATCGCAGCAAACAAGCCGAGTTAGACGCTCTTGTAGCTAAACTCAAGGCAGCCCGCCTAGGCCTCAAACCAGCGGCAACTCACTCAGGAAGCCTCGATGAAAACGAACTAGCTGCCAACGTTGAAACCAAACCGGAACTCATCACAAGAGCAGAAAAGATTCCATTTGAAGTTATCAAAAAAGAAAATCCGAGCCTCCAAGCTAAGCAAGAAAAGATTGTCACACCAGGTGTAGATGGCGAACGCACTCATTACATCTCTGTCCTTACTGAAAATGGTAAACAAACAGAAACCGTTCTAGATAGCCAAGTAACCAAAGAACCTGTGACCCAAGTGGTTGAAATCGGTGCCCCTATTACTCACAAAGGGGATGAAAGTGGTCTTGCTCCAGCTGCCGAAACGAAACCAAGACTGGATATCCAAGAAGAAGAGATTCCGTTCACTACTGTGACACGTGAAAATCCACTCTTGCTCAAAGGGAAAACGCAAGTCGTTACTAAAGGAGCTAACGGTCGTCGCAGTCATTACTACTCTGTGAGCACTAGTGCTGACGGTAAGGAAGTGAAAACTCTTGTAGATAGCCTTGTGACCCAAGAAGCAGTGACCCAAGTTATTGAAGTCGGAACCCTTGTAACCCATGTAGGGGATGAACACGGTCTTGCTCCAGCTGCAGAAACAAAACCGAGACTGGACATCCAAGAAGAAGAAATTCCATTCACTACTGTGACACGTGAAAATCCTCAATTGCCAAAAGGACAAACACAAGTTGTTACTAAAGGAGCTAACGGCCACCGTACTGCCTTCTACTCTGTAAGTACTACTGCTGATGGAAAAGAAGAAAGAACGCTTGTCAATAGCGTGGTAACACAGGAAGCGGTCACTCAAGTTGTTGAAGTCGGCACTGCCGTTGAGAAAACTGAGCAAACTGCACCAACTACTGCCAAAGCAGATGAAAAACAACTCCCTGCAACAGGAAGTCAAGACTCTGCAGGTTTGGTCGCAGCAGGACTCATGGCGACTCTAGCAGCCTACGGACTGACTAAGAGAAAAGAAAACTAAACCTCTTCGATAAGCATACAAAAAAGCGAGATTGAATCTCGCTTTTTATTGTTAGGATTAATCACCAAGTCCGATACGTTCAAAGATATCCTCTACTCGTTTGGTGTAGTATGCTGGGTTGAAGATTTCATCGATTTCCTCTTGAGTCAGGCGTGATGTCACTTCTGGATCTGCTTCAAGAAGCGGTTTGAAGTCTACTTGGTTATCCCAAGAGTAAGCTGTTTTTGGTTGCACCAAGTCATAGGCTTGCTCACGGGTCATGCCTTTCTCAATCAAGGTCAACATGGCACGTTGACTGAAGATAAGACCGAAAGTTGAGTTCATGTTACGGATCATGTTTTCAGGGAAGACTGTCAAGTTCTTGACGATATTTCCAAAACGGTTGAGCATGTAGTCGATCAAAATGGTCGTATCTGGTGTGATGATACGCTCAGCTGATGAGTGGGAAATATCACGTTCGTGCCAGAGAGCGACGTTTTCATAGGCCGTCACCATGTGACCACGGATAACACGCGCCAGACCTGTCATGTTTTCAGAACCGATAGGGTTGCGTTTGTGAGGCATTGCAGATGAACCTTTTTGCCCTTTGGCAAAGAACTCTTCTACTTCACGTTGTTCAGACTTTTGCAGACCACGGATCTCCGTTGCCATACGCTCGATGGAAGTTGCAATGCTAGCAAGAACTGCAAAGTACTCAGCATGAAGGTCACGAGGAAGGACCTGTGTCGAGATTTCTTGGGCACGGATACCCAACTTGTCGCAGACGTATTGCTCTACAAATGGTGGAATGTTGGCAAAGTTCCCAACCGCACCAGAAATCTTACCAGCTTCCACGCCAGCAGCCGCATGTTCGAAACGCTCGATGTTACGTTTCATTTCGCTGTACCAAGTTGCCAATTTAAGACCAAAAGTTGTAGGCTCAGCGTGCACACCGTGGGTACGTCCCATCATGATAGTAAACTTGTGTTCTTTCGCTTTGTCAGCGATGATGTTGAGGAAGTTTTCAAGGTCCTTACGGATGATGTCGTTGGCTTGTTTGTAGAGGTAACCATAGGCAGTATCGACCACGTCAGTAGAAGTCAAACCATAGTGAACCCACTTGCGTTCTTCACCAAGCGTTTCAGAAACCGCACGTGTGAAAGCCACCACATCGTGACGAGTTTGCTGCTCAATTTCCAAAATACGGTCGATGTCAAAGTCCGCTTTTTCACGAATCAAAGCCACATCTTCCTTAGGGATTTCCCCCAACTCAGCCCATGCCTCGTCAGCTAAGATTTCCACCTCAAGCCAAGCACGGTATTTATTTTCTTCACTCCAAATGTTCGCCATCTTAGGGCGAGAGTAACGGTTGATCATGTTTAAGATACCAAGGGCGACTAGAAAGCGACTGAATTTTAGGAAACCAACGACGGATGCTTACGTCCTAGGAGGTTTATCTAAATTCCGAGCTTTCCGCCCGGGTTCAGTTCTGCAAACTAGATGCCCATTCCCTTTCTAGTTTTCAATTTTTTAGTTTAAGTTTTAAGGAAGTCCGTAACCCGTATTCAGTTTTGGTAAATACGTGGGCCCTTGTTCCTTTTTATTATATTCTTACTAATCTGATTAAAATTATTTTATCGGATGGAGATTTCTAATTTGTTTTACTACTAAACCCCTTAAAAAAATCTTTAAAAAATTCTAAGACTCTATTGAGTATTGATCTAAAGCTATCAATTACCAAAGGATTGTTAATATTCATTAAAAAAATTAACAATAAAATATAAGTGATGAATTCTCCAATTTTCATTGGTTTAAAACGATTCGGAAATACAATATTTTTTAGTAATGAACTAATGCATAAACCTATTACTAAAATAACAAAAACAATAACAAAAAATGTCATTTTTTCCACCATATTATCCGAAAGAATTTTACTAAACAAACTATTCCATACTACCCCTATATTACTTCCTAATTCAAATGGTTTTGTTGTATTTAGATTTAGGGTGGAGAAACTATCAAAAAAATGATTTGTTGACTCAGTGAAAGAAAATCTTGTAATTATAATAAAAATTGGTATACCAATCTGGAAAAGGTAGGATGATATGGGATAATTTAACCTTTTGAATCTCATAACAACAATTAGCATTAAAAATCCAATAATAAAGTGAAGATATCCTTTTAAGATCAAATATAAGTATATCCCTACAGAAAATGAAAATATTATTCCCAATGCAATAAGAATAAACACAATTATGTCCTCAGAATTTGCAGAGCCACTTGTGTTTTTATATTCTCTTCTATATTCTGTCCTCCTCTGCTCGATATATACGCTATAATTTTGAACTGTTATACCATTTTCATTATCATTTTTAAAGGCTAAATATATAGATAATGCGTCTGCAATCAAACCAACAAAAAGCGCAATCTTTTCCCAATTCATATTACTCAAACTCCTCTTTCCCAATCCACACAGATGGATAATGATCCAGTGTATTCAAATCCGTATCCATCGGCAAATCATAGATAACTAAATAGTTTTCAGAATATTGAGCGACCAACTCTTCATACTTAGCTCTCACTTTTTCATGATCGCTACTAGCATACAAGACTTCGACGACTACTCCAGTCTTATCCTTTTCAACAAATGCGTTAACGATGATTTGAATCATAGTCTTCTCCTAAAAATCAATCCTTTTCCCTAATTCAACCACACTATTTAGCGCATCACTAAACAAAGTCACATGTCCTACCCTACGGTTATGCTTGTCTTCTATGGTCACTTATTTACCGCCCACTCCGCTGCTTTCTCTGCATGGATCACTGTTGTGTCGTAGAGAGGCAGGTCGGTGTCGGATTGCTTGACGAGGAGACCAATCTCGGTACAACCCAAGATAACAGCTTCAGCACCTGCTTTTTTCAATTCATCTATAATGGCAAGATAAGCCTGTTTTGAGCTTTCTTTGATATCCCCTAGGCAGAGTTCGTCATAAATGATTCGATTAACCTCCGTAATGCCAGCTTGGTCTGGAATCAGTACTTCTAACCCAGACTCTATTAATTTTTCCTTGTAAAAATCTTGAGTCATGGTGTATTTGGTTCCTAGGAGGCCGACTTTTTGAATACCGTCAGCCAACAAGGCCTGCGCAGTTGCCTGCGCAATATGCAAGATTGGAATCGTAATCTTTTCTTGTATCTGCGGAGCAACCTTGTGCATGGTGTTGGTACAAATAACGATGAAATCCGCACCTGCTTGCTCCAAACGCTGAGCAATATCTGCCAACAGTTGACCGCTTTTCTCCCAGTCTCCAACTGCCTGATAATGCTCAATCTCTGCAAAATCAACACTATAAAGTAGAATCTTAGCTGAATGCAAGCCACCCAGCTCTTTTTTGATGGTTTCGTTGATGATTTGGTAGTAAGATGTGGTACTCTCCCAACTCATACCACCAATCAGACCGATAGTTTTCATAGACTAATCAAATTCCTCCTTGCTTATAGCTACCGACGGATAGTGCGGCAAGCTACTTAGATCCGTATCCAATGGCGAATCATAGATAGCCAGATAATTGTTTGGATATTGAATTTTTAATTCCTGATATTGGCTTTTACTTTTTCATGGTCGGCAATGACAAAGAGTACTTCCACAACGGCGATTTCTTTTCCTTCCTCCACAAAAGCGTTGACAATAATTTGAATCATAAACTGGTCTCCATTTAGCTTTAAAGATTATCATTTTCTGAGTCTTCATGTATAGAAAATTCAAATGAAATTCTCTCAGGAAGTCTAGGCAGGCCGTAACTACTCAGATAATCCTTAACTTCCTTCACGGAACAAGAATATTCTAAGACTAGCTGATTGCCAGCTCTCTCTCTAAAATATGAATCCCCTCTCTATCCGCAATCTATGGAACAATCAAATCGTCCGTATAAGTCAGTGTTACGGTCGTTATTTCATCATCCAGCAATTCATCAAATTCTTCTGTCATTTCAAAAATCAATCCCCTCCCCAAACTCAACCATACTATCCGGTACATCACTAAACAAAGTCACATGTCCCATCTTGCGGTTGTGCTTCGCTTCTATTTTACCATACATGTGGAGGTGGGCGCTTTGATTTTCTGTGACATATTTTTCAGCGACCTCGACATGCTGGCCGAGGACATTGAGCATGACAGCAGGTGCATGTAGTTTGATGGCTGGCAATGGTGCTCCCAGAACGCCTAGAATATGGGTATCAAACTGAGAGAAGTCGCAGGCTTCGATTGAATAGTGACCAGAGTTATGTGGGCGTGGGGCAATCTCATTGACAATGATGTTATCAGCGGTCGCAAACATTTCCACGCAAAGGGTTCCAGACAAGTTGAGTTGTTCTGCGATTCGCACCGCCATAGCTTTGGCTTTGGCTGCTAGACTTTCTGAAATGCGGGCAGGCACAATAGTTTTTGAAAGGATGTTGTTTCGGTGAATATTTTCCTGAACTGGGAAAACTGTCACGTCCTTGCCATTTCCTGACACGATGACAGAAATCTCAAGGTCAAAGTTGACAAATTCTTCCAAAACACAGTCTGCTGAATCTGCTAGCGCATAGGCTTCTTCCAAATCGTCTGCTGAAAGAATAACCTTTTGACCATGGCCATCGTAGCCACCCGTCGCAGTCTTGAGGACATAGTTTTTAGAGAGGTCGATATCTGCCAAATCTTGGCTTGAAGTCACGACCTTGTAGGGTGCCACAGTGACTTGTGCCTTGTTGGAAAGAAAGTCCTTCTCAAAAATCCGGTTTTGGGAAATCCGAAGTAGATCTGTTCCTTGTGGGAGTTGACCGTCTTTGATAACGGCATCCAAACCGTCAGCATCGACATTCTCAAACTCATAGGTCAGGACATCGCAACGCTCCGCCAACTGACGGAGGGCGTCCACATCATTATAAGGCGCCACGATGATTTCCGCCACACGAGAGGCTGGGCAATCCGCCGCAGGATCCAGCGCGATAACCTTGTGACCCATGTAGATAGCAGAAATGGCCATCATCTGACCCAGCTGACCACCACCGATAATTCCGATTGTTTTAGATGAGCTCATTCGTCGACTCCTCTGCGATTTTTCCTTGTTCTTCTGCGAAATCTGCCAATGCTGTCGCAATAGCCTGATCCTCTACTGAAAGGAGACGGAGGGCAAAGAGGGCCGCATTGGTCGCACCTGCTTCACCAATAGCCATGGTCGCAACAGGTACACCGCCCGGCATCTGAACGATAGAGTAGAGCGAGTCCACGCCACTAAGAGCACGTGATTTGACTGGTACACCAATGACAGGAAGGGTTGTTTTGGCAGCTACCATACCTGGCAAGTGAGCAGCGCCACCCGCACCTGCGATGATAACCTTAATACCACGACTACGTGCTTCTTCGGCAAGTTTGAACATAAGGTCTGGTGTACGGTGTGCGGAAACAACTTTCTTTTCGTAGGCTACACCGAAGCGGTCTAGGACTTCGGCGGTTTTTTGCATGGTAGCCCAGTCGGATTTTGAGCCCATGATGATGGAAATTACTGGTTTCATTTTTAATCCTATTTCTTCCTTTTTTTTGACAATCACCTTAGGTTGTGAGGGACGGCAGCAGCCACCAAAGGTGTCTCATGCCTAAATCGGAAGCCCAAGGTCTTCCGATTTCCCTGAACGATTGGCTTATAATCCAATCGTTCTTTCACAACGGCGGTGATTGCTCTATATCAGCTCGCTAACGCTCGCAAATTAAACGACCATTAGCGTGTTTGGCGACTTCGTCGCGTTATTCTTATATCTTTACTTAATTGCTTTGCTTCCGATATCTGTTCGGTAAAAGAGGCCTTCTGTATTTTGTTTGTCAAGTTCCTTGTAGATGGTTTCTTGGACTTCTTTGACGGTATCAGCAGTGGTGACGAGCATATAGACACGGCCTCCGTTTGAAAGAAGGTCTTCCCCATTTTCAGCAAATTTAGCTCCGGCATAGTAAGTGATGATGTCGCCTTCTGTCTTGGTAGGAAGCTTGACACCTTTCTCATAAGCGAGTGGGTAGCCGTTTGATGCTACAACCACACCTAGTGTCACACCCTTATCCGTCCAAGTAATAGCTGGCTCATTGCTATCGAGGATATCCGTGATATTTTGTGCAAGGTCAGATGTCAAACGAGGCAAGATAATCTGAGTTTCGGGGTCTCCAAAACGAGCATTGAACTCGATGACCTTAGGTCCGTCAGCTGTTAAAATAAGCCCTGCGTAAAGGACACCAAGGTAAGGACGCCCTTCTTGGGTCATCCCCTCAAGGACTGGCTTGACAATAGTCTCCACTGCCGTGTCAACCACACTCTGTGGTAAGTGTGGAACTGGCGCAAAGGCACCCATCCCACCAGTGTTAGGCCCCTTGTCGCCATCATAGGCACGTTTGTGGTCCTGAGCTGTTGGCATGATGTAGAACTTGTCCCCATTAACAAAGGCAAAGAGAGAAAATTCCTCACCTTCAAGAAACTCCTCGATAACTACACGCGCACCTGAATCCCCGAATTTATTGTCCAAAAGCATCTCGTGAGCGGCTTCGACCGCTTGCTCGACTGTCTCAGCAACAACGACACCTTTCCCAAGGGCCAAGCCATCCGCCTTGACCACGATAGGAGCCCCCTGCTTTTCGATATAGGTCTTGGCTTCCTCAAAATCTGAGAATGTGCCATAGGCTGCTGTCGGAACGTCGTACTTGACCATGATTTCCTTAGCAAAATCCTTGGACCACTCCAGCTCCGCTGCAGCCCTAGTCGGACCAAAAGCCTTAAGCCCAACTTGATTAAAGTCATCCACGATACCTGCAGCCAAAGCATCATCTGGACCTATGAAAGTCCAAGCAATATCGTTGGCCTTTGCAAAGTCAATCAACTTAGAATGTTCGGAAATAGAGATATTTACCAATTCCAGACCATCCAGAGTCATTCCGTCATTTCCAGGGGCAACAAAAACCCTTTCAACGCTTTTTGACTCAAGCAACTTCTTAGCAATGGCATGTTCACGACCACCCGAACCAACAACTAACAGCTTCATTTCTCAACCTCTTTTGCGAATTATTTACTAATATTATATCACAAACGTTCGTTTTAATCTAATTATATTTGCGAGAAAAAATACAACATCGAGTAAACTTACTGAGCCTATTCCATTTTTAGTCTTTAAACACTCAATACCGCCTCATTATAAAACAAGGCGGTATTGGGTGCAGAATATCTCTAAAATATGTAGAAAAGCTTCGCTAGGTATTAAGCTTACCAGCTATAAGAAATATGATTTATTCGTTTCATCCTTATATCAGTTACCTCAAAACAATTCGGCGTAAATATAGCTAAATTGAATCCTTCGGGATTCATAACGCTACGAAATTCAATTCCTTGATAAATTAATTCTCCAGAAATTGGTTTGGTTAGAGATTTCACAAAATCAGCTATGTATTGAGTAAGTATATAATCTAGAATGTCATCAGACTTTCTCATTACTCTCCCCATCTCAGAATCGATCTTTTCTAGATGTTTTTTATTAATCGCTAATTCAGCAATATCATCAATAATTCCATCTTGAAAAGGGCTAATTTCATTTATTTTTTTAAAATCAATGACTGTTATGGGAGAATTTAACTTAAAAGTTCCAATACATACATGGTCATATAGCCCTGTTCTTGTTTCATGTATTGTTGTCGTTTCTGAATCACCTAAATAAAGCACAGCAACTCCTTTAGAATTAGCCCTTCCGTCAGCAGATTTACCTTTAGGCGGCGCTCCTATATCTTCTGATTCAAATTGTTTCCCGTCCTTTGAAATCCTACACCTATAGAATTGTTCTCCTTCTGAATAAGTCTTTTGGATCGCTTCGCAATACTTTTTTAAAATACATTTATTAATTTGATTTGAATGAAAACGATTGTTATATTTAATATCATCAACAAAGCGTTCCCAACTCTTACTGAACAATGAATGTTCTTGTAAATAGATTGGGTCATACATCTGCTTTACTCCAACAGGGTGTGTTAACAATTCAGGACTTTCTTCGAATAGATTTTTACAAATCTCAGAAAGCATTTGGTGAATCTTGAACTCCTCTTTAGTAGTAAATATATTCCAATTTGCAGCTATTTCTGTTTTTAGAAGCGTTTCTTGCCCAACTGGGAAATTTTCTATTTTATCTACTGGAGAAAAAATAGAAACGAGAGAGCTCAAAAATGGAATTAAATAGTAGTCATACTGTGTATCATAAACACAAACATTATTATTTGAGCAAATATCACAGCTAGCTTGCCTTTCAGCTATATTAACTTCGTTTTTAAGAATCTCATCTGCAAAACAATCTTTACAAATTTTCATTCACTGTCTCCACTGCTCCGGTCAAGATACTTACTAACCAATTCAATATGATGCATAATGGACAATTTCTTTACTGTGCCAAGACCTGGATAAGAACCCGTTTTATACAATTTTTCGAATTCATTTATCGCCAGCGTTCTTTCCACTCGGCCCTCATTGACAAATATAATTAATTTTTCAAGTGCTTCCTTAAACTTACCAGCTGGGTTTGTTGGATCTTGGTTTGTTTCTGATACAAAATGGTGAATTCTTAGATTTTCATCAGAATCAAAATAAACGATGTGAATGGCGACCGCATAAGGAGCAAAACCTGATTCACTATACTCCTCTCCTACAATGGAATAGTCAGAAAATCCCTTATATTCATCTGCTATAAAATATTTATGATCATCTGAGAAGAATTCATCATCTTTGTCTGAATAATCTGTATTTCTTGCTAATTTAACAAAATTGTCAACAATCTTGACTTTATTTCCCTGAACTTCTCTTTTTAGTCTTCCTATTTCTGAAATAAAATTATACGCCGTCTCTTGATCCATATAATTTTTATTATATCCTTGTAAATCATCGGGCTTCTTACATACTGTTATTTGTTTGCCAATATCCGCAATAGACTTAAAATTATCTTCTAAACTATAATCCTTACTTATCAACGAAACATAATAAAAATTCTCACTTTCATCAATCAAACTATCCAATCGAGTAGCAAGATTACTTTTAGAAAAATCGCTATATTCCTCCAAAAAAGATCCTACACCTGGATTCATTACAATGGAACATTTCTGCCTCTTATCTTTAAAACTCTCCAAAGTACTTACCAGTGTAGGAGATAATCTTACCGGTTCAATAATTGGAATTACAGCGCTTCCTAATTTATTATTTTCTAACAATTCTCTAAGAGCAATTAACTCATACTTCCTTCCTCTCAAATATGGAAAATACATATAAATACTCCTTTATTCATTTAAAAACTGCTTTAATGCCTTAAAATCCTTAGGTTTAAAATTCATGAAATACACCAAAAATTTAAGTTCATAAGGAACATCTGCAAATAAATCTTTATCTATTGAATTTCTCTTCTTTAATTCCATAAGAAAGTCCGAATAAAACTGTTCCAATGGAATCTTTTTGGTTAATAATTTACAAACGTCATAATACTCAAATTGAGACACATCTGGTAACGAATTAAAATGTTTCTCAATAATATTTTCATATTCCCCCTTACGAAGTATTTTAAAAATTATTTCCCTATCTAAATCAGTATTGTACTTCTCTGGTTTAATTATTGTTTTAATTTTGCTGTTTCTTTGGAGCACATAAAGACCTACAGGTTTTTTTAACAACCTGATCTTCTCCAAAGCTAGATTTACATTTTTTTCATGAGTAACAATTGCAACGTGATTAAATGCTCTATAGTATTCTGTGATTTGATTTTCTAACCTGTCAAAATTGTCAAATTCAGTTTTGATTTCATATACCACAGCTTTTCCATTTATTAAAATAAAATCTGGTTTTGCATTTCCAACAGGTATTTCAGTCAAAGCAGTAGTAGTATTTATACTATGTACCCCTAATAATAATTTATTTAACAACGTATTTTTATAAAAATATTCATTTCTATATGATTGAGAGAGTTTCATATAAGTATTTTGAATTATAGACAAATTATTACCTAATTTATGATGCTGCGATACACACTCAAAAATTGGATCTTTTTTATTTTGTACGAGGTTTTTTATAGTATTTCTGGAAAAAAATCTATTTATTAAATAATTTTTTTTAATTTCCAAATTAATCCCCTCCTTAATTTTGCCCTTCTAACATTCATTATATCAAAAATATCTACTTCTAACACGATTTATCATAACTTTATTTATCACCTTTATTCTAAAATTATGATGTTTTTCTAACCTACCAACAAGTTTCTCTTCTCATAATTTTTTATGAATCTACTACTTAATTTCGAAAAAGAGACTGGGTAAAAACCCAATTTCAGGCGAAAATAGAGTAAGTCTTCTCACAATAAAACACATAATATCAGGGATTTTCGATACCTGATATTATGCGTTTTCTGATTTTAAAGACTTTTTGCTCAGCCTCTATTTAATTAATGTCTAAAATGTCTTACTCCTGTGAAGACCATAGTCAAGCCGTATTTATCAGCCGCTTCGATAGACTCTTGGTCACGGACAGACCCACCTGGTTGGATGATGGCCTTGATCCCTGCTTTGGCGATTTCTTCCACATTATCGGCAAATGGGAAGAAGGCATCAGAAGCAAGGACTGCGCCATCAAGACGGTCTTTGGCTTGGTCAATGGCGATACGAACAGAAGCCACACGGTTAGTTTGACCTGGGCCAACACCAAGCGTCATGTGATCATTAGTGATGATGATACCGTTTGATTTGACATACTTAATAGCTTTCCATGCAAACTCAAAAGCAGTTGCTTCTGTCTCGGTTGGTTGGCGTTTGGTTACCACTTGCCAGTCAGCTGGGCTTTCCTTGACCACGTCTTGGTTTTGCACCAGAAGTCCACCTACTACGCCTGTGTATTCTGCTTCCACTTCGCTCGCTTCTTGAGCGTCAAATGGCAAGGCAAGGATACGCAAGTTTTTCTTTTTGTTGGTCAAAATGGCTAGCGCTTCATCCGTATAGCTTGGTGCGATGATGATTTCAAGGAAAACGCCATGCATCTTCTCAGCTGTCGCAGCATCCACCTCACGGTTAAGAACGACAATCCCACCGAAGATAGACACTGGGTCAGACTCATAAGCGTAGTCCCAAGCAGTCTCGATGTCATCAGCCTGACCGATTCCACATGGGTTCATGTGTTTGAGAGCCACAACGGTTGGACGGTCTTTGAAATCACGGATGATGCGGATCGCTGCATCAGCGTCACGGATATTGTTAAAGGACAATTCTTTACCGTTGAGCTGTTTAGCCGAAGCAATTGAGTAAGCCGTTGGCAAGGCTTTTTGGTAGAAATCAGCATCCTGTTGAGGATTTTCCCCATAGCGCATAGCTTGTTTTAGGTCATAAGTCAGAGTGAGTTTTTCAGGTTTGCTTTCACCCACTTGAGCTGTGAAGTATTCTGCAATCAAGGCATCGTAAGCTGCTGTGTGACGGAAAACCTTAGCCGCCAAACGTTGGCGAGTTTCATAAGATGTTTCGCCGTTTGCTGCCAATTCGTCAAGAACAACAGCATAGTCAGCAGGGTCTACAACAACGGTCACGCTGGCATGACTCTTCGCTGCTGAACGAAGCATTGATGGACCACCGATATCAATGTTTTCAACGGCATCCGCATAAGTCACGTCTGGTTTAAGAATGGTTTCCTTGAATGGGTAAAGATTTACCACAACAAGGTCAATCAATTCGATATTATTATCCTTAGCCGCTTCCAAGTGGCTATCCAGGTCACGACGAGCCAAGAGTCCACCATGGATATTTGGATGAAGGGTCTTGACACGACCGTCCATCATTTCTGGGAAGCCCGTCACATCATCGATGGCAATGGTCTCCACCCCAGCATTATCAAGGGCAACCTTGGTTCCACCTGTCGAGATAATGTCCCAATCAAGTTTTTTGAGTTCATGGGCAAATTCAACAATGCCCGCTTTGTCTGAGACGCTGATTAAGGCGCGTTTAGTCATGTTTTTTCCTTTCATTTTCAAATTCTCTACCTACGAATTTTTCGATTCATAAAGTGTAGGGAGACGATTACCAAGACTCCCAAAATTACTGTCAGTAAAAATCTCCCCCAATAGGGAATCTCTGGGAAGAAAAAATTTACCAGTAAACGTAGAATGATTGCCAAGGTAATCAAGGCAAGTGTTTCCAACCATTTTTTCATTTAATTGTCCAACAATTCTCTAATAACTTCTGGATACAACTTGTACTCCGCCTCATGAATCCGAGCTTCAAAACTGTCAATGGTATCATTCGCTAGCCTTGGCACACGCACTTGTTTAATAACCTTTCCTGTATCCACACCGGAGTCCACCCAGTGAATGGTCACGCCACTCTCAGTAACGCCAGCATTCCAAGCATCCTCAATCCCATGAGCTCCTGGAAATTCTGGCAGGTAAGCCGGGTGAATATTGATGATACGGCCTTCATAAGATGCTAGAAAAATTGGACCGACGATTTTCATATAACCCGCCAAACAGACTAGATCAATCTCGTGCTCATCCAAGAGCTCGACAATAGCTCCTTCGTAGTCTGCTTTGCTCTCGAACTCCTTGAGTTCGAAGGCATAGGATAAAACTCCAAGATTTTCGGCACGCTCAAGTACATAGGCATCCCGGTGATCTGAAAAGACAAATTCTACTGGAAATTGTTCCGCAATCACCTGAAAGTTTGAGCCGTTGCCAGAGGCAAAAACAGCAATCTTTTTAGCCATTATTTTATCACCACACTTGCATCTGTCTTCTTGACAATCCGACCGATTTCATAAACTGGTTCGTCGAGAAGTTCTTTGACACGTTCCACATGTTCTGGTTTCACTGCAAGCATAAGCCCCACACCCATGTTGAAGATTTCAAACATTTCTTCATGCTTGATCTGACCGTATTTTTCAAGGGCTTTGAAAATCGGAAGGACTGGAACTTTGTCTTCTTCGATTTCTGCTGCTAGATCATCTGCAAACATGCGAGGGACATTCTCGATGAAACCACCACCTGTGATGTGGGCAATACCGTTTACCAAACCTTCCTTGATGAGTGGCAGAACAGCTTTAACGTAGATACGAGTTGGTTCAAGAAGAACTTCTTTGAGTTTCTTTCCTTCCAATTCTGGCAGAATTTCCTCACCTGTGTAGTCCGCAAAGACACGACGGACGAGTGAGTAGCCGTTTGAGTGAATCCCACTTGAAGCAAGTCCGAGAAGAACATCCCCTTCTGCCACCTTTGAACCATCGATGATTTGGGATTTTTCAGCCACACCAACCGCAAATCCAGCTAAGTCATAGTCATCTGCGCCATACATACCAGGCATTTCAGCTGTTTCACCACCGATGAGGGCAGCACCAGCCTGCACACAACCTTCTGCCACACCAGCAACGACTTGTTCTAGCTTAGCTGGTTCATTCTTTCCTGTCGCGACGTAGTCAAGGAAATAGAGGGGCTCCGCACCTGCAGCGATGATATCATTGACACACATGGCTACACAGTCCTGCCCAATCGTGTCATGCTTGTCGTACTTGATAGCTAGCATGAGCTTGGTCCCGACACCGTCAGTCCCTGAGATCAAGACAGGCTCTTTTACCCCTGTCTTTGAAAGGTCAAACATGCCACCAAAGCCACCAAGAGCTCCCATGACACCCGCACGCTCCGTACGAGCCACGTGCTTTTTGATCCGCTCAACAACTTCATAACCTGCTTCAACATCTACACCCGACTGGGCGTACGCATTTTTATTTGCCATCTTCTCTTCCTTTCCTTTCATGGAGAGTCTTTATCCGTCTATTTGTAAAAACTGGTCTTATCCCCCAAGCTTCTACGATATTCTTCCTCATAGTCGTAGAGAGGAGTTGGGTAGTCCCCGTCAAAGTAAGCGACGCAAAGCCCACCATTTGGCGCATCTGTTTCAATCCCGATGGATTCAATCAAGCCATCAATAGAAAGATAGGTGAGACTATCTGCACCAATGATTTGACAAGTCTCTTCAACCGTATGATTAGCCGCAATCAACTCCTGACGCGTCTGGATATCAATCCCGTAGAAGCATGGATAAGCTAGCGCTGGACTGCCAATAGCAACGTGAACCTCGGACGCACCTGCTTCTTTCAAAAGCTGAACGATACGGCGAGAGGTTGTCCCACGAACAATGGAATCATCAATCATCACCACACGTTTGCCTTTAACGACACCCGAAACAGCAGACAGTTTCATCCGCACCCCTTGCTCCCGCAATTCTTGAGTCGGTTGGATAAAGGTGCGTTGCGTGTATTGATTCTTGATAAGACCCATTTCATTTGGCAGACCAGATTCTTCTGCAAATCCCATAGCTGCGCTGAGTGAGGAATTTGGCACACCGACTACGATATCCGCTTCGTGCTTGAACTCACGCGCTAATTGAGCCCCCATACGTTTGCGAGCTGTATGGACATTAACACCATGGATATTAGAGTCAGGACGGGCAAAGTAGATATACTCCATAGAGCAGATCGCCAACTGGGTATCATTCGTATAGCTATCATACTGAATCCCATTGTCATCCACGATTACAATCTCTCCTGGTTTCACATCACGAATCCACTCGGCACCAATGACTTCAAAGGCACAGGTTTCAGACGAAACCACCACCGCTCCGTTTGCCATTTTTCCGATAGAAAGCGGACGGAAGCCATTAGGATCAAGCGCAGCAATCAACTTATCCTCAAACAGCAAGATATAAGCAAAGCCACCTTTGACAAGGCTGAGCGCTTCTTTGATTTTGCCCATCAAGCTAGGGTTGTGACTACGGCGAATGAGGTGAGCCAAGATTTCCGAGTCCGAAGTTGAACTGAAAATAGCTCCTCTTTGTTCCAATTCTTTCTTGAGCGATTCGGCATTGGTCAAGTTTCCGTTGTGAGCCAATCCAAACTGCATATCATGAAAGCGAAAGAGGAAGGGCTGGATATTATCTACAGAAGCTTCGCCAGCAGTCGCATAACGCACGTGTCCAATCGCTCCGGTCCCTGTCAATTTATCCAAATTAGCAGGATTTCTGAACACTTCTGATAAAAGCCCCATATCGCGATGACGCTTCAATTGCCCCTGATCATTGGAGAGGATTCCTGCCCCCTCCTGACCACGGTGCTGAAGACTGTGGAGACCAAAATAGGTCAATTTAGCAGCATCTGGATGCCCCCAGATACCGAAAACACCACATTCTTCATTAAGAGATTTTACTTCGTATGTCATTTTTTATACCTTTTATTTCCCTGTGAAATAACGCACAGCCGACGCAAACAGATGCTGGTCTTTATTTCCTGGGATGTTTTGGAAGAGACCGTCTTCATAACGTTCTGAGTGACCCATCTTACCGATGATTTGACCGTTCTTGCTGGTAATTCCTTCGATGGCGTTGACTGAACCATTTGGATTGTACTTAGAATCCATACTTGGCTTGCCGTCAAAGTCTACGTATTGACTGAAAATTTGGCCATTGTCACGGAGCTCTGCAAATTCCTCAGCCGTCACGACAAACTTACCTTCACCGTGTGAGACTGGGATGGCATGGATGTCACCAACTTTCACGCCAGCAAGCCATGGTGAGTTGGTATTGGCAATACGAGTTTCCACCATCTTAGCCACGTGCTGGTTGGCATCATTGTAGAAGAGGGTTGGGCTGGTACTGTTAGCATCCTCAAAGTTCCCATATGGAAGGAGACCCGATTTGACGAGGGCTTGGAATCCATTACAGATACCAATAATCAAGCCACCTCGAGCGATAAAGTTATCAATAGCTACACGCACTTTTTCATTGAGCAGGATATTGACAATAAACTTAGCTGATCCATCCGGCTCGTCCGCAGCTGAGAATCCACCCGCGAAGAAAAGGATGTTAGCCTTGCCAATATTGTCAACCATGGTTTCGACTGACTTGACAATAGCTTCTTCATTCAAGGTCACAAATGGCACCAAGTTGACCTCTGCTCCTTCTTTTTCAAAAGCCTTGGCTGAGTCATATTCCGAGTTGGTTCCTGGGAAGACTGGGATGTAAACCACTGGTTTTTCAATAGTTTCTTTAGCTTTAATGACTATCTCAGAAGCGATAGCTGGCACTGCTTCCAGTTCTTTTGCTTGGGCAAATTCAGTTGGGTAGACTGCTTCCAATGTTCCTTGGAAGGCACTGTCAAGTTTCAGTCCATCTAGCTTCACACCGTTGACAGTCAGTGTAAAGTCTACGCTTGTTTGACCGATTTTCTCTACTCCAGCGATTTCTTCAGGAGAGGTGAAGACAAATCCGCCTAATTGAGCTGTCAAAGCCGTTTCAAGTTCAGGCAAGGTTACCTCTGCACCAATATGATTTCCAAAAGTAGCAAGAACTAAGCTTTCAAGAACACCACCGTATTTGACAGCTGATGCAGATGTTACTTTGTGGTCAGCTTGGATGGCTTCAAATTGAGCAAAGTTTTGCTTAATTAAATCAAAATCAATCTCTGCAGAGAGGGCTTGACCAGGAATGTAGTAGATGTTTTCACCAGCAGTCTTGAACTCAGGAGAAAGAACTTTACGGCTATCTGCCGTCGTCACCCCAAAAGCGACCAAGGTTGGTGGTACGGTCAATTCTTCAAAGGTACCAGACATAGAGTCCTTACCACCGATAGATGGTAAGCCAAGTTGGATTTGTGCTTCGATAGAACCTAGGAGAGCTGCTACTGGCTGACCGAAACGTTCAGCTTGTTTGTCCATCCGCTCAAAATACTCTTGGTAAGAGAAACGAGCCTTGGACCAGTTTGCACCAGCAGCAACTAAACGAGCAGTTGCTTCGATAACCGCATAGGCAGCGCCATGATATGGAGACCATTCTGCCACATATGGATTGAATCCTTGGGCCATGACAGACGCAGTGTGAGTCACACCGTGTTGAACTGGCAATTTCTGCACAGAAGCCTCAGTCGGTGTCAATTGGTAACGACCGCCAAGTGGGTGATTGACCGTAGAACGACCGACCGAGCAGTCAAAGATGGTCTGCAAGCCTTTTTGACTGGCATGGTTGAGATCAGATAGAACCGCAAGGGTATCAGCTTCTAGTGTGTCAGCAGATGTTTGACGTTCTTCTGGAAGTTCGACATCCTTGTCCACAACCTTAGCATCTACGACCACACGCACACCATTGGTATCAAGGAAACGACGTTCCAAGTCAACAATCGTTTCACCATTCCAGTGCATGACAAGATTTGGTTTTTCAGTCACTGTTGCCACAACAACCGCATCAATATTTTCCTTGTTACATTCTGCAACGAAGGCATCTACGTCTTCAGGACGCACCACAACTGCCATCCGTTCTTGTGATTCAGAGATGGCAATTTCTGTACCATTCAAACCTTGGTATTTAAGAGGAACCTTGTTGAGGTCAATTTCAAGACCGTCTGCCAATTCACCGATAGCTACACAGACACCACCAGCACCAAAGTCGTTGGATTTCTTGATAAGACGAGTGACAGCGCCATTACGGAAAAGACGTTGAATCTTGCGTTCTTCGATGGCATTCCCTTTTTGAACCTCTGCTCCAGCAGTCTCTACAGACTCAACTGTTTGAACCTTAGAAGAACCTGTCGCACCACCGACACCATCACGGCCAGTCTTACCACCGAGGAGGATAATGACATCTCCCGCTTCAGGTTTTTCACGAACCACATTTTCCTTTGGAGCTGCACCAACAACGGCACCCAACTCCATGCGTTTAGCTACAAAGCCTGGGTGGAAGTACTCACGAACGTAGGTCGTCGCAAGCCCGATTTGATTCCCGTAAGAAGAATAACCATGAGCAGCTGTTTTAGAAATAACTTGTTGCGGCAATTTACCAGCGCGAGTTTCAGAAATCGGTGCTGTAATATCTCCAGCACCTGAGATACGCATGGCTTGATAAACGTAGGAACGACCTGACAATGGGTCACGAATAGCTCCACCGATACAGGTTGCAGCGCCACCAAAAGGCTCAATTTCCGTTGGGTGATTGTGGGTTTCATTTTTAAACATGAGGAGCCAAGGTTCCTTGACACCATCAACGTCCACTTCGATTTCAACCGAGCAGGCATTGATTTCGTCAGACACTTCCATATCGTCCAAACGCCCATTAGTACGCTCATAACGACCGAAAATAGTTGCCATATCCATCAAGGTTTGCGGTTTTTCAGAACGGCCCAACTCCTCGCGCATAGCGATATATTTGTCGTAGGTCGCCTGCAATTGTTTTTGGAATTTAGAAGCTGAGAAATCAATCTGCTTCAACTCTGTCTCAAAAGTCGTGTGACGGCAGTGGTCAGACCAGTAAGTGTCCAAGACCTTGAGCTCTGTTTCCGTCGGCACACGCCCGATTGACTTGAAATAATCTTGGATAAAGAGCAAATCATCCACTTCCATGGCCATCCCTTGCTCGGCCTTGTAGCGGGCAAAGTCTTCTGCCGTATAGCTTTCAAAGAAAGTCAATTTCGGAATTGTCTTGTCTGACTCAGAAAATTCCTGCTTGGCAATTCCTGTCGTGATATCCTTGAAACGAGAATCCACTGGATTGAGCAGGTAGTTCTTGACCGCTTCCAACTCAGTCACATCAATATCTTTATTAACCAAGTACAATTGTGCTGTGTTGACCGTTACATCACTTGAGCTACCAAGCAAAAGCAAGGCTTCCTGTGAAGAAGCTGCACGCTGGTCAAATTGACCAGGCAAGCTTTCGATAGCAAAGAAAGCATAGTTAGCAAGATCAGCCTGCACAGCCGATTCGTCCAATACATGGTCTGTCACCTGCTCAGAGAAGATATGTTTTTCTGCAGGCGCAAACAAGTCCTCTGCCAAATCAAAGACATCATAAACCTGCACAATGCGAATACTTTTCAAAGTTGACAATCCCAAGTTGTGCTGGAGCTCTCTTACCAAACTCTCTGACTTGACCTGAAAATCAGCCTTTTTCTCAACAAAAATACGTTTATCCATCAATTCTTATTCCTTTATTTCAGCTCTTGCAATTTTTCCAAATGACCTTAAAGATGTTATTTTAAACCTTGCAACTTTTCCCAGACAATCTCGTAGACATCGGTTAATTCACCTAGACCCCGACGGAAAACATCCTTATCCATGTGGTTACCGTCAGCGTCCCAAAGTCGGCAGTTATCTGGCGAAAATTCGTCTGCCAAGATAATCTTACCATCCTTGTCAAAACCGAACTCTAGCTTAAAGTCAATCAATTTAAGACCAATCTCAGCAAACCAGGCTTTCAAGAGCTCATTGATACGACGCGTTTCTTCCTTCAAGTAAGCAATCTGCTGGTCATCCGCAATTTTAAGGAATTTCACATGCTCGTCATTGATAAAGGGGTCATCCAAATCATCATTTTTATAGTAAAATTCTACAATTGGAGTCTCAAATGCGATACCTTCTTCTACGCCAAAACGTTTTGAAAAGGAACCAGCCGTGTAGTTGCGAAGCACGACTTCCAAAGGAATAATCTCAACCTTTTTATTGAGCTGTTCCGTGTCCGAAATTTTCTCCACAAAGTGAGTCGCTACACCAGCCGCATTTAATTTCTCAAAAATAAAAGATGAAATCTGATTATTTAACACTCCCTTGCCCGCAATCTGCTCCTTCTTGACACCGTTGAAGGCAGTTGCCTGGTCCTTGTAAGTTGAAATAATGAGATTTTCATCCTCAGTTGTATAGATATCCTTGGCTTTTCCCGAATAGATCAATTTTTTTGACATTTTAAAGTTCGCCTTTCGTATTACTTGAGCACATTCTACCACAAAACAAACAAAAATTCAAGATTTTTACGAACTATTAACAAAATAGTACTTGTTGCGTAAAGAAAAAACTGCAAAACACCTTTGTCTTACAGTTTTTCAATCAGTTATCTCGAAAAAAGACGAACATTATTCTCTGTTCAAAAATTGATCCCAATAATAGCGCAAATAGCTTTTCTTCCCTGTGATTAGTGTCAAACGTCCTTCTGAACCATAGCGAAGACTTTCTGCCTGCTCAGGAGTCAGACTGGTTTCCGCCTCTATTTTAAAGAAATTGCCCTTTTCAGTCTTGGTAGCTGTCGCGTCAATATTCGTAATCGCAGAAACAAGAACGAGCTCTTTATTACCATCCTTGCTTGTAGTGAAACGGACAGAATCACCGACCTTGAGCCTTGCAACATCTTTTGAAGTAAGATAAGCCGTGAGTTTAGTTTTGCCTTCTTTTTCCAAGGATGGATAGAGTTGGGCTAGCAATGTCCCCTCTGCAACCATTGTAGAATCACTGGTTTCAGGATTAAGGTGAAGCACCCCATCCTCACTTGCTGTAATTTTCCCCTTGTCCAGCAGACCTCCTTGGACTTTCTTACCAGACTCCGCCTCCAAAATTTTCTGATCTAGAAGAGTTAATTCCTGACCGACTTTGACTAGGTGCTGAGACTTGAGGGATTCAAGTTGACTATCCAGTCCCGTTGCGTAGGCTTGTTGAGCTCCAGATCCAGCATACTGCACACGATAAGTAGCTAAACTAGACTCTAGCTGAGCAATTTGTGCATCCACCTGTGCAATAACTTGCGATTTAGCTTGCGAATCATCTCCAGCTTGGTTTTTATAGGTCTGATAAAAAGAGTAGGCTGCATTTTGACTATCTAGTTGAGCTCCTGTTTCAATCGCCGACTTAGCTGTTTTGTAATCTCGAATTTTATCCTCTGTTTGGCTGATAAGATTGCCAATCTCGGCCTGGCTCTGACTTGCTGCCGCATTCTGCGAGGAGATGCTGGCATTTTGCTGCGAAACATTGCTCCTAAGACTACTAGCTTGGCTGAGATAGTCTCGAAACATCTCCTGATATCCAAACTTGTCCGCCTCTGGAAATTGATCACTCCCCTCTTTCAAACTGGATTGCAAATACCCCAACTGCTTTTTTTGATCCTTTAACATATCCAATTGACTGGCATATGCCTCAACCTGGACAGCCTCCGCCCCTTGCTGGTACTGAACGAGCAGATCCCCTTGCTTGACCAACTTGTTTTCTTCCAGATAATTTGCCACAATCCGTTGATTACTAGTCGACTGGATATTGGCAATGATCCGACTAGGTTCGACAGTGGCTCTGGTAGACAAACTAATTTCCTTCTCTGCAAAGACTGCAAATCCAAACAGAAACACGAGCAGAAGCGACATGGGTACAATCACGCGACTGGAAAAACTATGGTAACGACGATTATAAAACTCCGCACTTTCTAAAAATTCTGGTTTCATCCTCTCCTCTTTCTAGCTATTGACCAAATGAGCGTAAAAGCCATTCTGTGCAAGCAAGTCTGCATGGTTGCCTTCTTCGACAATTTTGCCCTGATTCAAAACAACAACCTTCTCTGTTCGCTCAGCAATGGTCAAGCGGTGGGCGATGAAAATCAAGGTCTTGTCTAAAGCCATGAGATTATCCACGATCCGCTTCTCTGTCAAAATATCCAGACTACTAGTCGCCTCGTCCAATATCAGAACAGGCGCATCCGTTAAGAGAGCACGCGCCAAAGCAATTCTCTGCCGTTGCCCCCCAGAAATACCTGCCCCATCCGAAGTCAATTCTGTCTGATAATTCAGTGGCATGCGCTCGATATCCTCCCGAATCTCAGCCAATTCAACTGCTCGTAAGATATCTTCCTGCGTCGTCCCTTCCTTGGCTCCAAGGAGCAGATTCTCCAAAATCGTTCCGTTAAAGACATAGGGCTGTTGAGGCAGATAGTTGATGTACTGGCGCAAGGCTTTTTTATCAATCTGATTGAGATTGACACCACCCAGACTAATCTCTCCCTGACTTGGATCGTAGAAATTAACCATCATCTTGGCCAAGGTGGTCTTACCTGATCCTGAAATCCCCACAAAAGCTACCTTAGAGCCTTGAGGAATGGTCAAATTGATATTCGACAAGACATCACGACCATAGCCATACTTATAGTGGACTTGCTTAAAGGTCATATCTCCATTCATCATGCTCAAATCTTCGACTGTTTTCTTCTCCTCAAACTCCGAAGCTACCAGATAGACCTCGTTCAGACGGTTATTGGCAACTTGCGCTGTCTGAAGTTTGGTTTGTAGGTTGATGATATTTTCCAAAGGATTGGTAAAATAAACAAGCAGGGTGTTATAAGTAATCAGCTGGCCCAAACTCATTTTACCATCCATGACCAGAACAGCTCCCATCCAGAGAACGGCAACATTGAGCAGGAGCTGGGCAACTTTTTTCAGAGCCTTTTGTTGACTTTCTGCCCGACTGTAGGTAAAGGATTTTTTCAGATAAGCTACAAATTCCTTATCAATCTTTTGATAGCGTGAATTTTCACTGGTCAAAGACTTAATAGTCTCAATACCGTTGATGTCCTCGATGATAGAAGAAGATAGAACCGCATTGGCTTCCATAGTATCCCGATTCATCTTTTCAAAAGGCTTCATAAAGGCAAAGATAATCACGGTATAGATAGGAAGTGCAAGCAGACTAATGAAAAAGAGCGTCATATTTTGTGAAAACAAGACAAGCGAAATAATCAAAATGGTCGACGCATCTAAAAAGATAGACAAGATGGTCGACGCCAGCGCATCAATGATACTATTGGCATCTGTAAAACGAGAAACGATTTCCCCTGTCCTGCGTGTCGCGAAAAAGGACATTGGCAGGTGAAAAACATGCTTGATATAAGACAAAATCACATCGATGGACAGCCGTTGCCCCAGAACAAGTAAAAGGTATTCTTGGGCATATGACAAAATCTGCTGGAGAATATAGACGATGACTAGTCCTATTGAGATGATGCCCAAGGTCGAGCGCATCTGGTCTGGCACGTAACTATCAATGATGGACTGAAGATAGTAGGAACCCACGATATTGATCAATGTTACCAAGAGTGTCGCTAGGACGATATTGGTAATTAAGCCATGCTGTTTGAGTAAAATCGGCAAGAAGGATAGGAGCCCCTGTTTCTTCTCCTTATGAGGTTTATAGCCCGGAGATGGTGCCATAAAAATACTAACCCCTGTCCACTCTTGAGCAAATCGCTCACGGGAAATCTTAGTCAGCTTGACACCAGGATCCGGATCAGCGATATGAATATGCTTTTTATCCTGACCTATCACCACATAGTAGTGGAGCAACTTCCCTTCCTTGAGCACATGAGCCACAAAAGGAAAGGTCAAATCTGGCAGATCAAAGAGCGTCATATCCGCCTTGATAGCCCGCGTTTCAAAACCAAGCTCCTCTGCCACTTTTACAAGACCCAAAGCAGTCGTTCCATCCATGGTCGTCTTAGCTAGTTCTCGTAGATGAGCCAAGGAGTAATAACTACCATAGTAGCCAAATACCATGGCCAAGGAAGCCACGCCACAATCCATCTGATCCACCTGGGGACGATAGTGCCTTTTCCCAAATTTCATATCCATCTCCTTTTTTCTAATAATCTCTTAAAAACTTTGTAAGATTATTTTAACCAAACAAGGAAGAAATAAGGGAATTATTTCTGAAAAAACAATATCCTCACCTGAACAGCACTTTTACCAAAGAAAATAGGCAGAACAAGAGTCCTGCCTAGAATATTCAATTACACAGATTTCTTACCTTTCCCACTTCTTTTGTGAATGGCGTATAAAACGATAAACGCAAACACCGGGGGTACCATATAACTACTTTCACTCATTGTTAGCTGAAAGCCAAGAGTTGCTAGAATCGTAAAGTTGAAAATATTCATTAAAAATAGGAAAATAATATAGTAGAAAATATTTTACAATCCTATTCATTCTATTCTCCTTGGCCACGACACAGTAAAATAAAAACCACTAAAAACAAGGAAATCGTAGGTAGATTTATTTTGTTTACATCAGCTACGATTCTAATAATTAGATAAGCTATCGAGCTAAATAATACAGTGGTCTCTAGCCAAGCTTTTCCTAGTAATTGAACAACTTTCATCTCAAACTCCGATCTGACGGTCAATCAATTTCCATTCGTACTTTCTTTTGTTTTGTACTTGTATCCTAGATAAAACAGACCAAGCAGAATTGGATAGGTTTCTGGATAAAACAGGGTATTAATCGGATTTTTCATAATCAAATACGTTACGATATAAATAATGATCGATACGACAAAATACCCCTCAGCAAATCCTAATAAGATTTTTTTCATAGCAGACTCCTATTTACCTGAAAAGAGTGCTCGAGTTGTTAAAATAGCTCCACCTGTATATACAAATCCTTTTACAAAACCGACTGCCACAGGGATAAGAAGGGGAAAGGCTCCCCCTTGAATTTCCTGCAAGTCCGTATCAGTCATTGTTTCAAATTCTAAAATAGATTTTTCCATATCATCTCCTCCTTCTATTACCATCTACCCGTCACATAATTATAACCTGCAATTCCTACTGCAGTAATTCCACCAGCAATTTTAGCTGCTGTCACAGGATTAGCAATCACCCAAGCTACAATCGGCCATGCTCCCCCATCCACATCCATCAACTCTTCTTCTGTAAGAGCTACAAAGTTCTGTTCCATTTTGTCAAAGTTTGTCATCTTTTTTCTCCTTTATTTTTATTTTTTAGTTTATGGTCTCTAAGCTTTAAACCATTTTAAAAACCAGATTGGAAAAATAACTGAAATCATTTTTTCTCTCCTTCCTTTTCTTCTCACTTATCTATTCGAGAAGTGATTTAAAATGAACAGGTAAATTTCATCTATTTTAAATACCATTTAATCAACCATGGCAATAAGATTGGTAAATACATCGCGTAGTCTCCTTCCTTTTCTTCTTATCTATCTATTCGAAAAACAATTCGAAAATGAACAATTCATTCATTTTTATTTTAAAAACCACTTAATGAACCAGGGATAAAAACCGGTTACATACATAGATAATCCTCCTTTTTTTCTTTCTCGTCTCTTTATTCGCAATTTCTACTAAAAATTTTAACGTTTTTCTTTTTTCTGCAAACAAAAAAACAACATGACTTGCATGTTGCTTTTGGCTATATTTTACCTTTAATGGTTTCAATTACATCTGTTACACTTTGAAGATGGTCAATTTCCTCATCGCTGATTTCGATTCCAAATTCATCTTCTAGCGTCAAAACGAACTCCATCAAGTCCACTGAGTCTGCATCAAGGTCGTCCTTCAAACTCAAGGCTTCTGTTACGACAAAGTTTTCTCCCTGTCTTTCTTGGATAATGGTCACGATACGGTCAAAAATTTCTTTGTTTGTCATCTGTTATTCTCCTGAAAATTCACGTGCAGTTTGGGCAACTACGTCTGTTTCTAGCATGGTACGAATCTGGCGAATCGTACTGTACACAGCCTTGGCATCACTTGAGCCATGGGTCTTAACAACAGGTGCTTTGACACCAAACAAGACTGCCCCTCCAACATCTGAATAGTTGAGCTGTGTCTTCAACCCTTTAAGACTATCCTTGAGAAGGAGAGCACCTAGCTTCGCTCGAAGGCCACCACCTGTAATAGCTGTCTTGAGCAAGCCCATGATTCCCATAGCTGTCCCTTCGATAGATTTGAGCACTGCGTTTCCCGTGAAACCATCTGTCACGACAACATCCGCAACGCCATTCATCAGATCACGCGCTTCCACGTTTCCGATAAAGTTCAAACTTTCATCAGCTACTAGCAATTCGTAAGTTTCCTTACGAAGCGGGTCTCCCTTGCTGCTTTCTGTTCCGTTGTTGAGCAAACCAACACGTGGTTTTGCAATCCCACGAACATTCTTGGCATAGAAGGAGCCGAGAATAGCGTATTGATGGAGGTGCTGAGCAGTGTTTTCCGCATTAGCACCGAGGTCAAGCATATCAAAGCCTTTTCCATCTATAGTTGGCAATGTTGACATAAGTCCAGGTCGGTCGATATTCTTGATACGACCCACGATGAAGAATCCTGCTGCCAACAAGGCACCTGTGTTTCCTGCGGAAAGAACAGCATCTGCCTCTCCCTCTTTGGCTGCCTTAGCCGCTAATATCATGCTGGCATTTTTCTTCTTACGGATAGCTTTTGTCGGCTCATCGTCGGAATCAATTTTTTCATCCGTATGGACGATGCTAACGCGCTCTGTGGCTGTTAGATATTGCTTGATTTTGCTTTCATCTCCGTAAAGTTGAATCTCAATATCTGAAAAGTCAGCTAGGGCTTGATTGACACCCTCAACGATGGCTTGAGGTGCATAATCGCCCCCCATAGCATCTACTGCGATTTTTTTCATTTGTCTTCCTCTTTTAGTAATTGTCCCCAGTCGGCTAGGGAATCAATAAATTTCTTTGATTTTAGGTGAATCCCAACGTACTCTTCGTAGAGTTGATCCATAAATTGGCGTAGCTCTTGCTTGATTTCAGCCTTAAGCGAAATGGTCTCCAAGGTCTCAAAATCAATAGCCTGAAATTGATTGAGCAGATAAGGGATGTTGGGATTCAGATGGCAACGTTTCTCGTCCTCATGGTAATGGTCTGGACAGAGGCAGGCTCCATATTTGAAAGAAAAGTCAAAGGCCTGACCTACCCGATGGCAAAAGACACACTCATTAAGGTTGAGGCTGATTCCAAATCGGGTTAAGATTTGAATTTCAAAAATATTGGTCAAAACTTGATAATCTATACCTTCTTCCATCAACTCTAGAGTCTTTCTCAAGAAGGCAAACAAGGGAGCATCCTGCTGATTATCCTGCAAACTAGCATCTGCAAGAGCCGCAACATAAGTCGCATAAGCCATGACAAAGAGGTCGCTATTGATTTTGGGAAAGGTCATCACCTCATGATAGTCCTCAATGTAACTGAGTCCATCATCGTTGATTCGCAAGAGAAATCGTGCCAGCACCAAGGGCTGGATAACAGGTGCTAATTTAGACTGACCTGCGTGTTTGACGAAAAACATGCGCTTGCCAGCCTGCTCGGTGAAGATCTTGACTAGCTTATCATCCTCCCGAAAGTTACGATTGTAGAGTACGAAACCTTGGCTCGTGATAGATTGAATCATGCTTCTCTCATGTACTCCTCAAGTCGTTTCATGGCCTCTCTGATCGTTTCCATGCTGGCTGCATAAGACAGACGAACATAGCCTTCTCCGTAACGCCCAAAGGCAGCACCCGGGATAAAAGCAACAGCCTTCTTCTGGGCAAAATCCTTGAGAAAAGCAAAGGAGTCTTGATTGTAACCTGCTGGAATCTTAGCAAAGATATAGAAGGCACCGTCTGGTTTGATAATTTCAAAGCCAAGAGCTGTCATCTTCTCAATAATATAATCCCGACGCTGGATATATTCCTTCTTCATAGGCTCTGCATCGTTTTTACCAGCGGTCAAGGCTTCTACTGCAGCATGTTGGGCTATGGTATTTGCGGCAGTCACCAAGTACTGGTGACTCTTGATGAGTTGAGCTGTGAAGTTTGCTGGTGCTAAGATAAAGCCTAAACGCCAACCTGTCATGGCATGAGACTTAGATAAGCCATTGATGATAATGGCTTGATCTCTCAGCATAGTTCCCAATGATACATGATTTTCCCCTGTATAGGTTAATTCTGAGTAGACCTCATCACAGACCACAAAAATCTCATACTTGCCTAAAACGGCTGCCAAGGCTGCCAACTGCTCTCGACTATAGGTAATCCCTGTCGGATTAGCTGGATAATTAAGAATAATCGCTTTGAGCTTGTCCCCCTGCTCCAAAATGGCCTTTTCCAACATTTCAGGAGTCAAGACAAAACCATTTTCAGTTGTATCAATCTCGACAATCTCTGCCCCAACTAGGTTGACAATAGGCTCATAGCCTGGATAAGCAGGAGCTGGCAAAAGCACCTTGTCCCCCTCTTCCAAGATAGCTGTCAAAGTAGCAGATAAAGCCTCTGTCGCTCCGATAGTAACCAAGATTTCATTTTCAGGATTGTAGTCCAACTGGTATTTTTCTTTTACAAAATCACTAGCTGCCTGGCGCAAGGTCAGTAATCCACTCATCCCTGTATAGTAGGATTGATTCTGGTCAATGGCTCGCTTGGCTGCCTCCTTGACATGATCTGGCGTCGTAAAGTCAGGCTCTCCCAAGGTCAAACGCAGAACTCCAGGGATCTCTGAAATGGCCTGATCAAACTGACGAATCAAGGACACTTGAATCTTATCTAACTGTTTATTAAAGCGCTTGGTTAAGTCCATAGATACCCCCTTACTTACAGAACATAGTACTATTATACTACAAAAGCTCCCTGACCGCAAAATCCATCTGAAATCAAGAATTTTCACTTTCTGTTTTACTTTTCTTCTCGACAGGACTATAATAATAAGTGCTTATTTTCGGAGGTTTATATGTCATTTTTATCAAAAAATGGAGCAGGAATCTTGGCCTGCCTTCTCATTTCTTTCATATCCTGGTACCTAGGAGGATTCTTTCCTGTCGTGGGAGCACCTGTCTTTGCTATCTTTATAGGGATGCTCCTTCACCCTTTTCTATCAGCCTATAAACAACTGGATGCCGGCTTGATCTTTAGTTCAAAAAAATTGCTTCAATATGCCGTTATTTTGCTCGGTTTTGGTCTCAATATCTCGCAAGTCTTCGCAGTTGGGCAATCTTCGCTACCTGTTATCCTCTCCACCATTTCGATTTCCTTGATTGTTGCCTACCTCTTCCAGCGCTTTTTTGCTTTGGATACTAAACTGGCTACCTTGATTGGAGTGGGGTCTTCGATCTGTGGTGGTTCTGCCATTGCTGCGACAGCACCCGTTATCCATGCCAAGGAAAAAGAAGTCGCCCAAGCCATTTCCGTTATCTTTTTCTTCAATGTCTTAGCGGCACTCATCTTTCCAACTCTAGGAACCTGGCTTCACCTATCAAATGAAGGCTTCGCCCTCTTTGCAGGAACTGCGGTCAATGATACTTCTTCTGTAACGGCCACAGCCAGCGCATGGGACAGTCTTTATCAGACCAATACCCTTGAGTCTGCAACCATTGTTAAACTCACACGCACCCTTGCCATTATTCCTATCACGCTCTTTCTCTCCTTCTGGCAAAGTCGCCAACAAAAAAATAGCCAGGGTTTCCAACTAAAAAAAGTCTTCCCACTTTTTATCCTTTACTTTATCTTGGCTTCTCTCTTAACGACTCTCCTTACCTCTCTCGGTGTGTCCGGTAGTATCTTTACCCCTCTTAAGCAACTCTCCAAATTCCTTATCGTCATGGCCATGAGCGCCATCGGTCTCAAAACCAATCTCATTGGATTGATCAAATCCAGCGGCAAGTCCATTCTTCTTGGAGGCCTTTGCTGGATTGCCATCATCCTTACCAGTCTTGGCATGCAAGTTTTGATTGGTATTTTTTAACACAAAAGGTAGCCAATGGCTACCTTTTATTGTTCAAGAATTAAGCGTGTGTGTTCTCTCTTGATACAGCGATTCATCACGATGTCGTCGCATCCTCCAGCACGCAAGATTTCTTCCGCTTCTAGGCTTTCAAGTCCCAGTTGTGCCCAAAAAATCTTGGCATCAGCCTTGAGAAAATCACGCGCCACATCTGGTAAAAACTCGCTCCGTCGGTATACATTGACAATATCCACAGGAAAAGGAATCTCAGCTAGACTCGCATAAGCCTTCTCTCCCAAGATTTCCCCACCTGCAACCTTGGGATTGACTGGAATGATTTTATAGCCCCGAGCCTGCATTTCCTTAGTCACTCGGTTGCTAGTTGTTTCTTCACGATCGGACAAGCCTACTACTGCTAACGTTTTACTGGTTGCAAGATACTGACGGATCACACCATCACTTGGATTGATAAATTCTTGGCTCATAGAAATCCTCCTTTTTCATCAGTATAGCATATTTTGAGAAGGCTTGCAGATTTTGACTACAAAAAAAATTCCTAGCAAGAGAAAAAGCTTGCCAGGAAATTCGTTTATTCAAGTGAAAGTTTAGATTTTTTTCTCGATACTAAATAATGGAGAAAGAGGACGTTTTTCGTGGATACGAATAATAGCATCGCCCAGAAGATGAGCAATCGAAATTTGTTCAATCTTATCAATCAAACGCTCTTCTGGTAGGTAGATAGTATCCAAAACAACCAATTTTTTAATAGCTGATTTTTGGATATTGTCCATAGCTGGTCCAGAAAGAACTGGGTGCGTACAGCTTGCGTAAACTTCAACAGCACCTGCTTCAGCAAGAGCATCCGCCGCATGACAAATAGTTCCAGCTGTATCAATCATATCGTCAATCAAGATACAAGTCTTACCTTCGACCTTACCAATGATGTTCATCACTTCACTGGTATTCATCTTGTCTACACTACGGCGCTTGTCAATAATCGCAATCGGAGTTTTCAAAAACTCTGCCAATTTACGAGCACGAGTCACCCCACCATGGTCTGGGCTGACAACCACGTAGTCAGAGCCGACCATGCCACGACGTTCAAAATAGTCCGCAATCAATGGAGCACCCATCAAGTGATCTACAGGAATATCAAAGAATCCCTGAATCTGTGCAGCGTGCAAATCAATCGTCAACAAACGATCTACGCCAGCAACTTCTAGCATGTTTGCAACGAGTTTTGCAGTGATTGGCTCACGCGCGCGCGCTTTTCTATCCTGACGTGCATAGCCATAGTAGGGCATAACAACATTGACAGATTCTGCACTAGCACGCTTCAAAGCGTCCACCATAATCAAAATTTCAAGTAAATTATCATTTACAGGTGAACTAGTTGATTGTAGGATAAAGACGTGTTTTCCACGGATTGATTCTTCGATGTTGACCTGAATCTCCCCATCTGAAAATTGGCGAACAGTCGATTTCCCCAACTCTATCCCAATTTCTTGCGCCACACGCTCTGCCAATTCTCTATTAGAAGAAAGGGCAAACAGCTTTAAATCAGAAAAAGACATGATTTCCTCCGGTATTTATGTATCACTTGTTTTTACACAACATTTTCCATCTACCATTGTAGCGCTTTTTCCTTTATTTTTCAATCAAAAATAAAACAAGAGTAAACATTTATACCCTTGTTTTGTGCTATTTTATATTAGCTATATTAAAACTAAAAATCCTACATTTTAACAATCGATTTTATGCTAGGATGAGATTTTTTCGAGACAAAGTTAGTATACTTCTCTCATACTTCCTGTATCCACATCATAGACAGCACCTGAAATAACCACATCATCAGGAATCAGTGGAGACTCTCTAAGCAATTGCATATCCTCTCTCACACTCTCTTCAACATCCTGAAATGGTAAAAAATCTTGATCAGACACATCAACCCCGAGCTCGTGTTTCAAATGTTCATGAAAACTTTCATTTTGAAAGGTCTGAGCACCACAGTCTGTATGATGCAATACCACAATCTCTCTTGTCCCCATTTGTTGCTGGGAAATCACCAGCGAACGAATCATGTCCTCAGTCACTCGACCACCCGCATTCCGCAAGATATGAGCATCCCCAAGTGCCAAGCCCAGAGCTTGCGCAACGTGCAAACGTGAGTCCATACAGGTCACAATGGCTACTCTTGTTTTGGGTTTAAGTGGCAGATTTAACTGCCCATGTAGGGCAACATAAGCCTGATTGGCTTGCATAAACTGTTCAAAATACGACACGATTCCCTCCTCGAAAATTTGATAGTCAAATATTTCTCCTATCTTATCATTTTTAAGAGGATTTGTCACGGATTATGCAAAGACCTTTTTCAAAACTTCCTGAACCGTTGTCACACCAATAACCTCAATTTCCTTGGGTGGAGTGATTCCTGTCAAGGAATTCTTGGGTACATAAATCTTGGTAAAGCCCAGTTTTGCCGCTTCATTGATACGTTGCTCGATACGATTCACGCGCCGAATTTCTCCGGTCAAGCCCAGTTCACCCACAAAACATTCCTGAGGATTGGTAGGCTTGTCCTTGTAACTAGAGGCAATAGCCACTGCAACGGCTAAGTCAATAGCAGGCTCATCCAATTTCACACCGCCAGCAGATTTGAGATAGGCATCCTGATTTTGCAAGAGAAGCCCTGCTCGTTTTTCCAAAACAGCCATAATCAGACTTGCACGATTGAAATCAAGTCCAGTCGTCGTACGCTTAGCATTTCCAAACATGGTTGGTGTTACCAAAGCCTGAACCTCCGCCAAAATCGGACGGGTCCCTTCCATAGTTACCACGATGGATGAACCAGTAGCCCCATCCAAACGCTCCTCTAGGAAAACTTGACTCGGATTGAGTACCTCAACCAATCCACCCGACTGCATCTCAAAAATCCCAATCTCATTAGTGGAACCAAAACGGTTTTTGACTGCCCTCAAAATACGGAAGGTATGGTGGCGCTCCCCTTCAAAGTAAAGCACCGTATCCACCATATGCTCCAACATACGCGGACCAGCCAAGGTCCCTTCCTTGGTCACATGCCCTACGATAAAGATGGCAATGTTATTGGTCTTAGCCAGCTGCATAAGCTCAGCGGTCACCTCACGCACCTGAGAAACAGACCCCTGCACCCCTGAAATCTCAGGAGACATAATAGTCTGGATGGAGTCAATAATGAGGAAGTCTGGCTGAATTTTTTCTACTTCTGCGCGAACACTCTGCATATTGGTCTCTGCATAGAGATAAAACTCGCTATCAATATCCCCCAAGCGCTCTGCACGGAGTTTAATCTGCTGGGCAGACTCCTCCCCACTGACATAGAGAACAGTCCCTACTTGGGACAGCTGAGTCGATACTTGTAAGAGAAGGGTTGATTTCCCAATCCCTGGATCCCCACCGATAAGGACGAGACTCCCTGGTACCACTCCGCCTCCAAGTACACGGTTGAATTCCTCCATCTCCGTCTTGGTTCGATTGACATTGATGGAAGTCACCTCAGCCAGTTTCATGGGCTTGGTTTTCTCACCTGTCAAGGACACACGCGCATTCTTGACCTCGGCAACCTCAACCTCTTCTACAAAAGAAGACCAAGACCCACAGTTAGGACAACGCCCTAGATATTTTGGGGAATTATACCCACAATTTTGACATACAAATGTCGCTTTTTTCTTTGCGATGATAAACCTCTTTCTAAATCTCTATCTCACACTCAATCACTTGGCAAAAATCAATCTTCTCGTTTGATACAAATTGGCGCATGAGCATTCGATGAGCGACAACTACCACAGTCTGGTAGTCTCTATACTTAGCCATACATTCTAGAAACCGAGACTTCATTTCCGTAGCTGTCTCATATTGAATAGGGCTATTAGAAAGTAACTCCCCCTTGTTTTCTAGAAATAGTGTTCTAGCCTCTTCAAATCTATCTATGCCTGATTCATAGACCTGCCATTCGTGTAACAAAGGCTCCACCCTCAAAGGAAGGCCAGTAGCACAAGATACATAAAAAGCCGTTTCTAAAGCTCTCGTTACTGCTGAAGTCACTAGTAGATTAGCCGATTGTAGCAAAGGATTTTGCCAAAGTTCCTGAGCTTGTTGCCGTCCTTTCTCAGATAAAGGTGCTAAATCCATCCCAAAACCTGTATAAGAACGTTCCTCTAATTCACGATAATCTGGCTCCCCATGACGTACAAAGATAATCTTCATCTTAGTGTCCAGTTGACCCAAATCCACCAGTTCGCACGCCGTCTGCCTCATCTCCATCTGCAATCAAAAATGGTGCAAAGACAGCCTGGACCACACGTTCTCCAACTTCAAGAATCACTTCTTGGTCAGTAATGTTTTTCATCTGAGCAAAGATATGGCCTTCATTCCCAGGATTTCCATAATAATCCCCATCAATGACCCCAACCGAGTTAATCAAGACTAAGCCCTTCTTGCGAGGGTTTGATGAACGGTCATAAAGATAGAGCACTTCTGTCGGCTGCATATAGGCCTTAACCCCTGTCGGAACCAAGATAATCTCTCCTGGCGCAATAACCGTACGCACAGCAACCTTTAAATCATAACCAGCCGCGTGAGCTGTCTCTCGTTTCGGCAATAAATTTTCGTCTGTAAAACTCGAAACCAATTCAAAACCACGAATTTTCATATTTTTCTCTTTTCTATAATCATTTATTCTAGGCTATTTTATCTTATTTATTCGAAAAAAGCACGAAAAAAGAGCACACAATTCACATCGCTTAGGGCTGCTGGATTCCTCCCCTGACCCGCTTCACGCAGAACTGTTGCTCCACTATTCATTATACCACATTCCCTTCTGTTTTTAAAGAGAAATTATTTTTTCCGTCGATTTCGGAAAAAGTCCTGCATAATCGCTGCACAGTCATCTTCCAAAATTCCCGTTTCCACCTCTACACGATGATTGAGACGCTCATCTGTCAAAATATCGTACAAGCTCCCAGCTGCACCAAATTTCTGGTTTTTAGCCCCGTAAACCACGTTTGGAATACGGGCAAGCCCAATCGCCCCGCTACACATGACACAAGGCTCAATGGTCACAAAAAGCGTGCAATCCAGCAGGCGCCAACTCTCTTCACTCACATTCGCATTCTCTATAGCCATGATTTCTGCATGCATGACCGCCCGTTGCAACTCCTCGCGCGCATTATGCCCCCTACCAATGATTTCTCCATCCTTGACAATCACACAACCAATTGGAATTTCATCGTGTTCTAAGGCAATCTCAGCCTCTCTCAAAGCCTCTCTCATAAAGGCTTCTTTTTCTTCAACTGTATAATTCATCGTTCTTCTCTTTTCCTACTTATCGATTTTATTATTATATCATGATTCTCAACACAAAAAAAGCCACCGAATGCGGTGACTTAATAGGGAGATTATTATGAAAAAGAAAAGTTTAGGATATTTGTTACAACAAGTTAGGAGGTCTTCTTGTAACTGTCTATAGTATACCCAACCTGTCTTAAACTAATCTTAAAAATCTCCTATGACCAAACACTTTCTAAAATATTAGTTTGTTCACGACCAGGTCCTACTGAGAAAGTTGAGATACGAACACCAACCAACTCGCTTACACGACGAACATAGTTACGTGCATTCTTAGGAAGGTCTTCCAAATTACGGACTCCAGTGATGTCTTCTGACCAACCTGGCAATTCCTCGTAGATTGGCTTACAACGTTTCAACTGCTCAAGACTAGCAGGATAGTAATCAATACGTTGACCATCAAGATCATAGGCGACACAGATTTTCACAGTATCCAAACCACTCAAAACATCTATAGAGTTCAATGAAAGATTGGTAATCCCAGATACACGGCGGCTGTGACGCATCACAACTGAGTCAAACCAACCCACACGACGTGGACGGCCAGTTGTTGTACCGTATTCATGACCTACTTCACGGATGCGATTTCCCACTTCATCAAATAATTCAGTTGGGAAAGGTCCGTCTCCTACACGACTTGTGTAAGCTTTACAGACACCTACAACCTTGTCAATCTTACTTGGACCAACACCAGACCCAATTGTCACACCACCAGCGACAGGGTTTGACGATGTAACAAATGGATACGTACCTTGGTCAATATCTAGCATAACACCTTGCGCACCTTCAAACAGCACACGTTTGCCATTATCAAGCGCATCATTCAAGATAACGGATGTATCTGTCACGTATTGCTTGATTTGTTGACCATACTCATAGTATTCTTCAAAAATATCATCAATTGAAATAGGAGTACTGTCATACAATTTTTCAAACAGACGATTCTTTTCCGCAAGATTGCGTTCCAAGCGTTCACGGAAAATATCCTTATCCAAAAGATCTGCAATACGAATTCCAACACGAGCAGCTTTATCCATATAGGCTGGACCAATACCCTTGATAGTAGTCCCGATTTTATTGTCGCCCTTAGCTTCTTCTTGTAGACGGTCTAATTCAATATGATATGGCAAAATGACATGCGCACGGTCCGAAATGCGCAAATTATCTGTTGTCACACCTTCTTCATGAAGATAAGTCAACTCTTTTATTAGAGATTTAGGATTTACAACCATCCCATTCCCGATGACAGAGATCTTTTCAGGGAAGAAAATACCTGACGGAATCAAGTGCAACTTAAATTTCTTGCCATCAATCACAATTGTATGACCAGCATTATCACCACCTTGATAACGAGCAATCACTTCTGCATTAGCTGAAAGAAAATCTGTAATTTTCCCTTTACCTTCATCACCCCACTGGGTACCTACAACAACAACTGAAGTCATAATAAAATTCGTCTGAGCTACTAGGAGCTCGTCCTTTCTCATATACATGGCAGGAATTTCACCCGCAATTATATCTTACAATTTATTATAAGAAAAAAACACTATTTTATCAAGAAGAAACACTAGAAAAGATTTGGAATTTCTGTAAATTATAAAAATCAAATCCTTATATTTTAAATAAAATCCTTAAATTAACAAATTAAATATTCATTATTGTTCGTGATAAATGAAATATATGACCCTTACTAGTTTAGGACGGCACCTTCTTGAAGGAATTTATCAAGATACAAGCGATATGCCGTCTGAAAATGATATAAATTAAAGTCTTTAACGCTTGTAATTCTAAATCTTATCAAGTAATAAAGTAAAAAACGAAGATGAAGTGATTCCCACTCAGCACGACTCTGCCCTAAAGAAGCATATTCTTGTTCAACTAATTTCAAAAAAACAAATGCTCGATCATAAAAATTTTGAAGCATATAAAAAATCCCTTTCTTATTATTAACACTAGTCTAACAAAAATAAGGGCTAAAAAAGCTTCAAATCCTATAAAAGTAGAATTTAAAGCCAAACGAACTAAAAATAAAATATAAAGACATTTATAGATTCAAAAATTAAGTTTTGAATTTTGAGAAGTTTACTTCATTTATAAAATCATAACCAAACTTCTAACGGATAATCTGCACTCGGGAATATAAGGTCAAATTATCAGCCAGTACCTACAGATGATAACTTTTCGTCAGTACTTAGGATTAAACACAATGTGATACTTACAGTGCCACTTTGTTTTTGATAACTATGAGCCTTTTGTACCATGGTTTCTCCTTTTACTCTACAATTAGCTTAAAGACCTTTATTGTATAGCATTTGGATTTTTATTGGCATAACAAACAACACACTCTCTCATAGCAGGTAGTTTATTTATCTCAGTTCGTTAGGTGAGACGAACTAATAGTAACATAAGAAAAAAGAACACCACCAGGTGTTCTTTTTATCTGACTCCGCCAGTAGGACTCGAACCTACGACATCATGATTAACAGTCATGCGCTACTACCAACTGAGCTATGGCGGATAAAAGCTAAGCGACTTCCATATCTCACAGGG
>NZ_JAKUWJ010000003.1:88097-195744 GCF_026782375.1 Streptococcus oralis | reverse complement strand
GTCAGCGGTTCGATCCCGTTAACTCCCATAGGTCCCGTAGTGTAGCGGTTATCACGTCGCCCTGTCACGGCGAAGATCGCGGGTTCGATTCCCGTCGGGACCGTTTAAGATAACGGAAGTTATTTTAGACTCGTTAGCTCAGTTGGTAGAGCAATTGACTTTTAATCAATGGGTCACTGGTTCGAGCCCAGTACGGGTCATCATTGCGGGTTTGGCGGAATTGGCAGACGCACCAGATTTAGGATCTGGCGCTTAACGGCGTGGGGGTTCAAGTCCCTTAACCCGCATAATAGAAATTAGCCGGCTTAGCTCAGTTGGTAGAGCATCTGATTTGTAATCAGAGGGTCGCGTGTTCAAGTCATGTAGCCGGCATTTTTTTATATAAGAGGTCGATGCGAACGTAGTTCAGTGGTAGAACACCACCTTGCCAAGGTGGGGGTCGCGGGTTCGAATCCCGTCGTTCGCTTAGAGAGGCCGGGGTGGCGGAACTGGCAGACGCACAGGACTTAAAATCCTGCGATTGGTAACGATCGTACCGGTTCGATTCCGGTCCTCGGCATATATTGATGGGCACCCTTAGCTCAACTGGATAGAGTACCTGACTACGAATCAGGCGGTTAGAGGTTCGACTCCTCTAGGGTGCATTTTTTCTATTTAACTCGGGAAGTAGCTCAGCTTGGTAGAGTACTTGGTTTGGGACCAAGGTGTCGCAGGTTCGAATCCTGTCTTCCCGATTGATTACGAGGATACTTTAGGGTGTCTTTTTTTGTTTGTTTAGGAGATTCTGAGAATCTTCTTTTTTGTTTTATGGGAATAATTTTGTGAGAACTAGCAGTACTTAAGGAATGGTAGTGACTATATATTTTCTTTAATTATGGTAAAATAGTAAGAGAATAATGTGAGGGAAATGAATGTCAAGTAAGTTTGAAATTTTAATGAATCAATTAGGAATCTCTGAACAACTGAAACAGGATCCTGCTTTTATTGATGCAAGCATTGAGCGTGTCGTGGTTCATAAAATTAGTAGGGTTTGGGAATTTCATTTTGTATTTTCTAAAATTTTGCCTATTGAAATCTTTCTGGAGTTAAAGAAGGGGTTGAGTGAAGAATTTTCTAAGACAGGGAATCAAGCTGTTTTTGAAATCAAGGCTCTGTCTCAAGAATTTTCTAATCAACTCTTACAGGCCTACTACAAGGAGGCTTTTTCTGAAGGTCCGTGTGCCAGCCAAGGATTTAAATCTCTTTACCAGAATTTGCAAGTTCGTGCGGAGGGAAATCAGCTCATTATTGAAGGTTCCGAGGCGATTGATAAGGAACACTTTAAGAAGAATCATCTCCCTAATTTATCGAAACAACTTGAAAAGTTTGGTTTCCCAGCTTTTGTATGCCAAATAGAAAAGAACGATGCCCTTACACAAGAGCAGGAGGAAGCCTTTCATGTGGAGAATGAACAGATTGTTCAGGCTGCCAACGAAGAAGCTCTGCGGGCTATGGAGCAACTGGAACAAATGGCTCCTCCAGTAGAAGAGAAGCCAGCTTTTGATTTTCAGGCTAAAAAAGTTGCTGCCAAGCCAAAATTAGACAAGGCAGAAGTGACTCAGATGATTGATGTGACGACTGAGGAAAATCGTTTGGTCTTTGAAGGGGTCGTTTTTGATGTGGAACATAAAGTGACCAGAACTGGTCGCGTTTTGATCAATTTTAAAATGACGGACTACACGTCAAGTTTTTCAATGCAAAAATGGGTTAAGAATGAAGAAGAGGCTCAGAAGTTTGACATCATTAAGAAGAATTCATGGCTCCGAGTTCGTGGGAATGTGGAGATGAATAACTTCACACGCGATTTGACCATGAACGTTCAGGATGTGCAGGAAGTTATTCACTATGAGCGGAAGGATTTAATGCCAGAAGGTGAGCGACGGGTCGAATTTCACGCCCATACCAATATGTCGACTATGGATGCTCTGCCTGAGGTCGAAGAAATCGTTGCGACAGCTGCAAAATGGGGTCATAAGGCGGTAGCAATTACGGACCATGGCAATGTCCAGTCCTTCCCACATGGCTATAAGGCAGCTAAGAAAGCTGGAATCCAGCTGATCTATGGAATGGAAGCCAATATTGTTGAAGACCGTGTTCCTATCGTCTATAACGAAATGGAGATGGACTTGTCAGAAGCGACCTATGTGGTTTTTGACGTGGAAACGACAGGTCTTTCAGCCATCTATAATGACCTGATTCAGGTTGCGGCATCTAAAATGTACAAGGGCAATATTATTGCCGAATTTGATGAATTTATCAATCCTGGGCATCCCTTGTCAGCTTTTACTACTGAGTTGACTGGAATTACAGATGACCATGTCAAAAATGCTAAACCACTGGAACAAGTTTTGCAAGAATTCCAAGAATTTTGCGAGGATACAGTCTTAGTCGCCCATAATGCAACCTTTGACGTTGGTTTTATGAATGCTAATTATGAGCGTCATGGTTTGCCTAAGATTAGCCAGCCAGTTATCGATACGCTAGAGTTTGCTAGAAATCTCTACCCTGAGTATAAACGTCATGGTTTGGGCCCTTTGACCAAGCGTTTTGGTGTAGCTCTGGAACACCACCACATGGCCAACTACGACGCAGAAGCTACTGGTCGTCTGCTTTTCATCTTTATCAAAGAGGTAGCAGACAAACATGGTGTGACGGATTTGGCTAGGTTAAATATTGATCTAATCAGTCCAGATTCTTATAAAAAAGCTCGAATCAAGCATGCGACGATTTATGTCAAGAATCAGGTGGGGCTGAAGAATATCTTTAAACTGGTTTCTTTGTCCAATACCAAGTATTTTGAAGGAGTTCCACGGATTCCGAGAACAGTTCTAGATGCCCACCGGGAAGGTTTGATTTTAGGGTCAGCCTGTTCAGAAGGTGAAGTTTTTGATGCGGTCGTTTCCCAAGGTGTGGATGCGGCGGTTGAGGTGGCTAAGTATTATGACTTTATCGAGGTCATGCCACCAGCTATCTATGCTCCATTGATTGCCAAGGAGCAGGTCAAGGATGTGGAAGAACTTCAGACCATTATCAAGAGTTTGATAGAAGTGGGAGACCGCCTTGGCAAGCCTGTTTTGGCTACGGGTAATGTTCACTATATCGAACCGGAAGAAGAGATTTACCGTGAAATTATCGTCCGTAGCTTGGGACAGGGGGCTATGATTAACCGAACCATCGGTCACGGCGAACATGCCCAACCGGCTCCGCTACCTAAGGCTCATTTTCGAACGACCAATGAGATGTTGGATGAATTTGCCTTCTTGGGAGAGGAACTAGCTCGCAAATTGGTTATTGAAAATCCCAATGCCTTGGCAGAAATATTTGAGCCTGTTGAGGTTGTTAAGGGTGACTTGTACACGCCTTTCATTGACAAGGCGGAAGAAACGGTTGCTGAGCTGACCTATAAGAAAGCTTTTGAGATTTATGGAAATCCGCTACCAGATATTGTTGATTTGCGGATTGAAAAAGAATTAACTTCTATTCTGGGGAATGGATTTGCTGTGATTTATCTGGCTTCGCAGATGCTAGTGCAACGTTCCAATGAACGGGGCTACTTGGTTGGTTCTCGTGGGTCTGTTGGCTCTAGTTTCGTTGCGACCATGATTGGGATTACAGAGGTCAATCCTCTCTCTCCACACTATGTCTGTGGTCAGTGTCAGTACAGTGAGTTTATCACCGATGGTTCTTACGGTTCAGGTTTTGATATGCCCAATAAGGACTGTCCAAACTGCGGTCACAAACTCAGCAAAAATGGGCAGGATATTCCTTTTGAAACCTTCCTTGGTTTTGATGGGGACAAGGTTCCCGATATTGACTTGAACTTCTCGGGAGAAGACCAACCTAGCGCTCACTTGGATGTGCGTGATATCTTTGGTTCAGAGTATGCCTTCCGTGCAGGAACGGTTGGTACAGTTGCTGCTAAGACTGCATATGGCTTTGTCAAGGGTTATGAGCGGGACTTTGGCAAATTTTATCGTGATGCAGAGGTGGAACGCCTCGCTCAAGGTGCGGCTGGTGTCAAGCGGACAACAGGACAACACCCGGGGGGAATCGTTGTTATTCCTAACTACATGGACGTCTACGATTTTACACCTGTCCAGTATCCAGCAGATGACGTGACGGCTGAATGGCAGACCACTCACTTTAACTTCCACGATATCGATGAGAACGTCCTCAAACTCGATGTGCTGGGGCATGATGATCCGACCATGATTCGGAAATTGCAGGATTTGTCTGGTATTGACCCCAATGAAATTCCTATGGATGATGAAGGCGTTATGGCTCTCTTTTCAGGGACTGATGTGCTAGGAGTGACTCCTGAACAAATTGGAACGGCGACAGGTATGCTGGGAATTCCAGAGTTTGGAACTAACTTCGTACGTGGGATGGTCGATGAAACCCATCCGACAACCTTTGCGGAGTTGCTGCAGCTGTCTGGTCTGTCCCATGGTACCGATGTGTGGTTGGGAAATGCTCAGGATTTAATCAAGCAAGGAATTGCGGACCTATCAACCGTTATCGGATGTCGGGACGACATCATGGTTTACCTCATGCACGCGGGTCTAGAACCAAAGATGGCCTTTACCATCATGGAGCGCGTACGTAAGGGCTTGTGGTTGAAGATTTCCGAAGAGGAGCGAAATGGCTATATCGAAGCCATGAAGGCCAATAAGGTGCCAGAGTGGTATATCGAATCTTGTGGAAAAATCAAGTATATGTTCCCTAAAGCCCATGCGGCAGCCTACGTTATGATGGCCTTGCGCGTGGCCTACTTCAAGGTTCACCATCCCATTTATTATTACTGTGCTTACTTCTCTATCCGCGCCAAGGCCTTTGATATCAAGACCATGGGTGCGGGCTTGGATGCCATCAAGCGTAGAATGGCAGAAATCGCTGAAAAACGGAAGAATAATGAAGCCTCTAATGTGGAAATAGATCTCTACACGACTCTTGAGATTGTCAATGAGATGTGGGAACGTGGCTTTAAGTTTGGCAAGTTGGACCTCTATCGTAGTGATGCGACTGAATTCCTCATCGATGGGGATACCCTCATCCCACCATTTGTAGCAATGGATGGTCTGGGAGAGAACGTTGCTAAGCAGTTGGTGCATGCGCGTGAAGAGGGTGAGTTCCTCTCTAAGACAGAACTGCGCAAGCGTGGTGGACTTTCATCAACCTTGGTTGAAAAGATGGATGAAATGGGAATTCTCGGTAATATGCCAGAGGATAACCAATTGAGTTTGTTTGATGAGTTTTTCTAAAATATAGAAAGAGGTTTTTATGAAACTTACCATTTCCGCTCAGGATAAGCCAGCGCAAAATGTGTTTGATTACCAGCTGGATCTTGACCCTGATACGATTTTGAGAATGACCGCTTTGATTTGCGGCACTGTGGCAGCGGTTAGTCTGTTGTCCTTGTTTAAAGAGAAATAACAAAAGAAAAGGAAAAATAAAATGGTTTTACCAAATTTTAAAGAAAATCTAGAAAAATATGCGAAATTGTTGGTTGCGAATGGAATTAATGTGCAACCTGGTCATACCTTGGCTCTCTCTATTGATGTGGAGCAACGTGAGTTGGCTCACTTAATCGTTAAAGAAGCCTATGCACTTGGAGCGCACGAAGTTATCGTTCAGTGGGCAGATGACTTTGTAAATCGTGAGAAATTCCTCCACGCGCCGATGGAGCGTTTGGACAATGTGCCAGAATACAAGATTGCTGAGATGAACTATCTCTTGGAGAATAAGGCTAGCCGTCTTGGTGTCCGCTCATCTGATCCAGGTGCCTTGAACGGAGTGGATGCTGACAAACTTTCAGCTTCTGCCAAAGCTATGGGACTTGCTATGAAGCCAATGCGTATCGCAACTCAGTCCAACAAGGTTAGCTGGACAGTGGCTGCCGCTGCTGGGCTTGAGTGGGCTAAGAAAGTCTTTCCAAATGCTGCGAGCGATGAAGAAGCAGTCGATCTCCTTTGGGACCAAATCTTCAAAACTTGCCGTGTCTACGAAGAAGATCCTGTTAAGGCTTGGGAGGAACATGCTGCAATCCTCAAGAGCAAGGCTCAAATGCTCAATAAAGAACAATTCTCAGCCCTTCACTACACAGCTCCAGGGACCGATTTGACACTTGGTTTGCCGAAGAACCACGTTTGGGAATCAGCTGGTGCTACCAATGCACAGGGAGAAGGATTCTTGCCAAATATGCCGACAGAAGAAGTCTTTACGGCTCCTGACTTCCGTCGTGCAGATGGTTATGTTACCTCTACAAAACCGCTTAGTTACAATGGAAACATCATTGAAGGCATTAAAGTGACCTTTAAGGATGGACAAATCGTAGATATCACTGCTGAGAAGGGTGATCAGGTCATGAAAGACCTTGTCTTTGAAAATGCGGGCGCGCGTGCCTTAGGTGAATGTGCCCTGGTACCAGATCCAAGTCCAATTTCTCAGTCAGGCATTACCTTCTTTAATACCCTTTTCGATGAAAATGCGTCAAACCACTTGGCTATCGGTGCTGCCTATGCGACCAGCGTTGTTGGTGGAGCAGAGATGAGCGAAGAAGAGCTTGAAGCAGCAGGACTGAACCGTTCAGATGTTCACGTGGACTTTATGATTGGTTCTAGCCAAATGGATATCGATGGTATCCGTGAGGATGGAACACGCGTACCCCTCTTCCGTAATGGAGACTGGGCAATTTAAGGAGAAGTTATGCTTGGAAGTATGTTTGTTGGTCTCCTAGTGGGATTCTTGGCAGGTGCTTTGACCAATCGTGGAGAGAGCATGGGATGCTTTGGGAAAATGTTTCTTGGCTGGATTGGTGCCTTTCTGGGCCACCTGCTCTTTGGAACTTGGGGTCCAATTATAGCAGGAACGGCCATTATCCCAGCTATTTTAGGAGCTATGATTGTCTTAGCGATTTTCTGGAGACGAGGAAGTTAGTTTTTTGAAAAATTAGAAAAAAGGAGGTTGGTCACTTGGGCCAGCCTCCTTTTGAGTATGATATAATAGTTTTATGAGATTAGATAAATTTTTAGTTGCCTGCGCTGTGGGAAGTCGGACGGAGGTCAAAAACTTGCTCAAGTCTGGACGCGTGACGGTCAATGGCAAGAAAGAAAAATCAGCTAAACTGCAGATTGACGAAGAAAGAGACCAAATTCGTTTTGACGGTCAAGTGCTAGAGTACGAGGAGTTTGTTTACTACATGATGAACAAGCCCCAAGGAGTCATTTCGGCGACTGAGGATCCCAAGCATAGAACTGTTTTAGACTTGTTAGATGACTATGCTCGCGCCAAGGAAGTCTTTCCAGTGGGGCGCTTGGATATTGATACCCATGGCCTTTTGCTTTTGACTAATGATGGTCAGCTGGCTCATGCCCTTCTTTCACCCAAACGTCATGTGGATAAAACTTACTTGGCTCAAGTCAAGGGGATTATGACCCAAGAAGATGTGGAAACATTTTCCAAGGGCATTCCGCTTAAGGATTTTACTTGCCAGCCTGCTAAGCTGGAGCTTGTGTCTATTGATACGGAAAAGGATCAAAGCCTGGTCCGAGTGACCATTGCAGAAGGGAAGTTTCATCAGGTTAAACGCATGGTAGCCTACTGTGGTAAGGAAGTCGTGGACTTGCAACGTTTGACGATGGGGACACTGATTTTAGACGAGAACCTGAAACGGGGAGAATGGCGTCGTTTGACCAAGGAGGAGTTAGAAAATCTCCTTGCTAGTATTGCTTAGTTTGGATTATGTTAGAAAAGGTGAGGGAGAATGTCCCTGCCTTTTTCATTTTCCAGTTGCTTCCTTTGTGAAAAGAGTTATAATAGACAGTAGAATAAAAGGAGGAATCTATGAACGCGATTCAAGAATCATTTACTGATCAATTATTTGCTAACTATGAAGCAAATGTAAAATACCAAGCTATTGAAAATGCTGCCAGTCACAACGGAATTTTTGCAGCCCTAGAGCGTCGCCAAAGCCATGTAGATAATACACCTGTTTTCTCGCTTGATTTGACCAAGGACAAGGTGACTAACCAGAAAGCATCAGGTCGTTGCTGGATGTTCGCAGCCCTTAACACCTTCCGTCACAAACTCATCTCTCAATACAAACTGGAAAACTTTGAGTTGTCACAGGCTCACACCTTCTTCTGGGACAAGTATGAGAAATCTAACTGGTTTTTGGAGCAAGTCATTGCGACTGCAGACCAAGAATTGACGAGTCGCAAGGTTAGCTTCCTACTCCAAACCCCTCAACAAGACGGAGGACAATGGGATATGGTCGTTGCCCTCTTTGAGAAATATGGTGTCGTTCCCAAGTCTGTTTATCCTGAGTCTATCTCATCTAGCAACAGCCGTGAGCTAAATGCCATCCTCAACAAATTGCTTCGCCAAGATGCTCAAATCTTGCGTGACTTGCTCGCCTCTGGTGCAGACCAAGCAACTGTTCAAGGCAAGAAAGAAGAGCTCTTGCAGGAAATCTTTAACTTCCTTGCCATGTCACTAGGACTTCCACCACGTAAATTTGACTTTGCTTATCGCGATAAGGATAACAATTACCAAAGTGAAAAGGGGATTACTCCACAAGAGTTTTACAAGAAATATGTCAATCTACCTCTAGAAGATTATGTTTCTGTTATCAATGCTCCAACTGCTGACAAACCTTACGGTAAATCATATACAGTTGAGATGTTAGGAAATGTGGTTGGTAGCCGTGCAGTTCGCTACATCAATGTTCCAATGGAGCGCTTGAAAGAATTGGCGATTGCTCAAATGCAGACAGGTGAGACTGTTTGGTTTGGTTCAGATGTTGGCCAACTCAGCAACCGTAAAGCAGGAATCCTTGCGACAGATGTTTATGACTTTGAATCAAGCATGGATATCCAACTGACTCAAGATAAGGCTGGACGCTTGGACTACAGCGAAAGCTTGATGACCCACGCCATGGTCTTGACAGGTGTAGACTTGGACGAAAATGGTAAATCAATCAAGTGGAAGGTTGAGAACTCTTGGGGAGACAAGGTCGGTACAGATGGGTACTTTGTTGCCTCAGACGCTTGGATGGACGAATACACCTACCAAATCGTTGTTCGCAAAGAATTGCTGACAGCAGAAGAACAAGCTGCTTATGAAGCAGAACCAATAGTGCTCGCACCATGGGATCCAATGGGTGCCTTGGCGGAATAAAGCATAAAGAAAAAGGTTAGGGGAATCCTAGCCTCTTTTTTTCAAGCAATTTCTTAAAGTGGTGATAGATAATGCTTGCCAAGGGAGTTCTTCTTATTTTGAGTCTTTAAGTGACAGAGAAAAAGATATGTGTTATTATAGTAGTACAAAAGGATATCGGAGTAGAAATGAAGTATTTAAGCAGCCAAGACACCAAGGATCGTCAACGAAACATCAGTGACATTAAACCTTATAAAACGACCAAGGAAATCATTTTTTCAAATATCTTTACCTTCTTTAATGCTATGAACTTGGCTCTGGCAGTTCTGGTAGCCACAACCTTGCGATTTGAGAATATGCTCTTTTTAGGTGTGATTGCTATCAATACAGCCATCGGTATTTTCCAAGAAGTGCGTTCAAAAAATGCTTTGGAAAAGCTAAGTTTACTTGGTAAAAGTAAGTATAGGGTCAACCGAGATGGTCAAACGATTGAGATTGCTCCAGAAGACATCGTACTGGGCGAGTATCTGCATCTCAATCTGGGAGATCAGGTACCTGTAGATGCAGAAGTGCTTGAAGGGAATATTGAAGTTGATGAGTCCTTGCTGACGGGTGAGAGTGATTCGGTCTTTAAAACAGTTGGTGACAAGCTGATGAGCGGAAGCAATGTTGTCAGCGGTACTTGTCTGGTCACGGCTACAGCTGTGGGTCCCGATAGTTATATCAACAAACTTGCAAAATCCAGCAAGGAATTCAAAAAATACCCTTCTCAACTGCGCGATTATATGGATAAGATTTTAAAAATCGTCTCTATCTTGCTGGTCCCAGTTGCCATTCTGCTCTATATCAGAGGTTTTAGTCTAGGACGGACTTATATTGAAATTGTCTTGGGAAGTTCTGGTGCTCTGGTCGGCATGATTCCAGAGGGATTGATTCTCCTGGTTAGCGTTTCCCTAGCAGTAGCGGCCATGAAGCTGGCTAAAAAGAAGGTTCTGGTGCAGGAACTATACTGTGTGGAGACCTTGGCGCGTGTAGATGTTCTTTGTTTTGATAAGACTGGAACCATCACGACTGGTAATATGAAGGTCCAAGAGATAGATGATAAGCTAGCAGAGAAACTGTCTTCTTATCTGGCTTATTTCGAGGATGAAAATGCGACGTCGCGGGCTCTGAAGACTTACTTAACGTGTGAGAAAAAATGGGAAGTTCAAGAAGTTGGTGCCTTTTCAAGTAAAAACAAGTATTCCTTTGTCCAAGTAAAAGAGGGTGGGACCTATTTCTTCGGTGCTTATGAATTTCTAGGCTTTACCCAGCCGATGGATCCTTACTATGAACATCTAAAACAGCAAGGTTTTCGAATCTTGACACTCGCTCATAGCAAGGACCAGATTACTACCCCAGCCAATATGGAATTACTAGGTAACGTCGTTCTGTCAGATGAGATTAAGGATAATACCAAGGAAACCTTTGACTATTTCGAGTCTCAGGGAGTGGAAGTAAAGATTATCAGTGGAGATAATCATGTGGCTGTATATGGGGTTGCTCGTAAGGCAGGTTTTAAAGAAGAAGCCCGTGCGATTGATATGACCAAGGTGAGTGATGAGAACTTTGAAAGAGTGGTTTTGGAGCATGATATCTTTGGTCGCGTGACACCAGAGCAGAAAGAAAAGATGGTGACCGTTTTGCAGAATGCTGGGAAAACAGTCGCCATGAGTGGTGATGGTGTCAATGATGTTCTGGCTCTCAAAAAAGCAGATATTAGTTTTGCTATGAATGGAGCCACCAGTGCAGCAAAAAGCGTCTCCAATATTGTTTTTCTCACAGATGACTTTGCAGTATTTTATGATATCTTGATGGAAGGACGCCGGGTCATTAACAACATCCAAAAGGTAGCCTCTCTTTTTCTAACAAAGACCTTCTTCTCCATCGTTTTTGCCATTTTGAGTGTGGTATTTGGTTTGGAATTTGCCTTTATCCCCATTCAGTTTACAATCATTTCAGCCATTACGATTGGGATTCCATCCTTCTTCCTGACTTTTGAGTCCAATAAAGAAAAGGTTAGCACTCACTTTATGAGAGATATCCTAACCAACGCGGCGATTGGTGGTGGCGTTCTGGTTGCTAGTGTTCTTTTGACCAATTTCTTTATCACTGTCCCAGGTCAGGTCAAATTTATTTGCTTCCTCCTTGCCCTGATCAATGGTCTGTGTCTAGTTGCCAAGGTCAGCTTGCCTTTTAATCGATACAAGATGCTTTTGCTCACGTTTTTGAGCCTTGCAGCCCTTGTTGGTGTACTTGCCAATACTTTTATCCTACAGGGAGCTTTTGTGCCTTTAGAAGCCAAACAGCTACTCTATGTTGCCATACTAGCAGTGGTGATTGGGTGCTTTCATTATCTTACTAGGAGAAAAAGTTGATACATAAAAAGAATCAGGTTTAATCCTGATTCTTTTTTGTTTATATATTCTCACCGAGATTACATGATACCGAAGAAACGAGCTGCGATACCAACTGCAAAGAGGGCAAGGATGATTGTGATTGGAGATACTTTTTTCTTAAGCAACCACATGCAAAGGAAAGTAAGGAGAAGTCCCATCAATCCTGGAATCAATGAGTCCAACTGACCTTGAAGCGTTTGTGGTTGAACTCTATCTAGGCTCATACCACTAAGCGCTTGACCAAGAATGCCCTTCAACTCAGCTCCTGTAACAGGACCTTCTGGGAAGTTGATGTAGGCACCTTCTGACAATTGTTTGCCTGGAAGGTTGATAGTGAAGTTGATGGATACCCAACGTTGTACAAGAACGGCAAGGATGAACATACCAAGGATAGAAGCACCTTTAGTGATGTCTTTCAAGATACCACCAGACATGTCTTTAGTGATCTCAGATCCAGCTTTGTAACCGAACTCTTGTGTGTACCATAGGAAGGCCATACGGATAGCATTCCATCCGAAGAAGAAGAGAAGTGGACCAACAAGGTTACCAGATGCAGCAAGTGATGCACCAAGAGCTCCAAGGATAGGACGAACTGTAAACCAGAATACTGGGTCACCGATACCAGCAAGAGGTCCCATCATACCGATTTTAACCCCTTGGATAGCCGCGTCGTCGATTTCAACACCGTTAGCGCGCTCTTCTTCAAGTGCAAGAGTAACCCCCATGATTGGAGCAGCGACGTATGGGTGAGTGTTGAAGAATTCAAGGTGGCGCTCAAGAGCAGCCGCTTGGTCTTCTTTTTTAGTGTACAATTTTTTGATAGCTGGGATCAATGAGTAAGCCCAACCCAAGTTTTGCATACGTTCGTAGTTCCAAGAACCTTGAAGGAATTGTGAACGCCACCAAACTTTTTGACGATCTGATTTTGATAATTGAATTTTTTCAGCCATGATTGTTCCCCTTTCTAGTAGTCTTCTAGGATATCACCGATTGGGTCGTTAGAAGTTGCAGCTCCGCCGCCACCGTTTCCACCTTGTTTTGTAAGGTTAAGGTAGATGAAGGCAAGGGCAACACCGATGACACCAAGGGCAATCAAAGTCAATTGAGAGATTGCTGCAAGAGCAAAACCGATTGCGAAGAATGGCCATACTTCACGAGTTGCCATCATGTTGATAACCATAGCGTAACCAACGGCAACGACCATAGCACCACCGACAGCCATACCACCATTCAACCATTCTGGCATCAATTTAAGAGCATCTTGAACGGCAGAAGCTGGGATAGCGATAAGGAAGGCTGCAGGGATTGCAATACGAAGACCTTGAAGAAGAAGTGCGATAAAGTGAGCACGTTCAACAGCTGCAATATTTCCTTCTTTAGCGGCAGCATCTGCAGTGTGAACCAAACCAACTGAGATTGTACGAACAATCATAGTCAAGAAAAGTCCAGCTACGGCAAGAGGGATAGCTGTGGCTGTTGCGACGGCGATACCTTCAGTAGTAAAGTTACCACCTTTGATCAAGATAATCGCTGCGGCAACAGATGCAAGAGCAGCGTCAGGAGCTACGGCAGCTCCGATGTTTGCCCAACCAAGGGCGATCATTTGAAGAGATCCACCAAGCATAACACCTGCTTCGAGGTTACCAGTTGCAAGTCCGATAAGGGTACATGCGACGATTGGTTGATGGAATTGGAATTGGTCGAGGATACCTTCAAGACCTGCAAGGAAGGCAACAACTACAACCAAGATAGCAGAAATGATTGAAATATCTGACATGGTTTTATTCCTTTTCTATTTAATTATATAAAGTGTAAAATCTTTCTTCCAAGAGTTTGAGAGAAGAAGATTCTAATTATTGAACGTTTGCTTTCTTAATCAAGTCAAACAAATCTTTTTTCGTGTCGTTTGGTACTTTACGTACGTCAAATTCAACACCGAGGTCACGCATTTTTTCAAAGGTTGCAACGTCTTCTTTGTCCATAGACAAAACGTTGTTAATCATTGTTTTACCTGTTGAGTGAGCCATAGAACCAACGTTAAGGGTCTTGATTGGCACGCCACCTTCGATAGCACGAAGTGCATCTTGTGGAGTTTCAAACAAGATAAGGGCATGAGTTTCGCCGAAACGTGGGTCTTTTGCAACGTCGATCAATTTTTGAATTGGGACAACGTTGGCTTTTACTCCGTTTGGAGCTGCTTGTTTGATCAATTCTTTACGCAAGTCGTCGTTAGCAACGTTGTCTGAAGCAACGATGATACGGTTTGCTTTTGAATCTGGAGTCCAAGCAGTCGCAACCTGACCGTGAAGTAGACGAGTGTCTAGACGAGCAAGGTTGATTTTCAGTTTACCGTCACCGATAACAGTTCCTTCTGGGATAGCTGCTTGGGCAACTGGAGCAGTTGCAGCACTTGCAACTTCCTCAACTGGGTTGAGCTCTTCTGGGAGAGCTTTGATGCCATCTTTGGCTTCTTTAATGATATTCGCAGCGACTTTTTCCACACCTGCATTAGCGTCCATAAGGCGCTCTGTGTAGGCTTGGATCAACATCGGTAAGTTCAGTCCTGTGATGATGGCAAACTTACGATCTGGGTTTTCTCCCATCACGCGGCTAGCTTGGTTGAATGGAGATCCACTCCAAAGGTCAGCCAATACTAGAACCTCATCTTCTGCGTCAAATGCCGCCACAGCGTTATTGATCTTAGCGTATAAATCATCTGGACCTTCATTTGGCATAAAGGTTACAACTTGCACCTTCTCTTGTTCACCAAAAATCATGGATCCGGACTGATGAATACCCGCAGCAAATTCGCCGTGGCTCGCAATAATGATTCCGATACTCATTATTGTCATTCCTCCTTTAAAATGTTTGACTGTTTGTTTAAGAAAACTTTAAGCCTAATTAAGTATAAACCGTTTTCATAAAAAAAGCAACCATTTGTTATAAAAATATAAAAAATTCAGAAGGATGCACAGTTACAAAATGTTAATATATGGATGTTTTCGAAAATATATGGTCAGAAAGTTAATATATAGAATATGAAAACAAGTTGATTTTTTGAAAATAGTTTGAAAACACAAAGTATAAAATACAGGCTAGAATTAGCTAGCCTGTATTTTTTTATAGGAATAAATCTTGTAAGGCGTGGGCAACACCATCTTCTTCATTGGTTAGTGGGAGTTGCTCATCTGCATAGGGAAGCAAGTCCGGATTGGCATTTTTCATGGCATATCCCTTGCCTGCGAAAGCCAGCATTTCTCTATCGTTTTGCTCATCACCGAAGGCAATTAAGTCTTTTTTGTCACGATTCATCACATTGAGCAAATATTCGAGGGCAAAAGCCTTGTTTACCCCTTTGGGAGTACACTCGAGGATGTTGAGGGGGCCTCCCCAAGTATTGATGGATAGTTGGTGTTGATAAAAACGATTCATCTCGTCTGCTAGAGCGTATTTGTCCTCGGCTCTCGTTTGCAAGAGGATGCAGTTGGGGTCCTTGGTCACCAGTTCAGGCTTGAATTGATTTTCGGGTTGGAAATTTTCCACACCAAATAATTTTGGATCTGCGATTTCTTCATTAGGAGCTGTAATGTAGAATTTCTTACGGTATTCTCCAGCAATAAAGTCAGCTTGGATATCCTCTTTGCGTTGGACCATGTCCAAGAGGTATTTTTTGTCCAAGGTCAAGCACTTTTCATGCGCCCAAGTCTGTCCGGGTAGATGAGTGAGGGAACCATTAAAGTTAATCATGGGAGTATGCAACTCTAGTTCACGGTAGAAGTTCTTCGCCATGCGGTAAGGACGGCCTGTCGTGATGACAACATGGTGCCCCTTTTCAGTAATTTTTTTGATTGTCTTTTTGGTAAAATCGGAGAGCTTGCTTTCACCATTGAGCAAGGTTCCGTCCAAATCGACTGCAATAATTTTTTTAGTCATATAAACCTTCCTAGTAGATTCCAGATAAGATGTCTACTATTATATCAAAAAGAAAGAAGAAAAACAGACTCAAAACAAAAAATGAAAATTCCATTTTGTTAAATAATTCAAACAAACATATTGAAAAGGTGAATGATAAATGATATAATACTCATATTGTTCGTAAAAAAACAAAAGGAGATTAAAGATGGACAAACTATTTAAACTAAAAGAGCACGGGACAGATGTCCGTACAGAGGTGCTTGCTGGTTTAACAACATTCTTTGCAATGAGTTATATTCTCTTTGTAAACCCTCAAATGCTTTCCCAAACGGGTATGCCTGTTCAAGGTGTGTTCTTGGCAACGATTATCGGTTCTGTAGTCGGTACTTTGATGATGGCTTTCTATGCTAATTTGCCGTACGCACAAGCACCAGGTATGGGACTAAATGCCTTCTTCACCTTTACAGTTGTATTTGGAATGGGCTATACTTGGAAAGAAGCTCTTGGTATGGTCTTCATCTGTGGAATTATTTCACTGATTATTACCTTGACAAATGTTCGTAAAATGATCATCGAATCTATTCCTACAACACTTCGTTCAGCTATTTCGGCTGGTATTGGTGTTTTCCTTGCCTATGTTGGGATTAAGAATGCCGGTCTCTTGAAATTCTCAATCGATCCAGGTACTTATACGGTAGCAGGCGAAGGAGCAGACAAGGCTCAAGCTGCACTTACAGCAAATTCAGCAGCCGTTCCAGGCTTAGTAGACTTCAATACTCCAGCAGTATTGGTGGCTCTTGCAGGTCTGGCTATTACCATCTTCTTTGTTGTTAAAGGCATCAAAGGTGGAATCATTCTTTCTATTTTAACAACGACTGTCCTTGCTATTGCTGTTGGTGTTGTGAATTTGTCAGGGATTGACTTTGCTAGCAACAATCTTTCATCAGCGATTAATGATTTAGGAACTTTGTTTGGTGCTGCTCTTGGTTCAGAAGGTTTAGGATCTTTGATTTCAAACACTTCGCGTTTACCAGAAACCTTGATGGCTATTCTTGCTTTCTCACTGACGGATATTTTTGACACAATTGGTACTCTTATCGGTACTGGTGAAAAAGTTGGTATCGTTGCGACAAGTGGAGAAAACCATGAGTCCGCTAAGTTGGACAAGGCTCTATACTCTGATTTGGTAGCAACTTCGGTAGGTGCCATTGCAGGTACTTCAAACGTAACAACTTATATTGAGTCAGCAGCAGGTATTGGTGCTGGTGGACGTACAGGTTTGACAGCTCTAGTAGTTGCTATCTGTTTCGCCCTATCTAGCTTCTTTAGCCCACTTCTTGCTATTGTTCCTTCAGCAGCAACAGCACCAATTTTGATTATCGTCGGAATTATGATGCTGTCTAATCTTAAAAATATTCCTTGGGATGATATGGCTGAAGCTGTTCCTGCCTTCTTTACTTCTATCTTTATGGGATTCAGCTACTCAATTACTCAAGGGATTGCTGTTGGTTTCTTGACATACACCTTGACAAAACTTGTCAAAGGTCAAGCCAAGGATGTGCACGTGATGATTTGGATTTTGGATGCCTTGTTTATCCTTAACTATATCAGTATGGCATTATAAATGGTATAATAGAAAAAGGGGAATTTCCCCTTTTTATTATAAGGAGGTACAAGATGAAAGAAAAGACAATTTGGCAAGAGATTTTGAACAGAGGAATGTGGGTCCTCATTCTTTTAGTGGCTTTAATTCTAGCGCAAGTTCCTTTAGGGCTATCTTTTTGGTTAGCTTCTAATCAATTTCCACTTTTACAATCAGGGCTCTTAGTCGGTGCTCTATCCATTGTTATTTTGACTGTCTTTATTTTGGGTGCTCGAAAAACACAACTTGCCACTTTTAATCTGTCCTTTTTTAAGGCCAAAGACTTGGCTCGCTTGGTGTTGAGTTACCTAGTGATTTTTGCTAACAATTTGTTTGGTGCAGCTTTGCTTCGCATGACGAATGAGACGACAACGAGCAATCAATCAACTATTAACAGTCTGGTCGAAAATAGTTCCTTGATTGCCACTTTTTTCATGCTAGTCTTGATTGCGCCGATTTGTGAGGAAATTTTGTGTCGTGGGATTATTCCTAAAAAAATCTTCCGAGGTAAGGAAAAACTTGGCTTTGTTGTTGGGGCAATTGTCTTTGCCTTACTCCATACTCCAACCAATCTACCTTCTGTACTTATTTATGGAGGGATGTCAACAGTTCTAACTTGGACAGCCTATAAGACAGAACGTTTAGAGATGTCCATCCTGCTTCATATGATTCTAAATGGTGTAGCCTTTTGTTTGATAGCTATATTGGTGTTGATTAGTAGAAATCTAGGTCTATCATTCTAAACCATTGGCCGCTTGGAAAAGATGAATGCTTGCGTATCCATCTTTTTCTTTTTATGGTAAAATAGAGAAATAATGTGGTGAAAAAACTTGAGGAGTGACCCTATGTCCAATAAAGCTAGTCAGGCAAAAACAGCCATTTGCGGAATTATCAATGTAACCCCAGATTCCTTTTCGGATGGTGGTCAGTTTTTTGCTGTTGACCAGGCGCTTCAGCAAGCCCGTAAATTGATAGATGAAGGGGCGAGTATGCTAGATATCGGAGGAGAATCGACTCGTCCTGGAAGTAGCTATGTTGAGATAGAAGAAGAGATCCAACGTGTTGTTCCAGTTATCAAAGCTATTCGCAAGGAAAGTGATGTCCTCATTTCCATCGATACATGGAAGAGTCAGGTGGCAGAGGCTGCTTTGGAAGCTGGTGCCAATCTTGTCAATGATATCACTGGACTCATGGGAGATGAGAAAATGGCTCAGGTGGTTGCCAAAGCGGGAGCGCAAGTGGTCATCATGTTTAATCCAGTCATGGCTCGACCTCAACACCCTAGTTCGCTCATATTTCCTCGTTTTGGTTTTGGGCAAGCATTTACAGAGAAAGAGTTAGCTGACTTTGAAAAAATGTCAATCGAAGATTTGTTGAAGGCTTTCTTTGAACGAGCTTTGGCGAGAGCGGTTCAAGCTGGGATTGCAAAAGATAAGATCATGTTGGATCCGGGGATTGGTTTTGGTCTCACCAAGAAGGAAAATCTACTTCTTCTACGGGACCTTGATAAATTGCATCAGCAGGGCTATCCAATCTTTCTTGGTGTTTCGCGCAAGCGGTTTGTTATCAATATCCTTGAGGAGAATGGCTTCGAAGTCAATCCTGAGACAGAAGTCGGTTTCCGAAATCGGGACACCGCTTCGGCTCATGTGACTAGTATCGCTGCGAGACAGGGTGTAGAAGTAGTGCGCGTGCATGATGTAGCCAGTCACAGGATGGCAGTTGAAATTGCGTCAGCTATTCGTTTGGCAGATGATGCAGAAAATTTAGATTTAAAACAATACAAATAAGATGAACGAAATTGAAAACAATCAGTGGATCGCCCACTATCGAACAGACCAACCAAATTTTGGTTTGGAGAGAATGGTGGAACTCTTGGCACTGAGAGGCAATCCCCATCTCAAACTCAAGGTCATCCATATTGGAGGGACCAATGGCAAGGGCTCGACCATTGCTTTTTTGAAAAATATGCTCGTAAAGCTAGGTCTGAGAGTAGGTGTGTTCAGTTCGCCCTATCTCATTCATTACACAGACCAGATTAGCATCAACGGGGAATCCATCCCAGAAGCTAGACTAGAAGCCCTGATGGCAGACTATGAGTCTTTGCTTGAGGGGGAGAAGAGCGCTGTTTTACAAGGAACGACCGAGTTTGAGATTATCACTGCCCTAGCCTATGATTATTTTGCCGCTGAAAAAGTTGATGTGGCCATCATGGAAGTCGGCATGGGTGGACTTCTGGATAGCACCAATGTCTGTCAGCCCATTCTGACAGGAATTACGACTATTGGCTTGGACCATGTAGCCCTGCTTGGTGATACTGTAGAGGCCATAGCAGAACAGAAAGCTGGTATTATCAAACAAGGCATTCCTTTGGTGACAGGTCGCATTGCTCCAGAAGCCTTGGCTGTTATTGACCGCATTGCGGAAGGGAAAGATGCGCTGAGAATTGCCTATGGAACAGATTATCAGGTTGGTCATCAAGAAAGTGTGGTGACAGGCGAGGCCTTTGACTATACAAGTCCTGTCAGACAAGGTCGCTTTCAAACAGGTCTACTTGGTTTGCATCAGATCGAGAATGCAGGGATGGCACTTGCTCTTCTAGACATTTATTGCCAAGAGATTGGGCAAGAATTAGCTAGCAATGACTTGCTTGCTCAAGCCTTGGAGGAAACCAGATGGCCAGGGCGGTTGGAGGTTCTGTCTGGCGACCCTATGATGATTTTGGATGGGGCTCATAATCCCCATGCTATCAAGGCTTTGTTAACTACTTTACAAGAACGCTTTGCGGATTATCATAAGGAAATCCTCTTTACTTGTATCAAAACCAAGGCTTTGGAGGATATGTTGGATTTGCTAGAGACGGTGCCGGATAGTCAACTGACTCTGACTTATTTTGATGATAGTCGGGCGACGGATGAGAAAGTGATGCAAGAAGTTGCAGCTTCTCGAAATCTCAACTACCAAAGTTGGCAGGATTTTCTAGAGCAGAAATTGACAGGTAAAAATGAAGAGAAACAAACAGTTAGGATTGTCACGGGTTCCTTGTATTTCTTGAGCCAAGTGAGAGCCTACCTAATGGAGAGGAATAACTAGAGAATGGATACACAAAAAATTGAAGCAGCTGTAAAAATGATTATCGAGGCTGTAGGAGAGGATGCTAACCGCGAGGGCTTGCAGGAGACACCTGCTCGCGTAGCCCGCATGTACCAAGAGATTTTTTCAGGTCTTGGTCAGACTGCGGAGGAACATTTGTCAAAATCCTTTGAGATTATCGACGATAATATGGTGGTGGAGAAGGATATCTTTTTCCACACCATGTGTGAACACCACTTCTTGCCCTTTTATGGGAGAGCGCACATTGCCTACATTCCAGATGGTCGTGTGGCAGGCTTGTCCAAGCTAGCCCGTACGGTTGAAGTCTATTCTAAAAAACCACAGATTCAAGAACGTTTGAATATCGAAGTGGCTGATGCCTTGATGGACTATCTAGGGGCTAAGGGAGCCTTTGTTGTCATTGAAGCAGAGCATATGTGTATGAGCATGCGTGGTGTCAGAAAACCAGGCACTGCAACCTTGACCACTGTAGCCCGTGGCCTATTTGAGACGGATAAGGACCTAAGAGATCAGGCTTATCGTTTAATGGGACTATAATACTCTTCGAAAATCAAATTCAAACCACGTCAGCTTCCATCTGCAACCTCAAAACAGTGTTTTGAGCAGCCTGCGGCTAGCTTCCTAGTTTGCACTTTGATTTTCATTGAGTATAAAAAGAATCCGCTATAAGCGAATTTTTATAGAAAGGACTAGTTATGGATCAGCTAAAGATTAAAGATTTGGAAATATTTGCTTATCACGGACTCTTTCCAAGTGAGAAGGAATTGGGGCAAAAGTTTGTTATTTCCGCACGCTTATCCTATGATATGACCAAGGCGGCGACTGAGTTAGATTTGGCTTCTTCTGTCCACTATGGAGAACTTTGCCAACAGTGGAAGACTTGGTTTCAGGAAAGCACTGAGGATTTGATTGAAACGGTAGCCTACAAACTAGTAGAGCGTACCTTTGAGACCTATCCTCTTGTCCAAGAAATTGAACTGGAACTCAAAAAACCTTGGGCGCCAGTCCACTTGCCCCTTGATACCTGCTCGGTAACCATCCACCGTCGCAAGCAACGTGCCTTTATCGCCCTAGGAAGCAATATGGGCGATAAGCAAGCCAACTTGGAACAAGCTATCGACAAACTGCGAACTCGCGGCATCCATATTCTCAAAGAATCCAGTGTTTTGACGACGGAGCCTTGGGGCGGTGTGGAGCAAGATACTTTTGCCAATCAGGTGATTGAAGTAGAAACCTGGCTACCAGCACCAGTCTTGTTAGAGAACTTGTTAAGCATTGAGGCAGAGATGGGACGGGTTCGAGAAGTGCATTGGGGACCACGTTTGATTGATTTGGACTTGCTCTTTGTGGAGGACCAGGTCATTTATACAGACGACCTCATCTTGCCTCACCCTTATGTAGCAGAACGCCTCTTTGTCCTTGAGTCTCTGCAAGAAATAGCTCCCCATTTTATCCATCCAAACTTAAAACAACCGATTCGTTGCTTGGTTGACCAGTTGGAGCAAGGAGATGCCTAAGCTTTCTGAGACTTATAGCAAGTGGAAGAGTATCGGGGAGGGACTACTTGCTATTGTTTTAGGGCTTCTCCTGATTCGTTTTGGACAAGTTATTCCGCGAATGGGGTATCAGTTGCTGATGACTTACTTTTCCTTGTCAGCAGTTTGGCACTTGTTGACTCGTTGGTTTCAGGATAAACAGCGTAGGGAAAACATCTTTGTAACCTTGGCCAAGCTGGTGGTTGCTGCTCTCTTATTTGATTCTATCATTTTACAAGACCTGACCCTCTACCTCCTGGTGTTTATCATTGCGAGTTACCAGCTGTTTACGGGCGTCATTAGTCTTGTGACTTGGTTTCTCTATCGAAAAAATGCCATTCATCCTCGGCTTCATCATTTCTTCGATGCTGTATGGATGATAGGATTTGGTCTTTATAGCATTTCTCCTTTTCACGATGCGGCGAATTTTGAATTGCTCTTACTTGGATTTTACTTGCTCATGCTAGGGGCCAGTAGTCTTCGGGATGGTTTCTTTTTTGAAAAGATAGAAAACAATCCCAAGCTGAAACGACGTATGCGAATGACTCTGCCGATCTTTGTGACGGCTTTGATCCCTATCAGCACCTTGCGAAAACTAAATGAGTGGCTGTCAAATCATGAAAGCCAAGAATGGGAAGTTCATTCAGAAAGAAAAAATGATCAGGTAGTTGATCTAGAAATTTTTATTCATACCTCAGAAACCTCTTTCTTCCTCGCTATGGGACATGTGGATATTTGTTACCAAGGGAAGGTTATTTCCTATGGCTCTTATGATCCTCACTCGGAGCGTTTATTCGGCATGGTTGGAGACGGTGTCTTGTTTAAGGCCAATCGGGAAAAATACATCGAGCTCTGTAAGAGGGAAAGTCAGAAGACCTTGTTTGCTTATGGTCTAAGTTTGACAGAACAACAGAAAGATGCTATCCAAGCTCGTTTAGAAGAAATAGAAGATTTGTTAATTCCTTGGGAGCCGAGCTCTCAGTTGATGAAAAGAAGAGAAGGTGAGGTCAAGCATACCTACTCCTACCAACTGAAGCAAGAAGCGGATGCGACCCTCTATAAATTTAGCTCATCCGAGTTTAAGACCTACTTTGTTCTCAGTACCAATTGTGTCTTGCTGGCAGACTCAATCGTGGGAAAAGCTGGGACGGATATATTAAGTCCCCAAGGTTTCATTGTACCGGGGACTTACCAGGATTACCTTGATTTAGAGTACACAAAACCCAATGGTCTAGTTGTTAGTCGCTCCATTTATTAAAAAAAGAAAACTCTAGTTCCTCAGCAGTTTACGCCGAGAAGCTAGAGTTTTTAAAATAGGTCATTTTCTTCTGGAAGGAGAATGGTTTCTTTACCGTCCGTGTCTAAAACAAGGACCCTAGGAGGGTAAAGGGGATCGAAAGGATGATTGAAATCAAAATCGATGCTAGTCGGAAGGTTTTGACTAGAGAAATGGAAGGTAATGGTCCCCTCGTTGTTGAGAATCTGAAATTCGAGTTCTTCTTCTAATTCAAAGACATTTTTCAAAAAATGATCGATAATGAACCATAAAGAGTCAATAACATCGTCGGGTAGACTGGTCACAACACCAAAACTGGCGGAACGTCTCTGTTTATTTGTAAAAGCCATGTTTCCTTCCTCCTTTTATTTTTCTTATCATACAGTAAAAAAGCTGAAAAATCAAGGAATCCTGCTTGTTTTTTCAAAATGAGAATAGACTGTGAAATTTTTTCAAAGTTTCTCTAAAAAATACTTGAAAGTGTTTACAATAAGTGATAAAATGGAGTAAGCAGATGCGTGAAAGCGAAATTTTCAATATAGAAAGGAAACGGAATGAACACAGATGATACAGTAACGATTTATGACGTTGCCCGTGAAGCAGGAGTTTCAATGGCAACAGTTAGCCGTGTCGTTAATGGCAACAAGAATGTTAAAGAGAACACTCGAAAAAAAGTCCTCGAAGTGATTGAACGCTTGGACTATCGTCCAAATGCGGTCGCTCGTGGTTTGGCTAGTAAGAAAACAACGACAGTCGGAGTTGTGATTCCTAACATTACCAATGGTTATTTCTCAACACTTGCTAAGGGGATTGATGACATTGCTGAAATGTACAAGTATAACATTGTCCTAGCAAATAGTGATGAGGATGATGAAAAGGAAGTTTCAGTGGTTAACACGCTCTTTTCAAAACAAGTCGATGGGATTATTTTTATGGGCTATCACTTGACTGAAAAGATTCGTTCAGAATTTTCTCGTTCACGAACGCCGGTTGTTCTTGCAGGTACGGTGGATGTAGAACACCAACTTCCAAGTGTGAATATTGACTACAAACAAGCCACGATTGACGCAGTGAGCTATCTTCTTAAAGAAAATGAGAAAATTGCCTTTGTGAGTGGCCCACTTGTTGATGATATCAATGGCAAGGTTCGTTTGATTGGTTATAAGGAAGCTTTGAAAAAAGCAGGAGTCCCTTATAGCGAGGGCTTAGTCTTTGAATCAAAATATAGCTATAACGATGGTTATGCCTTGGCAGAACGGTTGGTTTCATCACAAGCCACAGCTGCAGTTGTGACCGGTGACGAATTGGCAGCAGGTGTGCTAAATGGTTTATCAGATCATGGTGTTTCAGTGCCAGAAGAGTTTGAAATCATTACGACGGATGACTCTCAAATTGCACGATACACCCGTCCAAACTTGACGACAGTTGCCCAACCGCTTTATGATTTGGGGGCTATCAGCATGCGTATGTTGACTAAGATTATGCATAAGGAAGAATTGGAAGAGCGCGAAGTTCTCCTACCTCATGGTTTGACAGAACGTCGTTCTACACGAAAACGCAAATAAAAAAATCAGGGAATCGTGAAGATTTCCTGATTTTGCTTTCTAGAGAAGAGGATTAGCCTTCCATATAGTCTTTTAAGGCTCGTCCTTTTAGTCCAGCATTAAGGGCAATTAATAATTTGAGGCGCGCTTTTTGAGCGTTGAGTTCTTTGACAAAGAGAACGCCAGACTCTTGCAACTGCACTCCCCCCCCTTGGTAGGCGTAGACGGGCTCGGCAATCCCGTTAAAGCAACGTGAAACCAAGGCGACTGGAATTCCTTTTTGGAGGAGAGTTTCTAATTTTTGGGCTGTTTCTTTGGGAACATTTCCAGCTCCAAAAGCTTGAATGACTAACCCATCTAGGTGCTCTAAATCCAGCATGTCGATCAGTTCATCGGTCATACCTGCATAAGCGGAGATGATAGGCACCAGACCTTGTATGCAATCAAGATCAAAGCGAACTCGTGGCTCGGCTGTTTTGAAGTAGAGGATTTCTTGCTTCATGACGAGGCCGAGAGGCCCGTGAGTAGGAGTTTGAAAGGTCCCGACGTTGGTGGTATGGGTTTTGGTGACGTACTTGGCTGCGTGGATTTCATCGTTCATAACGACCAGGACACCCTTGTCAGCTGACTTGTCATCGCTGGCGACTCGTAAAGCACTCAGATAGTTATAAACGCCATCGCTACCGAGTTCGTTGGAACTACGCATAGCTCCGGTTAGAACGATGGGCATGTTGGGGATTTTCATGGTATCAAGGAAGTAGGCTGTTTCTTCCAAAGTGTCCGTCCCATGTGTAATCACAACCCCATCGTAGTTGTCTGCTTCCTCTTTAATCTTATGGTAGAGGGCTAGCATGTGTTTGGGTTTGATATGGGGGCTCGGTAGGTTAAAAAAGTCTAGGGCATGGACTTCTATCCCTTTAAGAGGATTGGTGACATGGTTCATGGGATTGTCCTGGCTGGTCACAACTGCGCCAGAGGCGTCTGCTTGCATGGAAATAGTCCCACCTGTATGTAAAACAAGGATTTTCTTAGGCATGAATTACTCACTCTTTCTGAAATGTGGTATAATCATTGTAACACAAAAGGGGAGAATGGGATAGGATGGAAGTCAAAGCTGTTTTTTTTGATATCGATGGAACGCTAGTCAACGATCGTAAGAGTGTTTTGAAATCCACTAAGGACGCAATTCGGATCGTTAAAGAACAAGGGGTGCTTGTTGGAGTGGCGACAGGACGGGGACCTTTCTTTGTCAAGGAATTGATGGAAGACTTGGACTTGGATTTTGCAGTGACCTACAACGGCCAATACATTTTTAATAAAGAAAAGGTACTCTTTGCAAGCCCAATCGCTAAGTCAAGTCTACGTCAACTGATTGCTTATGCTAAAAAGGAGCGTAAAGAAATCGCTCTTGGAACGGAGCATGCAGTAGTTGGCTCTAAAATTATGTCCTTTGGTCTCGGATCCTTTTCACAGCTGGTGAGCCGTTTTATCCCGACTGCCTTAACAAGAACCGTTAGCCGTTCCTTTAATCGAATGGTTAGCAAGGCAGTCCCTCAAAAGGAAGATGACCTGCTTCGTTTGATAAATGAGCCAATCTATCAAGTGTTAATGCTGATGACTCCAGAAGAATCTGAGAAAGCTGCCAGTGATTTTGAAGATTTGAAATTGACTCGAAGCAATCCTTTCGCAGCAGATATCATCAACCAAGGGAATTCAAAATTAGAAGGCATTCGCCTAATTGGGAAAGAATATGGTTTCGACCTCAACCAAGTCATGGCCTTCGGAGATTCAGACAATGACCTGGAAATGTTGGCGGGTGTCGGTATGTCTGTGGCTATGGGAAATGGCAGTAACAGCGTCAAAGAGGTTGCCAAACACATCACTGCAAGTAACCAACAAGATGGTATCCACAAGGCACTCGAACATTTTGGTGTTTTAGCAGCAGAAAAGGTATTTGTCAGTCGGGACTACCACTTCAATAAGGTCAAAACCTTCCACCACATGATGGATGAACGAACCCAAGAAGAACCACGGGCCTGGGATGTTGAAGGAGCGACCCACCGTGCAGACTTTAAAATTGAAGAATTAGTAGAGTTTGTTCGTGCAGCAAGTTCTTCAGAGGAAGAATTCCAGCAGTCGCTTGCAAGTATGCACGAGGCGATTGATAAGGCTGCAGAGAAAGTGGTGAAAAAGACACCGGCCCAAAAAGATTTGATTGGGCAAGTTGATGCCTTGATCGATACTCTCTACTTTACCTATGGTAGCTTTGTCTTAATGGGAGTAGATCCGGAACGTATCTTTGATATTGTTCACGAGGCGAATATGGGGAAAGTGTTCCCTGATGGAAAAGCTCATTTTGATCCAGTTACACATAAAATTTTAAAACCAGATGACTGGGATGAACACTATGCCCCGGAAGCTGCGATTCGAAAAGAGATCCAACGCCAGATGAAGGCCTATGAGCGCCACAAAGAAAAACAGAAATAAGTCATAAAAAAAGGAGCTCCGTGCTCCTTTTTTTATGATTACAATGTTTTTTCACTTTCTCTCACGACCAGCAAGTCGACTTTCGCATGACGGAGAATGTACTCAGATGAAGAGCCAACCAAGAGGCGTTCAAAGGCATTGAGCCCTGTTGCACCAACGAGTATCAGATCGACATTTTCTGCGTCTGGAATAGTACGGGCAAGGAGGGTTTTTGGATTTCCCATTTCGATGACGATGTGAATATCGGTCACACCAGCATCTCTTGCGCGCTTTTCGTACTCCTTCATCAGACTTTCAGCGTCGACTTGGAGTTCTTCGTAAACTTCAGCATCAAAGGTAGACACGCTTTGAAGAGCGCGTGTGTCAATAACATGGGCAATGGTGAGCTTGGATTCGTTACGTAGAGCAGTGTAAACACCTTTGACGAAAGCCAAGTCTGCTTCTTTAGAACCATCAATTGCGACCATAACATTTTGGTAACGTTGTGCCATAATGAAACCTCCTGAAATTTTCTTACTGTTATTGTAACCCTTTTCACTAAAGAAGTAAAGCAAAAATCAGATTTAAATAAATATGATTGGAGATTCAATTTGGTGGAGATATGTTAAAATAAAAGAAAACGGGATAGTAGAAAACACAGCGAGGGGATGAGAAAGCATGAAAGATTTTGTTCAAGCTTCTAAAAAAATAAGTTTTCTTTATCATGGAATTATCCTTGCGTCACTTGTAGGTGAAGTAGTGATGCTTTGGCAGCTAGAGAAGGTTATTCCGATTCTTTATCCAGGATTTGTGGGATTTTTACTTTTTCATTTGGTTTATCATCTAATCCTATATTTAGTAGCCAAAAGAAGTGGGCACATGGACTATTTGGTCACGTGGGGCTTGTTTCTTATGTTTAATCTTTTGTATGATTCTTTTTTAGCTTTGGTCTTTCTTGGTCTGTCTTTTGGCATGTGATAGGACTTAGCTAAAGGATCAATCTTCTATGTCCGAAGGGTTTCGCATTTAGCGAGACTTTTCTTTTGTTGGCTTGTTTCAGAAAACTTGTCGCATGGCCTGTCTAGTGGTATAATGTTACTATCCTGATGAATTGAGGAAAAAAGATGAAAGAATTTAACAAGTCTAGTAAGTTAGAGCATGTGGCTTATGATATTCGTGGTCCGGTTTTGGAAGAAGCCATGCGGATGCGCGCAAATGGTGAAAAGATTTTGCGTCTAAATACAGGGAATCCTGCTGAATTTGGTTTTACAGCACCTGATGAGGTCATTCATGATTTGATTATGAATGCGCGTGATAGTGAAGGTTACTCTGATTCTAAGGGTATTTTTTCAGCACGTAAGGCTATTATGCAGTATTGCCAACTGAAAAAATTTCCAAACGTGGGCATCGACGACATCTACCTAGGTAACGGTGTCAGTGAGCTGATTGTTATGTCTATGCAAGGGCTTTTGGATAACGGTGATGAAGTCTTGGTACCTATGCCAGACTATCCTCTCTGGACGGCTGCTGTCAGCTTGGCTGGAGGAAATGCTGTTCACTATATCTGTGATGAAGAAGCAGAATGGTACCCTGATCTGGAGGATATTAAATCTAAGATTAGCTCTAATACCAAGGCCATTGTCCTTATCAATCCAAATAACCCGACGGGAGCTCTCTATCCTAAGGAACTCTTATTAGATATTATCGAGATTGCGCGCCAGCATGATTTGATCATCTTTGCGGACGAAATCTATGACCGCATGGTGATGGACGGACATGTGCATACACCTGTAGCAAGTCTGGCTCCAGATGTCTTCTGCGTCAGCATGAATGGTCTGTCAAAATCTCACCGTATCGCAGGTTTTCGTGTAGGCTGGATGGTCTTGTCTGGACCTAAGACTCATGTTAAGGGCTATATCGAAGGGCTCAATATGCTGTCAAATATGCGCCTTTGCTCCAACGTTTTGGCCCAGCAAGTTGTACAAACCTCGCTAGGAGGTCACCAGTCAGTGGACGAATTGCTCCTTCCTGGTGGTCGAATCTATGAGCAAAGAAACTTTATCTATAATGCCATTCAAGATATTCCAGGTTTATCTGCAGTCAAGCCTAAGGCGGGTCTTTATATCTTCCCTAAAATTGACCGTAATATGTACCGCATCGATGATGATGAGCAGTTTGTCCTCAATTTCTTGAAACAAGAAAAGGTTCTTTTGGTTCATGGTCGCGGTTTTAACTGGAAGGAACCAGACCATTTCCGTATCGTTTACCTTCCTCGTGTGGATGAATTGGCACAAATCCAAGAAAAGATGACACGTTTCTTGAGTCAGTATCGTAGATAGGGCTTTCATAGGAAAAGCTAGAAAACATTTGCTTGGAGCTATTGACAAAAGTGGCAGAATCAGATAGAATAGTAAAGTATGTTTAGTAACTGATCACTTTATAGCCGGCTAAACGAATACAAAATCTATGAGGAGGTATTCATCGTGAAACGTACTTATCAACCAAGTAAACTTCGTCGTGCGCGCAAACACGGATTCCGTAACCGTATGTCAACTAAAAACGGTCGTCGCGTATTGGCAGCTCGTCGTCGTAAAGGACGCAAAGTTTTGGCTGCTTAATCCAAACGAATTCAACAAAGAAGTCAGTAGGAACTCGAGTCTACTGGCTTTTCTTTTTTCCTATAATACCAGTCTGAAAATGCTTTATATTTTTGCTGAAATGGTGTATAATATTTCATATACTATAAAAATGGAGAACAGATATGAAGAAATCACAAGCCCTTCTACTAGGAGCTGGAATTCTGAGTGCAAGCTTTTTGATGGCAGCTTGTGGCTCAACGCAGTCAAATGCTGCAGATAAAACCTACTCATATGTATTTGCAAGTAACCCAGATACATTAGACTATATCACTTCAACACGTGGTTCGACCTCTAGTATTACGACAAACTTGATCGATGGTTTGTTGGAAAATGATAAGTACGGGAACCTCGTTCCTTCTATGGCAGAGTCATGGACAGTATCAAAAGATGGTTTGACCTATACCTACAAAATCCGCCAAGGAGCTAAGTGGTATACCTCTGAGGGAGAAGAATATGCTGAAGTGACAGCTCATGACTTTGTGACCGGTCTGAAGTATGCAGCTGATAAAAAGGCTGAAAACTTGTATTTGGTCCAAGACTCAATCAAAGGTTTGGCAGACTATGTTGAGGGGAAAACATCTGACTTTGAGACTGTTGGAGTCAAGGCTGTGGATGATTATACTCTTCAATACACTTTGAACAAGCCGGAATCTTATTGGAATTCGAAGACAACCGGGGGGATTTTGAGCCCTGTCAATGAAGCCTTTTTGAAATCTAAGGGAGATGACTTTGGAAGTGTAACGCCTTCTAGCATCCTGTCCAATGGGCCATACTTGTTCAAGTCTTTCACATCAAAATCTTTAATTGAGTTTGAAAAGAACCCTAATTACTGGGATAAGGACAATGTGAAGATTGAGAAGGTAAAACTTTCCTTCTATGATGGTTCAGACCAAGATAGTTTGGCTCGAGCATTCTTAGAAGGTAACTACACAGACGGACGTATCTTCCCGACAAGTTCTGTCTTTGACCAGCTGAAAAAAGGGAATGAGGATAAGATTACTTATACTCCTCAAAACGCTGTGACCTTCTATTATCTTTTCAATGTCAACCGTCAAAGTTACAATCAAACCATGAAACAGACGGATAAAGAAAAGACGGATTCACGTCTAGCTATGCAAAATAAAGATTTCCGTCAGGCGATTAACTTTGCCTTTGACCGTCATGCCTACGCTGCGCAGACAAATGGAGAAGATGGAGCTGACCGTATTCTTCGAAACACAGTCACACCGAGCAACTTTGTTCAAATCGGAGGCAAAAACTTCGGGGATGCTGTCAATGAAAAGATAGTCAACTATGGTACAGAGTGGTCAAATATCAATCTGAACGACGCGCAACCTGCCTTCTTGAATGCTGATAAAGCCAAGGCAGAATTCGCTAAAGCCAAAGAAAGTTTGCAGGCAGAAGGTGTTACCTTCCCGATCCATTTAGATATGTTGGTTGACCAGACTGCCAAGTTAGACGTACAGCAAGCAAGTTCTTTCAAGCAGACGGTTGAAGAAACACTTGGATCAGACAATATTGTTATCGATGTGATTCAATTGTCTCCAGACGAGAAAGACAATGCAACCTTCTTTGCTGATACAGCTGAACAAAAGGACTATGACATCGACATCTCAGGCTGGAGCGGAGATTACTCTGATCCTAAGACCTATCTTGACCTCTTGGATCCAGAATCTGGTTCTCAGTTAAAAAATCTTGGTTTGACCCCAGGAAAAGACAATGATGTCAAGGAAAAAATTGATCTATCTACCTATAAGAAGTTGTTGGATGTGGCAGAAAATGAGGTTGAAAATACTCAGGCTCGCTATGAAAAATTTGCTGAAGTTCAAGCTTGGCTAACAGATAGTGCTCTTTTCCTACCCGTTCAAAGTGGTGGAGCTAATCCAATCTTCCGTAAGACTGTGCCATTCACAGGAGCCTTCTCATTTGTCGGACACAAAGGGGATGCGGACAACTACAAGTATGTTGAGTTGCAAAAGGATCCCGTAACTGCGAAACAGTATCAAGAGCTTTATGAAAAATGGCAAAAAGAAAAAGCTGATTCCAACAAAAAAGCTCAAGAAGATCTAGCGAAGCATGTAGAATAAAGAAAAAAATGGAGAAAGAAGGTTTTACCTCTCTTTCTCTTTTTTGGTATAATAGAGGGAAGAAAACGAGGTTAGAAGAGATGATATTTGATACGCATACACATTTAAATATAGAAGAATTTGCAGGAAGGGAAGATGAAGAATTAGCCCTAGCTGCTGAGATGGGTGTGACCCGGATGAATATTGTTGGTTTTGACAAGCCGACCATTGAACGTGCCCTAAAATTGGTAGATGAGTATGAGCAACTCTACGCAACTATTGGCTGGCATCCGACTGAAGCAGGGACATACACAGACGAGGTCGAAGCTTACTTGCTTGAAAAGTTAAAACATCCCAAAGCAGTTGCCTTGGGTGAGATTGGTCTGGACTATCACTGGATGACAGCATCTAAGGAAGTGCAGGAGCAGGTTTTTCGCCGTCAGATTCAGTTATCCAAGGACTTAAATTTACCTTTTGTGGTCCATACCCGTGATGCGTTAGAAGATACTTATGAGATCATCAAGAGCGAGGGCGTTGGTTCTCGTGGTGGCATCATGCATTCATTCTCGGGCTCTCTTGAGTGGGCTGAAAAGTTTGTTGAGCTTGGCATGACCATTTCCTTCTCAGGAGTGGTGACCTTTAAGAAAGCGACGGATATCCAAGAAGCTGCCAGAGAACTTCCTTTGGACAAGATGTTGGTAGAAACAGATGCCCCTTACTTGGCACCAGTTCCTAAACGGGGTCGCGAAAACAAAACAGCCTATACTCGCTATGTGGTGGACTTTATCGCTGACTTGCGTGGCATGACGACAGAAGAATTAGCTGCTGTGACAAGTGCCAATGCTGAGCGTATTTTTGGATTGGAAAAACAATCATGAAAGAGAAAATTTCCCAAGTCATCGTGGTCGAAGGACGGGATGATACAGCTAATCTCAAACGTTATTTTGACGTAGAGACCTATGAGACACGAGGTTCCGCAATCAATAATCAAGATATAGAGCGAATTCAACGCTTGCATGAACTGCATGGAGTCATTGTCTTTACAGATCCTGACTTTAACGGTGAGCGCATTCGTCGCATGATTATGACGGCCATTCCGACAGTTCAGCATGCCTTTCTCAAACGAGATGAAGCGGTTCCCAAGTCCAAGACCAAGGGGCGTTCACTGGGAATCGAACACGCCAGCTATGAGGACCTAAAAACAGCTCTGGCTCAGGTGACAGAACAATTTGAAAATGAGAACGAGTTTGACATTAGTCGGAGTGATTTGATTCGCCTTGGTTTCCTAGCAGGAGCGGATAGTCGAAAACGCAGAGAATATATAGGAGAAAGCCTCCGTATCGGCTATTCCAACGGCAAGCAGTTGCTTAAGCGCTTAGAGTTGTTTGGAGTAACCTTGGCAGAAGTGGAAGAGGTGATGAAATCTTATGATAATAGTTGAGCAGACCTCAAAATGCATGGGGAATGTGTTACAATAGTAGTAACAGATAATAGAAAAGAGAACAGATGAGAATTGCAGATTACAGCGTGACCAAGGCAGTGCTGGAGCGTCACGGTTTTACCTTTAAAAAGTCCTTCGGGCAAAATTTCCTGACGGATACCAATATCCTTCAAAAAATCGTGGATACGGCTGAAATTAATGATCAGGTTAATGTCATTGAAATCGGGCCAGGGATTGGTGCCTTGACAGAATTTTTGGCTGAGCGCGCAGCTCAAGTCATGGCCTTTGAGATCGACCACCGTTTGATGCCAATTCTAGCGGATACTCTGCGTGATTTTGACAATGTTACCGTAGTCAACGAGGACATTCTCAAGGTCGATTTGGCGCAGCATATTCAGAATTTCAAAAATCCTGACCTGCCCATTAAGGTGGTAGCCAACTTGCCTTACTATATCACGACACCTATTCTCATGCACTTGATTGAAAGTGGCATTCCTTTTAGTGAGTTTGTGGTCATGATGCAGAAAGAAGTGGCAGATCGTATCTCCGCTCAACCCAATACCAAGGCTTACGGTAGTTTGTCGATTGCTGTCCAGTATTACATGACAGCCAAGGTTGCCTTTATCGTGCCTCGTACGGTCTTTGTGCCAGCACCAAATGTGGATTCGGCCATCTTGAAAATGGTGCGCCGTCCAGATCCAGCCGTAGCAGTCGAAGATGAGAATTTCTTCTTTAAGGTTTCCAAGGCTAGTTTCACTCATCGTCGCAAGACCTTGTGGAACAACTTAACAGGCTACTTTGGCAAGACCGAAGAAGTCAAGGATAAGCTGACCAAGGCTTTGGACCAAGCAGGCTTGTCACCAAGTGTGCGTGGGGAAGCACTAAGCTTGGAAGAATTTGCTAGCCTTTCAGATGCGCTTAAAGGACAAGGACTCTAAGATGCAGGGACAAATCATTAAAGCCTTGGCGGGCTTCTACTATGTGGAGAGTGACGGTCAGGTTTATCAAACACGCGCGCGTGGAAATTTCCGTAAAAAAGGTCATACACCCTATGTTGGGGATTGGGTAGATTTTTCTGCGGAGGAAAATTCTGAAGGTTATATTCTCAAGATTCACGAACGGAAAAACAGTCTGGTCCGTCCACCTATTGTCAATATTGACCAAGCTGTGGTGATCATGTCCGTCAAGGAACCGGAGTTCAACAGCAATTTGCTGGATCGCTTCTTGGTACTCTTAGAACACAAGGGCATCCATCCTATTGTCTATATTTCTAAAATGGACTTGCTGGAAGATAGAGGAGAACTGGATTTTTACCAGCAAACTTACGGTGCCATTGGCTATGACTTTGTGACTAATAAAGAAGAACTCTTGCCATTTTTGACAAACAAGGTGACGGTCTTTATGGGGCAGACAGGCGTTGGAAAATCAACCCTTCTCAATAAAATCGCACCGGACCTCAATCTTGAAACAGGAGAAATCTCTGATAGTCTAGGCCGTGGTCGTCATACCACTCGAGCTGTTAGTTTTTACAATCTCAATGGCGGGAAAATCGCAGACACACCAGGATTTTCATCGCTGGATTACGAAGTATCAACGGCTGAAGACCTCAATCAGGCTTTTCCAGAGATTGCTAGTGTCAGTCGAGACTGTAAATTCCGTACCTGTACCCATACCCATGAGCCGTCCTGTGCAGTCAAGCCAGCAGTAGAGGAAGGTATCATTGCCAGCTTCCGTTTTGACAATTACCTGCAATTCCTCAGTGAGATTGAAAATCGCAGAGAAACCTATAAAAAAGTCAGCAAAAAAATTCCAAAATAAGGAGAAACCGATGTCTCAATACAAGATTGCTCCGTCAATTCTGGCAGCAGATTATGCCAACTTTGAACGTGAAATCAAACACCTAGAAGCAACTGGGGCAGAATATGCCCATATCGATATCATGGATGGTCACTTTGTACCTCAGATCAGCTTTGGTGCAGGTGTGGTTGAAGCTCTTCGTCCCCATAGCAAGATGGTCTTTGACTGCCACTTGATGGTGGCTAATCCTGAGCACCATTTAGAGGACTTTGCGCGTGCAGGTGCAGATATCATCAGCATTCATGTCGAAGCAACGCCTCATATCCATGGTGCTCTTCAAAAGATTCGTTCTCTAGGTGTCAAGCCTTCTGTTGTCGTTAACCCTGGTACACCGGTTGAAACTATCAAACACGTACTTCACCTAGTGGACCAAGTCCTCGTCATGACGGTTAACCCTGGCTTCGGCGGGCAAGCCTTTCTACCTGAAACCATGGATAAGATTCGTGAGTTGGTTACCCTTCGTGAGGAAAAAGGCTTGAATTTTGAGATCGAAGTCGATGGTGGGATTGATGATCAAACCATTTCTCAAGCTAAAGAAGCTGGTGCTACAGTTTTTGTAGCAGGGTCTTATGTCTTTAAGGGAGATGTCAATGAACGAGTGCAAACGCTCAGAAAACAACTGGACTAGGGTTGCTGTTTTTGCAGGTGGAGACCGTGGTCATTATCGGACGGATTTTGATTGCTTTGTCGGTGTGGATCGAGGATCGCTCTGGGTCTTGGAAGAAGATCTTCCTCTGGCTCTAGCAGTTGGAGATTTTGATTCTGTCACTGCAGACGAACGTCAGTTGATTCATGCACGTGCTCAGCATTTCGTTCAAGCCCAGCCAGAAAAGGATGATACGGATCTGGAATTGGCTCTCTTAACCGTCTTTGAGCAAAATCCTCAGGCTCAGGTCACTATTTTCGGTGCTTTGGGTGGCCGTATTGACCATATGTTGGCCAATGTCTTTCTGCCTAGCAATCCCAAGTTAGCACCCTATATGCGCCAGATAGAGATTGAGGATGGGCAAAATGTGATTAGCTATTGTCCAGAAGGAACCAGTCAGCTTGAACCGCGTTCGGACTATGACTATCTAGCCTTTCTGCCGGTTCGGGATAGCCAGTTGACCATTCTCGGTGCCAAGTATGAGTTGACTGAGGAGAATTTTTTCTTTAGAAAAGTGTACGCTTCTAACGAATATATAGATAGGGAAGTTTCGGTGACTTGCCCAGATGGCTATGTAGTCGTACTGCACAGCAAGGACAGGAGGTAGGATGGAGACTGTATTATTACTATTATTAATTGCCAACCTAGCTGGACTCTTTCTCATTTGGCAAAGGCAGGATAAGCAAGAGAAACACCTAAGCAAGAGCTTGGAGGATCAGGCAGACAATCTTTCAGATCAACTGGATTATCGCTTTGAACAAGCCAGACAAGCTAGCCAGCTAGATCAAAAAGACTTGGAAGTGGCTGTTAGTGACCGCTTGCAGGAAGTACGAATGGAATTGCATCAAGGCTTGACTCAAGTCCGTCAAGAAATGACAGATAATCTCTTGCAAACCAGAGACAAGACCGACCAACGTCTCCAAGCTTTGCAGGAATCAAATGAGCAACGCCTAGAACAAATGCGTCAAACGGTTGAGGAAAAGTTAGAAAAAACCTTGCAGACACGCTTGCAGGCTTCCTTCGAAACAGTCTCCAAACAACTGGAATCTGTCAATCGCGGCCTTGGAGAAATGCAGACAGTTGCCCGCGATGTCGGAGCCCTCAATAAGGTTCTCTCAGGAACCAAAACGAGAGGTATTCTGGGTGAATTGCAACTGGGGCAAATCATCGAAGACATCATGACGCCTACCCAGTACGAACGAGAATATGCAACGGTTGAAAACTCCAGTGAACGAGTGGAATACGCCATCAAGTTGCCTGGGCAAGGCGACCAGGAATACGTCTATCTACCAATTGACTCCAAGTTTCCACTGGCAGATTATTACCGCCTAGAAGAAGCCTATGAATCAGGTGATAAGGACGAGATTGAACGCTGTCGCAAATCTCTCTTGACAAGCGTTAAGCGTTTCGCCAAGGATATCAAGAGCAAGTATATAGCGCCGCCTCGGACGACCAATTTTGGAGTCTTGTTTGTTCCGACAGAAGGTCTTTATTCAGAAATCGTCCGCAATCCGGTCTTCTTTGATGATTTGAGACGGGAAGAGCAGATTATCGTTGCAGGACCAAGTACCCTATCAGCCCTGCTCAACTCCCTATCGGTTGGCTTCAAAACTCTCAATATCCAAAAGAGTGCCGACCATATCAGTAAGACCCTTGCTAGCGTTAAGACTGAGTTTGGCAAGTTCGGGGGGATTTTGGTTAAGGCACAAAAACATCTTCAACATGCCTCTGGCAATATTGATGAATTATTAAACCGTCGCACCACAGCTATTGAGCGGACGCTCCGTCACATTGAGTTATCAGAAGGTGAGCCTGCGCTTGATCTACTCCATTTCCAAGAAGATGAGGAAGAATATGAAGATTAGTCACATGAAAAAAGATGAGCTGTTTGAAGGGTTTTACCTGATCAAATCAGCTGACCTGAGACAGACACGAGCTGGGAAAAACTACCTAGCCTTTACCTTCCAAGACGATAGTGGCGAGATTGAAGGAAAACTCTGGGATGCTCAGCCTCATAACGTTGAGGCCTTTACCGCAGGGAAAGTGGTCCACATGCAGGGGCGCAGAGAAGTTTATAATAATACTCCTCAAGTCAATCAAATCACTCTCCGCCTGCCTCAGCCTGGCGAACCCAATGATCCAGCTGACTTCAAGGTCAAGTCACCAGTCGATATCAAGGAAATCCGTGACTACATGTCGCAAATGATTTTCAAAATTGAAAATCCTGTCTGGCAACGTATCGTTCGCAGTCTCTACACCAAGTATGATAAGGAATTCTACTCCTATCCAGCTGCAAAAACCAACCACCATGCCTTTGAAACGGGTTTGGCTTTTCACACGGCAACCATGGTGCGCTTGGCAGATGCCATTAGCGATATCTATCCTCAGCTCAATAAGAGCTTGCTCTATGCCGGGATTATGTTGCACGACTTGGCCAAGGTTCTAGAACTCAGCGGTCCTGATCAGACGGAGTACACAGTGCGAGGCAATCTCATCGGTCATATCGCCCTAATTGATAGCGAAATTACCAAATCAGTCATGGAGCTTGGCATCGATGACACTCGAGAAGAAGTCGTTCTTCTACGCCATGTTATCCTCAGTCACCATGGATTACTCGAGTATGGTAGTCCTGTTCGTCCTCGTGTGATGGAAGCTGAAATCATTCATATGATCGATAATCTCGATGCCAGCATGATGATGATGACAACAGCTCTTGCTTTGGTGGATAAAGGAGAAATGACCAACAAAATCTTCGCCATGGACAATCGTTCCTTCTATAAACCAGATTTAGATTAATAATTTAAGAAAAACGAGCATTTTTTACACAAGAATGTTCGTTTTTTTATGTGAATATGGTATAATGGATAAAATATCAAAATTAAATGGAATGGTAAATAAAAATGAAATTAAGAAGAAGTGATCGGATGGTTGTCATTTCCAACTATTTGATTAATAATCCATACAAACTAACCAGTCTCAATACCTTTGCGGAAAAGTACGAATCAGCTAAATCATCTATCTCAGAGGACATCGTGATTATCAAGCGTGCCTTTGAGGAAATCGAAATCGGCCATATCCAGACAGTGACTGGAGCAGGTGGTGGCGTTATCTTTACACCATCAATTTCGAGCCATGAAGCTAAAGAAATGATCGCAGACTTGCGTGATAAGCTTTCAGAAAGCGACCGTATCTTGCCAGGTGGCTACATCTACCTATCTGATTTGCTTAGTACGCCTGCCATTTTGAAAAATATTGGTCGTATCATTGCCAAGAGTTTTATGGACCAAAAAATCGATGCCGTTATGACAGTAGCAACAAAGGGTGTTCCGCTTGCAAATGCAGTTGCCAATGTCCTCAACGTTCCTTTTGTTATCGTGCGTCGTGATTTGAAAATTACTGAAGGTTCAACAGTCAGCGTCAACTATGTATCAGGATCAAGTGGCGACCGCATTGAGAAAATGTTCCTTTCAAAACGCAGTCTCAAGGCAGGCAGTCGTGTCTTGATCGTGGATGACTTCTTGAAAGGTGGCGGAACTGTCAACGGGATGATTAGTCTCTTGCGTGAGTTCGATTCTGAACTAGCTGGTGTCGCAGTCTTTGCAGACAATGCCCAAGAAGAACGTGAAAAGCAGTTTGATTACAAGTCACTCTTGAAAGTAACCAATATTGATGTCAAGAACCAATCCATCGATGTCGAGATTGGAAATATCTTTGACGAAGACAAATAAGAGATAGAACTAAAGGTTGGAACGATTGTCCCAGCCTTTCTTTGCAAACAGAATAGAAGGAAGCTTATGAAAACACCATTTATCAGCCGAGAAGATTTAGAAACGATTGTTTCCGAATTCCCGACTCCCTTTCACTTATATGACGAGAAGGGGATTCGTGAAAAAGCAAGAGCGGTCAACCAAGCTTTTTCCTGGAACGAGGGCTTTAAGGAATATTTTGCAGTCAAGGCCACCCCAACACCAGCCATCTTGAAAATTCTCAAAGAGGAAGGCTGTGGTGTGGACTGTTCTAGTTATGTAGAGCTCTTGATGAGCCATAAACTTGGATTTGCAGGTCCTGAGATTATGTTCTCATCAAACAATACGCCAGACCAAGAGTACGCTTATGCCCATGAATTAGGTGCGACCATTAACTTGGATGCCTTTGAAGACATTGAACATCTGGAGCGAGCGGCAGGCATTCCAGAAATCATCTCTTGCCGTTACAACCCTGGAGGCGTTTTTGAGCTAGGAACAGATATCATGGACAATCCCGGGGAAGCTAAGTTTGGCATGACCAAGAATCAACTCTTTGAAGCTTTTGCCATCTTAAAGGAAAAAGGAGCTAGGACTTTTGGGATTCATTCCTTCCTAGCATCCAATACCGTGACCCATCTCTACTATCCAGAGTTGGCACGTCAACTCTTTGAATTGGCTGTTGAAATCAAAGAAAAATTGGGCATTTTACTGGACTTTGTTAACCTTTCTGGCGGAATCGGTGTCAACTATCGCCCAGACCAGGAGCCAAATGATATTGCGATGATTGGTGAGGGTGTGCGTAAGGTGTATGAAGAAGTCCTTACGCCAGCAGGTCTTGGTCAGGTCAAGATTTTCACTGAATTGGGCCGCTTTATGTTGGCACCTCACGGAGTTCTCGTCACCAAGGTAACTCATAAAAAGAAAACCTACCGTACCTATCTGGGTGTGGATGCCTCAGCAGTCAACCTCATGCGCCCAGCCATGTACGGCGTCTATCATCATATCAGCAATCTGACGCAACCAGACGGACCAGTGGAGGTCGTAGATGTGGTTGGATCGCTCTGTGAAAATAATGATAAATTTGCCGTTAACCGCGAACTACCTCATACAGAAATCGGTGATTTGCTGGTGATTCATGATACAGGTGCACATGGATTCTCCATGGGTTACCAGTACAATGCCAAACTACGCTCGGCAGAAATCCTCTATACCGAAGAAGGAAATGCTCGCCAAATCCGCCGTGCAGAGCGTCCTGAGGACTATTTCGCAACCTTGTATGGTTTTGATTTTGAACCAGATCACTAAAAGGGTATGAAAATGAAAGTGAAAAACAGATTGCTTTCTAAAAAATAGACAAAAAACCTTGTTTTTCATCTTACTCATGATATAATAAAACTATAAAACGGTTTCAAGGAAGGTGACGATATGTCTGAAGAAACAATTGACTATGGACAAGTGACAGGAATGGTGCATTCGACAGAGAGTTTTGGGGCGGTAGATGGCCCTGGGATTCGTTTCATTGTCTTTTTGCAGGGTTGTCACATGCGTTGCCAGTACTGTCATAACCCCGACACATGGGCTATGGAGACCAATAAATCACGCGAACGGACAGTAGACGATGTCTTGACAGAAGCCCTTCGCTACCGTGGTTTCTGGGGAGACAAGGGAGGAATCACTGTTAGTGGAGGAGAAGCCCTCTTACAGATTGATTTCCTAATTGCACTCTTTACCAAGGCCAAGGAAAAAGGAATCCACTGTACCTTGGACACCTGTGCCCTTCCATTCCGTAACAAGCCACGTTATCTCGAAAAGTTTAATAAACTCATGGCGGTGACAGACTTGGTTCTTCTGGATATCAAGGAAATCAACGAAGAACAGCACAAGATTGTAACCAGCCAAACCAATAAAAACATCTTGGCCTGTGCCCAGTACCTATCAGATATTGGGAAGCCTGTTTGGATTCGCCACGTGCTGGTTCCAGGTTTGACGGACAGAGATGAGGACTTGATCGAACTCGGTAAGTTTGTCAAGACCCTCAAAAACGTTGACAAGTTTGAAATCTTGCCTTATCACACGATGGGTGAGTTCAAGTGGCGTGAACTTGGAATTCCTTATTCGCTCGAAGGAGTCAAACCTCCAACAGCAGACCGTGTGAAGAACGCTAAGGAATTGATGGATACAGAAAGCTATCAAGATTACATGAAGCGTGTACATGGATAAAAAGAAGCCTGATGGGAACATCGGGCTTTTGTGATGCATAAAAAGCCTAGCCTTTCAGCTAAGCTTTTTTCTTATTTTCTAGAATGTTGTTTACCAGCATTGCGTTTTTTATGTTTCTTATTAGTCATGATCGCAGTTGCTTGGTTTGGAGTGACATCTTTGCGTCCGCCTCCAGTTGAAAATGAGCTTTCTTTTGGTGGATTTTTGGCAAATTCTTCACGAACTTTTTTGCGAAGTTTTGGACGAACAACATAGTTAACGATGAACTGTTGGAGAATCATCATGAAACCACCGACAACCCAGTAAAGTGTCACACTGGCTGGTGAGAAGAAGGAGAAGACGACAATCATGAGTGGGCTCATGTAGATCATTTTCTTGAGCTGTTCTCTTTGCATCTCGTCTTCTACGCCATGAAGTGAGAGGAGTGATTGGAGGTAGTAGAGGACACCAGCAAAGGCTACGAGGATCATACTTGGTGAACCAAGATCGATACCCAAGAAGGTAGAGCTAGCTACCCCTTCAGTGAGCTGGGCAGCAAAGTAGATAGCAGAGAAGAATGGCATTTGAATGAGGATAGGGAAGCAACCTACACCACCTAACATGCTAATACCGTGTTCTTTCTGAGCAGCAAAGAGAGCTTGTTGAGCCTCAAGTTTTTCTTCCTGAGTTGTTGCTTCTTTAAGACGTGTTTGATGTGGTTCAAGCACGTGTTTGAGGGCGTTCATCTTTTCTGAGTGAAGTGTCGCCTTCCATGATTGGTAGATACCAAGTGGCAAGATAATCAAGCGCACGATAATGGTTACGATAATGATAGCTACCCCGAAGCCTAGTCCTTTATCAGTAGCGAAGTACTTGATAGCTTCTCCCATCGGAGCACCCAAGAAATCCCAAACGGGACCAACTGGCTTACCTGTTGCTTTGTCTACTTGGACACAGCCTGTCAAGACGAGTAGCATAGCCACTCCCATAGCAGAGAGGGCAAAACGTTTAATAGATTTCAATGTTTTCATTCCTTCTTTAAAAATTATACCTTTCTATTCTACTGTTTTTTTGTAAAATATACAATAGTTCTGGAGACCTAATTTGCAACTTTGAAGTCTGAATAGGATGAAAAATTGCTCATCTGCACATCCAGATAGGTGACTTTTGAAAATCGCGTTGGACCTTTACGGATTTCTTGGATAAATTTTGCCATAGTGGCAGAAGACTCTGCTTGAGCAAGAATTTCCACTGTGCCGTCGTCATTATTCCAGACACGACCGGTGATGCCACCGATTTCAAGCGCTAGAGTAACAACACCCCAACGAAAACCAACACCCTGCACCCTGCCTTGGGCAATCATTCTAACCTTTTGCATACCAAACCCCTTTGATTGTGTTATAATATTTCTATGACTATTATAACCTCAAAAGCCAATTCAGTGGTAAAAAATGCCAAGAAATTGCATCAAAAAAAACATCGAAAGTCTGCCTATTTGATTGAAGGTTGGCACTTATTTGAAGAAGCTGTTCAAGCTGGAGTGAGGATTGAGAAGATTTTTGCTCTGGAAAGTTACCAAGATCAGTTAGCTGCTTTTCCTAAAACGGTCTGGGTTTCAGAGGAGATTTTGCGGGATTTAGCAGATACGCAAACTCCTCAAGGCATTGTCGCTGTTCTTCAAAAAGAAGAAGTGGGACTGCCTGATTTTAGTCAGGGTAAGTTTCTATTTTTAGAAGACGTCCAAGATCCTGGTAATGTGGGCACCATGATTCGGACTGCGGATGCTGCAGGTTTTACAGGGGTTATTGTCTCAGACAAGTCAGCAGATATCTACAGTCTTAAGACCCTGCGTTCCATGCAAGGAAGTCATTTTCATTTGCCCATCTATCGGATGTCTCTTGCCATCTTTATAGAAGAGGCAAAGAAGAGCAATTTGCCCATTCTAGCAACGACCTTATCCAAAGAATCCAAGGACTATCGTGAGCTTTCTCCCTTAGAAAACTTTGCTCTAGTCATGGGAAATGAAGGGCAGGGGATTAGTTCTGTCATGGCTGAGAGTGCTGATCAGCTGGTTCATATTGGCATGAAAGGCCGAGCAGAAAGTCTCAACGTGGCAGTTGCAGCAGGCATTTTGATGTTTTATTTCAGCTAATTTATAAAATCTTTGTTATAATCAAGACATATTTATAGAAAAAGGAGAATCAAAATGAATCAATCGATTATTCAAGAACGTTCAGGTCTCAATCAATTTTACGCTAAGGTTTACGCCTTTGTGGGACTGGGGATTGGTCTATCAGCTCTCGTGTCAGCTTTGATGTTGACAGTCTTTCAGTCCCAATTGGTCTACTTTTTAATGCATGGCCGTCTCTGGTTGATGATTGCAACTTTTGCAGAACTTGCTCTAGTCTTTGTTGCAAGTAGCATGGCTGCCAAAAATAGCCCAGCAGCTCTCCCAGTATTTTTAGTTTATTCTGTTTTAAATGGCTTTACGCTCAGCTTTGTCGTAGCCTTCTATACACCTGGAACCGTCTTATCAGCCTTTGTATCCAGTGCCCTTCTTTTCTTTGTCATGGCGGCAATCGGAATTTTCACTAAGAAAGATTTGAGTGGAATGGGACGAGCTTTGATGGCGGCGCTTGTTGGTCTCATCATTGCTATGGTTGTGAATCTATTTTTAGCCAATAGTTTCTTTGACTACATGATTAGTATTGCCATGGTCTTGGTTTTCTCAGGTTTGATTGCTTGGGACAACCAAAAGATTCGCTATGTTTATGAGCAGTCACAAGGGCAAGTAGCGACAGGATGGGTCATTTCAATGGCTCTCAGCATCTATCTAGACTTTATCAACCTCTTCCTTAGCATCTTACGAATCTTTGGTCGAAACGATTAATGAATGACAGAGTCAGTGTTCAAAAGAGCACTGACTTTTTCTTATTTACTCTTTTCTTTTCTTGGAAATAGGTGTATAATGCTTTTAACTAATTTTTGAGGAGCTGTTTATGAAGAAAAGTTTTATTCATCAACAAGAAGAAATTTCCTTTGTCAAAAACACTTTTACCCAGTATTTGAAAGATAAGTTAGAAGTTGTTGAAGTTCAAGGTCCTATCTTGAGCAAGGTCGGGGATGGGATGCAGGATAACCTGTCAGGTGTCGAAAATCCAGTATCCGTCAAGGTTTTGCAGATTCCAGATGAAACCTATGAAGTCGTTCACTCACTTGCTAAATGGAAACGCCACACCTTGGCTCGTTTTGGTTTCGGTGAAGGTGAAGGTCTGTTTGTTCACATGAAGGCTTTGCGCCCAGATGAAGATTCACTAGATGCGACCCACTCTGTTTATGTAGACCAGTGGGACTGGGAGAAGGTTATCCCAAATGGTCAACGCAATATCGCCTATCTCAAAGAAACCGTTGAGAAGATTTTCAAGGCTATTCGTCTGACAGAGCTAGCCGTAGAAGCCCGCTATGATATCGAATCCATCTTGCCAAAGCAAATCACCTTCATTCACACAGAAGAGTTGGTAGAACGTTACCCAGACTTGACACCAAAAGAGCGTGAAAATGCAATCTGTAAAGAATTCGGGGCAGTCTTCTTAATTGGTATTGGTGGAGAGTTACCAGATGGAAAACCGCATGACGGACGTGCGCCTGACTACGATGACTGGACTACAGAGTCTGAGAATGGCTACAAGGGGCTAAATGGAGATATTCTGGTTTGGAACGAATCTCTTGGCTGTGCCTTTGAGCTTTCCTCAATGGGGATTCGGGTAGATGAAGATACCCTTCGTCGCCAAGTTGCCCTTACAGGAGACGAAGATCGTCTGGAGTTGGAATGGCACAAGGCCTTGCTTAACGGTCTTTTCCCATTGACAATCGGTGGAGGGATTGGACAGTCTCGGATGGCCATGTTCCTTCTTCGTAAGAAACACATCGGAGAGGTTCAGACTAGTGTTTGGCCTCAAGAAGTTCGCGACATTTACGAAAATATCTTGTAGAGAATCGAACCACAAGGTTCGGTTTTCTTTCTCTTTTTGCCCATAATTTGGTATAATAAACGGTATGAAAATCGTATCAGGAATCTACGGAGGGCGTCCTCTCAAGACGCTAGAAGGAAAGACGACTAGGCCGACATCTGATAAGGTGAGAGGAGCTATCTTTAACATGATTGGTCCTTATTTTGAGGGTGGTCGTGTCTTGGATCTCTATGCTGGCAGTGGCGGTCTGTCTATTGAAGCTGTGTCAAGAGGGATGTCCAGTGCTGTCTTAGTGGAACGGGAGCGAAAGGCACAAGCAGTCATCGCTGAAAATATCCAGATGACCAAGGAAGTTTCTAAATTTCAGCTCTTAAAGATGGAAGCTGACCGTGCTCTAGAGCAAGTCGGAGGGACATTTGATTTGGTCTTTTTAGACCCTCCTTATGCAAAAGAACAAATCGTTGCAGATATCGAAAAAATGGCAGAAAAAAATCTCTTCTCCCAAGAAGTCATGGTTGTCTGCGAAACCGATAAGTCTGTAGAACTACCAGAAGAAATCGCCTGCTTAGGCATCTGGAAGGAAAAAATATATGGGATTAGTAAGGTGACAGTCTATGTCAGATAAAATTGGATTATTTACAGGTTCATTTGATCCGATGACAAATGGACATCTGGATATGATTGAACGTGCCAGCAAACTTTTTGATAAGCTTTATGTCGGGGTGTTCTATAATCCCCACAAACAAGGTTTTCTCCCTGTTGAAAATCGCAAACGAGCAGTCGAAAAAGCGGTGGCGCATTTAGGTAATGTAGAGGTGCTGGCTTCTCATGATGAATTGGTAGTCGAAGTTGCAAGGAGACTGGGAGCCAAAACCCTTGTCCGTGGCTTGCGGAATGCTACAGACTTGCAATACGAGGCTAGTTTTGACTACTACAATCATAAACTAGCTCCAGAGATTGAGACGGTCTACCTATATAGTCGCCCAGAGCATCTTTATATTAGCTCTTCAGCCATGAGAGAACTTCTGAAGTTTGGTCAGGAGATTCAGCAATATGTTCCAAACAGTGTTGTGGAGGAATTAGAACATGAAGAAAAAAACTAGATGGCCCTTATATGCCATCCTAGCACTAGTATTGACTTTTTTGGCCTTTGTAGTACCTTTGCCCTACTACATAGAAGTTCCAGGTGGAGCGGAAGATATTCGTCGAGTTTTGAAAGTCAATGAAACAGAAGACACAGAAGCAGGAGCTTACCAGTTTGTAACAGTCGGCATTCGACACGCAACCCTGTCGCATCTTGTCTATGCTTGGTTAACACCTTTCACGGATATTAGAAGTGCCAAGGAGACTACGGGTGGCTCTACTGATGCAGAGTTTATGCGAATCAATCAGTTCTACATGCAAACTTCTCAAAACATGGCCAAGTATCAAGGATTAAAGACGGCTGGTAAGGATATCGAACTCAAGTATCTGGGAGTTTATGTCTTAACTGTGACAGACAATTCAACTTTTAAGGGCATTCTGAACATAGCAGATACCGTGATGGCTGTTAATGACAAAACATTTGACAGTTCAAAAGACTTGGTCGACTATGTCAACTCTCAAAAACTAGGAGATCCAGTCAAGGTGACCTATGAAGAAGACGGAAGAGTTAAGACTGCTGAAGGTAAAATTATCACTCTTGAAAACGGGAAAAATGGGATTGGGATTGGTTTGATTGACCGTACGGAAGTGACCAGTGACGTTCCGATTCGCTTCTCCACAGCTGGTATTGGCGGCCCCAGTGCAGGTCTCATGTTTAGTCTAGCTATCTACACCCAGATAGCAGATCCAGGTCTTCGTAATGGTCGTATCGTTGCGGGAACGGGGACTATTGATCGGGACGGAAATGTTGGCGACATTGGTGGAATTGACAAAAAAGTTGTTGCAGCCTCTCGTCAGGGAGCAAACGTCTTTTTTGCTCCTGATAATCCAGTCACCGAGGAAGCGAAAAAAGCAGATCCCAATGCGAAAAGCAACTATGAAACAGCCCTAGAAGCTGCCAAAACGATCAAGACAGAGATGAAAATCGTTCCCGTTAAAACCTTGCAGGATGCGATTGATTACCTTAAAAACAACCCCTAATTCGTAGAAAAATCGAAAACTAGCGCGCAAGCGGATAAGATGGTATAATAGTCAAATGGTTCAATTATTATTCACTCTAAGTAGTCATATACTCTTTATTTATTTGAGTTTTTACCTTTTAAAGGATCTTGTGAGATGGGAAAAGGTGTTAAAAGTAACCGCTACTAACACAAAAAAAGTTCGTTTGTTGGTAGGCTTCTTTAGTATTGTAATGGGCTACATCTTGAGTTCATTCTTTATCAGTTTGTACCAACTGTGGCAAGAAGCACTTAGAGGATTATTATAAAATCAAAAGTAAAGGAAACAACTATGGAAAAAATTGTGGTTCAAGGCGGTGATAATCGTCTGGTCGGGAGTGTGACCATAGAGGGGGCAAAGAATGCCGTCTTGCCCTTGTTGGCAGCGACTATTCTAGCAAGCAAGGGTAAGACAGTCTTGCAGAACGTCCCGATCTTGTCAGATGTTTTCACCATGAATCAAGTAGTTCGTGGTCTGAATGCCAAGGTTGACTTTGATGAGGAAGCTCATCTTGTCGAAGTCGATGCGACTGGTGACATCACAGAGGAGGCTCCTTACAAGTATGTCAGCAAGATGCGTGCATCGATCGTTGTCTTGGGCCCAATCCTTGCTCGTGTAGGACATGCCAAGGTATCCATGCCAGGTGGCTGCACCATTGGGAGTCGTCCAATCGATCTCCACCTCAAGGGCTTGGAAGCTATGGGAGCTAAGATTAGCCAGACAGCTGGTTACATCGAAGCCAAGGCAGAACGCTTGCATGGCGCTCATATCTATATGGACTTCCCTAGTGTCGGCGCGACACAAAACCTGATGATGGCAGCGACGTTAGCTGATGGTGTGACGGTCATTGAAAATGCTGCGCGTGAGCCGGAAATTGTTGACCTTGCTATCCTTCTTAATGAAATGGGAGCCAAGGTCAAGGGAGCTGGTACTGAAACAATTACAGTAACTGGTGTCAAGGAACTCCATGGAACAACTCATAATGTGGTACAGGACCGTATCGAAGCTGGAACCTTTATGGTGGCGGCAGCCATGACTGGCGGAGATGTCCTCATTCGAGATGCAGTCTGGGAGCATAATCGCCCCTTGATTGCCAAACTCCTTGAAATGGGAGTTGAGGTAACGGAGGAGTCGGAAGGCATTCGTGTCCGTTCTCAACTGGAAAATCTTAAAGCTGTTCATGTGAAAACCTTGCCACATCCAGGATTCCCGACAGATATGCAGGCTCAATTTACAGCCTTAATGACTGTTGCAAAAGGGGAATCCACCATGGTGGAAACTGTATTTGAGAATCGGTTCCAACATCTGGAGGAAATGCGTCGGATGGGCTTGCATTCGGAGATTATCCGTGATACAGCCCGTATCGTAGGAGGACAAGTCTTGCAGGGAGCAGAGGTTCTATCAACAGACCTTCGTGCCAGCGCGGCCTTGATTCTGACAGGTCTGGTAGCGCAAGGAGAGACAGTTGTTGGTAAATTAGTCCACCTTGACAGAGGCTACTACCGCTTCCATGAGAAGTTAGCTCAGCTAGGAGCAAAGATTCAGCGGATTGAGGCAAATGATGAAGAAGAATAAAAATATACGTTATGTACTCCGTCGCTTACTGTTGATTTTTATTGTACTCTTGCTGGGATTCCTTGCTTTAGGAATCGGCTTGATGATTGGCTACGGAATTCTAGGAAAGGGACAGGATCCATGGGCGATTTTGTCTCCAGCGAAATGGCAAGAATTGATTAGTAAATTTACAGGAAATTAGGCTGGGAGACCAGTCTTTTTCTAGAGATATAAGGAGAGATATGGACAAGAAAACAAGACAAGCTCTGATAGGGCTACTCATATTCTTACTATTATCTGCAGGTAGCTATTACATCAAGCAGATGCAGTCAGCGCCAAACACCCCTAAAACCAAGGTTAGCCAGAAAAGACAAGCTTCAGAAGCTCCTAGTCAGGAGTTGGCAGAAAGTGTCTTAACCGAGTCGATCAAGAATCAAATAAAAGGTGGTCTAGAATGGAATGGGGCAGGTGCCTTTGTCGTAAATGGCAATAAAACCAATCTAGATGCCAAAGTTTCTAGCAAACCCTACGCGGATAATAAAACAAAACCAGTCGGGAAAGAGACCGTCCCAACGGTTGCCAATGCTCTCTTATCCAAAGCGACTCGGCAGTATAAAAATCGTGAAGAAACAGGCAACGGCTCGACCTCTTGGACACCGCCGGGATGGCATCAGGTTAAAAATTTAAAGGGAACCTATACACACGCAGTAGATAGGGGGCACTTGTTGGGTTATGCCTTGATAGGTGGATTAGATGGCTTTGATGCTTCTACCAGCAATCCCAAGAACATTGCAGTTCAGACAGCTTGGGCCAATCAGGCTCAGGCGGAAGATTCGACAGGGCAGAACTACTATGAGAGTCTGGTTAGGAAAGCCTTAGACCAGAATAAGAGAGTCCGTTATCGGGTAACTCTCCACTATGCTACGAATGAGGATTTGGTTCCATCTGCTTCACAAATTGAAGCCAAGTCTTCGGATGGCGAATTGGAATTCAACGTCCTGATTCCAAATGTTCAAAAGGGTATCCAACTTGATTACCGAACAGGTCAGGTCACGGTGACAAACTAGAAAAAAAGGAATAAAAATTGCTCCCTTGTCCGTCATTGATAAGGGAGCGATTGTATAAATTAGAAAATAATGTGATTCCTAGGCCGATTTATGATATAATGGAACACAAGATACTATTTTAGGAGAAAGACCATGGAAGACCCGAGCAGTCAGGATTTGTTACTGCAATTTGTACTTTTAGTTGTATTGACCTTTTTAAATGCCTTTTTCTCAGCTACAGAAATGGCTATGGTGTCACTAAATCGTGCCCGAGTAGAGCAAAAAGCAGAAGAAGGCGATAAACGCTATATCCGTTTGCTAAAGGTACTTGAAAACCCTAATCACTTTTTATCAACCATTCAAGTCGGTATCACCTTGATCACGATCTTGTCAGGGGCAAAATTGGCAGCTACACTTGGACAAGTAATTGCCTCTTGGATGGGGAATGGAGAAACAGCTTATGCCATTGCAAGTTTCCTCTCTTTGGCATTCTTGACCTACATCTCTATTGTTTTTGGTGAACTCTATCCTAAACGGATTGCCCTCAATCTCAAAGATGCCTTAGCCATTCGTTCTGTTCCGATAATTATTGGACTTGGGAAGATTGTCAGTCCCTTTGTCTGGTTGTTATCTGCTTCAACCAATCTCTTGAGTCGTTTAACACCAATGACCTTTGATGATGCGGATGAAAAAATGACTCGAGATGAAATTGAGTACATGTTGACCAAGAGTGAGGAAACCTTGGATGCAGACGAAATCGAGATGTTGCAAGGGATTTTCTCTCTAGATGAACTGATGGCAAGAGAAGTCATGGTTCCTCGGACAGATGCCTTTATGGTGGATATTCAGGATGATAGTCAAACCATTATCCAAAGTATTTTAAAACAGAACTTTTCCCGTATCCCAGTTTATGATGGGGATAAGGACAATGTGATTGGGATTATTCACACCAAGAGTCTTCTTAATGCGGCCTTTGTGGATGGTTTTGACAATATTGTCTGGAAGAGGATCTTACAAGATCCACTCTTTGTCCCGGAAACTATTTTTGTGGATGACTTGCTAAAAGAATTGCGAAATACTCAGAGACAGATGGCCATTTTGCTCGATGAATATGGTGGTATGGCTGGTCTGGTCACACTGGAGGACCTGCTGGAGGAGATTGTCGGAGAAATCGACGACGAGACAGACCGAGCAGAAATTGAAGTCCATCAAATCGGTGAGGACACCTATATTGCACAGGGAACCATGAATCTTAACGACTTCAATAACTACTTTGGTGTCGAACTAGAAAGCGATGATGTGGATACCATCGCCGGTTATTATTTGACGGGTGTTGGAACGATTCCAACCACTGAGAAAATCAGTTACCAACTGGTCAGTCAAAACAAGCAAGTCGTCCTGACCAACGACAAGGTGAAAAACGGACGTGTCACTAAGGTGAAGGTTCAAATCACTGAAATAGAAAATGAAGAAGAAACAGAATAAAGGAGCTTGAGTCACCATCAGGTGCTCAAGCTCCCATTTATAAGAAAAAAGACTCACGAGGAGTCTTTTGGTTTACTATAAGGCGGTAGACGGATTTGAACCGACGATCAAGCTTTTGCAGAGCCGTGCCTTACCACTTGGCTATACCGCCTCAACGTTTATTATTATACCTTGAAAATGATTCTACGTCAATAGTTTCTTAACCGAAAATCCAATTTAGGAAACTTTCCCTTTTTATGATAGACTTTAAAACCGAGAGAGAAAGTCTGGGAATCAGTCTTCACAGGCTGTAAAATTGCCATCTAATCACCTAGATAGCAAACAAAGAGTGTAGAATTTTGACAAATAGAAGTTTTTTGAAGAAATGCGCCTAAATATTCTGAAAATTCGTTTACTTTTTAAAAGATATATGTTATAATTTCCAATAAGCCTAAATTTTTCAAAGAGGAGTTAACAATATGAAAAAAAGTAGAGTATTTGTCGCAGCAGGAATTGCCCTATTAGCAACTGGCGTTTTAGCTGCTTGTGGTTCTTCAAAATCATCTGATTCTACAGCGCCAAAAAATTATGGCTATATTTATTCAGCTGACCCAGAAACTTTGGATTACCTCATTTCAGGGAAACAAAGTACTAAGGTTGCCACTTCAAATGGTATCGATGGTCTTTTCACAAACGACAAGTATGGGAACCTAGTCCCTGCAGTTGCAGAAGACTGGTCAGTTTCAAAAGATGGTTTGACTTATACCTACAAGATTCGTAAAGGTGTCAAATGGTTTACATCAGATGGCGAAGAGTATGCTGAAGTAAAAGCCAAAGACTTTGTAAATGGCTTGAAACACGCAACTGATAACAAGTCTGAAGCACTTTATCTAGCAGAAGATTCAGTTAAAGGTCTAGCTGACTATAAAGCTGGAAACAATAAAGACTTTTCTTCAGTAGGTGTAAAGGCAGTTGATGATTATACCCTTGAATACACTTTGAACAAACCAGAACCATACTGGAACTCTAAGCTAGCCTACTCAATCTTCTGGCCATTGAACGAAGATTTTGAAAAATCAAAAGGGGCTGACTTTGCCAAAGCAACTGACCCTACATCATTGCTTTACAATGGTCCGTTCTTACTGAAAGGTTTGACTGCTAAATCTTCTATTGAATTCGCTAAGAATGAAAATTACTGGGACAAAGATAATGTTCACATTGATAAAGTAACCCTTGCTTTCTATGATGGATCAGACCAAGAGTCAATTGAACGTAACTTTACAAGTGGAGCCTATAGCTATGCTCGTCTCTTCCCAACAAGTTCAAACTACTCTAAGGTAGAAGAAACATACAAAGACAATATCTACTACACTCCATCAGGACCTGGTATTGCTGGTTTGGGTGTGAATATTGACCGTCAAGGTTACAAATACACTTCTAAAACAACTGATGAAGAGAAGACTTCTACCAAGAAAGCCCTTCTTAACAAGGACTTCCGTCAGGCTTTGAACTTCGCCTTTGACCGTACTTCTTACTCAGCACAAATTAATGGTAAAGAAGGTGCTCCTATTGCAGTTCGTAACCTCTTTGTGAAACCAGGTTTTGTCTCTGCAGGTGAAAAAACTTTCGGTGACTTGGTAACTGAAAAGATGGCTGCTTACGGTGATGAGTGGAAGAATGTTAACTTTGCGGATGGTCAAGATGGACTCTTCAACGCCGATAAAGCCAAAGCTGAATTTGCCAAAGCTAAGACTGCTTTGGAAGCAGAAGGTGTAAAATTCCCTATCCACTTGGATATTCCAGTTGACCAAACAAATAAGGGTCTTATTGCTCGTATTCAATCCTTCAAACAATCCGTTGAAACAGTACTTGGTGAAGGAAACGTAGTCATTGATATTCAACAAATTTCTAAAGATGAGTTGCACAATATCACATACTATGCCGCAAACGCTGCAGCAGAAGATTGGGATCTCTCAGGAGCAGTTGGATGGAGCCCAGACTATGAAGATCCATCAACTTACCTTGATATCTTGAAAACAACTAACAGCGAACAAACAAAAACTTACATGGGTTATGATGATCCAGCAAATGCAGCAGCTGCCCAAGTTGGTTTGAAAGAATACGACAAGTTAGTTGATGAAGCTGCAAAAGAAACCAATGACTTGAATGTGCGTTATGAAAAATATGCGGCTGCTCAAGCTTGGTTGACAGACAGCTCCCTCTTCTTGCCAGCTATGTCATCAAGTGGTGCTGCACCATTCATTTCTCGTGTTGTACCATTCACAGCATCATACAGCCAATCTGGAGATAAGGGCTCAGACGTATACTTCAAGTATATTCAGTTACAAGATAAGGTTGTAACAAAAGCTGACTATGAACAAGCTCGTGAAAAATGGCTCAAAGAGAAAAAAGAATCAAACGAAAAAGTTCAAAAAGAATTGGCTAATCACGTTAAATAAATAACTCTCAAGAGAACTTTCTCTCCATGAGGAGAAGGTTCTTTTGGGATTTTAAAAGGAAACGATATGAAGAAATATATTTTTATGCGTGTATTGCGTTCATTGTTGTCTATTTTCTTGGTGACAACTTTGACTTACACAATAATTTATACGATGGTTCCTCGAAAATTGATTTTCAAGCAGGATACCAACTATAACAAGATTGCAACGACGCCGGACAAGCGGGATAATTATGAAAATACCGTTTATGAACGGATGGGCTATATCGAGTACTACGATACCAAAGAGTTGCAAGAAAGAGCGAGCACGATGGACTCATCTGTAACAGTAGATGCCAATGATACCAACAAGGCAATCTACGAAAAATACATCAACCAACTAGGAAATGGTTGGACGCTAGGTGTATTCTCAGAAAGTGGTCAATTCTATGCTACGCGTGAAATTCCGATTTTTGAACGTGTTTTCAAATTCTATGCGAACTTGATTGACATTGATCATCCAAACAAGATTCAAGACCCTGAAAATCCAAACTTGCAACGTTATCTTCGTTTTGAAAATGACCCTGCTATTGGTTGGTCATTGGTTGGTTCAGGTACAAAACATAAATACCTTTTGTATTTCAACAATCAATTCCCATTTGTACACCAAAACTTTGTGAACATCAACTTGGGTGACTCTTACCCAACTTATGCAAACACACCAGTGCTTCAAGTTATCACACAAGGTCAGGGACAAACTAAGACATCAGAAGTTCAATTCCCTATGGGTAAAAAGACTTCATCTGTAGATATTTACTCTCGTACCTACAAATCTCCAAGTCAAGCAGACGCGCGTGAGGTAGCCAACTATGGTAAAGACGATCCATATACAGCTACAGAAAGCAATTACCAATACCCATCAATGATTGCAAGTTCAGCGGTTGCTGGTTTGATTGGTTTGATTATTTCGTATGCGATTGCGATTCCACTTGGATCTGCTATGGCTCGCCACAAAAATACTTGGATTGACAGCTTCTCGACAGGTGCTCTGACCTTCTTGCTTGCCCTTCCAACGATTGCCTTGGTTTATATCGTCCGCTTGATTGGATCATCAATTGGTCTGCCTGACTCATTCCCTATTTTGGGTGCTGGAGATTGGCGTTCTTATGTCTTACCAGCAGTCATTCTAGGTTTGTTGGGTGCGCCAAGTACAGCTATCTGGATTCGTCGTTACATGATCGACTTGCAATCTCAGGACTTTGTACGTTTTGCTCGTGCCAAAGGTTTGTCTGAAAAAGAAATTTCAAATAAACACATCTTTAAAAATGCCATGGTTCCTTTGGTTTCAGGTATTCCTGGTGCCGTAATCGGAGTTATTGGTGGTGCAACATTGACAGAAACAGTCTTCGCCTTCCCAGGTATGGGTAAAATGTTGATTGACTCTGTTAAGGCATCAAACAACTCAATGGTAGTTGGTCTTGTCTTCATCTTCACATGTATTTCTATCTTCTCACTCTTTGTAGGAGATATCTGGATGACCATGCTTGACCCACGTATTAAATTGACAGAGAAAGGAGGCAAATAATGTCAACAATCGATAAAGAAAAATTTCAGTTCGTAAAACGTGACGATTTTGCCTCTGAAACAATTGATGCTCCTGCCTATTCATACTGGGGTTCTGTATTTAGACAATTTCTAAAGAAAAAATCAACCGTCTTTATGCTAGGAATTTTGGTTGCCATTATCTTGATGAGCTTTATTTACCCAATGTTCTCAGATTTTGATTTCAACGATGTAAGTAAGGTCAATGACTTCTCTGCTCGTTTTATCAAGCCCAATGCTGAACATTGGTTTGGTACAGATAGCAATGGTAAATCCTTGTTTGATGGGGTTTGGTTTGGTGCGCGTAATTCAATTCTTATCTCTGTAATTGCCACTTTTATCAACCTTGTGATCGGGGTTATTGTTGGTGGAATTTGGGGGATTTCAAAATCCGTTGACCGTGTCATGATGGAAGTTTATAACATTATTTCAAACATTCCATCTCTCTTGATTGTCATTGTCTTGACTTACTCAATTGGTGCTGGTTTCTGGAATTTGATTTTTGCTATGAGTGTGACAACTTGGATTGGGATTGCTTATATGATTCGTATCCAAATCATGCGTTACCGTGACTTGGAATACAACCTTGCTTCTCAAACACTTGGAACACCAACCTTTAAAATCATTGTTAAAAACATCATGCCGCAATTGGTATCTGTTATTGTTTCTACAATGACCTTGATGTTGCCAAGCTTCATCTCTTATGAAGCCTTCCTTTCCTTCTTTGGATTGGGATTGCCTGTAACAGTGCCAAGTTTGGGACGTTTGATCTCAGATTACTCACAAAACGTTACGACCAACGCTTACTTATTCTGGATTCCGTTGACAACCTTGATCTTGGTATCCCTATCTCTTTTCGTTGTTGGTCAAAACCTAGCGGATGCTAGTGATCCACGTACACATAGATAGGAGTAGACATGATAAAAGGAAAAGATATAATTTTGACTGCTCGTGATATTGTCGTGGAATTTGACGTTCGTGACAAAGTTCTAACGGCTATCCGAGGAGTTTCTCTAGACTTGATTGAAGGAGAAGTTCTTGCCTTGGTAGGTGAGTCCGGTTCTGGTAAATCTGTTTTAACAAAAACCTTTACAGGGATGTTAGAAGACAATGGACGTATTGCCCAAGGAAGCATCGACTATCGTGGACAAGACTTGACTGCTCTTACTTCTAACAAGGAATGGGAGAAGATTCGTGGCGCTAAAATTGCGACCATCTTCCAAGATCCTATGACAAGTTTGGACCCAATCAATACAATCGGTAGCCAAATCACTGAAGTTATCGTTAAACACCAAGGGAAAACAGCTAAGGAAGCCAAAGAGATGGCAATCGACTATATGAACAAGGTCGGAATTCCAGACGCTGAAAAACGTTTTGATGAGTATCCTTTCCAATATTCTGGAGGGATGCGTCAACGTATCGTTATCGCGATTGCTCTTGCCTGTCGTCCAGATATCTTAATCTGTGACGAGCCGACAACGGCCCTTGATGTAACCATTCAAGCGCAAATCATTGATTTGCTTAAAACTTTACAAAATGAGTACCACTTTACTATTATCTTTATCACCCATGACCTTGGTGTGGTAGCAAGTATTGCCGATAAGGTAGCGGTTATGTATGCTGGTGAAATTGTAGAATACGGTACTGTTGAGGAAGTCTTCTACGATCCACGTCATCCATATACTTGGAGTCTCTTGTCTAGCTTGCCACAGCTTGCTGATGATAAAGGGGAATTGTACTCTATCCCAGGAACACCACCGTCTCTTTATACTGAGTTGAAAGGTGATGCCTTTGCCCTTCGTTCAGATTATGCGATGCAAATTGATTTTGAAGAGAAGGCACCTAAGTTTTCAGTCACTGATACCCACTGGGCTAAGACTTGGTTGCTTCATGAGAATGCTCCTAAAGTTGAAAAACCTGGAGTCATTGCAGATTTGCATGACAAGATTCGTGATAAAATGGGCTTTGCTCATCTAGAAGACTAGGAGGAAGGAAATGTCTGAAAAATTAGTAGAAATTAAAGATTTAGAAATTTCCTTCGGTGAAGGAAGTAAGAAGTTTGTCGCGGTTAAAAACGCCAACTTCTTTATCAACAAGGGAGAAACCTTCTCTCTTGTTGGTGAGTCTGGTAGTGGGAAAACAACCATTGGTCGTGCTATTATTGGTCTAAATAATACTAGTAAAGGTGAAATCATCTTTGATGGTCATAAGATTAATGGGAAAAAATCTCATAAGGAGTCATCAGACTTGATCCGTCGTATCCAGATGATTTTCCAGGACCCTGCAGCGAGCTTGAATGAGCGTGCAACAGTTGACTATATCATCTCTGAAGGTCTTTACAACTACCATCTGTTCAAAGATGAAGAAGATCGTAAAGAAAAAGTTCAAAAGATGATCCATGAAGTTGGACTTTTGAAAGAACACTTGACCCGTTATCCACACGAGTTTTCTGGTGGTCAACGCCAGCGTATTGGGATTGCCCGTGCCCTTGTGATGGAACCTGATTTCGTTATTGCGGATGAGCCAATTTCAGCCTTGGACGTATCAGTGCGTGCGCAAGTCTTGAACTTGCTCAAGAAGTTCCAAAAAGAGTTGGGCTTGACTTATCTCTTTATCGCGCATGACTTGTCAGTTGTTCGCTTTATCTCAGATCGTATCGCAGTTATCTATAAGGGAGTTATCGTCGAAGTGGCGGAGACAGAGGAGTTGTTTAACAATCCTGTCCACCCATACACTCAAGCGCTTCTATCTGCTGTACCGATTCCAGATCCAATCTTGGAACGCAAGAAGGTCTTGAAAGTTTACGATCCTGACCAACATGACTATGAGACAGACAAGCCATCTATGATAGAAATTCGTCCAGGTCACTATGTTTGGGCCAATCAAGCAGAACTTGCTCGTTACAAGAAAGCTCTTAAAGAATAAACAAATTAGGAGAGGACCGAAAGGTCTTCTCATTTTTAATAGAAAAAATCCCCTTTTACTTGCTTGTAAAAGGGGAATTGTATTATCATTAGCGTTTAGACCAGGTACGTTTCATAAAGAGTAGCAAAATGGGGTATATCTCTAAGCGACCTGCAATCATTGCAAAGGAGAGGAGGATTTTAGAGATGGGACTAAAGATGGAAAAACTCGAGGTTGTACCTAGAATAGGTCCGATATTGTTAAAACAGCTGAAGACCGCACTGGTCACGACTAGAAAATCATTGCTATCAAGACTGACGATAAAGATGAGAGAGAGAATAATCATCATATAGATAGCAAAATATTTAAGAATTTTGTGCTGGGTATCCTTATCAATCACAGTTTTATTGACGTGTAGAGTCAAAACACGGTGAGGGGATAAAGTGGACAAAATCTGATTTTTTGCGATTTTAGAGAGGATAAGTCCTCTGATCACCTTAAGACCACCTGCAGTTGAGCCAGCTGATCCACCGATTCCCATGAGGAAGAGGAGGATAAATTGGGAGAAGAGGGGCCAGTTGGTAATATCTCCGTAACCAAAACCTGTTGTCGTGATGATATTGGAAACCTGGAAGAAGGCCATTTCAACACTCTTAGAGACACCTTGATAGAGGTGGAGTGTATTAAGCGTAATCAAGCCTGTAGAAACTAGGACAATGATGATATATGCTCGTAGTTCTTCATCTCCAAAGAAAGCCTTAACCCGACGGAGCATGAGGTAGTAGTAGAGATTGAAGTTAACCCCAAAAACCAACACTCCGATACTAACTAGATAGGTGATGAGTGAGCTACCATAGTGGGCAATTCCGTCGTTATAGACGGTAAAGCCCCCAGTTCCTGCCGTTCCCATAGCGATGACAAAACTATCATAGAGAGGCATGCCTGCTAGATAGTAGATAACCACAAAAAGGGAGAAGAGAGCCAGATAAAGCAGATAGAGAATCTGGGCAGTGTTTTTTAGCTTGGATACGACCTTGCCAAAGACGGGTCCAGGGACCTCAGCCTTCATCACCTCCAAGTGACTATTCTTGGCATTGTCCATAATGGCAAGTGCAAAGACGAGTACCCCCATCCCTCCAATCAAGTGGGTGAAACTTCGCCAGAAGAGGAGGGAACGAGTGAGAACGGAAACATCGTTCAAGATAGTTGCTCCTGTAGTCGTAAATCCAGAACTGATTTCAAAGAAGGCATCGATGACGCTGGGGATTTGTCCTGAAAAGACAAAGGGGAGGCCACCAAAGAAAGACCAGAGAATCCAACAGAGGGCAACAATTAAAACCCCTTCCTTGGCATAAATCCGTTGATTTTTCGGTTTCCGTAAAACGCCTAGACCACCGAGAAGGACTAAAATTCCAATCGTAGTAAAAAGAGCTGTAAATACTTGGCTAGATTCTCGGTAATAGGTCGCTATGCTGACAGGAACTAGGAGGAGAACAGCCTCGATCAAGAGCAGTTTGGAGAGGAGATAACGAATCATACTTTTATTCATTTCTTACCTCTCAATCAAATCATAGATTTTGGTGATATTTGGTAGTAAGGTGGTTACCAGTAATTGGTCTCCGACCTCCAGCGTATCCTCTCCGGTCGGGAAGATTGTTTTTCCTTTACGAATAATGGCTGCGATGAGAATACCTTTCTTCAATTTCAGATGAGAAAGAGGCTTGGCAGTCATTTTATTAGCTTCCTTGATATGGAATTGTAGGGTTTCAATCTGGCCGTTTGCAAGATGGTGCATGGCTTGAAGGTCTGAGTATTGGGCATTAACCCGACCTCGGATAAAGTGCATAATGGTATCCACTGCGATGATTTTTGGCGTGATGATACTTGAAAAATCAGGTGCATGGATAATTTCTAGGAGACTGGTCCGGTTGACCTTGGTGATGTTTTTCTGGACGCCAACACGGTCAAGGAACATGGAGGTGATGATGTTTTCTTCGTCCACCCCAGTTAAGGTTGCGACCGCATCGTAGTGAGGAGCACTTTCTTCTAGTAAGATATCTTTGGCTGTCCCATCTCCCTGAACGATATAGAGATTTGGGAATTTTTCACTAAAGAAACGGGCTCTTTCAGGATTGATTTCGATAACCTTGGTGTCAATCCGGCTGTCTTTCAAGATGCCGACGAGATAGTAGGCAATTTTCCCTGCTCCGATAATCAGAAAGCTCTTAACAGTCCGAGCTTTAAAATGATTGTGTAGGCGCATCATATCGACCCGATTTCCTGTAACAAAGATGCGATCCTTATCTTGAAGGGTCATTTCACCTCCTGGAATGATCAACTCATGGTTGCGCTCTAAAGCACACACAATCACATCAAATTTTTTCCGAAATTCTGAAATGGGCATCTGGCAAAGACCGCTAGCATCTTTGACCACAAACTCCATCAAGCTAACCCGACCTCCAGCAAATCGTTCGACAGAGAGGGCATTAGGGAAATCAATGATATTTGAGATCGCACGCGCTGCTAGGAGTTCTGGGTTAACGATAAGTGAGAATCCAAGAATATTTTTCTCTTTAAAATAGGCATTGGAGTATTCAGGATTTCGTACCCGAACGATGGTTTCTTTAGCCCCCATTTTTTTAGCAAGTACCGCTGAAATCATATTCACTTCATCGTATTCGGTTAGGGCGATAAAGATATCGCACTCTTGAACACTGGCTTGCTCCAAGATGGCAAAGTCAGCCCCATTTCCAAGGAGACCTATGATATCATAGCGACTGACAATGTGATTGAGGACAGCCTCATCTTGTTCGATGAGGACAACGTCATGGTTTTCTGCAACCAGTGAACGACAGAGGGCGAAACCAACTTTCCCTCCACCAACAAGGACAATTTTCATATAAAAAACCTACTTTTTCATGATGTAACTATCATACCCTTTTTTAGCAAAAAATGCACTTGCTAAGGCGATTTTTAAGGGAAGAAAGGCCTTTTTCAAGTTTTGAAGCTACATTTGCTTAATTTCTATAACGATGTCTCCGATTTGGAGTGATATTACTCTCTTACTATCCCTTTTCAGAAAGGAAATGACCAAACATGAAAATATCATCAAAAAAAGTAAAAAAATCAAGTCATTTCTATTGACAATGATTCTGAAAGTGTTATACTAAGAAAGTAGTTTCGCTGATTTACTTCAAACCTGTTGTGAGGTAAGTTAACGATGCCTTAACCACGCTGTTTGCTGAGCTTGACTCCGGGCAGTGTGGCTATTTTTTTGCAATGATAAAAGGAAACCCGTCATGACAAATCACATTGTATTATTTGAACCTCAGATTCCACAAAACACAGGTAACATTGCGCGTACTTGCGCTGCGACCAATTCTCCCCTTCACATTATCAAACCGATGGGATTTCCGATTGATGACCGCAAGATGAAGCGGGCTGGTTTGGATTATTGGGATAAGTTAGAGATTCATTTTTATGATAGTTTGGAAGATTTCATGTCTCAGATGAAGGGTAAACTCTATCTGATTTCAAAATTTGCGGAAAAGGTCTATTCTGAAGCAGATTTATCGACGGACGAAGACCATTATTTTCTCTTTGGACGTGAAGACAAGGGCTTGCCTGAGGACTTTATGCGAGACCATCCTGAGAAAGCTCTCCGTATTCCTATGAACGATGAACATGTCCGCAGTCTCAATGTTTCGAATACCGTCTGCATGATTGTTTATGAAGCCCTCCGCCAGCAGAACTTTGCAGGTCTTGAGCTCGTTCACACCTATGAAGCGGATAAATTGAAATAAACAAAATGCTTGCACTTGCAAGCGTTTTTTGTTATGATTAAAGGGTCTTCAGGGCAGGGTGTAATTCCCGACCGGCGGTAAATTTGACTAGCTATTTTAGCTTTCTCGTCGTTGTCTTGTCTCGATATACTTTAAGTATTATCTTCGACTGCGACGCCTAGATTAATCCAACATATCTTAGTTAAAGAAGTCCGCGAGCGCAAGCTGATGTGGTGCGATTCCACAACCGACAGTATAGTCTGGATGGGAGAAGACGAAAGAATAGCTTTGTCTGTTCGGATGAGTTTATAGATAAATTGCAACCGCTTGCTCAAAAGAGTGAGGGGGAACTTTTGGGATATAAAAAGTGAGAATAGATAGAGGGATCCTTTCCAACTTCTTCTGATTTTATAGAAAATTGGAGGAACCTGTTATGACAAACACACGTCGACTTTCGACCATTGCGATTTTATCAGCCATTTCATTTGTGCTGATGTATTTTGACTTTCCGCTCTTGCCAGCGGCGACCTTCCTCAAGATCGAGTTTAGTATCTTGCCAGTCCTTGTGGGCTTAGTGGTCATGGACTTGCCTGCTGCTCTAGGAATTCTCTTGCTGCGATCACTCTTGAAGTTGCTTCTCAATAGCCAGGGAGTGAATACTTACATTGGCTTGCCAATGAATATCGTAGCCTTGGGAGTTTTTGTTATCGCTTTTGGTTTGATTTGGGAAAAGGAACGCAGCACCCTTCGTTTCCTACTAGCATCTCTGGCGGGAACTATTGGATTGACTGCTGCCATGTTGGTTCTCAACTATGTCTATGCGGTTCCTTTATACGCGCAGTTTGCCAACTTTGATATTAGAGAAATTATAGGACTTTCTAACTACTTGATGACCATGGTTTTACCTTTTAACCTGATTGAAGGTATCATCTTTGCCGTTTCATTCTGGTTGTTATACGTCCTCTTGAAACCAACCTTAAAACATTATGAGAGATAAACAAACATTTTTAATGAAGGGCAGTTTTGCCCTTTTACTTTTCGTCCTTCTTGGCTATATGGTTAAGTTCTATCCTGAAACGTTGGTCGGTTTTGATCAACCGATTCAGACTGCTCTTCGTGGGAACTTGCCAGATTATTTGACAGTTCTATTCCGTGCGCTTACGCATTTGATTGATATCCCAGTAATCATCACCTGGGTTGCCATTGCAGTCTTTATCTTTTATCGTAAGCAGTGGAAGATAGAAAGCTACTTCATGGCGGGTAATCTAGCCTTAGCCGGTCTCTTAATCGTGACCTTTAAAAACATCTACCAGCGTCCACGACCAGCTATCTTACATCTGGTGGAGGAGAAGGGATTTTCCTTCCCAAGCGGCCATTCTCTGGCAGTGACGCTGATGGTAGGGACTTTGATTGTCATTCTCAGTCAACGGATTAAAGATCCGGTTTGGAGAAAAATCGTACAAATCGTCCTTGGTCTCTACTTAGTCAGTGTGCTAGTATCAAGGGTTTATCTGGGAGTTCACTATCCATCAGATGTTCTTGCCAGTCTCTGTGTGGGCTTGGGAGTCCTGTTTATCGAATTTCCCTTCTATGACAAGCTTCGCTTCCAATGGCGATTTAAAGGCAAGCAGAAGTGAGTATCAAATTCCTTTGAGGAGAAAGAAATGAAAGTCAGCATAAAAGCTCTCCATCCGACTCAACTATACTTATCAGAAAAGAAACTAGAAGGCATCCAGACACTTTATCAATCGGCAGAAATAATCAATGTTGCTCCAATCAGTATTCTTGCGTTCGGAGATTGCTTGTTGATTACAGATGGGCATCACAGGGCTTATCAGGCTTTATTGCTAGGTCAAGATACGATTTCTGCTGAGTGGGATAGAGATGGTGACGATGAACTGTATTATCTCTATGCGCAAGCTTGCGAGGAAAGAAAGATTTACTCTGTTCTGGATTTAAAAAATCATATCTTACCTCAAGATGAGTATGAAGCAAAATGGTATAACTGGTGTGATGGTTTTAATCAGGCAGCAACTCTCTTATTTGAAAAGGGAAGCAGATGAAACAGATTTTACAAATAGATAATGCACTGCGTCTTGTTCCTTACTATAAGGTCAATCATTGTGAGGAAGCTTTTGCTTGGTATCAGGATGTGAACTTGGTTTACCTCGTAGATGGTGTGAAGAGTCCTTACAGTCCAGCGACCTTGGAAGCTATGTATTCCTATTTGGATCAGCACGGTGAGCTTTTTTGGATTGAAGTCAAGGAGAAGGGAGAATGGTTTCCAATTGGGGATGTTACACTATCTCAGGATAATCTCCCCATTGTGATTGGGGATTCCGCTTACCAACATCGAGGAGTTGGAAAAAAGATTCTAAGTACTTTGATTGAATTGGCTCGAGTAAAAGGATGGAAAGAATTGAGAGTCAAGGAAATCTACACCTACAATCATGCTTCTAGGAGGTGTTTCAAGTCGCTTGGATTTGTGGAAAATGGAGAAACAGAAAAAGGAACGAGTTTTATATTGAAATTAGTCTAATCTAACTTGTTTTTTAACTAAAAATCTGATAAACTATGTAGTAATCGAATAGAAATCCGCAAGACTAGTAGCCCAAGGGAAGTATATCAGGGAGGAGAGCCGTGACTGCAAGCTCTCTATATGAAAGCTGGGTGAATTCACTTGCGCATGGATTTAGAAATGGAGGTCTGACTTGTCAGATGAAAACGGATGGTACCGCGTGTCAACGCTCCGAGTGGAGTTTTTGGCATGTGGTTTTCTTTTTATCTACGAGCGACTGATGGAGGAATTATGTCAACTATTGAAGAACAATTAAAAGCGCTTCGCGAAGAAACGCTGGCTAGCTTGAAGCAGATTACTGCTGAAAATGAAAAAGAGATGCAGGACTTGCGTGTCTCTGTCCTTGGTAAAAAAGGGTCACTTACTGAAATCCTCAAAGGCATGAAGAATGTCTCTGCTGAGATGCGTCCAATCATCGGGAAACACGTCAATGAAGCGCGTGATGTCTTGACAGCTGCTTTTGAAGAAACAGCTAAGCTCTTGGAAGAAAAGAAAGTAGAAGCTCAACTAGCAAGTGAGAGCATCGATGTGACACTTCCAGGTCGCCCAGTTGCGACTGGTCACCGTCACGTTTTGACACAAACCAGTGAAGAAATCGAAGATATTTTCATTGGGATGGGTTACCAAGTCGTGGATGGTTTTGAAGTGGAGCAAGACTACTACAACTTCGAGCGTATGAACCTTCCAAAAGATCACCCAGCTCGCGATATGCAGGATACTTTCTACATCACAGAAGAAATCTTGCTTCGTACTCACACGTCTCCAGTTCAGGCGCGTGCCATGGATGCTCATGATTTTTCAAAAGGTCCTTTGAAAATGATCTCACCAGGGCGTGTGTTCCGTCGTGACACGGACGATGCGACCCACAGTCACCAATTCCACCAAATCGAAGGCTTGGTTGTTGGGAAAAACATCTCTATGGCAGATCTTCAAGGAACCCTTCAGTTGATTGTGCAAAAAATGTTTGGTGAAGAGCGCCAAATTCGTTTGCGTCCATCGTATTTCCCATTCACAGAGCCATCTGTTGAAGTGGATGTTTCTTGCTTCAAGTGTGGTGGAGAAGGCTGTAACGTATGTAAGAAAACAGGTTGGATTGAGATTATGGGGGCCGGTATGGTTCACCCACGTGTCCTTGAAATGAGTGGAATCGATGCGACTGTTTACTCTGGCTTTGCCTTTGGTCTTGGACAAGAGCGTGTCGCTATGCTCCGTTACGGAATCAACGATATCCGCGGCTTCTATCAAGGAGATGTCCGCTTCTCAGAACAGTTTAAATAAGATTGAAACCTAAAACACAGTCCTATACAGTCCTAGTTATTTTCTCTTGATGAGAATGGTGAGGACTGACTCGAAGAAAAAGAAAGGAATTGAAAAGGTCTTATTCGGTGAGATCTTACAATCAGAATTATGCTTGTATCTTATAAATGGTTAAAAGAATTGGTGGACATTGATGTGCCATCACAAGAGTTGGCTGAGAAAATGTCAACTACAGGGATTGAGGTCGAAGGTGTCGAATCACCGGCTGCCGGTCTCTCAAAAATTGTCGTCGGTGAGGTCTTGTCTTGCGAAGATGTGCCAGAAACACACTTGCATGTCTGTCAGGTTAACGTTGGCGAAGAAGAAGCCCGTCAGATCGTTTGTGGTGCACCGAATGTACGTGCTGGAATCAAGGTCATGGTAGCTCTTCCAGGAGCTCGTATCGCTGACAACTACAAGATTAAAAAAGGGAAAATCCGTGGTTTGGAGTCACTTGGAATGATCTGTTCCCTTGGTGAATTGGGAATTTCTGACTCTGTTGTGCCAAAGGAATTCGCAGATGGCATTCAAATCTTGCCAGAAAATGCCGTTCCAGGTGAGGAAGTCTTCTCATACCTAGACTTGGATGATGAAATCATCGAACTTTCTATCACACCAAATCGTGCAGATGCTCTATCTATGCGTGGAGTAGCGCACGAAGTGGCAGCCATCTATGACAAGGCAGTTAGCTTTAAAGAATTCAGTTTAACAGAAACAAATGAAGGTGCAGGAGATGCTCTTTCTGTAGGGATTGAAACAGATAAGGCGCCTTACTATGCGGCCCGTATCTTGGATAATGTGACCATCGCACCAAGTCCACAATGGTTGCAAAACCTCCTTATGAACGAAGGTATCCGTCCAATTAACAATGTCGTAGACGTAACCAACTACATCCTGCTTTACTTTGGTCAACCGATGCATGCCTTTGACTTGGATACCTTTGAAGGGACTGACATCCGTGTGCGTGAAGCGCGTGCTGGTGAAAAATTTGTGACCTTGGATGGTGAAGAGCGTGACTTGGAAACAAATGACTTAGTCATCACTGTCGCAGACAAGCCAGTAGCCCTTGCAGGTGTTATGGGTGGTCAAGCAACAGAAATCTCTGAAAATTCTAGTCGTGTTGTCCTTGAAGCGGCTGTTTTCAATGGTAAATCCATCCGCAAGACTAGCGGACGCCTCAACCTTCGTTCGGAATCATCTTCTCGCTTTGAAAAAGGGATTAACGTGGCAACTGTTAACGAAGCCCTTGATGCGGCGGCTAGCATGATTGCAGAACTTGCAGGTGCTACGGTGCGTAAGGGCATCGTTTCAGCAGGCCAGCTTGATACTTCTGATGTGGAAGTTTCTTCAACCCTTGCAGACGTTAACCGCGTCCTTGGTACGGAGCTTTCATATGCTGATGTGGAAGATGTCTTCCGTCGTCTTGGCTTTGGCCTTTCTGGCAATGCAGAAAGCTTTACAGTCAGCGTACCCCGTCGTCGTTGGGATATCACTATCGAAGCTGACCTCTTTGAAGAAATCGCCCGTATCTATGGATATGACCGTTTGCCAACCAGTCTTCCAAAAGACGATGGTACAGCAGGTGAATTGACAGCGACACAGAAACTTCGTCGCCAAGTTCGTACCATTGCTGAAGGAGCAGGTTTGACAGAAATTATCACCTACGCTCTGACAACTCCTGAAAAAGCAGTTGAGTTTACAGCTCAACCAAGTAACCTTACAGAACTCATGTGGCCAATGACAGTGGACCGTTCCGTTCTCCGTCAAAATATGGTCTCAGGTATTCTTGATACAGTGGCCTACAACGTGGCTCGTAAGAACAAAAACTTGGCTCTTTATGAGATTGGAAAAGTCTTTGAACAAACAGGCAATCCAAAAGAAGATCTACCAAATGAGATCAATAGCTTTGCCTTTGCCTTAACCGGCTTGGTTGCTGAAAAAGATTTCCAAACGGCAGCAGTTCCAGTTGATTTCTTCTATGCTAAGGGAATCCTTGAAGCGCTCTTTGATCGCTTGGGACTAGAAGTGACCTATACAGCAACAGCTGAGATTGCAAGTCTCCACCCAGGACGTACAGCCGTGATTTCACTCGGCGACCAAGTTCTTGGTTTCCTTGGCCAAGTGCATCCAGTCACTGCTAAGGATTACGATATTCCAGAAACGTATGTAGCTGAGCTTAACCTTTCAGCCATCGAAGCAGCACTTCAACCAGCTGCTCCATTTGTGGAAATTACTAAATTCCCAGCAGTCAGCCGTGATGTTGCCCTTCTCCTTAAGGCAGAAGTCACTCATCAAGAAGTTGTGGATGCTATCCAAGCTGCCGGCGTGAAACGTTTGACAGATATCAAACTATTTGACGTCTTCTCAGGCGAAAAATTGGGACTTGGTATGAAGTCAATGGCCTATAGCTTGACCTTCCAAAATCCAGAAGACAGCTTAACGGACGAAGAAGTCGCACGTTACATGGAAAAAATCCAAACTTCTCTCGAAGAAAAAGTCCATGCAGAAGTACGTTAAACCATCAATCCATCCTTCGGGGTGGATTTTTAAATTCTTAAAATGCCAGTTCAGGAATAAAAAGCAACAGTTGAGGAAAAATTCTCCCAGACAGTCTTTAATGAGTTATACTAAAGCTATCGCTGAAGCACTTAAAATCCTTAGAGACGATATTATTTACTATAAATTATCATGTTAGAAATGGACATAAATCGTTGTAAAGGCTGTCAAAAAGGAGTATAATAAGTGCAACATATTTCGGAGGTGGAAGATGCTAGAAGTAAGAAATCTAGAGAAAAGTTTCGGTTCCAAGCAAGTCTTGTTTGGTGTCGATTTTCAGGCAAGTCCAGGAAGGATTCTAGGGCTGGTCGGAAAAAATGGTGCTGGGAAAACAACGATTTTCCACAGTATGTTGAAATTTTTAGAGTATCAAGGAGAGATCAGTCTGGATGGGCAGGAGATTCGTCAGGAAACTTACGCTCGTATAGGTTATTTGCCTGAAGAACGCAGCCTCATGCCCAAGCTGACCGTCCTTGAACAAGTTCGCTACCTAGCGACTCTAAAGGGCATGGATGCCAAGGAGGTCAAGGAAAAACTCCCTCAATGGATGAAGAAATTGGAAGTGAAGGGCAAGTTGACCGACAAAATCAAGAGTCTCTCAAAAGGGAATCAGCAGAAAATCCAACTGATTATTACTCTAATCCATGAACCAGACTTGATTATTCTGGATGAGCCTTTTAGTGGACTGGATCCAGTCAATACTGAACTGCTCAAGCAGGTCATCTTAAAAGAAAAAGAGCGTGGTGCAATCATTATCTTTTCTGACCATGTCATGACCAATGTTGAGGAACTTTGCGATGATATCTTGATGATTCGTGATGGGCGTGTGGTCTTGCATGGACCAGTTCAGGATGTTCGCAATCAATACGGGAAAACACGTCTCTTTGTTTCAAGTGAACGAAGCAAGGAAGAACTGGAAAGTCTTCCTCATGTCAAACAGGTGAGTTTAACCAAGCAAGGTAGTTGGAAATTAATCCTAGATGATGAGAGCGCTGGAAGAGAACTTTTCCCAATCCTCACTCAAGGTCAATACATCGCGACCTTTGACCAACAAGCTCCAACAATCGATGAAATCTTTAAACTAGAATCAGGGGTGGAAGTATGAGAAATATGTGGGTTGTAATGAAGGAAACCTATCTTCGACATGTTAAGTCATGGAGTTTCTTCTTTATGGTGATTTCGCCGTTCCTCTTTTTAGCCTTATCTGTAGGAATCGGCTTTCTCCAAGGGTCTTCTATGGCCAAGAATAGTAAGATAGCAGTAGTAACAACTGTACCATCTGTGGAAGAAGGGCTCAAGGGTACCAATGGTATCAACTTTGATTATAAGGATGAAGCCAGTGCCCAAGCTGCTATCAAGGATGAAAAAATCAAGGGTTACCTAACCATTGATCAAGAGGATAGTGTCATCAAAGCCGTTTACCATGGTGAAACTTCTCTTGAAACAGGCATCAAGCTAGCAGTAACCAATAAACTCAATGAGCTTCAATACCAACTCAATCGCTCGGCGGCTAATTTGTCCCAAGAGCAGGAAAAACGGCTGGCTCAAACTGTTGACTTTACTGAGAAGATTGACGAATCTAAGGAAAACAAAAAGATGGTCCAAACCATTGCGGCCGCAGGGCTTGGTTTCTTCCTTTATATGATCTTGATTACTTATGCTAGTGTCACTGCTCAGGAAGTAGCTAGCGAGAAAGGAACCAAAATCATGGAGGTGGTCTTCTCTAGTATCCGAGCAAGTCATTATTTCTACGCTCGCATGCTGGCTCTACTTCTTGTGATTTTGACTCATATTGGCATTTACGTCGTAGGTGGGCTGGCTGCCATTCTGCTCTTTAAAGACCTACCAATCTTGGCACAATCTGGTATTTTAAACCATATAGGAGAGGCCTTCTCGCTCAATACCTTATTGTTTGTCTTGGTTAGCCTCTTTATGTACGTTGTTTTAGCAGCCTTTCTAGGCTCTATGGTTTCTCGCCCTGAGGATTCAGGAAAGGCCTTGTCGCCATTGATGATCTTGATTATAGCAGGATTTGTCGGTGTGACTTCTCTAGGTGCTGCAGGAGACAATTTGGTTTTGAAAATTGGTTCCTATATTCCTTTCATCTCGACCTTCTTTATGCCATTTAGAGCCATCAATGGTTATGCAAGTGATTTAGAAGCTTGGATTTCACTAGGGATTACAGTCGTTTTTGCAGTGACTGCAACAGCCTTTATCGGACGCATGTATGCCAGCCTAGTCCTTCAGACAGATGACTTAGGTCTATGGAAAAGCTTTAAACGTGCCTTGGCTTACAAATAGTAGTAGAAACCTCGTTTTCACGAGGTTTTTGTGATATTTTAAAGGTCAAATCGGGAAAATTATTTTTCATATCTATTGACTTTTAGTAGTAAAATTTGGTATGATAGTAGACGGTATTGTTTACCCCATTTGTAAGGCCCCGGAACCTTTCAAATACCCCGCGGACCGGAACATCCGCCCTGTAAACAAAAACGATATTCATATAGGAGAAATCATGAACAAAACTACATTCATGGCTAAACCAGGCCAAGTAGAACGCAAATGGTACGTTGTTGACGCAACTGATGTACCTCTTGGACGCCTTTCAGCTGTTGTTGCTAGCGTACTTCGCGGAAAAAACAAACCAACATTCACACCACACACTGATACAGGTGACTTCGTAATCGTTATCAATGCTGAAAAAGTTAAATTGACTGGTAAAAAAGCAACTGATAAGATCTACTACACTCACTCAAACCACCCAGGTGGATTGAAACAAATCTCTGCTGGTGAACTTCGTTCTAAAAATGCAGTACGTTTGATCGAAAAATCAGTTAAAGGTATGCTTCCACACAATACTCTTGGCCGCGCTCAAGGTATGAAATTGAAAGTATTCGTTGGAGCTGAGCACACTCACGCTGCACAACAACCAGAAGTTCTTGATATTTCAGGACTTATCTAAGGAAAGGAACAATAAAGTATGTCACAAGCACAATATGCAGGTACTGGACGTCGTAAAAACGCTGTTGCACGCGTTCGCCTTGTTCCAGGAACTGGTAAAATCACTGTTAACAAAAAAGATGTTGAAGAGTACATCCCACACGCTGACCTTCGTCTTGTAATCAACCAACCATTCGCAGTTACTTCAACTGTAGGTTCATACGACGTTTTCGTTAACGTTGTAGGTGGTGGATACGCTGGTCAATCAGGGGCTATCCGTCACGGTATCGCTCGTGCCCTTCTTCAAGTAGACCCAGACTTCCGCGATTCATTGAAACGCGCAGGACTTCTTACTCGTGACTCACGTAAAGTTGAACGTAAGAAACCAGGTCTTAAGAAAGCTCGTAAAGCATCACAATTCTCAAAACGTTAATCAATACGATTATATCAACGTTTCAAAGCACTCAAGAGTTTACCTCATGGGTGCTTTTTTTATGTTTTTTGAAAAAGTTCACCTCAAAGTTTACCTTATTTTAACCTTATTGTTTTAGAGACTTTAAGGCAAATTCACCGACTGCCATAGGGACTACATTAGAAGTATTGACATAAATCTGTGTTGTACCTGTGTCGCTATGTGTTAGAGCTTCGGAAATAGCTTCTAAGCTCATTCCTGCCTGTTTAGCGAGTGTTGCTCCCGTATGACGTAGTTTATGTGGTGTAGCGTGTGTAAGCTCTGGGTGTCGCTTTCTGATAGTTTTCATCTTATTATTGAGATAGTCAGAGTGTAAAGGTTTATTGATATTTCCTCTGGTATCTATGTAAGTGAAGATGAATTGTTCTGGATTAGTGATGATACCAAACTTTGCTAGTTCATATTTTTGTTGTTTTTTCCATAAGGTTAGAAGTTGAAGCAAGTCGCTAGAAATAGAAAATATAGTTTTTTTATTTCCTTTGGTAGATTTTACTTGTCCATATCTATCTAAAGCCTGAATTAACTGAATCTGAGATTTTGAAAAGTCGATATGTTTCCACTGGAGAGCCTATGTTTCTGATTTTCTATCTCCAAGGAAAAAAGTGAGATAGAAAAGGACGTAATCTTTGAGTGATATTTTATCGTTTTCTAAATCTTCTTTAAAAGCTGAGAACCATTCTTGGAGTTGCTCATGAGTTAAATATAAATCTTCATCACGTTTTGATTCTGCAAGTTGAATTTTTTTAACAGCCTTAATTCGTCTTAAAGTTTTTGCAACTCTATTTGCTTCAATATATTCAAGTTCTTCTGCCCAATCAAAAATAGAAATAACGTAACTTCGTAAAGTTTTGAAGTTGGCATATTCGTTGGCTTTTGCCGTCATCAAATTTAGAATAACCTGTTTATTTTGGTTTAAAAATTGAATCGTATAGTTGCCAAGAAGTGGTAGTATATGCTTTTCAAAACATGTTTTGGTATTAGCAATTGTTGACCTGCTTGGTGGCTTCGAAGTAGATGTAGTTTGTCCTGCTTTGTAGGATTCCCACCAAATATTATTATAGAAGTCCGAGAAAAGAATATCTTCTTTTCCTAGTCCCGAAAAGACGTTATCTTCAATTTGGTTTAGCTTCGTCAGTAGGTCTATCTCTGCTTGTCGTGCCTCTTTTCTTGTTTTAAATCTCTTATCATAATAGTTATTGTTAACGATACCAAGAGGCATTCGTGCTTCTAATGGTATATAGACTTTTAAGCGGTAAGTTCCGTTTTTTGTCTTACTGATAGTCATGATATTCTCCTTTATATCGAACCAGAAAATATCATGACCATTATAAAATAAAAATCTTGATTTTTCTAGTTGTTACTGTTTAGCCAGCGGTCAATAGCGTCTTTGTGGAATCGAATTGTTTTTCCAATTTTGATTGATGGAAGCCCCTTTTGAATCCATGAATCAAGAGTATTGTTGAAAATTCCTAAATAGTCGCAAGTCTGTTGTTTGTTCAAATAGGGACAACTTAAAGTATTTTTTTCTATTTGCTGTTCAATTTCTTTTTGGATAAGGTTTGATAGCAATAGTTGAATCTGATGAATCTGTTCATCAGGAAGAATCACTTGCATTTATTATCCTCCTTCTTATCTTGGTTTCTCATTGGATTGCATCGACGTGAATCCAAATACTTAGCAAAAAAGTAGGTACGCTCAATGATAAGTCCAAGAAGTGGTGTGTGATTAGCTCGTGCATACCAGACGAGTTCTTCAAACTCTGTGAAGTCATTCTGATCAATAATATCCACAACTTCATGCATGAAATCATCTGAGTTATTTTCTACAAGAAATTTATCAAGATTAAAACCATATCCAACTTCAATATCATCTATATCATATTGAGTTTTCTCCTTATTTTCGGCATGAATGAAGTAGTCAAAAAGTCCTTTGGGTGATTGTACGATTTCTACATGAGCAGGGCCATTCATCTTGTCCTTGATTAGCTCAGAAACTTGTTTATAACTTTTGAGAGAATCAAAGAAGAAAGCTCCGTGTTTGTGAGATTTTTTCAGTTCCCCAGTTTGTCGATTAATATCCTTATCGTGCCAAGGACTCAGGACGAAGGGGATGTGTAGTTCTTCAAGAACTTCAAGGTAGTCAGCAGGGGCACTTTCTTTGTAAAAAAGGAATGTCCACTTGCTAGAGCGTTGTTCTTTTGTCATTTTGATACGCCTTTCTGATTACTGATTATAGGATAATTGGGGGTCGTAGTAACCCCAATTATCTTGGAAAATGCTAGAAGGGGCTATCTGGCTACTGCTTAACGCAAGCCATAGCCCCTTTTTATCGTTTTTTACCAACTAACCATAGCTTATTACGAATCCGATTAGGTGCTGAAAAGTAGTAGTCAGGATGTTGACTCGAAACCTCTTCTTTCAGTTGAGAGGTCATGTCAGCCAAAATTTTTTGCCCCTGCTGGTCTCTAGGGACTTTGACAAAAACCGTCACATCATCTTTTCGTATGTCTACGATACTCTTATGTGCACAGTGATTAAAACTACTATTTATGGGATTGAAGGTAGTTATATTCTGATTGTCAATCGTTGTTACTTTTTCTGATTTTTCACGTTGCGTTAAAAACTGACGAAGTTTGAATGTAAAGTATACGGACTTAAAATAGTTGAATAGACTATCAAATCGAAATCGATTCAGAATTTCAAATATTACAGAAACAAATAGTGTAAATAAAAGGAAGGACATTGCTGTATAAGAATATTTGCTTCCTAAATCTAAATAGCCATTGAACTGGGAGAGGTCAAAAAAACTGAGAGGATTTAGTTTAAACTGATTTGATAGAAAATCCAGAGACCATCCTATAAATCCTGCTAGAAATGAAACTAGAATTAGATTGATATTGAGGTTGAATGTCCTCATGAAGTAAGATTTTTTCATCATTAAAGAATTCCTTTCTTTGTGTAATATGTTGGACATAGTAGTGGAAGCACTTGATAAGGATGTTCGTTATCAATCACTTGAATCAGACCTGTTCCATGCCCAATAGGGATAACAATACCTTCTGGGTCGAGGTCAGGGAATAGAAATTGTGTTGTCTTCTTGTTAATGTTGCCAATCTGGATGAGGACATTAAGTTGTTCACGAACAGAAATGGGAATCGTAGTGTGGTCGAATCTTTGTGAAACAAGTAACAAATGAAGTTTTGTAGCACGTCCGAGAAGTGCGATAGAAGATAAGAGTGAGAAAAACGATTCTTTAATCGTCTTATTGACTCCCTCGGATAATGCAAGAACTTCATCAATCACAATTGTCATATGGCTGAATTCATGACGTGGATTCTCGTATAGGATTGCTTGACGTTTGTGAATCAGTTCTAGACATTGACTTAATTTCTCATTGATTTCTGATACAAAGTCGGACTTAGAGCGATTTTCAACAGGGTGAATCACTGCAATTTGATGTTCACGAGCCCAACGACTAGGCGTATCAAATTTTGGGTCTACGATAATTAAATCAGATTGATGTTTGAGTACACTCAGTAAATAGGTGAGAGCATAGGATTTACCCGAACCACTATTCCCACAGATTGCCATGTGATTAACCTTATCAAGATTGAGAGTGAAATTTTCCATAATTGGAATTTGATTTTTTGGTAAACTTGTTGTGTATCTATCAAGGTCAGGAATGACCAATCGTTTTGAAATTCCCACCCTCCACGGAAAGAAGAGTCCTCGCTGAACATGAATATCATCCGTTTTTAGAGGGACAAAGTATGTGGCATTTTGCTTCAACAATGTGTAATGTGGATATAGGGACGCGTTGGCAATCAAGAAAATTTTATTATAGAGCTCATCATCTAAAATATAGGCGCAGGGAAGCCGTGGGATGAAGATGAAACCGTCCTCTTGAATGACAATGTTAAAACTGTTGGTATAACTTGTTTCGCCTTGCATCAAGGCTCCAAGAGCCATATTAAGGCTCTGGAGCAAGTATGATTGCAAGACGGCATCTGTTTTAGATACCATTATTTGACCTCCTTAATACCATCTGCTTTAAAGTAAACGTTGTAGCGTACTTCAACGGCTTGAAGGTTATCGAATTGAATCAAACTCATGAAATCAGGTAGCTTTATTTTGTCTTCAAACTTAACTTGGAACGGTTCGAGTCCTTCTTGTATGAAGGTTGCCTTGTAAGCGATGATTTCGCCAGTAGGCTTTCCATCCTCAAAGAGTTGCTGTGGCTCAAGTTCCGTGCTCAAACTATGAATAGGTTTTGTAGGTTTCACATATTGTGATGCAGTTGCGACAGAGTATCCACCTTGTCTATGTTTTGTTTTAATTGTCATATTTAATTCCTCCGAATGGATGTTTAGATTGATGCCCATTTTAAGTCGTGGGTGTGACCGTCTTAGCTAAGGACAATTTCATTTTAATCCGTATTCGGATATAAATATATAACTTGCTAAGTCACTATGATTAGAGTTGAAGAGATAAGGTTTTTGAAACAATTTTCTAAAAAACATGATTCAAAATGTCTTCAAAAATGACTTGATAGGTTATTTTTTAATTTTTAATGTATTAAATTTTTTTATGCAACTGTTCATGGTATAATAGACTTGTTGAAAACATTTACAAGGAGACTATGAACTTGATACCATTAGCAACAAGCAACAAGCAACAAGCAACAAGCAACAAGCAACAAGCAACAAGGTAGTTTTTGCCTTTTTTCAGCATGTAAAAAAGCACCTTCTGTATGCAAAGGAGGTGTTTTCTAATGCGTGAAAATTTTATTGAACGTCCTCATAAGAATGAGAAGGAGGGAGCAATTACCTACGTTCAGGAACTTTTAAAACAAGCTCGTGAGGATAGACGAAGTGAAGATGTTGATAAATTAGAAAATCTTGCTCGTCTACTTAATACCAAGAAGTATGGTCTCGTTTGGGAGGAACATGCTGAGTGGGTTGAAGAGGAAATGAAGGCCAAAATCCCTGTCTTTGTTGAAGATGAAACCAAAAAGGTTGTGGGAAATCCAGATTCTGAAGACTATAATTTCCTACTAGAGGGCGATAATCTTCATAGTCTACATCTTTTGAAGAAAACTCATACAGGCAAGATTGATGTCATATATATTGACCCTCCATACAACACAGGAAATAAGGATTTTAAGTATAATGATGATTATGTAAATCAGGACGATAGTTATAGGCATTCTAAGTGGCTAAGTTTTATGAATAAAAGATTGAAAATTGCTAGGGAGCTTCTGAACGAAAAGGGTGTTATTTTTATTTCTATTGATGATAATGAGTTTAATCAATTAAAATTATTGTGTGATGAGATATTTGGCGTAGATAACAAATTAGTTACTTTGCATACACAGGTTAGATATGCTGATAAAACTTTAAACGAAAAAAATGATTGGCAACCTATTTTAGAGTATATATTAGTATATTCCAAAGACAAGACAAAATTTAAAGCGAATAAACCAGAAGAAGACTATTCTATTGATAAGTTTGTTTTTGAGTTTAAAGAATTGACAGAAGGAACTACATTTGAAATTAAAGGTAGGAAAGTTACAGTTTTTAAAAAAGGAGAATGGAAAAGTATAAAGCACAAACAACCAGCAGAGAATCTATTAAAAGAAACGTGGGTCTCAGGTAGTATATATTCTGGAACTGGAAACGGTACAATGGTACAAAACGTTATTGAACCAAGAATTAGCATAGATGGAGTAGGTAGTCTATATAAAATTGATGGACTTGGTGAAGATGGATTAGGGTATAGATATTTTGTGGGCCCTAGCAAAGTTGGAGCTTCTAGAAGTAAGATGTATTCTGGAATTCCTTTGGTGAAGAATAGGGAACTGGCAAATGGTAGTGCAAAGAAATATAAATCTATTCCTAATTATTTTGATTTTAGTGCTGACTTTGGAAATATTAGACACGAGGGGAAAGTGGCATTCAATAGTGGCAAGAAGCCGGTCAAAATGTTAAAACAAATTATTAATTACCATAAAGGAAAAAATATTAAAGTTCTAGATTTTTTTGCTGGTTCAGGTTCGGTAGGACACGCGGTGGAACAGCTCAATAAAGAGGATGGTGGGAATCGGAAATATATCCTCTGCACCAATAATGAGAATAATATTTGTGAAGAAATTACGTATAAACGTTTGAACAATATACAAGAAGAACTTCCTCATAATTTAAAATATTTTAAGACAGATTTTGTTGTTAAAGAAGAATTCCCTGATGTCACCCTTGAATATGAATTACTAAACTATGTTACACCTCTTGTTGAGTTGGAGTTTGGAGTAGATATTACAAATCCTAAAGTAGAGGTCATCTTGTCAGAGGAACAGTTAGATGAGATGGATGAGACAGATTTCATAGAAAATTCTACACTTTTTATTCATCCTGAAATTTTCTTTGACGCTGAACAAGAACGAATCCTTCGTGACAAGAATATCACGAAACGAGAAATTCCAAACTATTACTTCGGAAAGGACATGTGGTCATGATTGAATTAAAAAATTTCCAACAAAATCTAGTTGATAAACTCTTGAGATTTACAGCTCCTGAATATGGTGTCGATGAAATGGTTATCAAGTCACCAACAGGTTCAGGGAAAACAATTACACTTCTTGAATGGATGGATACTTATATCGCGAGTACACATGATAACGTTGCTTTTGTGTGGTTTACTCCTGGTGCGGGAGAACTTGAAGAACAAAGTCAGGATAAGGCGAAAAGCTTTTCGTCGGTCAAGGAGCAATCACTTGCGGATGCTCTTCTTCAAGGATTTGACAAAGATACCGCAACTTTTATTAACTATGAATCGGTTGTAGGTAAAAATAAAAATGCTATGTTGACGGATAGTGAGAGAGAAAATCTTGAAGACAAGATTGAGAAAGCTTTTGAATTGGGTCGTCATTTTATTCTGGTTATTGACGAAGCACATAGAAATGATACTAAGAAGGCAAGAGATATCATTACACGTTTTAAAGCTTCTAAAACCGTTAGGGTTTCAGCAACTATTGAAGACCCGAAGGAACCTGATAAGATAGAGTTCTATGAAGTTACTGAAGAGGAAGTTATCGAATCAGGTTTGATTACAAAATCAGTAGTTGTCAATGAAGGGATTGAGGAGTTTATAGATGCTAATCCTGACATCAGTAGAGAATTTGAATTGCTGTTTGAAAGCGCTGAGCTAAAACGAAAAGAGATAGTACAAGAGTACACTGAAAATAACATTGCAGGTATAAATCCATTAGTGCTGGTTCAACTACCTGACAAATCTGATTCTGAACCCGAATTAGTTAGTCGTATTGAGGATTATATTCAAAATAAGTTACATAAGACATACGAAGATGGTAAACTAGGTATTTGGTTGGCAGAACAGAAACGAAATTATCTCAATGTTCAAGAACTTGATAATGAGGTTGAATATCTCATTATCAAACAGGCAATCGCTACTGGATGGGACGCCCCTCGTGCTAAAATCTTGATAAAGATACGTGAAAAAATGGGGGATACCTTTACTATTCAGACGATTGGTCGTATTCGTAGAATGCCTGAACCCTTAAAAGGTCACTATGATGTAGATGTATTGGATAATTCTTACATTTATACCTTTGATAATGACTTTCTAAATGGGGCGTTTGGGCAAAAAGGGGTAGGAATTCCGACACCTCCTTTAGAACGGAAGGATATTGCCAAAGATTTTCAATTAGTCAGTGAGAGAGCTCTTGATTTACATGCAGGACAGGATGAAAAGGCCGTACGTGAAAATCTTTATCAGGGATTGGTTAGAGAATGGAATTTGACCAATGATGTTGATTTGAACAAGCAAAAATTAGAGAATCAAGGAATTCAATTTGGTAGTTCTATTGTGAATACTTATAAACAAGGGAGATTTGATACGCTTAAGCATTCAGATGGTTTGCAGGATAGAGAAAGAAGAGTTGAGGCAGATTATAATGCAAATCGACTGGATTTACTCCATGCTTATCATGAACTTGACCGTGTCACTCATTTGCAAGTAAGACAGGTTGAAGCTTTATTAAAACGCTTTTTTATGGATTATAAAAGTCCAAGCTCAAATAAACATAGACTCTTAAAATTGAAACCGAACGAGTGGACAGCTTTTATTTTGAATAATTGGCGAGAACTTCGTGAAGTGTTTAGAAAAGTAGACATTTACCCAATAGTCAGTATGGGACTTGTAGAAATTCAAGAAAATGATTTTTATATACCAATGAACGACCGCTATTTATACAATCCTAATCTGGAAAAAAATATTGTAGAAACAAATGTGTATGATGGTTATGAGAGTAGGATTATTAAAGGTAGCGAAGCAGAGCGCTTATTTGAGGACTATATCGAACAACATAAGGATGTAGTTGAGTTTGTTTATAAGAATGGTGATAAAGGGACTGAATACTTCTCATTGGTTTATAATACAGCAAGCTCTTCTCATCATTTCTATCCTGATTACATTGTAAAAATGAAGAATGGTGATGTCTATATCATTGAAACCAAGGGTGGAGAGAATGCCAAGGGTAAAGATAAAAATATTGATAAGTATGCACCGTTGAAATATGAAACATTAAAAACGTACCTTGATAAACATGGTTTAAAAGGAGCCTTTATTCGTGATATCGCTGGAACTCTTCGATATTTAAACGAGGGTGAATGGAAAGATAATATGTCAGAATGGCATCCAATTGATGAATTGTTTGGATTTTAGGAGGAAATTTGATTTCTTTTACTAGTTATATTAAAAACACTTTCTACAATGATATTTATAAAGCAAGTGAAGAATACTTCTTAGAGCATCTTGAAGATTTAGGGGTCATCGACAATGATGATGACGAAGTTGAAGTCACAGATATTGAAGTGATGTATGTTTATGCTGGAAAGCGTGAAGATAATGAAATTGACATAGATATTCTAACCAATGTCTATGCAACTGTTTTCGGGTATAACTATAATCGTGATTCATCTTATGAAAAAAATCGTTGGCTTCGTATATCATGTATTGGGAAGCCTGATACAGGAATCAAAAATTTTAGAATCAAGAAGGTTGATTCTTACGAAAAAGGAACTTATAGCATTTTTGAGAAACCTCTTTCGGATAAGCTTATTCCTTTTATTTGGAAAGACGATTTGGATAAATTTGCTGAAGCGATATTGAAGAAATATGAACCAGATGCTTTACTGACCCCAACTAGAATTGAACCTGAAACTATAGCCCAACAAATGGGGCTACAAATAAAATATGAAAGCATTACCAAAGATGCTTCAATTTTTGGTCAAGTCTATTTTCAAGATGTACCTGAAAAAGGAATTTCTGCAGGGACAATAGTCATTGAGGCAAAACTTCTTCAACTACGAAATATTGGAGTTGTAAGAAATACAATACTTCATGAATGTGTTCATTGGGAACTACATCGATATGCTCTGGAATTGGCTCGAGCAAAGAAAGAAAAGTTATCAGTTCTATCTACTACTAGTAATGTCGGAGAACAGAATTTGTCAGATATTCTCGGGTGGATGGAATGGCATGCTGAATCTATTGCTCCCAAAATACTGATGCCTAAGGGGATGTTCATCCAAGAAGCAAGAGTGAGACATAAAAGACTCATTGAACTTAGTGAAACGAAAGATGAACTTGATATTGTTGAAAAATGGATTGATGAACTAGTGTTGTTCTTTGGCGTATCACGTCTTTCTGCTAAAGTTAGATTGGCAGAATGTGGATTTGATGTAGTGAAGGGGGCATTCATTTATATTGATGATAAATATGTTCCAACTCACAAATGGAAAGATGGTTATTTAGAAAATACTCAGACTTTCTCAATAAACTTAATTCAACTTGGTTTGCAATTGTTAGCACAACCAAACTTAAAGAGTCTTGTTGAAACTGGAGCATTGATTTATGTAGAATCCCATCTTTGCATAAATGATAATAAGTTTGTTTCATATGACCTTGCAGGCAATCCTTTTTTAACAGATTATGCAAGACATCATATGGAAGAATGTTGTGTAGTATTTGATATTGTTTCAAGAACTCAATCAGGAAGTTCCACCTCTTTAACTTTATTACTTAACAGAGATGCAGATTCTGATATTCAATTCACTATTAGCTATCCTGAAGATAAGAATGAGTGGCTTGAGAAAGTCGATGCCCACGTAGCTGATACAATGGAAATCATGTTAAAACTACAAGGGTTAAATAGTTTTGGTTCTGCTTTGACTGAGGTGATGAAATGGCGTGATGTTAGGAATCAGGAATTGGCTGATACGAGTTATCTAGGTTTGAAGGCAATCTCTAATTTAAGAAATGGGAAAACAGAACCTAAACTTGAAAGTGTTATTGCAATTTGTGTTGCGATGAAATTACCCCCCGTTGTTAGTAAGAAGTTAGTTGAACTATCGGGCAAAGTGCTTCGTTTAGGAAATGAACAAGAATTTCTTTATGAACTATTTATTTGTTCAACAGGGAATTGGGATGTTGGAAAATGTAATGCATTTTTAGTGGGCAAGGGATTCAAGGAACTTGTACATGATAGATATGAATAATCACTTGTAGTAATGAATGAAATGTTGGGAAGGAGTTAAGTCATATGATAGACAGAAGTAATTATTTTCAAACTCTTATTAAGGATGTGATGGATAATTCCGAGTCGGAATATTGGGAGGATGCTGTTACAGAGTGGGAAATTGTAGATGTTGAAGAAGATGAGCGTTTGGAGGAGTCATGTATATGTGGTAAAGAGCATCTTCGTTACCTTTTTACAATTAAAAACCAACTGAATGGGAATGAGCTATACCCTATTGGTAGTTCCTGCATTAAGAAGTTTGAGCGTGATGATTTGAAACATCTAGTAGATGTTAGAGAGCAATTGTTTAAGTTATTGCATGCTGTAGAGGATAATCAGTATCTTCAGTTATCATCTGAATTTTTTAGTCGTAAACTATTACGATATTTGTTGGATATCGGAGCGTTTGAGCCAAATCAATGGAATAATTATAATCCTGAAAATGATTATAGATTCATGCTTGATATGTTTAATAAGAGAACAAGAACTGATAAACAGAATAAGAAGGCCACAGCAATTATTCTTGGTTCAATTAAACCATTCCTTCAAATAGAATTAGCAGGTAAAATAAAAAAATAAATCCAAAAGACAGGTCATTTTTCGTCTTTTGGATTTCTAGGACAAATAAGGTAAACTTTTGATATTCTGGTTCGATTTTATCGTATTTTGAATGAAAATTTACCTTATTTTGATGAAGTTGATTGAAATTAGCTGAAATTTCATCTTTTAAAAACTCGATAAAACGTTGATTTTAAAGCATTTTAAAATTATATGAAATAAGTGATGCCCCATAGAGGAAATAACTAAAGATTGTGATGCTGGAAATATTTATATAACAGGATTTCAAGATTTTAAAACTTATAAAAAGTTTGCGAATAGTATTGCTTGGAAAACAAAGGTTTGGTTATCTGAATTGCCATAGTATGTGATACATTTAAATGGTGACCGCTTTATGGGACCGAGAGACTGAAAATAATTGAGGGTTAAGTTGTATAGTTATTTTGTTTCAAATTATGATAGAAATTTTTTATTAAAAATCGATGAGAATGAATTTCAAGATTTTAAGGAATACAATATCTCTTTAAAAAAATATACTAATATTTTTGATTGTTATCGAAATTATAAGAAGTCAGAAGAATTGATAAAAGAATACATTGAGAATATCGATGATTATGATACTAATAAATTAAATGATATATATCGAGATTGCAAGTATCTATTTATGCAAAATATTATGTTTGGAAGGATATTTATTGACAATATTAAATCGTATTGTAAGCAGGAAAACCGCTTTGATTTGAAGAAAGAAGTTTTAAATTTTGAAAAATTAGATGAAATAAAAATGTTAAAATTATTGAGGGATTATGGTCAACATTACTCCTTACCCTTTAGTAATTTGAAAAGAAGCTATAGTGTGTTGCAAGAAAAAACAACAGCTATAGAACCCCTTATTTCAGTTTCGGAATTAAGAAAAAATGAGACTAGCAATAAGCAGAATAAAATATACCTCAATAGCCTAAATGAGGGAGAAATTTCAATAGTGGATTATTTTGAAAAATGGTCTGAATCAATAGATAGACTATTGCTGAAAGTGAAAGCTGATTTTTTACTTCTAACTGATTTAAATATTAAACAGTTTATTTTATCTAAGATACTCTGTTTTATCGATATGGGGGATTATATACCAGTCGGATTAGCTAAAGCGGAGGGGGTTAAAAATTTGATAGGAATGTATCAACAAATAGAATTTATTTCATTTGATGAATTGGTACTAGTGCATCTTTTCAAATCAGAATAATAAAAACGCAGGATTGGAAGTCCTGCGTTTTGGATTCCACAAATACTAGAAAAGATTATACTATTTCTAGTATTTTTAGGAATAATAACATTATAGAAAGAAGCTTCATCATTTCATTTTTGTGAAAATTAAATAAGGTAAACTTTTGATATTCTGGTTCGATTTTAGCTTGTTTTGATTGAAAGTTTACCTTATTTTGATGAAATTGATTAAAATTAGTTGAAATTTTATCTTTTTGAAATTCGTGAAAAAGTTGATTTTAAAGCATTTTGAAATTGGATAAAATAAGTGATGCCCCAACCAGGTCTTAAGAAAGCTCGTAAAGCTTCACAATTCTCAAAACGTTAATCAATACGATTATATCAACGTTTCGAAATACTTCATGGTTCACACCATGGGGTGTTTTTTTGAATATTTTTAGCAAAATTCACACCACTTTTCACACCAAATTCACACCATTATTTTTTAAGATTACGAAAGGCAATTTCTCCAACAGCCATTGGAATTACATTTGAAGTGTTGACATAAGTCTTAGTTGTAATCGTATCACTGTGAGTGAGTGCTTCAGAAATAGCTTCCATAGAGGTTCCAGCTTTCTTAGCGAGCGTGGCTCCTGTATGTCGTAATTTATGAGGGGTTGCATGTGCAAGTTCTGGATGACGACGTTTAACAGATTTCATCTTGTTGTTGAGATAGTCAGTATGGAGACAACTGTTTACATTCCCCTTTGTATCAATGTACGTAAACACATACTGTTCTGGAGTTTGGATAATATTGAATTTAGCCAGTTCAATTTTTTATTGTTTTTTCCATTCCTGAAGCAAGTCAGTTAACTCATTAGGAATTCGAAAAGTTGTCTTCTTGTTTCCTTTGGTAGACTTTGGATTTTTGTATTTATCCAAAGCTTGTACTAACTGAATTTCCTGTTCCTTTGTATTAATATGCTTCCATTGCAAAGCATAGCTCTCTGATTTTCTATCTCCCAAAAAGAAGGTAGTATAGAACAAAACATAGTCTTTGAACAGAATTTTTTTAGTCTCTAAATCCTTTTCAAATGCTGTAAACCATGCTTGAAGTTCTTCTTGAGATAGATATAAATCTTCATCTTTTTTAGATTCCTGTAGCTTGATTTTCTTAGTGGCTTTGATACGGCTTATCGTTTTTGATAGGCGATTAGTTTCGATATACTCTAATTCTTCTGCCCAGTCAAAGATAGAGTTAACGTAGCTCCTGATAACTTTGAAATTTGCATATTCCTCGGCTTTTTGAGTTAAGAGATTTAAAACAACTTGTTTATTTTGGTTAAGAAACTCTATTGAATAATTCCCAAGTAAGGGTAAGATGTGTTTTCTAAAAGCAATTTCTGTTCCAACTATAGTTGCTTGAGAAGGTGGTTTAGCAGTAGAAGTTGTCTGACCTGCTTTGTAGGATTCCCACCAAACGTTTTGATAGAAATCTGAAAAGAGGATAGAACCGCTATTCTCCAATGAAGCAGATCCTCCACTAAGAATTTTATCAATCTTATTTTGAAGTTCTAGTTCGTATCTTTTTGCTTCACTCTTTGTTTTGAACCGTTTTTCAATCACTTTCTTATCAACACCTAGTGAAGACTTGACTTCCTCAGGAATGTAGATACGTAAGCGATAAGTTCCATTTTTAGTTTTTGAAATTGACATAGTATTCTCCTTTGTAATTGAGCTAGAAAAATACCGTGATTTCATTATAACAAACCACGGTAGAAATACTACTGATTTTGTAACCAGAGATTGATTTCAGATTTGCTAAAGCGAATAGTTTTACCAACCTTAATGCAAGGCAATCCTTGCTTAATCCACTTGTCTAAAGTATTGTTTGTTATATTCAAGTACTCACAAGTCTGCTTTTTATTTAAAAGTTGATTGGTATTTTCATTAATATCTAAAAATTTATCCAGTTCTTTCTTAACAGTATCTGATATTAGTAATTGAAAATGCCGAATCACTTCGTCTGGAATAAATAAATTCATAAATAGTTCCGTTTATTTCTTTCTATTAATATTTTTATAGAAGCATTAGTAAGTAACTATTATCAAGTACATTCTCTGTTTTCTATTTATAGAATGTATAGATTGCTTCCCTACTATAAAAACTGGGATATAATCCTCTTGAAATTTCTAAATTTTATTGCGATAATAGAAGAAGGTAATAGATATTATTACTAGTATATTTTGAGTTTGTTTCTGACACCGACCAAAGTTTGGAAACAAGCTCTTTTTTATTTTTACTTAAAGTAACTTTCATATCCTTATCCTTTTGAAAATATTCGAATAGCAGTCGCGGTACATATTTATATATGCCCTTTGATATATCAACGTTTTTTGACATTGAAGAATAAATTTGCTATTAAAATAGCTGCTAAATTTTTATTCCATCTCTTAATCTTTTTAAGATCAGTTTTAACATTTTATCTTCAAGTTTTTCTTTTGTATTTTTTTTAATTGTGTTATTGAAGATCTTATTTCGTTCTTCTAAAGAGTATGTTTTTAGTGGTAAAGTTTTATAAGAAGTTGTGGAAGGGTTTATACGAGTACCTAAACCATATTTTTTGCTTCTTCCAGTGAATGGAACATTACTCTTATTATTTCTAAAACATGCCAACTAGTCATTTTTCCTAATGCATGTTTTGTTTCCGTATTTACTTCGTGGGATTGGAGCCTTTCTAGGATTCTTCTTTTAGTTGTACCCCTATTTGTTTTTAAAAATTCTAATGGAAGAAATGTAATGATTTCTTCATCAATTAAATCAGATACTGTAGTATTTGATAACTGATCAATAACAAAGAGTAAAAATACCGTCATATAATCTTGAGGCTTACATTCCCTATAAATCCTCTTTAACTTCCTATTGCACGAACTAATTGATTTCTCGAGGATTTCTACATATTCAAAGATAGCTAAAGACAAGATAGATTCCAAATATTGAATAATCTTTTCATCAGTTAATTCTGTTAAGAAATGGGAATCTAATTTATTAGCTATATTATTATCCGTTAATTCGATTTCATATCTGAAGATTTCTAGATTATTTAATGATGAATTTATTTTACGGATTTGTTTGTTCTTTTTTGCTTTTTCAATTTTATTATAAAAAGTGTGTATTTCTTTTTGATTAATTTTACTCGTTATCATTGAAAAACCATCTGCATTTTTACTTGTTCTATGGTTTTTTAAATCTGCTTTCTTTTCTTTTGCAAGTGACCTTATTAATAATTGACGAGTTTGTAAAGATGGCAATTTATCAAAAGCAATTGTGAATGCTAATTCAATCTTCTTAAACCTAACATAATCCGGATTATATTTGATTTTAATCTTATAATCTCTTTCTAACTTATGTAATACCTCTAGTAACCTTAATTTAATCCCATTAATGCCTGTAGTTTGAAAATTGGGAGAAGGACCGTTAAGTTGTATTGCAGCAAATTTCTTTTTGTAATCTTCTTCTTTAAGACTAATTGTTACTTTTCCTAAATCTTCTGATTGAATAGTGATCTTATCTAATTCTCCTTCTGAATTATAATTTAGAGAAACTGTTTCTTTAAAGATTTGTTCATCAAAAACGTTAGGATCATAAGTTACTTTTGGGCTAAAAATTGAGACTGTACAGTTATCAATCCCCCAATAAGCTGGGGTAACTGAGAAACAAGATTTTATATTTTTTTCATTTTTTTGCTGTAGTTCTAGTAATTTTCTCTGTCTGAGTTCTCTATTTTTCTTATGCTTTTCCTTTTTTCTTCTTTCTGCAGGGGTTAAATGACGTTTCTTAGCTGCTTCTCTTTCTCGTTTACTTTTTTTATATCTTCTTACCATGTATATTCCTCCTTGTTGTTAAATCTGTAATGAAGATGTACTTCTAAAATGTAATTTTCTTTAAAATTAAACCTCCTTCTTTCTTATATTGGTTAGTATGCCATAAATCATGCAAAAAACGCCCCCCAAAAAAAAACACTCAATTAAGAGTGCTTCAAAAACGCGTCGTGACAAGGTTTTGAAGAAAAAAAGTAGGCTCTTACCTAATTTAATTTTTTTAGTTTAGAACAAGAATGTTAAGAAAGAAATCAATACTTTCAGTACGATCTTTTATTGATGTGACAAGGTTTTGAAGGAAAAAGTAAGTTTTTATCTACTTTATTTATTTTTAAAAAAATTTTTTTATTTTTCATTTAAATTTAGGATGTTGAGAAAAAGATCAATAATTTCAGTACGATTTTTATTTAGTTGAATTTTTTCGATTAAAAGTTGAAGATTATCATCTGAAGTTTCAGAAAATGGTCTAAAAAAATCAGATGGATCTATATCCATAGCAGATAAAATTTTTAGTAGAGTATCGACAGATAAGTTTCTTCTATTGTTTTCAATTAGATTAATAAAAGGTAAGCTAAGATCACTTTTTTCGGCAAGCTCTTGTTGAGTTAGCTTTTTACTTAGTCGATATTCCCTGACTAATTCTCCAATCTTCATTTACAAATTCTCCTTTTAATTATTGTATATATTTTTTGTTGATATTTATATAAACAATAGTATTCAAAATATACGTTATTATTTATAATAGTAAATAAAAATGGTATAATGAGAGCGTTTGTAATATTATAAGAAGGGCTTGGATTTGGGGCATATACGCTTCAAATTTTATGTGGGTAAAAATGAAATCAAGAAAAAGCAAAAAGAATAAAAAATAACTCTTGCTTTAGCGGCAGGAGTTGCTTTAACAAGTTTTTCAACCCTATCTGTAAAAGCAGATGAACAGGTTGATGTAAAACCGACAGACAATACAGTAGCTGAAGAAAAACATATACAAAATTCGCCTACAACTTCTATCACTCAAGTCGAGGGTGTTGAGGTTTCAAACGGAACTGCTCTTGTAACTAAGACTCCAACTCAAGAAGTTGTTGGACAAGCAAAAGAAATTAAAGACCAAGCTGACCAAGCGGTGGAAGCTCAAACTCCTGTTGTTGAAGATGCTAAAAAACAAGAAACTACAACTTCGGGGGCAGAAAGCTCTGCTAAACAAGCTCTTGAACAAGCTAAACAAAAGAAAAAGGCTGCAACTCCTGAAGCAATCGAAGGAACAAAAAATGCGATTGACGCTTCTAAGAAAGAAGTAACGACACACACAGAAAAAATTGATTCTTTGAAAGAACAACAAAATCAATTGCAAGAAAAGAAAAATGCACAAGAAGCTGTTGTTAAAGATGCTACGGAAGCTACAAACAATCAAGCTAAAAAGGTTTCTGGTGCAGAAAAGAAAGTTCAGAACGCTCAAGATGTCCTAAATGGAACTGGCGCTGAGAAGGTTATCAAAGAAGAAAAAGATGCTAAGAAAGACCTAGAAACTAAAAAAGCTATCGTGAAAGATGCTAAGAAAGCTCTTGAACAATCACAAGATGCGGATGCAAAAAAAGCTCGCAAACTGGATGATGCAAAAGAGCTTGAAGTAGGACAAAAGAATGCTTTTGACAAAGCGACTGATGCTCTTTCAAACGCAACTAAAGCTAACAACGAAGCTACATCTAAACGTAATGTCGCTCAACAAAACAAGGATAACGCCCAAGCTGTTCTTGACGGAACAGGAACAACAGCTATCTTAGATGAGCGTAAAAACGCAAAAGCTGATTTGGCGACTAAAGAAGCGACTCTTGCAGACGCTACTAAAGTTTTAGATGATGCTAAAAAGACTGACGCTAAAAAGGCGGAGGATATTGCTGAGTTAGATGAAGCGAAAGCAGATGCCGAACGCACAAGCGCTTCTACTGCAAAAAATCTTCAAGATGCGACTGATGAAGCAAATGAAACTTCTTCTAAACTTGGTGTAGCCCAACAAAACAAGGACAACGCCCAAGCTGTTCTTGATGGAACTGGCACAAAAGCCATCCTAGATGAGCGTAACAATGCCAAGTCTGACTTAGTAACTAAAAAATCAGAGTTTGAAGATGCTACTACAAACTTGGACAATGCTAAACGTGCGGATGCTAAACGTGCAGAAAAAATTGCTGAGGCTACAACTAAGCTAAACCAAACTACTGCTACATTTAAACAAGCAGAAAGCGACTTGCTTGATGCTCAAACTGCCGCAAACCAAGCTTCTGATGATTTGAAGAATAAGAAAAAAGCTGAAAAAACAGCTCAGGAAACTTTGGATGCTTCTAAAGGAAAAGTGGCTGGCGCTACAAAAGAACTTAATGATGCTAAAGTTGACCTAAAAGCGAAAGAAGCAACTCTTGCAAGCGCTACTGGTACTTTGGCAGATGCTAAACGTGCAGATGCTCAAAAAGCTGAACAACTTGAATTGTTAAATGAAGCAAAAACTCAAGCTGAAGATGAAGAAGCTACAACTAAAAAAGCTAAAACAAAAGCCCAAGGTGGCGCAAATCTTGCTTCAACGAAGCTAACACAAGCTATCGCAGATGAAAAAGAGGCAAAAGACAGTCTTGCTTCATCTGAAAGTCGCTTAGAAGGTGTTACAAACGAACGCGATAATGCTAAAACTGACTTAGCAACTAAGCAAACAAAAAAAGAGGATGCTGAACGTAAATTAGAAGATGCAAAAAATACAGATGCTCAAAAACGCTCTGACATCCAAGAGTTACGAACTCTAAAAGGTCAACAAGAAGATACCAAGCGTGCAACTGCTCAAGAGTTGCTTGACGCAACAACTGCCGCTGAAAATGCTGAAAATGCTAAGAATAAAGCAGATAAAGCTGTTGATACGCTTGAAAAACAAATCTCTGCGATCAAGAACTTGACCATTCCTCAATTGCCACAAAATGTCATTGCAGCATACAAAACTTACTTGAATGATGCTAGTGAAGCTAATAAACACGCTTTGAACAATGCTATTCAAGCTTGGTACAAGGGGGGTAAGTATGACTTTGGTACTCGCCAATTTGAATGGTCTGACAACATGCAAACAACTGTCTTTAAAGGTTGGGCAAACAAAAACATTGTTCTGCCGATTGATGATACAGTTGTAAATCTTGACAATCCAACAGACGAACAAATTAAGGCGTTAAGTCACTATTACGTTCTTCTTGCAAACAATCTCCAAGACCAAGTTTGGGGAACGCACAATTTTGTTGTTACCAAAGAGTCCATTCAAGGCATTAAGAAGATTACTCAAAATTATGCCAAAGAAAATAAACCATACAATAGTGGACATAGCGACACCGCTTTAAATAATCACGGAGTAGATGGTATTCGTTTTAATGGCGAAGTAATGAATTATACAAATACATTAAGTAGCACTTCTCCTTTAGAAAAAGCGATTGATACTGAAAAAACTCATAAAGCCACTATGTCTCAACTTTACCGTGAGGTTTATGACTCAGTAATCGCCTTTATGACCAACGATATTCATGCTAATTTTGGACACATGAAAGGAATGGTGGGGCGTGTTCAGCCAACCATCCAAAGTGCAGTTGGTGGTAACATTAGCTACACGAAAGATAACACAGGTCGGATGCACTTCGTTAAATTTGCAGGGAAAAACGCTCGTATTATCATCGAACGAGACCCAGAAACAGGTCAAAAAACAGAAACTTATGTGGATGAATATTACCAAAACGGTATTGCCAAACCACTCCCTACTCCATTTGACACCAGCAAGATGGAAGAAGACTTGGTGCAAGCTAAGAGAACTCAAACTTCTGCCCTTGCCACTCACAACAATGCCCAACGTCGTTTAAGTGCTGCTAAAGATGCAGACGAAACTGCAAAATCTGAACTTGAAACAACTACAAGTCGTCTCAATACCTTGTTGAATACACAAGACTTGACTCCTAATGCAGAGCGTGTTCTTGATGCTGCTAAGTCAGAATTAAGCAAAGCTACATTGCGCAATACAAACGCAAGCACTGCTTATAAAAATCTTACAAAAGAAATTGAAACTAAGCGTGCTACTCACAAAGAAGCAGAAAAAGCTTTATCTAAAGCAACTGTCGCAAATAAAGTTGCACAAGAAACTCTTGAAAAAGCAACTACTGCACATGATAATGCTCTTGATAAACTAAATAGCATTAAAGATGCTATCAAACGTACAAAAGCCATTAAAGACTTAACTCCTGATGCTCAAGCTAAGTTTGATACTGCTAAAGCAGAACATCAAGCCGCTGAAAAACGACTTGCAACTGCTGAGAAAGCTTTGACTGACCTTAATAACGAGATCAACACAAATAGTGATGCTCTAAATACAGCTAAGGCAGAATTGCGCCAAGCAGAACAAACTGACAAGGATGCACAAGCTAATCTCAAAGAAGCAACTTCTGTTAAGAACAATGCTTCTAAAGCACTTGATGTCGCAAAAGATGCTCTTTATAAAGCAAATGCGATTAAAGAGTTGACTCCTGAAGCTCAAGTTACATTTGACCAAGCAGAACTAGCCTACAATACAGCTAAAACTCGTTTGGAAAATGCAGAAACAGCCGTTAAAAACCTAAACGCTGACCTTGCAGTGAAACGCCAAGCTTTGGCTGATGCTATCAAAGCACTTGAAGACGCTGAAAAAGCTAACGATACTGCTCAAGCTAAGAAAGTTGATGCAGAAAAAGTACATACTAAAGCAACAAGTAAGCTTTCAAACATCCAAAACGCTCTTACTTCACTCCTCGCCATTAAGGATTTGACACCTGATGCACAAGCTAAATTTGACCATGCAACAGTAGAGTACAAGGCTGCTCAAACTCGCTTGGAAAATGCGGAAACAGCCGTTAAGAACCTAAACGCAGGATTGCAAGAAAAACGCCAAGCTTTGGCAGATGCTATTCAAAAACTTGAAGAAGCTGAAGCTCTTGCGAAAGCGACACAAGTTGAATTGGAAGTCGCACAAGCTACTTATCAAAAAGCTGAGGATGAGCTTACAGCTACTCGCAAAGTGATTGCAGAGTTGGAGGCAACTAAGGACTTAACTCCTGATGCTCAAAAAGCTTATGACCAAGCTCTTGAAGCTGAGTCTCTTGCAGAAAAACGCTTGTCAGATGCTAAATTGGCAGTTGAAAATCTAACTGCTGATGTGAAGACTAAACAAGAAGCTTTGGACAATGTGCAAGCTGAACTTGCACAAGAAGAGAAAGTTCTTGAAGAACTCAAAGCAAAACAAGCCGAAGAGGAAAAAGTTCTAGCAACTATTCAAGCTAAACTAGACGACTTGAAAGCTCAAGAAAAAGCTGTTCGTGCAGAGATTGCTAAAATCGAAGACAGCATTAAAGAGTTGGAAAAACTCCTTGATAGCCTAGTCCACGCTTCTGAAAACTACGAAGTCGCAAAAGATGAGTACGAAAAAGCTCTTGAGGCTCACCGCCTAGCTCTTCAAACTCTTGAAGCAGAACAAGCTAAACTAAATGCTCTCCTCCAAAACCAATTGGATGCCAAGGCTCAGTACGAGGCTGTTCTACTTGCTTATCAGAAGGTATATAATAAACCTCAAGAATCATTGAACCATAGACATGATTCTAAGGTATCAAATATAGAACATAAACTGGTAACAGATAAACTTAGAACTGCTCTAAGTAATCCAGCTTATATCTATGTTGGAAACAAACCTAAATATGGTGTCAATACGACTTTACCAAATACAGGTTCAACTGAAAATATGTTGATGGTAGTTCTAGGAACTATACTTAGTGGAATTGGTCTAGCATTACCACTTAGAAGACGTGATTAACTAGGATATACTAAGTTAGAGTTCTGTTAGAATAGTAAGTTATTTATAAGGGCAGAACGAATACAACATGAAATTTTTAGTATTTTAATTTCTATAAAAAAGATTTAAAATTTTTATTCAATACATTTTAGTATTTTAGGAGGAAAAAATGATGAAAAAAATTATTGCGATAGTAGCTTCTGTACTTGTAGCACTTTTAGTGGCGGGTGGAGCGTTCTTTTACCTAAATCAAAAATCTGATCCAGCAAGCCAGTTCGTTGGCTCATGGTATGATAAAGAGCATGATGTTATGATAGTATTTAAAAAAGATAACAGCCTTGAAGTGACTAATGATAAAGATGAAACTAAAGAAGGAACATGGAAAGTAGCTGGTAAATATATCAAATTATCTATAGATGGTGCATCTAGTGCAAAAGCAGAATTACCTGAAGAAGGTGCTAAAGAAGTGAAAAAACTTGATTTTAAGTTTGATACAGCTAAAACATTACAAAGTAAGTTTCGTATAATTGATGGAACATTTGAAAAGCAAAAATAGCTAAATAGTCTTAAAAAAAGGTAGTTCAATAATTTGAACCACCTTTTTTATTTTAAGGAGAGATATATCATAATGTTTAAAGAAGTTACTTAGTTTGCTTGTGCGATTAACTTATAAGCATAGGACTTTTGAAACTCTTCAGGTCGATTGTGCCCGAGAGCACGTGATACAACTAAACAAGCCTTTCGATCAAGGACAACACCTTTTAATTCGCCTCGTAGATAAATTTTTTCTTTTTTATCTCTGATATCTTTGGAATCTCGCGCTACAAGAAGATAAAGACGCTTTGCGTATTCTGCACGATATTTATGAGGTTTTAAAGCAGATGGAACTTGAAACACACGCTTTTTACCAGCTAGTTTAAATTCTTCAACAAGCCTTTCTAATTCTTTTTTGTCTCGCGTAATAATCGGAATCCATCGGTCTCGTGCTCCTTTTGATTTATGCTTTTTACCAATGATTTTAAGATAGTATCGACCATCTTCACGTTGATGTAGAGAATCACCTGTAATAGCTTTTAATTCATTTTTCCGTAGCCCAGTGGCAGATACGATTGAGAACCAGCGATTATTTGTTTCTTCAGACATCCTGTCGTCATTAGACTTCAAACGATTATTCTTTTTGTCGGCTCGATATCGAATATTCGTTGCAATAAAAGCGGTAGAAGGTACTCCTAAAACTTTGGCTAATGCTGCTTTGTAGGTTGACTGAGTTGGAGCAGAAAGTCTTAATTTCTTACAATGTTCTAAGTATTGATTTACTAAGTCAATCCATCCCTCAATATTGTTAGATTTTTCAAGAGCTTCTAAATCTTCGGCAGTAGTTATTGAGGCAACAAAGGAAGCAAATCTGCTCCAGGACCCAGCGTAGTTATGAAGAGTTCGGTCGGTATGGATTAAATGAATGTCTTCTATTTTTTCTTGTTAGTCTTTTTCAGGTTTAAATGCTCTGAATTAAGCGACTGAGCTAAGCTAGTTTTTGTATTTGATTTTTAGACTTTTGTTATTTACTTTAGTTTTTATACTTTGATTTTTTACTTTGTTATGATCAAAAAATTTTTTTAAACTGCTGTTGACATTACTTTTATTATCTATACATTTATTTTTTATTGGTAAATGAAATACAAAAATTGGTTCCTGTTATTTACTTTCGTTTCTTACTTTGTTACGATCAAAAAATTTTTTTTAAACTGCTATTGACATCTCTTTTATTATCTATACATTTATTTTTTTTTAGTTAATGAAATACAAAACTGGTTCTTTCCTAACCCAGCTTAAACCTACTGTTTCCATGATAGCTACCTCCTTTCAAACATAAAAAACGTAGCTATATTAGTTACGTCTCTACTCAATCAATTATCTAGATATTATTAGTATGCCATAAATTTTAAAATAAAAAAATTAGGATAAGATTTTTTTACGTTATTCACTTTTACCTAGTACTGTGTGTTTAGCGTGACTTACACATACGTTTCTGTCAACGCTAAACACACAGAAAAATCAGAATCGTAAAAAATTAGAAATGAGAGAAAGAGGAAAAACTACAAAAAAATTTAATAAGCGAAACAACTTATTTATCATTTTTTCTTAATTATTTTTTTTTATTTTAAAATTTATGGCATACTTTAATTGTAAAAGCAAAGGGGATTAAATATGTATAAAACATATTCGTTTTTAAATACAGGCCTAGTATATGAACTTGGCCCTCCAGACATTGGTATCATTCAATTTATTTTTAAACTCAATAAACAACAAAAGGAGAAAAAATATGAAGGTTTATAAAGAGTATTTATCTAAAAAAATTTTAGAGACTGTAAATATCGAAATTGAAGCAGGTGCGGATTTTGATGTTACTGTTAATTTTTGCCGTGATGAATATAATTTTTATCTAACTTTATCTCGTGAAGGAGAAGAACTAGAGTTTGATTTCATTGATGATAGGTTGAATTTGATTATTTATCACTGTTGCCATGATAAACTGTATTATAGTATTACAGAAATGAATGAGATTCTAAATTTCAAATATGCAATTGATATGTTAGTGGAGTTATTCGTGGCCAATAAATGGTATACGTTTGTACCAGATTTAACTACTCATAATCTATGGGAATTGGTTGAACAGTATAAAACAGGGAATTTAAGAGATTATGAATAGGAAAAGATAACTTTTTGTTATCTCCCTATTCAAAGGTACAGAAAAACAGGCCTAAGCCTGCTCTGTTTTCTACCAAAGTTCATTTTATAAATAAGTAGAGAAAATACAATGGTTAACTAAAAGGTTAATTAAATTGATGTGTTCAGTAAACAAATAAAATGCACCTTTCATGGGTGCATTTTATTTTAATAATACTGAACTTCAATTCCATCCATAATATTTATTAAAGTGTAATCTTCAATTTTTAAAGAAATCAGATCATTGAATGACGATACCTGGTATTCCTTATCTCCAATCACCACTACAATATCATGAACAGAATTTGGTAAAATGGCACAATCTTGCCCTTTGTAGACAAAAGAGGCATCCCAACCATTATCGTATAACGCTTGTAAATCATCTAATATTGCCATATAAATCTAAATCCTTTTCCGTAGCGTTTTCTTTCAAGTAAGGCAGGCAAAAGTGCCCAGATTGTTCTTAGCGTTGATAATTTTGATTTCCTTGATAATGTTCTCAGGGTATGAGTGGTCACCTATAACGATTTCGTCAGCACCATCTAAATCATAGCCGTCAAACCAATCAACTACCTTGCCAGTGATGGAGGTGCCATCTTCTAAAACAAGGCGCACTTTTTATCTACATATTCCCATAGTTTCAATGAGTTCCTCCTTTTCAATATTTAGATTGTAAAAGCGCCTAGATTGTTCTATGCGCTATAATTTACTAACTGTTTTGCCTTGTTGTAGTATGGCTCAAGGAACTTCCTACACAATTCTCTATCTTCTGTATCCTCTTCAACATAGAAATAATACATTGGTTCATCATTGATAAGATCAAAAAGGGGTTCATTCTCTGCTATCAAACCTTCAGCAAAAGCCTCGTCTTCGCCTAATTTGGCAGTGAGTTCAAGAAAAAAGTCATAGTAATCATCAACATCACCATTTACACCTCTTTTTAGCAAGTCTAAGACTTGTTGACTGTATTTCATAATGGTTTAAAACCTTCCAGTTCTTTACTTTGTACTCATTGTTCTATCTTAATTTTACCATAACTCTTGTACCTTACCAAAATTTCTCCTCTCTGAGCATGAAAAAAAGCACTTAGATAGTTCTAGGTGCTTTGATAATTATTAATAAACAAATTCTATTTTTACTTATCCTCTGAATAAGCAATCTATAAAATCACTAATTCTTTCCCGTCTACATTAGAAACTCCATCAAATAAAACAGAAAGGACATTCCGTGTTTTTTCCCAAGAAGTCATCGTAACAAGAGCATCTGTGAATATATGTCCATCGATTGAAATTTTAGAATTATTCTTAAAATCATCAGGAAGGTTTTCTTCTAAAGTCAATACTAGCCTACGACCAAATTTTTTAGAACTTAGAATTTTCATTTGTCAACCTCTCCACTTCTTTTTTGTAGTATTTTATATCCTTTCTAAAACATGAAGTGAATAGAAAAAGAGGTCAAGTTAAATCTTGACCTCTAATGATAAAAAATAATTTAAGTAAAGGATTTAGTTCTATAAGGTGTAGGCTAAGTCTTTTTAGATTAATCTGAATTCTTTTTTTGTTGTTCAAATTTCAGAATAGCCTTAGCAAGCTTATCATATTTATTAATATTTTCTTTTGGCAACTCAGAAGATTTCTTTGAGTGGATTATAGTAAGCTTAAAGTTATTTTCTTGAGAGATTATATCAATGGTTCGCTTACATAAAATACATGGTTTCATTGCTATAATTAGTTCTAAGTTAGGATTATTCTCCCCAATACCCTTTTTAGTAATATTACTAATCAACTTTCTTTCACAGCATGTAAACATTCGATTATTGGAATTTATATCTTTTTTTGAAATATTTGTTTTTCTTAGATATTTTTTATAATCTTCAAACTCTTTGTATGTAATATTATTGCTTAATTTGTGGAAAAGTAAGGTCTCCTTTTTAAGAAAATATTGTGTTTCTTGAGGAATCTTAACATACTCATATTTTCGAGGGATTGATAGTTCATTGATAATTTCAATAATTTTTTGTGATTTTTGTTTAACATCTAATCCGTTAATTGCTATATATTTGTGATTATTCCATGAAGCGGATGCAACGCAGTTAACCTTGTTCTCATAAAAAGTTTTTAATTTTTCATCCTGATTTATTTTTTCTGAGAATTTATCTATCGTAGTTTTTAGTGAAGATAAATTAGCAAAACTTGAATATACATCATCAGGGACTGACTTGCTTTGTTTAAACTCTAACAAACAAAGTTGAAACCTATTGATTAGATTAGCCAAAAAGGTATTAATATCATCGCTAATAAAAGTCAAACCTACTAATATTTTTAAATATTCTCTATAACTGTAACGAGAATCAAATAAACTTAAATTATTATTAATATCAGTGAGAATATCTTTATCAGATTCGTTATCATCGCTAAAATTTAGAAGATCTCTATAAAGATAAATTAAGATTAATACTTTTAAGGGGTATTCATTTTTTTTTACTCTTGAAAAAATATAATTCCAAATTTCTGATACACTTTCAAAAGGTTGAAAATTTAGTATAATTTCTTTTTTCTTACGATTATTCTTTATTAGATATCCTAAATAATTTTTTAATTCAGTTTGATAGAGATACTTTAGGAATAGAAGAAATCTATGATAATCTGAAATTCTTTCTAAAGTAAGTATTATATCTGAATTATGTTTTTCAGATTTTTCAAGCTTATCTAGCGATTCTATGAAGTAAAAATCACTAATAATCCCTAAAAAGTTATAGTTTATATCTTCAATTATACTAGTTTCAACTTTTACAGATTTCTCATTTCCTTGAAACTCCCAAGGCGATTTAAGTTGTTCTAGACTTTTTTTTAATGTGTCTATCTCGCTAAAATCGTTTGTATTTTTTACCATATTTTACCCTTTTCTATCAATATTTATATAAATAGTCGGAGACTTATTGTGTAATCACAAAAAACATAAGCAATTTGTTGAGTGGATTTGCGATTGATTACTAGAGAATGATTTGTTATTATAGTCTAGTCTACCACAGAATTGTAAATTAACCAAGATATAAGAAAATTATAATAATGTTATTGGAACAACGTATGGTAAAAATGATTTTATATGTTTTGAGGACATTGAGATGTTCTTGTTGAGGATTCGAAATTATAATAGGAAGTTCCGCTCTCTTTTATTGAGAGGAATAATTCTTATTATTAAATGAGTAATGAAAAGTATATCAAGTTAACTCAAAAAGTGTAAGTTGTCTAAAGAGATATCAAAGTATCGTTCTGATTTCTAATTATTTGATTAGTAATCTACTCGTTTTTGAGTTGAATGTTGAGCTTGTAATTTTTATGTGTGGCAATTGATATAGATAGAATTTTTTAAAATATTTTGGTAGAATAAAAAAAAGGAGGTATATTATGACGCAACGTATAAAAGTAAATAATAAAGTTTTATCAGCATATATTCATAATTCTAATACTCCTATTGAATTAATACGTAAAAGATTGCCTAATATAGATAAATTTTTATCTGGAGAACTAGATCCGACATTTAATCAATTATCAAGACTTTCAAAACTTATTAATGTTCCTACTGGATTGTTAGTACTCAAAGAAAGAATTACTCCTATTAGTTTAAATATTGATTTTAGAACTTTGAATTCACAATATTTATCTGACATTAGTCCGGAATTAAAAGCTACAATTCTTGAAATGCAAGAAAAACAAGACTTTTTGAGAGATACAGTTGAGAATGAATGTTATTTCGTTGGTATGTTTGATTTTGATAGTAAACATGAAGAAGTAATAGAAAAAGCACGAAATCTTCTGGGAGCTGAGATTACAAAAAATCGATTTAACCATTATAGAAAAGTGTTAGGTAATTTAGGAATATATATTTTTTTAAATGGTAAGTATAAAGATAACACTCATCGTCCATTAAATATTAAAGAATTTAGGGGCTTTGTTCTGTCTGATAAAAAAGCGCCTATTATTTTTATCAATCAGTTAGATTCTAAAGCAGGTCAATTATTCACGCTAATACATGAATTTATTCATGTATTGTATGGTGATAGTGACTTATTAGAAAGCGAAGAGTTGAGAAAACGAAATAAAAAAGAGGCGATAATAAATTCGGTAACAGCCGAAATTTTAGCTCCAAAATCTTTAATTATAGATTTATTTGATGAAGAGAAAAATATAAAAGATAATTTAGAAATCATTTCAAAGAAAACTGAGGTTAGTAAGTTTGTTGCTCTAAGGCGTTTATATGATTTATCAATGATTTCAAAAGATACTTATCAATCTATAAATTATGAATTAGAGGAAGAATTTAAGCAAATACAAAAACTCAGAAAACCTTCCAGCGGTGGGAATTATAGTAATAATCTTAGATTCAGAATCGACAATAACTTCTTTAAATATGTGAATAATGCTGTCCAACAAAATAAGATTACATATACAGATGCTTTTAATATTGTTGGAGTCGGTTATAAAGGATATAAGATATTGAGTAAGGGAGAGGGATAAATGTATTTATTAGATTCAAATATATACATCAACTTTTATGATAGATATTATCGTAATGAATTTTTCCCAACTTTCTGGCTTAATTTTGTGAGTATTTTGAATTCAGATGTAAAAGTTCCTGATATAGTGGTTTCAGAGAATTATCAAGATCCATGGTTTAGGGACTGGTTAGATGATAATTACGAAAAAGATTTAATAGACCATAAATCTTATGCTAGAGAGTGGAGTGAAGTAATTCAATATATTCAAGATAGTCCTTTATACAAAGATACTGCTCTCTCATCGGAAAAAGGTTGGGCGAATGAAAAAATTGCAGACCCTTGGTTGATTGCTATTGCTAAAAGTGAGAACTATACTATCGTAACTGATGAAATTAAAAATATTAATCTCAACGCTATGAATCCTAGTAAAAATGCTAAAGTTCCAGACGTATGTGAAGAACTTAATGTTAGATGTATTTCGATGAACCAATTTTTTGAAGAAATTGGCCTATCTATCTGATGCTGAACTAGTTGAATTATAGTAGTATCGAATCTTTGACATGAATATATTAGAGATCGAAAGTTATTGAAATAGGCTCATTGTCAACTGAAATCGGAATAAGAAAATTGATGAGCAAAAAGAAATTAAAAAGTTTCAAAGTCTTGAGTGACTCTGAAACTTTTTTATTAGAGTTGAATGCAAGAAGTTTACATTTTTTCTATATTTTTGAAACTCTCTAATAATTCAAACAGTATATGTAAATTTGTGTAGCTACGTTTCATCTCTTTTTCTAGATTTTTTATTTGATTCCAAGAATCTAGATAAGAAGTACCCAATGCTTTACCTTCGAAAATTGCAATCATTTTATTTGGATCATCATCAACCTCATCCAACAAATTATCAATGGCTTCTGTTTTTTGTTCGTCGGGCAAGACTTTTTCAAATAATACATGTTCAAGATTAACTGAATTAAAGTAAACCGAATAAGATAATTGAGTTCGGTTTATTTTCAAAGTGCTTTCAGATGGGTCTTTAATAACTTGAGATACTTTTCTAGCTTTTGTCTGTCTAGAAGCAATAACATCTCTTTTCTGAACAGAGTCTTTAAATAATACTTTCTTGTTTGAAAAATCATAATACCAAGAATCAATTGAAGGTGTTACAAGATAATTTATTGGATTTATAAAAATCCCATCTGTGTCAGTAACAAAAGCAACATGTATGATTTGCTGGGGAGATAATTTACTATAGTTTAGATAAAACTGAATCTGATCTTTTAAAATAGTCTGACCGTTTTTTGTTTTATTTTCTGTTGAAGTAAATATATCTCCATTCTGAATACGTATTGTGATATCAGATAGATCTAATTTTTTTTTGAAATCTTCAACAATGAGATCTAAACAGTCTGCATCCGTACTACCTTCAACAAAAATTAAGAATACCATTTCTTTATTACTATTCGCCACTATACTTACCCGCCTTTCTAATAGCCCGACGGATTTTAGATTGACTTTTTCCTTGGTAAAGTTCTTCATCTGCTCCACCAATTTGGATTGATCTCAAATATAGGTCACGAAGATTATTCGTTGATTTTACCCCCTTAAGAGTAATATAACGATTTTTTCGATTTGTAGTTGAAAAACGGATTTTACGTGTTGGCAGCATCTCTAATATTCTAAGGTTATGAGAGGTGAATATTAGTTGGCCTTTAGCATCTCTTGAGAATACTTCCATTAATTCTCCTAGTAGATACTCAAAAATTCCCGAGTCAATTTCATCAATAAAAGCAATTGTTCCAGGATGATTATATACCTCGACTAAAAAACCAATCATACTAATTATTTTTTTAACCCCTTCAGATTCATGAATTAGAGAAAAAGTTTTATCATTACGTTTAGCAAAAAAATTAACATTATAATAACTATTTTCGTTTTGATCAATTTGCAATTCACCTACAGTCATATCCAAAACTAAATCTGGAATAATTACTGGAATTATTTCGTTCATGTAACGTATTGTGTCTTTATAGACTGAAAGGTGATCTTGTGGAATTGGCATCCCTCCCTTATTTAAAAGAGCTGGTAAAGCACCTTGGAAAGCGTGTGTTTCATTTTTGTAATTGATATTAATTGGCATTGCACCCATACCAGTTAAATTTGCATAACGCTGAGTATAAATTCTTATATGATCACAAAAATCATTTAATACTTTATAGCATTCTTTTTCTAATTCCTTCTCAGTTTGTTTTTCTAAGCGATTTTTAAATTCTTTAGAAAAAAGGACAGAGGATTTAGTTCTGATAGCAGTTTCAGCTAATACTTCTATAGCATCTTTACTCAAGAATTTCGAACGTGACTTTAAGCTACCAACGAATTCACCTTGCTCGTCTCTATGCAAAGGTGTAAAAGTAAAAAGATTTTTGAATTGCACTCTTGGTTTAAGCTCCTTATAAGAAATTGCTTCATGTGCAAGATATACATTCTGTTCCACTGTGGATTCATCTGAAATAAACTCCACTTCATATTTCAGTAGAAGGTTATTTTCAGATTCAATTTCTACTGAAATTTTGGGTAAATAATCTTCACTGGTGTTAAAAATCCCGAAGCTATCTTCAGGGATTGAATCTCCTGTCATAATAGTTTTTACAATGTCAATTGCATCAACCACTGTTGTTTTTCCCGAACCATTCTGTCCATAGATTCCCAAGAGATTGATATAACCGTTCTTGTCATAGAATTTTATATTGCCATAGTCAACATTTTTAATGTGTTCAATTGTTAATTCCCTTAATTTAATTACCATTTTGAATCTCCTATATCTTTTAATGGTATTATATCACTTTTTCAGTTCAAAAAAAAGAAAAATGGAATAAATAATTCCTTTTTTCTTTTTTTGAATTCCCGCCAACAAAAATGCCATTTTTAGATTAAAAAATGAATATGCTGTAATTCTGACTTTATTACATAAAAATAGATCATAAACAATTAAGACTATAATACACCATAAGTGATTTTAATGTTCTTCGTTTATTTTAGTGTATATGGAATCTTGGTATGTTACTTTGATTTTTCAAAACGGATGAATTCGTTATCCTATTTTGGATGGGATAATCATAGTCTAAAAACCAAGCTACATTTTTTCAGTAGTTTAACTTTTCGCATTTTTAGGGAGAAGCTTAAGAGCAAATCAGCAAGGATACTTTGGTTCATCAAACATAAAAACAAAAATGTATATTTGAAAAAATTTTTAGTATTTACATAAATAAAGTACATTCTACAGTAGATGAACATTTTTTAAAAATACCAGTTTTCACTTAAACAAAATACATAATTGAGAATAATTAGCTCTAAAAAATTTTTGGTTACGGGAAAAAATATTTCTCCTTGAAAAACAATCACAATCAAGTTTCGGAAGAATACTTATTTTTCGGAAAGTTGAGTAATGTAAAAAAATATGTATGAAAACTTTAATTTAAGATTTTTAAAAATAGAGATATCGATTTTCTTTATCCTCTTAATTGTATAACAAATAATAGATAGAGATATGTGATGAGGTAAAAATTTAGTCAGAAATAAAAACAATCGAAACAATAGGAATTTCTCATCTTGCTACGTTCCTAAATAAAAATGATCGTCTTCAAACCTACCTTGATCAAAACAATAAAACTCCTTTTTGCTATAAAAGACTTTCAAAAATTCAAAACCTAAAATCAATAAAATAATACAAAAATTATAACAGCTATTCTTGTGAGAAAAATAATAGTTGTACGTAAGGTTAATTCTTACTTATTTTCCTTAATAATTATATTTTTTGTTATCCGGCAAGGAGTCATTTATTATTTCATCGATAAATTTATTGTAATAGGTTCTTGTTATATCTTTGTCGTTCCAAAATTTATCGTAGGTATCTTTATTATAATATACTGCATAATCTTCTGAGTTGTCATACTTGTCAAAGTATTTCTTTGAATCTACCAATTTTGTACCAGACTTACCAACACTATAGTCTGTTGCATATACTTGAATCTTATTATAATCTCTGTTAAACGAATTAGTATTTTCATCAAAAATTGTAAAAATGACAATATTCATCTTGTCAAAGGCTGTATTATACTCCTTAGCATAGTCACTTAAATTCTTATCATGTATTCTGGATATAATATCCGTTCCTAAACTTGGTCCAAATTCAGCGTAATTATTATTAACGAAATAGTTACTAAAGGGATTACTCTCTTTATCCATCGTAATATTACCAATTTTTCCTCTTGATTTCCCAGTCAGCTGAAATCTCATATCTAGACCCTCCATAGGTATATACTTACTATCACTAGAAAGATAATCATCAAAACGATCCCAATTCGAATCACCAGACAAAACCATGTAAGATCGTATATACACAGTAGTATCTTTCATATCTGTGTCACTATAGTTATAGATTGAAAATATATCATCGTTTTTAGACCAACCTACGGGGTTATTTAACACAAAAGAATATTCCGGTTTATTTGTAAAATAATTATATGCAGGTATTAATATATTTGTTACAAGAGTAACAATAAAAGTAAGGATTAAAATAATTCTTTCAATACGTTTAAAACTAACATCTTTATCAAAGATTGTTAATTTACGTTTCCGTGACGTTTTCTTAGCTTTTTTCATTTTAGAATACCGAAATGAGTTCTTAGTCTGTTTCATATTAGAATACTCCGAGGATTTTTAGAATGAAGTAAAAAAATTTATTTCTTTTTGCTAAATTGTATAATTTAGATTAACTATTTGCAAGTAATATAATCAATTTAACTAAGAAGATAACTATATTTGTGTCTTAATTTTAAATCTCTACCTTTTTTTCGAGGACAGTTATAAAGTCTATCAGAATAAGCTTTGTAAGAGTATAAGTTAATTTTTACAGAGGTTAAGTAAGGGTTTCAGTACACGTCAATAGATGTCAAAATATTGATTTTAAGCGATTTTTGATTTTTAGAAACTCATTATATCGCACTACAAATCAATAAAAACTCTACCTTTTTTAGATAAATATATCATCTAGATATTGAAGTTAAGCCCTGCTATCATTTTGATGGCAGGACTTTTTAATATTTGTTACACTACCTTCTTATCTATATTTTGGTGGATTTTAAGTTGACATCTACAAAGCTTAATGTTAGAATACATTCAAAAATATATTTGAATGAGGTATTTTATGATTCAAAATGTTGTTACTTCAATAATCCTGTATTCTGGGACAGCCGTAGACTTACTTATTATCCTAATGTTATTTTTTGCCAAAAGAAAAAGCAGAAAAGACATCATTAACATCTATTTAGGACAATTTCTAGGCTCTGTTAGTCTAATATTGCTAAGTTTACTTTTTGCATTTGTCTTAAATTATATTCCTAGTAAAGAGATTTTAGGTTTGCTCGGTTTGATTCCAATTTTCCTAGGGCTCAAAGTTTTGCTTTTAGGAGATTCTGATGGAGAAGCTATTGCAAAAGATGGTTTGCGCAAAGATAATAATAACCTGATTTTTCTAGTCGCTATGATTACTTTTGCAAGTTGTGGTGCTGACAATATTGGTGTTTTTGTCCCATATTTTATTACCTTAAATTTAGCGAATTTGATAGTGGCTTTACTTACTTTTCTAGTCATGATTTATCTCTTGGTTTTTTCTGCCCAAAAATTGGCACAAGTCCCTTCTGTTGGAGAAACTTTGGAAAAATATAGCAGATGGTTTATTGCCGTTATTTATTTAGGATTGGGGATGTATATCCTGATTGAAAACAACAGCTTTGACATGCTAAGGACTGTGTTCGGCTAGGAGAAAAAATTATGAAAAAAGATAGTATCTGCCAAGTGAATATTATAAATCAACAAAATGTTACAACCGCAACGAACTACCT
>NZ_JAKUWJ010000003.1:0-87940 GCF_026782375.1 Streptococcus oralis | reverse complement strand
CTAGGATAACAACTATTTTTACTACTTTACAATGATTATATATAGGACTTATCTATGAAATTTTTTGATGAAATTACTCACAAGAAATACCTACTCGTATCAAATGTTTAAGAAAAAAGTATAATTTAAAGCAAAGCGACCTAGGTAATGCAGGTCAAGTTAGCCAAGTTGAAAAGGGAGGAATTTGAAAGAATTTGTATCTTTTATTTTTTGTTTCATTTATGCCATATGCTACTGGAATAGTTAGTAGTCATTTCATGAGTCATACGACACAGCTCTTTTATGGACTGATCGTTATTGTTTCAACGGTAGCAAACTGGTTTTTACATAAAGTAATTGATAAACCCAATATAGATCAGAAAGAATTACTTGAAGCTACCGCACAATATAGGAAGTTATTGATACCTGACCTAATAATTAAAGGAGTGGGATTGATTCTATCCTTAATTCTCTATCCTCCGATTATGATGTATAGTGTTTTAATTGCGGCATTTTACATCATAACTTTAAAAACACTATCCGAAAAAAGAGTGAATAACTAAAAAACGGTGACCAAAGTTAGGTGTATTATTTTAATGCTTAGATACCTAAACTATTCCCCTATTTAAAAAATATTGATTCAGATTTTATGAAATTAAAAAGTAGATATTGTTCATAAAATCCTTGATATTACGCTGTTTTTAGTCCAACTGAAACCCATACTTTCCAAACCAGGTTTTAAGAAAGCTCGTAAAGCTTCACAATTTAGTAAACGTTAATTCGAAAGAATTACTATACTTACAAAGAGCACCTTTCGGGGTGTTCTTTTTTTGTACTTTTTACTAAATTGGTGCAATTGACACAGTTGTTGCGACTTTAGTCGCTTACAAATGTGGCTGCAACCTGACAAAGTTAGTTTCCTCAAAACGTTAATCAACACGATTATATTAACGTTTCAAAGCGCTCAAGAGTTATCTCTTGATTTTTTTAATGATTGCTAGTTTAGAATTATAATAATTGAATTATCGGAGTAAAATAAAAATTACCTTCCAAAAGTCAGATATAAAAATCTAATTTCTGGAGGGTAAATTCACTCTGAAAATCTATTTTAAATTATCTACCTATATAATCACAAACATTATTAATCTGCTTATGAATATCAGATCCAAATTTTTCTTCAAAAAATGCACTGCCAACTGTAAAGGCCCATGGATTCGTTTCTATTACTTCATCCAAACGTTCATAACAATCAATACTTCCAGCTAAACAAACTGGTGCTTGAATTTCTTGGACAAAAGCTTTACTCAATGCTACTGGATCACCAGTGTATCGATAACCTAGCAAATCGATACCGTAGACACCTTTTTCAAGGTATTCTCTCGCTTGTACAATCATACTTTCTATGGAACCTTCAAGAACAGATGGACGTCCAGCAATTTGGCCAACAAATGGCATATATTTGATTTGGTTATCTTTGCAAAACTGGTTGATAGAATCAAAGAAAACTGTTCCCATCAACACATCACACCCACATTCTTTTGCAATTTGTGCACCGCGAAGTCCACTTTCTTCATCATACTCAACAACTTCAAGAAAAGTAGTTTTACCACAAGCCTTCATTTCTGAAAATAGAGCCTTCATTTCTGAAATTGGGAGAGGTATTTCTTTAAACCCCCAACATTGAGCCTTAGAATTCTTACATGCTTCGAAGATGTCACGTGCATTTTCAATAGTGTGATCATTATGCGTCAGCATAACAATTAATTTAGGTGAGTTCATAAAAGTTCCTTTTTAACTTTTAATCTGAATACTATAGATTGGAAAATAAAAGGATTCAGATTATTGTTTAATCATTTCTTTAGGGATAAGATCAGGATCATACATCACTTTTGAATGATTTTTCAGAACAAGCTCTTTTTCCAAAGTCTGTTCAGTGATACGGTCCAGTTTTTCACGATAAATCAAAGAGTTACGATAGTAATGGTCCCCTTCTTTTTTGAAGTGGTGATTTTCTTCAACAATTTGATAAGTGAAGGGGAATTGTGATTCGCTACGTAATTCTCCAAACAGAATTTCATTTTCCACCCATATTCGTAGCTGAATGACTTGTTCAGTGTTGTTTTTGAAACGATAATCCTGATGATTATATTGAACAGATGTTCCGTTAGAAAACGGTTTTCGTGTATCCTTGTCTGGATCCAGTGCATCCGAATGAGCATGGAATTCCGTAATTTCCATAGGGCTATGAACAATTAAAAGATGAAGTAGGTTAGCTAAATTGCATAGACCTCCTCCAATACCAGATTGTACTTTCTCGTTGACAATTACTCGTCCTTCTTGGTATCCTTTTCTCTTTGTTATATTTCCAACTAAGCTCCAAAAAGAAAATTCTTCTCCAGGATAAATCATAATATGATTTAAAGTTTGGGCTGCAATTTGAATGTTAGTTGCTTTCCCTTTTTGAAGGTTGATATCAATACCTGGACCATGTTTTATTAACTGAGTAGAGTATGATGATACTAAGTTAGGTAGAAGTTTTTCTTGACGTACTTTTGAAAATTTTTTACCTTGCTTGAAATTTTGAATATGTCTTTTGAGATTTTCTTTCTTGAGAGAAATTTTATATGTGGTGGGACTAATCTCACAAAATAAAAGATCTTTATTCCAAAAAACCATGTGGATTCTCCTTCTTGAGTAAATCTAGATTTGTATTTTTTTGTCTTAAAAGAGGATAAGTCGATAGTAGAAGTTTTTCCACCCATCGTTTTTTACCAATTCCTCCCTCTTTAGGATCATATAAAAAATCAACTAAGATAGTAGGTATATTAGCTCGGCTAGCACCTAACACATCTGTAAAAAGTTGATCTCCAATCATCACTGTTTCAAAAGACTCTAGATTCATAATTTCAAGAGCTTTTATGAAGTTTTTTGGATTGGGTTTTTCTGATATAGGAATATAAGGGACGGCAAGATGTTGATTGAATTTGGATATTCTTTCTTCGTCGTTATTTGACAAAAGAAAGAGATGGAAACCAAGGTCTTTCAGTTTTTGGAAAAGTTCAATAACCTGTTCTGTTGCAGGAGCACCATGCATCACAAGAGTTTGATCTATATCGAAAATTAATCCTTTAAAACCAATTTGATATAATCTTTGATAGGGAATATCAAAGACGGTTTTTGCTCTTGCTGCAGGCATAAATGGGAACATATGGTGCATAGCCTCTCATTGTATTTATATATTAATAATTCTAGCACATATGCGTCGGGAGGTCAACCAGTCTAGAAGTAGCCGAGTTTTGTTTTTAAGCTTCATATGATACAATTAAGGAAAAATAATATAAAGGTGTTAGAAATGAAAATAGGAAAGATAATTAAAAGAACGGAAGATACTGTTTATATCGGTTATAATAATGGAAGCTTTCAAAAATCTGCTATTGGAAATTGTGAATTCGAGCCCAAAATCGGTGATATTGTTCATATCTATGAGTATCTAGTTGTAAAACTTGAAGCTAAAAATGCTACTTTTACTTATAAACCGAAGTATAAGATAACGAGCATTGTAGATGGAATTGCTAGAATACAGCTGAATACAGGAAATGAGCTAACTATTCCGATTCGTGACTTGAATTTTCAACCTAAATTAAATCAACTGGTTGAGATTTATCAGGATGCTGATGAAATGATCGTTCTACGATCGAAAGAAAAAGGTATCAACTTGCTGTTGCTTTTGTCATGTTCTTTAATTCCTATAGTGCTGACTAGTTTTATGTTCTTCTTTAATCATAAGAAGCAAGATGTAGAAGCAGTAAATACTACAGCAGAGCAGGTTTCTACTACTAGTACGACAGCGAATAGTACAACAACCCCTAGTTCAACGACTACTCAAGATAGTGTTACGACTTCGGAGGAAAAACTCTCGACACAAGAAGAGCAAACGAATGCTAGATCACAAAAAATAGATGAGCAAGCCATTCTAAAGGGAGATTTCTCTACTCTAGTTGAAACTTGGAGAAATGGCCTTGGGCAAGAGTTTACATTCGATAAAAATGGACTCGTAAACAGTGGAAACATTGAAAAAAGAGCATGGGTAGCCATGTAACGATTGAATTCAGCATTAGAGATGGTATCTCAGGCTATGGAATGAGTATTTATCCTGCTGGACTTATTATGCCTGGGTTAGATACTGATTTAACTAAAAATAGGCTGATTGCTGGTCAAGCTGCTCCAACCAGCTCAGAACAAGTTTTTTATAAAGTAGACTAAACGATTAACCATCTCATCAAATTTGAGATGGTTTTCTTCCTTATTTGTGAGTCATGATCATTTTATGAAGATGAAGTAAACATGCTTTTAAATTGGATTTTTCCACTAGACATTCAACTACTTTTTTTATATAATAAAACTAAATCAAAATGGTTGATTTTTGAAATGTAAGCTCAACCATCGATGTGTCTTTCTAAGGGAGATAATGTCCATTAAAGCATCACACTAGGAGGTGAATCATGTACCAACCAGAAAAACTCAAGGCTCGGAGAAAAGAGCTAAAATTGACACAGAAGGAAATTGCAGAGCAACTTGGGATTAGTTTTCAGGCGTACTCCGCTTGGGAACGCGGGATTAAGGAACCATCCAAGGAGAAGGTTGCTCAGCTGGAGAAAATTTTAAAGGTGGCTAAAGGGTATTTCACCCAGATAGAGATTGTCCGCCTCTACAATAGCCTCTCCAAACAAGGGAAGGAAAAGGTTGTTCTCTATGCTCGCAACCTAGCCCAAGAGGAACAAGTCCAGAAGGTTGTGGATATGCCAAAACGACTCTACGAATATCGTGTCTATGAACGCATGTCAGCAGGAATCGGGGCTTCGGTTTATGATGATCGGAATTTTGATACGGTTTACTTTAATGAGGAACTAGCCCACGATTTTGCTTCCTGGGTGGCTGGGGACTCCATGGAACCTAAATATCAAAATGGTTCAGTGGCTCTGATCCGAGAGACGGGATTTGACTATGACGGGGCAGTTTATGCAGTGGTTTGTAACAACCAGACCTATATCAAACGGGTCTATCGGGAGGAAGATGGCTTGCGTCTGGTCTCTATCAATCCTAAATACAAGGATATTTTCATCTCTTACGAGGAAGATCCTCGGATTGTGGGGATTATCGTTGGGAATTTTGTGCCAATGGAGGGCTAGCCTATGGGCTACTTTGATTATTCCAGAGAGCCCAAAAGTGACATTACCTTTGTCGATATGAAATCCTTTTATGCCAGTGTCGAGTGTGTGAAAAGGGGCTTGCATCCGCTGAAGACCTCGCTTTGTGTCATGAGTCGCGCGGATAATTCGACTGGTCTTATCCTAGCCTCCTCTCCCATGTTTAAGAAGATTTTTGGAAAGTCAAATGTTGGCCGGGCTTATGATCTGCCCTTTGATATCAAGACTCGCAAATTTTCCTATTACAATGCCAGAAAGCAGGGATTGCCTACAGATTCAGACTATGTTCGCTACATCGAAGATTGGGCTCAAGTCACCTTGATTGTCCCTCCTCGGATGGACGAGTACATCGCAGTCAATATGGAAATCCAGCGAATCTTTCAAAACTATGGTAGTCCAGATGATATTTATCCCTACTCTATCGATGAGGGCTTTATTGATCTGACTAGTTCGCTCAACTATTTCATCCCAGACAAGCATATTTCTCGCAAAGACAAGCTAGATATGCTTTCGGCTCGTATCCAGAGGGATATTTGGAGGCAGACAGGGATCTACTCTACAGTAGGTATGTCCAATGCCAATCCCTTACTGGCCAAGTTGGCTCTGGATAATGAGGCCAAGCACACCCCGACCATGAGGGCCAACTGGTCTTACCAGGATGTGGAAGAGAAGGTCTGGGCCATTTCCAAGATGACGGATTTTTGGGGGATTGGCAGGCGGATGGAGAAACGCTTGCATAATCTGGGGATTTTTACCATCAAGGAATTGGCAACCAGCAATCCCGACCAATTAAAGAAAGATCTGGGTCAGGCTGGCCTGCGTTTGTGGTTTCATGCTAACGGGATTGACGAGAGCAATGTTCATAAGCCCTATAAAGCCAAGTCCCAGGGTTTGGGAAATTCTCAAATCTTGCCGAGAGACTACGTGAAGCTACGGGATATCGAAATTATTCTCCGAGAAATGGCAGAGCAGGTGGCTATTAGACTGAGAAGGGCGGGCAAGAAAACAACTCTTGTCTCTATCTATCTTGGTTTCTCTAAACAGGAGGTTAGGCCGTCTATTCACACACAAATGAAGGTCGAACCTACCAATAATACGGCTATCTTAACGGATTATGTTTTGAAGCTATTTCATAATAAATACACTTCTGGAGCGGTCAGAAGTGTCGGAGTCAACTATTCAGGATTTGTGGACGAGTCCTTTGGTTTGATTTCCCTCTTTGATGATGTTGAGAAGTTAGAAAAAGAAGAAAGGCTCCAGACGGCCATTGACTCCATTCGGGAACAATTTGGTTTCACTTCCCTCTTAAAGGCTAATGCACTGGAAGAAGCCTCTAGGAGTCTTGCCAGAAGCAAGCTGATTGGTGGGCATTCTGCTGGAGGATTAGATGGATTACAATGATTGATCGTTCTTATTTACCTTTTCAATCTGCGCGAGATTATCAAGATCCAGGCATGCAGAAGTGGATGGGCTTTTTCCTCTCAGAGCATACCAGCTCGCTTGGTGAAGAAAAAAATCGTGTTGATTTTTCGACGAATTTGAATTCAGTTGAGAAGCTACTCTTGCTTTCTCAGCTTTATGTTGGGCAACTGAAGGGATGTTTTGTTGTCAAGGAAAGAAAGCAAAAAATGACGATCATCGGTGAGGTGAGCGAATTATCACCTCAAACTCTATCTATTAGGACAAATGAGGGATATAGGCTGGTAGAGATTGTAGATATCCTCGAAATTCGACTGTGGGAGGAGGAAGTTTATGACTAGAAAAGAGCTGTATGAAAACAAACTACAGATGGATTATTTTTCAGATAGTTACATCCGCTTTGAAGAGGATTTCCAAAAATACTCTGCCATGAATGTTCCCTTGACTTTTTTGATCGATGATATCTTACGAACCATGGCAATGAATCAGAAAAACTACTTCGTCTTGAACAAGGAAAATGCCAAGGATGGGAGAGAGCATCGCTTTTATTTTAGGGTGGTGACGGAAAAAGAGTCTCCTAGAAATCGAACCTATGCCTATATGGGACTGCAAGCATAGAGCCTGTCCAAGTCTCTGAAAAATGACTAAATATGCTATAATAAAGTAAATTTCAAAAGGATTTAATGGACTCTATTTTCATAAGAGTAGAGAATGTTGCAGGAGGTAAATAATGCTAGGAGCGGTTATTGGAGATATTGTTGGTTCTCGATTCGAGGCGGATAATCATAAAAGCAAAGAGTTTGATTTGTTCACCTCGGAATGTTGTCTGACAGACGATAGTGTGATGACTTTGGCCGTTGCTAAAGCCTTATTGGCTAGCAAGGAAGACTGGAGTCAACTGTCAAAAAATGCTGTCAAGTACATGCAGAAAGTCGGCCGTCATTATCCCAATTGTGGTTATGGAGGTCACTTTTTCCATTGGATTTTTTCTGAGGATCCTCAATCCTATGGTAGTTATGGTAATGGCGCCGCTATGCGCATTAGTGCTGTCGGTTTTGCGGCAGAAAGTATAGAGCAAGCCAAGTCTTTGTCACAAGCAGTTACAGCAGTGACTCATAATCATCCTGAGGGCATAAAGGGAGCTGAAGCGACGGCTGTAGCAATTTTCTTGGCACGAAATGGTGCTAGTATGGATGAAATCAGGGACCATATTGATAAGAATTACTATCCTATGGACTTTACTCTGGACGACATCAGAGAGGATTACACTTTTGATGTGACTTGTCAGGGCTCTGTTCCCCAGGCCTTAGAGGCCTTCTTTGAGTCTGAAAATTTCGAGGATGCTATCCGAAATGCGATTTCTATCGGAGGAGATAGCGATACTATCGCTGCTATCTGTGGAGGGATCGCTGAAGCTTACTATGGCATTCCTGAAGACATTAGACAAGAAGCTTTGCCTTTTTTAGATGACCGTTTGCTAGAAATCGTAGTTGACTTTGAAAATACCTATCCTCAATGATAACCTTATTTTAGAATTTTATACTAAAGCATCCATATAAATTTATGGATGTTTTTTATTTTCTAGAGATAGAAAAAGAGAAGACCAGATGGTCTTCTCTACGGGGGAACTGAAATAATGGAAAAGAATCAATCAAAGATTTTTTTAGTCTTTGAAATTCTTTTGGAAGATAAGGAGAGACAAGATAGAAGTAATAGCTGCCAAGAAGAGGAAGGCATTCGCTTCTTGTTCCCCAGTTGCTGGGAGTTGTTTTTCCTTTTCTCGTTTGACTGTCGTTGCAACAGGAGCTTTTTCATCTTTTGCTAGTGAATTGTCTGTTACGACTGGAGCAGGTTTTTCGGTCTCTCTTGGGAAAACATACTCAGGAAGGGTCACAACTGGTGGTGCCTCTGTTCCTACTGAGCTTTGTTTAGTACCCACCTCAATCACTCGATCCTGAGCCGGAGTTGTTTCCGTTTGAACAACCTTGCGATTGTCACCGTCTACTTCAACATACTCGACTAGGATACCGTCCTTACCTTCTGATAGAACTTGCTCTTTTCCTTTGTCTAATTGGGCATTTTCGCGACGGGTAGTCTTGAACGGTACTGGTTTATTGACAATTTCCAAACTTGGAAGTGTAAAGACAAGATCCTTAACTCCTTCTTCAGGACTTGAAGAAGTAATTGGTTTTTCTGGTTGAGCTGGAGTTTCCGGTTGAGTCGGAGTTTCCGGTTGAGTCGGTTTCTCAGGTTGAGCAGGTTTTTCCGGTTGCGCTGGAGTTTCCGGTTGAGTCGGAGTTTCCGGTTGCGCCGGTTTCTCAGGCTGAGCAGGTTTTTCCGGTTGCGCTGGAGTTTCCGGTTGAGCTGGTTGTTCAGGCTGAGCTGGAGTTTCCGGTTGCGCCGGTTTTTCCGGTTGAGCTGGTTGTTCAGGCTGAGCTGGAGTTTCCGGTTGCGCTGGAGTTTCCGGTTGAGCCGGTTTCTCAGGTTGAGCTGGTTTTTCCGGTTGAGCAGGAGTTTCCGGACGAGCAGGTTTTTCAGGCTGAGCTGCTTCGAGCTTGCTGATTTGTTCGAGAGCAGTTTCTAGTGCTTTGTTGACTGCTTCCTGAGTCTTAGCTTCTTGAATCGCAGCAATGGCTTGATCTGCAATTTCAACTAATTTCTTCTTAGCTTCGTTGTTAGAACCAAGCTCACCGACTTTTTTCTCGATAGCTTCAGTCAAGCTAGCCATGGCTTTATCATACTCAATTTCCGGTTGTTTTGGTTCAGCTGGTTGTTCAGGTTGTTCAGGTTTAGAAGGTTCTTCAGGCTGTTCAGGTTGATCTGGACTAGGTTCCTCTTGTCCTCTTTGATAGTTTTCGTCCTTGGATAGGATATCTTGTAAGGCACTGACTGTCAACATGACTTCTTGAACATCTACAGCTTCAGCACTGAGTTGGTTTCTCAATTTTTCTAGATTTGCTTGGAAAGCTTGACGTGCAGTAGCCGTATTTTTCAAACCTGCTGGATCAAAGTTTGACAGATCATCTTTCCATTTAGAGATAGACTGGATGATATCTGCCTTACTGTAGAGTTCACTGCCTTCGCCACGAGTGATGAATTGGTCTACCTGGATACCGATATTTCGAGACAAATCGTTTCGATCAGGATCGAGTTGAAGGGTGACTGCGTGCAAGTTTTCGTCCAGACCTTTTAGGCTAACCAGAGTTTGATTGCCTTGGCGTTGGGCAGCGTGACCGCTAAAGTATTTCTTACCATCAATAGTCGAAGCATTTCCCATGCCCTCTTGGTAAGGAACTTCTTTGCCGTCGAGGAATACCTTGTAGATACCATGATTTGGATCAACATAGCCCTTGATATCAAGTCCAGTACCGTAGAAGTAAGCTGTTACGGTTGTCTTTTTCTTTTGTTCATCAGTTAAGCGGCCAAAGGAAGCCCAAGACTCCGTCTTTTGGTATTTATCTGCGGAATTGGTTTCATGGTTCCAGCCAGGACTGTAATCCAACTGACTAGCTTGGTCATCATAGCTTGTTTGATCCTTGATCAGCAATTCGGCTTTCATCACTTGGATGGTTGCATCGGTAGCAAAACCGAGCAAGGCACCATCAGAAACAGAAGTGAGCTTGGCTTTGAAGTCAAAGATAGAGTCGGCTTGTTCTGTAAAGTCAATCGTTGGGATGGTCACAGTCTTTTCTGTTTCTCCATCTTCAAAAGTCACATCTTGAGTTGTATCTTGGTAAACTTTACCGTGAACCCCAGTTCCAGGTTCTGTGATGAAGCGAACAGTAGCAGTTCCCTTGCTTCCACCAACACGTTTAATTTTAACAGTGACTGGTTTTCCTTTTTCGACTTCGTAGTTGGTAGATTCGAGTTCAAACATTCCCTTGCTATCATTGTTTAGGGTGTAGATCCCTTCTGTAGCAATTGGTTCGCCTGTTTTATTTACAAGAGTAATAGTGTGTTGGCCTGGTGCTAAATCACCTGTCTCAAAGACTTTTTGGCTGCGTTTACGGCTTGTGTTCTTAGTTTGCACATCCGCAACTTTTTGGCCATCAACGTAGACGGACATTTCTCCATGACCTGGGTCGACTGTAGAGACGACATAGGCCTTGGTTCCTGTGAAGGTATAGCTGACTTTGGCATCTTTTTGATTGGTCCACATAGAAGTGCCACGCACACCTTCAGATTCATTGTACCAAGTTGTTCCGGCTGTATCCGCTGTTGTATTTGAGTGGTATTCAAGTCCAAGAGGGTAGCCATCTGTCTTTTCAATGCTGCTTGGTGTCTTGTAGACAGAGAAGTTGTTCAAGATAGGTGTAGCTTGTGCTCCTGTGATGGTCACACGAATTTTTTGTGCCTCTACAGGCTTACCTTGAATCAAGCGACGGTAACCAACAGTTGAACCTTCACCGTAAGTCACCCAGCGTCCGTTGATTTCAACTTCAATCTTGAAACCAGAGATACGTTGACCTTTGGCGATATCTTCTTTGAGTTCGACAACGTCAAAGCGTCTCTTTTGTCCTAAATCGACTGTGAAACTACCAGTTGTGGCATCATTTGAGAGCGCCCAGCTAGTATCATCTTTACCGTCAGTCAGGTGACTTTCCTTGTAGAGGTGGTTCTGACGAGTAGAACTTGCTGTTACAGTGGCCCCTTTGGCAAAGTCAGTCGCATACATCTGGTCTAGAGTTGCCTTGAACTCCTTCAAGCGAGCCACATCCGCATCTGCGAATTTTCCTTCTTTGTTTGGTGGAATGTTGAGAAGGAGAGGGGTTCCACGACCAACAGACTTGAAGTAGATATCCATCAACTCTTTGAGTGATTTCGGCTGTTGATTGTCATGGTAGAACCAACCAGAACGGATCGAAACGTCAGCTTCCCCTACAGAATACATATCACCATCTGGGTCACCATGGTTGAGGTATTCGTTTTTCACATCATCTGTGATCTTGGCTCTCTTGACTTTATGCCAGACAGGGTCACCTGCGATACCACGTTCATTTCCGATCCAGCGAACGCTTGTCGGTTGAGCAGAGAAGATGGCGATATCTCCTTCAGCTTCTTTGATGTATTTGAACCATTCATCAAAGGTATAGGTCACTTTTTGGGCACCGCTACCACGCGCACCGTCCATCCAAACTTCGATGAATTTCCCTTTATTTCCGTATTTTGGGTTTCCAAGGATTTCTTTCAGTTGGTTGAGATAGTATTGGTTGTATTCTTTTTCGGTTGCAACATGGTATTTTGGATGATTGGCATCCCATGGTGACAAGTAAACACCCATATTCATGTCATACTTGCTAGCAGACTTGGAAACTTCTTCGAGAAGGTCACCCTTTCCATCTTTCCATGGGCTAGCAGCTACGGTATGGTTGGTGTACTTAGATGGGTAAGCAACGAATCCGTCGTGGTGTTTAACAACCATAATGGTTCGTTTGAAGCCAGTTTCCTTCAGGGTGCGAATCCACTGGTCAGTATCCAAGTTGGTTGGATTGAAGTATCGAGGGTCTTCTTTCCCGTTTCCCCATTCAGAATTGGTATAAGTGTTCATTCCGTAGTGGATGAAGGCCGCCAATTCTTCCTTGTGGTAATCAAGTTGGGCCTTGCTTGGAAGAGGTCCATGGTTGCCAATCTCAGTTTCTTTATCTTCTGGATGAGCAACTGGAGGAGCTGGAGTTGTTGGATTGGCTGTATCAGCGATTGGCTCGTATTCAAAGACGACCTCATTAACACCTTTTTGCTGGATTCTTGCTTCCAAGCTAGCCTTAACTGGACGGTAGCCAGCAATGTCTTTGGCATGGAAGGTGTTGACAAAGGAAACATCATACTCTTGACCGTCATTGTTATCAACTGTCGCTTCCGCTAGTTCAGTAGTGGTTCCTTTTTGACGGTAGTAAACTTTGAAGGAGCCTTTGTTGACTTTATAGACCACCTTGATGACACGTGTACCAGCAGGCGCTTTGCTGACAACATTGTGATCTTCAGCCCAAGTATCTTTTAGTTGTTTATTGACCGCTACACCATCAATGGATACAATTTCGTATTTGTCTTTATTCTTCTGATAGAAGTCCGTTTTCTCGATTTCTTTTTTGAAATTGTAGTCAAATGGAGAATCAACAGCTGTCTGTTCGATGAAGGTATCATTATCTTTGACAGGATTTCCTTCTTCATCTTCGTGTTGGATAACAACGCGACCGTATTCAACTCCCTTGGTCAAGGTAGCAATCCCATCTTGGTTGAAGGAATATTCGTTACTTCCGATAACAGCTGTTTCGTTCCGAAGCATACGCCCCTCATCAGTAAAATAGTAACGATTTCCGTTATCTCCTTGGTACCAGCCTTTCACACCATATTTGGCAATCATGTCCTTAACCCATTTCAGTTGTTCAGGTGAAAGGACGAGTCCGCCACCAAAGCGATCCTTTTCAGGAACACCATTGTCAACGGTTCCGTGTTGGTGAACACCGAGAACTTTTCCTTGGCTATCTACAATCCCACCACCAGACAAACCAGATACAGAAGTGGTTTGGTAGGTGATACCGGTCGTTCCCTTATCATCGTAGGACTCAACAGATCGGATAGTCCCATCTGCCTTGTAAAGTTGGCCAGCTAGGATAGGCTGTTTTAACTCTTTTGAGCTCGAGTCTGTTGGGTAGCCAATCGTACTAATGGCTTCTCCTGGCTGATGCGTCTTGTGATCCGCTAAAGGTGCAAAGGTTGCTGCTTTGTTTGGACTAGCAATTGGAAGAGGAATAGGAGCTTCTACAAGAGCAAGGTCGTTCTTATAGCCTTTTCCAAACTCCTTCTTGTTCCAGAAATGGATGTCCTTTTCTCTAAATAGAACCGTAGTTCCAGAAGATGGAAGTGAGTTTTTCTTTTCGCTATTTGAACCAACGTTATAGTAGAACTGGGCAGATTTTCCACCACGGATGTGACCTTCGCCGTTTTCTTTATTGGCTTCTAGGAAGTTATGTGCAACGGTAAGAATCAAATTAGGTGCAACAAAGATACCAGATCCTGAAACGAGGTAGCGTTGCTCTCCTGCATTGTAAGTGCTGTAAACCATAGTGGCAGCAGTTGCAGGTTGTCCCTCGTAGTTGATGTGTTTGAGGTCTTCTCCACCTTTTATAATAGCACGGTTTCCGTTTTCAGCTTCTTTTGGAGTTTCTTCCTTATCCTTTAGAATGCTCTTAGTTTCTACTTTTGGACTAGCTTTCTTGTCAACGATAGTTGTCGTGTCGAGTTCTTTGACAGGTGTATCTGGATAGGCACGGTCTTGAATTTCTTCAGGGAGCAAATCAGCACTGCTGGTATCGGCAGCAGGTGTTTCTTGTTTTTCAGCTTCTACACGGCCTTCTTCTTTGACTGGTTCAGCCTTGGTCTCTTCTATATCTGCTACTTGTTTCATTTGCTGATCTAAATTGGATGTCGTGGCAGGAGACGTTTCGTCTGCACGTACGGTCCCAGAAGCAAAAAATGCCAGTCCCACGATAACAGATGCCACACCTACAGTCAACTTCCGAATGCTAAATGTTTGCCCTTTTTCAAAAAGGTATCGATTCATAATATACTCCTAGTTTTTAGAAAGGCAGTCAGCTACTGCCCAAGCCCAAGTCTGACTTGGTTACAACTTGATTTAATGAAAAACTCTCTGATAATTTGTAAGCCACCTTACCTCCTGTTTATAAAGCGCTTTCATTTTAAGATAAAAAAATTTAAAAGGTCATTTCTCCCTTAAAATGACTGAAAACTTTTAATATAACAAATATACTAAATTAATGAAAGAATTGCAATAGCAAAAAGCAAAAAAATAAATATAAATTAAAGAAAATCAGTTACTTTTTAAAGAAAAAATGCATCCTTTCATGGCTCAAACTAAATGAAAGGATACGTTTTAAAAAGAAATTAGAATATTTTTTGGAGAGAATCTTGGATGGTTTGGGGGTCTGTTTTGGAAGAGAAGCGCTCAAGGACTTGCCCATCTCGACCAATGAGAAACTTAGCAAAATTCCATTCGATTCGTTTTCCTAGCGGGCCAACTTTCTGGTCTTTTAGCCAAACATAAAGAGGATCTGCCTCCTTGCCGTTGACCTTGACCTTGGCAAAACGAGGGAAAGTTGTCTGATAGTGTAGGTTGCAGAAGCTATTGATTTCTTCTGCGCTGCCAGGTGCTTGTCCCATGAACTGATTGCAAGGGAAATCTAAGATTTCAAAGCCCTGATCTTGATAGCGTTCATAGAGGTCTTGGAGCCCTTGGTACTGGGGCGTTAAACCACATCCAGTAGCAGTGTTGACAATCAAGAGAACTTTGCCACGATAGCTATCCAGGGGAGTTGCTTGATTATTTTGGTTCAAAACAGAAAAATCATATATACTGGTCATTTTTCTATATTCTCCTTATGCATTCCTGATTCAGAGTGTTTCATCTCGTGTTCCGATAAAAAGGCATAGGTCATGGTTCCAAAGATGGCACCAATTCCCAAACCTAAGACTAGTAAAGGGAGCGTTTTATCGAACTGGGAGAGATTGTCCCAAAATGTGTCGAGAGGAAGATGCTGAACAAAGAGTTTGTGAAAGGCTGATAAGACAAACAAGCCAATTGGAATACTGATGAATACACCCCAACTACGAAGGTTGATCTGGCTTTTGCTATAGCTTTTGTGATGGATTTCGGACGGGTCATCCTTGTCTAAATGTAAGTTGCGAACTGCTAGTCTCGCCCTAGATGCGAGGACGAAGATAAGTCCAAAATAGAGGTAGGGCATGGCATCTCGAACCAACTCTATGAAGCGTCCAAATAGGAGATAGAACAGGAAGAGTAGGAGAGAGGAGTAAACGATTTGGATCAAGGCACGGGCACCTGCCTTGTAGATTATCTCTTGGCGGCATTCATCAAAGGGGCCTTGTATGTGAAAGAATAATTTGAGTAAGCGAGTGGTGAAATCTTCTTTTTTCATGGGAGTAACCTCCTAAATGAGCGATTTTTGATTGACTTCTTTAAAGAGTTGATAGAGAGTATAGAAGTAAACCAAACTAAAAATGATACAGATTATTAGAAATACCAGGTATCTCCAATCCATAGGATTTGTTAAAAGTTGTGGAAAGGATACGAGGATAAAACAGAGAGATGCGTTTAGAAGACGTATTTTTTTTGATTGGATTTTCTGGAATCTCTGTCCCTTGTTCAATACAGGAAGAAATAAAAGAAAGATAATCAAGAAAGGATGCTCAATATGTCCAGAAAGTAGGAAAAAGGTAACAAAGATACTGATAAAAACATGACTGATCAGTAGTCTAGCTAGTGATTTCATAAGGCACCCCCTAGTCGTCTTCTTGGTCTTTCTTGGCTTTTTGAATGCGAAGAGAGACGATAATTTGTATGGTCAATCCGAAGAAGAAGGTAGCTAGGATAGTTGATACAAAATGTCCTACATTTAAAAGAGAACCAAGATAATCCTTGCTATCATCGGTTAGGACATTCAGAAGTGGTATTCCAAAGAACATGCCCATGCCATAGATCAGACCGGCTTTTAGACCAGGAAAACGTAGCTGTTTACTTTCTTTCTGACTCAGCATCTCGGGATCAATAGCTGTGATGCCCGTTTTCTTGGTTTGGGAGACCACATAGAGGGCAGCCATCATCGAAATGCCAAACACCACGAGAGGATAGCCGATAGCGACAATTTGTGGATATTTATAAGCAAGGACAAAGGGAATGAGATTGCCAAATGTCATCAGATAAAAGAGAACGATAAAGACCTGATTCCCGATACGATCGGCTTCGCGCCGTTTGTGTTCGTCAAGGGGACCAGAAATACCGTATATGCGTTTGATAAGTTTGTCAGTGAGAGTTTCTTTTTTCATTTGTTTGCTCCTTTTTTAAAAATCGTCTTCCCAAAAGAGACTGTTGAGGTCAGTTTGGAGGCTGCGGGCGAGGTTGAGACAGAGTTCCAGGGTTGGATTGTACTTGTCGTTTTCAATCATGTTGATGGTCTGCCTCGAGACACCGATATCTTTGGCGAGCTCGAGCTGAGAAATGCCCAGTTCCTTGCGGAATTCTTTCACACGATTCATAGGGTCTCCTTTCTGATGTGTCGTATATATTTGACTATATTATATTCTTTTGAGGTCGGGGTGTCAAGTATATGTGACATTTTTTTGAAAAATTTTTTCGAAGAAACTTAGCCTTGTCTGACAAGTGCAAGCTGGTCAGATTTGTGGTAAAATAGATAGGATATGACAAAAGAATTTCATCATGTAACGGTCTTGCTTCATGAAACGATTGATATGCTTGACGTGAAACCTGACGGTATCTACGTTGATGCGACCTTGGGTGGAGCAGGCCATAGCGAATATTTATTAAGTAAATTGAGCGAAAAAGGGCATCTCTATGCCTTTGACCAGGACCAGAATGCCATTGACAATGCGCAAAAAAGGTTGGCACCCTATATCGAAAAGGGGATGGTAACCTTTATCAAGGATAACTTCCGTCATTTGCAGGCACGTTTGCAGGAGGCTGGTGTCCAGGAAATTGATGGAATTTGTTATGACTTGGGAGTGTCCAGTCCTCAGCTGGATCAGCGTGAGCGTGGCTTTTCTTATAAAAAGGATGCGCCACTGGATATGCGGATGAATCAGGAAGCTAGTCTGACGGCCTATGAAGTTGTCAATCATTATGACTATCATGACTTGGTTCGGATCTTTTTCAAATATGGCGAGGATAAGTTTTCTAAACAGATTGCCCGCAAGATTGAGCAGGCGCGTGAGGTGAAACCAATCGAGACGACGACTGAGTTGGCAGAGATTATCAAGTCTGCCAAACCTGCCAAGGAACTCAAGAAAAAGGGACACCCTGCCAAGCAGATTTTTCAGGCTATCCGAATCGAAGTCAATGATGAGCTGGGCGCTGCAGATGAATCCATCCAGCAGGCTATGGACATGCTGGCTCTGGATGGGAGAATCTCGGTCATTACCTTCCATTCGCTGGAAGACCGCTTGACCAAGCAATTATTCAAGGAAGCTTCAACAGTGGAAGTTCCCAAAGGCTTGCCCTTCATTCCAGATGACCTTAAGCCCAAGATGGAATTGGTATCCCGCAAGCCAATCTTGCCAAGTGCTGAAGAGATAGAAGCCAACAATCGTTCGCATTCAGCCAAGTTGCGCGTGGCTAGAAAAATTCACAAGTAAGAGGAAAAACATGGCAGAAAGAATCGAAAAAACAAGCCAGTTATTGCAATCGAAGTTTAAGGGTTTTTCACGTGTGGAAAAGGCCTTCTATGTTTCGATTGCTGCAACAATGATTATCCTGGCAATTAGCGTTGTGTTTATGCAAACCAAGCTATTACAAGTTCAGAATGAATTAACCAAGGTCAATGCTCAAATCGAGGAAAAGAAAACCGAGCTCGACGATGCCAAGCAAGAGGTCAATGAATTGATTCGTTCAGAGCGTTTGAAAGAAATTGCAAACTCCAAGGATTTGCAGCTGAATAATGAAAATATCCGAGCGGCGGAGTAAGATATGAAACAGTGGAAAGAAAAAATCATCCGTTATGCCGTTCGTAATCGCAAATCTCCAGAAGAAAACCGCCGAAGAGTAGGAAAAAGCCTGAGTTTATTGGCAGTCATACTCTTCGCTGTCTTTTTGGTGAACTTTGCGGTTATTATCGGAACGGGTAGTAAATTTGGTAAGGATTTGGTACAAGAGGCCAAAAAGGTTCACCAAACAACTAAGACCATCCCAGCCAAACGGGGAACCATTTATGATCGAAATGGGACACCTATTGCAGAGGATGCGACTTCTTATAATATATATGCCGTTATTGACAAGAACTACAAGTCAGCAACTGGTAAAATACTCTATGTAGAGGATTCTCAATTTAATAAGGTAGCTGAAATCTTCCATAAATACCTAGATATGGAGGAGTCTTATGTCAAAGAACAACTTTCTCAACCAGATCTGAAACAGGTATCTTTTGGAGCCAAGGGAAATGGGATCACCTATGCCAATATGATGGCCATTAAAAATGACCTCAAAACAGCTGGCGTTGAGGGAGTGGACTTTACAACTAGCCCTAACCGTAGTTATCCCAATGGACAGTTTGCTTCTTCCTTTATCGGTTTAGCGCAACTCCATGAAAATGAGGATGGAACCAAGCGTTTGATTGGGTCATCTGGTTTGGAGAGTTCTTTAAATAGCATTCTTGCAGGTACAGATGGAATTATCACCTATGAGAAGGATCGTCTGGGAAATATTGTTCCGGGTACGGAGCAGGCTTCCCAACAAACGGTAGACGGAAAGGACGTGTACACGACCCTTTCTAGTCCTTTGCAATCCTTTATGGAAACTCAGATGGATGCCTTCCAGGAAAAGGTAAAAGGCAAGTATATGACGGCTACCTTGGTCAGCGCTAAGACAGGGGAAATCCTCGCTACAACCCAACGTCCGACCTTCAATGCTGATACCAAGGATGGCATCACAAAAGACTTTGTCTGGCGAGATATTCTTTATCAAAGTAACTACGAGCCAGGATCCACCATGAAAGTGATGATGTTGGCTTCAGCTATTGATAACAATACCTTCTCTGGTGGCGAATACTTTAACAGTAGTGAATTGAAAATAGCTGATGCGACCATTCGAGACTGGGACGTCAATGCAGGGTTGACTAGTGGTGGCACCATGACCTTCTCCCAAGGTTTTGCCCACTCAAGTAATATCGGAATGACCTTGCTTGAGCAAAAGATGGGAGATGCAACCTGGCTGGACTACCTCAACCGTTTTAAGTTTGGGGTACCGACCCGTTTTGGTTTGACAGATGAGTACACAGGTCAATTGCCTGCTGATAACATTGTCAATATTGCCATGAGCTCATTTGGACAAGGGATCTCTGTTACCCAGACCCAGATGCTTCGTGCCTTTACAGCCATTGCCAATGATGGGGTTATGTTGGAGCCGAAATTTATCAGTGCCCTCTATGATTCAAATGACCAGTCTGTCCGTAAGTCTCAAAAGGAAATCGTCGGAAATCCTGTGTCAAAAGAGGCAGCATCCTCTACTCGAGACCACATGGTCATGGTTGGAACAGATCCTGTCTACGGTATCATGTACAACCATAGCACAGGAAAAGCAACTGTCAATGTTCCAGGTCAGAATGTCGCCCTCAAATCAGGGACTGCTCAGATTGCCGATGAGAAGAATGGGGGTTACCTGACAGGTGAAACCAACTATATCTTCTCTGTTGTGTCGATGCATCCTGCAGAAAATCCTGACTTTATCCTCTATGTAACGGTGCAACAGCCAGAACATTATTCAGGTGTTCAGCTGGGAGAGTTCGCCAACCCAATCCTTGAGCGAGCTTCTGCCATGAAAGAATCCCTCAATCTTCAGTCAACTGCCAAAAGCTTGGATCAGGTCAGCAAGACGACAAGCTATGCTATGCCAGCTACCAAGGACTTTACTCCGGGTGACCTAGCAGAGGAATTGCGTCGTAACCTGGTCCAACCAATTGTTATCGGAACAGGAACCAAGATTAAGGATCTCTCGGTTTCTGAAGGAGATAATTTGGAAGCCAATCAGCAGATCTTGATTTTGTCTGATAAGGTCGAAGAAATGCCTGATATGTATGGCTGGACAGATGAAAATGTGCAAACATTGGCCAAATGGCTCAATATAGAAGTCGAGTGGGAAGGTAGCGGTAAGACGGTCAAGAAACAAAGTGTCCGAGCCAATACTGCCCTCAAAGACCTTAAAAAAATGAAAGTAACATTAGGAGATTAAGATGATTAGTTCCATTAGTGCTGGAATTCTAGCCTTTCTGTTGACCTTGATTGGCATTCCAGCCTTTATCCGATTTTATCGAAAAGCGCAGATTACAGGTCAGCAGATGCACGAGGATGTCAAGCAACACCAAGCTAAAGCTGGGACTCCAACCATGGGAGGTCTTGTCTTCCTTATCGTTGCAGTAGTCGTGAGTTTTCTGGTTGCTCTCTTTACCCAACAAATGACCAACAATGTCGGCATGATTTTGTTTATCTTGGTTTTGTATGGTTTGGTAGGCTTTTTGGATGATTTTCTCAAGGTCTTTCGTAAGATTAACGAAGGCTTAAATCCTAAGCAAAAGCTTGCTCTCCAGCTCCTTGGAGGAGTGATCTTCTACCTCTTTTATGAGCGTGGTGGCGATATGCTTTCAGTTTTTGGCTACCAAGTTCATCTGGGAATTTTCTATATTTTCTTTGCCCTTTTCTGGCTAGTTGGCTTTTCAAATGCGGTGAATCTGACTGACGGGATCGACGGCTTAGCAAGTATTTCCGTAGTGATTAGCCTGTCTGCCTACGGTGTGATTGCTTATATGCAAAATCAACTGGATATTCTTCTTGTGATTCTTGCCATGATTGGTGGTTTGTTAGGTTTCTTCGTCTTTAACCACAAGCCTGCCAAGGTCTTCATGGGAGATGTGGGAAGTTTGGCTCTAGGTGGGATGCTGGCAGCAATCTCTATGGCCCTCCACCAAGAATGGACCCTTTTACTGATTGGGATTATCTATGTCTTTGAGACAAGCTCTGTTATGATGCAGGTCACCTACTTCAAACTTAGTGGTGGGAAGCGTATTTTCCGTATGACACCTGTCCACCACCATTTTGAACTTGGAGGATTCTCAGGCAAGGGCAATCCTTGGAGCGAGTGGAAGGTTGACTTCTTCTTTTGGGGAGTTGGACTTCTAGCCAGTCTCTTGACCTTAGCCGTTTTATACCTGCTGTAAAACTAACTTTTGATTATAAAATAAAACAGGATGAAGGTGATCTTCATCCTGTTTTTGTGTGCTTAAAGGTTAGTTGGAGTCATCCTTTCTCCCTTTTAACATAAAAGTGGCTGTAAGGGCTAGGCTGAGGCCTGCTAAGAAGAGGAGGGGGTTAGATGCTTCCCCTGTTGCTGGAAGTTGTTCTTTAGGAGAATGATTTCCAGCTTTAGCAAGACTCGGACTAGCTGAAAGTTGTTCAGCCTCGTGTGCCAAGGTTTCTGCATCTGAAGCACTTGGCTTTTCATCTGTACTAGGGGTTGTTCCAGCAGCTTGATAGACGACAGCATAGGTACTGAAATGACTAGTGATGAATTCTGCCTTTCCTTCTCGAACGTCGAAATCAAGGGCTTGCAACTCCTTGGTCGGAGTAATATAGTAGACCTTTTTTACGTTAGCTGAAATAGGCAAGCGAACCAAGACAGAGCCTTTTGGTTGCAAGCTATGATCTGTTGGATTTTTAAGTTGTAGGTCGTAAGCATCATAGGTCTTGCCAAAGAGTTCCTGAGCTAGGACACGTCGGCTAGAGATGTGAGAAATTCCTTCTAGGTCACTGACTCCACCAATAATTTCCACTCCAGTTTCTTTATCTTTTAAGACTCGAACTGGATAATCAGGAAGGGTAAGGGTTGGAGCAGCCTGTTCCCCACTAGTTCCGATAGGGTCAGTGTACTCATTTTTTTCAACAGTAGGAGCTTCCTCTTGCCCTGCCGTTCCGATAGGCTCGGTGTACTCAGGTTTTTCAACAGTAGGAGCTTCCTCTTGACCTGCAGTTCCGATAGGCTCGGTGTATTCAGGAATTGTCACTGTAGGCGGTTCCTCTTGAGCTGCAGTCCCGATAGGGTTGGTGTATTCCGGAATTTCAACAGTAGGCGGTTCCTCTTGTCCTACCGTTCCGATAGGCTCAGTGTATTCAGGCTTTTCAACTGTAGGTGGCTCTTCTTGTCCTGCAGTTCCGATAGGTTTAGTGTATTCAGGAATTTCAACAGTAGGAGCTGGTTCCTCTCCCTTGCTTGTAGTTGGTTGCTTCTCGTCAACCTTTTTCTCATCTTTTTTAGTAAAGACGGCTACGATAGGGCTGCTTGTGGTATTTCCTTGAATGGTATAAGCTTCAATGGCATTTCCAGCTTTGCGATTGGTTTCGTCAGGAATTGGGATTTGAACTTGATTGTCTTGGATTGATAGGATAGTCTGATCTCCACTTGTAACTAGATGTGTTTCATCCACCTTACGCAAAACTAGAGGATCTTTGACACCTGGGAAGGTCACAGCGATGGCTTCCCAGTCTCCAGACGGTAGGGTTAAGGAAATTTCTTTGTCGTTTTCCTTGAGAGGAGCGATACTTGGACTATCTATACCAACAGCTGGGGCTTTGATGATGTCAAAAGAGTCCAGAGAAATTTTCTTGCGACCTTCTGGTGAATCTGGGTCAACACGTAATGTCAGGGTGTGCGGACCGTCAGTGAGATTTGTAAATTCGCCAATAAAGGCTCTCTTTTCAGTTGCGCCTGAAGTGTAGAAGTCTAGACTTGGCATTTCTTTGCCATCTAGTGTAACACGTGCTCGTCCAAGGGCAAGGCTCTTCAAACCATAGATACGAATACCTGTCCCTGTAAAGGAAATAGTTGCCTGAGCTTCTGAAGCTGCACTAGAGTCGCTATTGTTGATATCAGCGTACTTTTCCGTGCCTCCGTAGAGTTCCGGGTCAGACCAGTCCTTAAACTGGGCACCATACTGGATGCGCGAATCACGATCATCCATTTTTTCAATCGTGCTTCCTTTTCCAGATAGGACCTTGAAGTAGTCTAAGGAAATTTTTGAGCGCTCACTACCACGTCCTTTGTGCTCACGTTTAACGCTAAGAGTCAATATGTGAGGTCCGTCAGACAATCCTGCGAAGCGACCAATGAGACTACCTTTTTCAGTTGCCCCAGCAGTATGGAAGTCAAGTTCGCCGACTTCTTTGCCATCAATTTTAGCAGTGGCAAGACCTAATTCAGACGATTTCAGTCCATAGATTTCGATACCAACGCCAGTGAAAGGAATGGTGGCAGTGAGGTCTTCGTCTGTGTAGTCTCCTTTTGAAAGGTCAGCAAATTTCTCTGTTCCTCCAAATAATTCTGAGTCTGCCCAGTTTCCGAAGGCAGCTCCGTACTGGATACGGTTATCTCGGTCGTCCATCAACTCGCTATAGGTTTCTACAGTTGCTTGTTCAGAGACTTGTGTAGAAACTTCGTCCAGCATGGCTTTGACCGTATAGGTATAGGCATGTTGAGGATTGAGTGATCGGTCGATAAAGTGGGTTTGATTGGTTACAAATTCTCTGCTTGCAGAGGCTTGGCCAGACGCGTCTTTCACTTGTCTTTGGATGACATAGTGGGTAGCGCCTTCTACTTGGTTGAAGGTAAGTTCGGCAGAGACACCATTTTGTCGAACTGCTGTCAGACTGGTTACACGACCAGGGAAATGTTCAAAGGTAATGACGTCCCCTTTTTGAGTTGCTAGTTGGATGCGATTATCTTTAAGGATCGTTGCCTTGACTGCTTTGCCATTGACCTTGATTTGGCTGGCTTCGATATTTGGATAGTCTACAATTAGGTCTCCACCGACATTTGAAAGGAAGGACAAGCTTTGCAAGTTCTTATCTTTCCACTTCATGCTGACTTCAAAGTTTCCACGGGCAACCAAGCCAGAAACCTGACCGTCCTTCCAGGCATCTGGAAGGGCTGGCAATGGTGCAATATAGCCAGTGTGTGATTGAAGGAGCATTTCTGCCATCCCACTGGTTGCTCCGAAGTTGCCATCGATTTGGAAAGGCGCGTGGGTATCCCAAAGGTTTTCTAGGGTTGAATACTTGAGCTGTTCGGCGAGCAAGCGATGGGCACGGTTACCGTCCAGCAGACGAGCCCAGAGGTTGATTTTATTGGCCTTAGACCAACCAGTACCACCATCTCCACGGTGGTTGAGGGTAGCACGCGCAGCCTCTAGGTATTCAGCCTGGTCCTTGCTAAAGAGCGTACCTGGGAAGAGACCAACTAGATGGGAAACGTGACGGTGGTTGTTTTCAATCCCTTCATTGGTGAATTGTGGACTGTCCTCCTCGTACCATTCCTTGATACGTCCTTCTTTATTGATATGAAGTGGTTTGAGTTTGTCAAATTTAGCCTTGACCTCTGTGACTAAATCTTGGTCGACATTCAGATGGTTGGCGACTTCCATGTAGTCGTGGAATAGCTGCCAGACTAGCGATTGGTCAAAGGTATTTCCGATGGTAATGGTCCCGTGTTCAGGTGAGTAGGATGGAGAAGACACCCAACGGTCACTGGCCTGGTCATAGTGCAAGAAGGAGTTCCAGAACTTGGCAGTCTCCTTGAGCATTGGGTAAATCTTTTCTTTGAGATAGATCTCATCCTTGGTGAACTTATAATAGTCATAGACGTTCTGCATCATCCAGGCATTAGCAGCTGGAGACCACCCCCAATAGTAATTCCAACCAGGCGTAGTCCAGCCAAATGGTGTCGCCTGGGTGTGGACCAGCCAACCATTTTCTTGTCCGTCTTTGGATTCGATACCGGCGTATTCCTTAGCGGCGATACGGCCATAATAGCGCATGTCGTCAATGTAATTGATCATGGGCTTGGCAGTTTCAGCAAGGTTGCTCATGTAGGCTGGCCAATAGTTCATTTGCAAATTGACATTGAGGTGGTAGTCAGCGTTCCAAGGTGGATTATCTACAGCATTCCAGACTCCTTGTAGGTTGGCAGGAAGGGCATCTGTCCGATCACGAGACGAACTGATGAGTAGATATCGGCCGTATTGGAAGAAGAGTTCTTCCAATTTTTGCCCTTTTTCTGGTTTATAGCCTTGAAGAGCCTCTTTTGTCGTTTGAGCAGTCTTGTTTCCGCCTAGATTTAGTTTAACGCGGTTAAAGAGTCTTTGATAGTCCTTGATATGGGCCTTTTTAAGTGTTTCGTAGTCTTTGGCCTTAGCTGCTTCGACAATCCCTTTAACTGTTTTTTCGAGGTCAATGTCTTTTCGATAGTTGGTTTTTGGATTCTGAGCAAAGTTAGTCTTGGCACTGAGATAGAGGGTCGCATAACTTGCGCCTGTAACGGTTAGTGTCTCGTCCTGAACAGTCACCTTTCCATCTGTTTTAATTCCTAGATAGGATGCAAACTTGAGGCCGTTATCTTTGACAGTTCCCTTTAGAAGGATTCCGTTTGCATCTGTAGTGACATGACCATTCTTATAGTTGGAATATTCCCAAGAGTAGTTGCCATTAGCAAGCAAGTCTTCTGTCAAACTGTTCCAAAGGGTAAAGTCAAGTGTCTTGTTTCCTTTTTTGGTCAAGTGGGTTACAGTGACATCATCAGGATAGCTGGAGAAGGTTTCGCGTTTGAAAGTCGTCCCATCTTGGGTGTAAGAAGTGGTCGTAGTGGCTTCAGTGATGTCTAGATTACGGTGATAATCAGTTACAGTATCTAGTCCTTTCTTCTGGTTATTAAAGACCATGAAGATATCTCCAAAGGCTAGGTAACGTCCATACTGGGCGTTGTTTGGTCCGACTAGATTTTGTTCAGCTAGCTGTTTAGCTTTTTGGCGGTCACCAGCTTCAAGGGCTTTACGTATCTCTGCTAAGACCTTGTAGCGATCCTTGTAGTTTCCTCCATTATAGTCGGTGCTATCGGGTTGTGGTCCTCCTGACCAGAGGGTCTTTTCGTTGTACTGGATTCTCTCTTCCCCAATGAGACCGAAAACCTTGGCTCCCATCTCTCCATTTCCGACAGGAAGGGCTTGTTTTTCCCATCCATCATAGGAGGGAGCTGTTGGCTGATCGTAGTTGAGTTGATAGTTTTCTTGCTTTGTCACTGGCTGATCTGCTTTTTCAGGTTCCTTATTTTCTTTAGCTTCTACAATGGCTTCTTCACTAGCTTGACTATTTGTCTTTTGAGTCTCCTCAGCTAGCTTGCTTTCGGAAACTACTGGACTCTCGGCTAGAGACGGTTTTGTAGTTTCAGTCGCTTCAGCTGCTTTGGGTTCACTATCAGGCTTAGTGACAGCTTCGACAGAGGTTGGTTCAGTCTGCTTGACCTCAACACTGTCTGCGGCTACAGTGTGGTTGACTAGAAAAACAGCCCCCAGTAAAACAGAAGCAGTCCCAACCGTCAGCTTGCGGATGCTATAGCGACAGGATTTCTCCCAAAAGTGTTTTTTCATAAAACCCTCCTTCATTTGTTAGAAACCGCTTACATTTTATAAAGCAGTTTCGTTTATTTTGTTTCTATTTATCTCCTCACCTCTCATTCTAATGGTCGATTAGCATTTGTCAATAGCTTTTTGGTGAAAAACATATTTGATATTGCTTTTTCTTAAAAAAGTAGAAGAAAGAGAGGAAAGGGTGGAATTATTCGTAATTTCATAGTTCATTCTGATTGTAAGACTAGCTTAGAATTAGCTTAACCCCTTCCCTGAAAGCGTAAAACAAACTAGTCAGGAAAGTCACTTTATGGTATAATATAGAAGATTCAAAAAGAAACAGGAGAAAAAGAATGGATTTACTTTTAGCAATTATCTTGATTGTGCTAGCTTTTCTAGGAGGAGCTCTTGGAGGTATGTATTTGGTTCGTAAGCAAATCGAAAAAGAATTTGCGGACAACCCACGTTTAAACGCTGAGGCAGTTCGTGCTCTTTTGAGCGCAAATGGTCAAAAACCAAGCGAAGCCAAGGTACAACAAGTTTACCACCAAATCATCCGCCAACAAAAAGCAGCCCTTGCTAACAATAAAAAGAAATAAATAGGAAAAGTCTGGGATGAAAGTTCCAGACTTCTCACTATGTTCAATAGTTCTCAAGGATAAGACTTTTTCCTTGCATTCTATTGATATTTGATTATGATTAAAAGAGAGGCAGTTGACATTCTATCAAGCTGTCGGTTAGTTCCTTCAGGACAAGGAATCATGATGAACTATCAATCAGAAAAAAGACTAGAAAGAAGACTGTATGGATAATCGACCAATTGGTTTTTTGGATTCAGGTGTCGGGGGCTTGACGGTTGTTCGTGAGCTCATGCGCCAGCTTCCCCATGAAGAAATCGTCTATATTGGAGATTCGGCACGGGCGCCCTATGGTCCCCGTCCTGCTGAGCAAATTCGTGAATATACTTGGCAGTTGGTCAACTTTCTCTTGACCAAGGATGTCAAAATGATTGTCATTGCTTGTAATACTGCGACTGCGGTCGTCTGGGAAGAAATCAAGGCGAAACTAGACATTCCTGTTCTAGGTGTGATTTTGCCTGGAGCTTCGGCAGCTATCAAGTCCAGTCAAGGTGGGAAAATCGGGGTGATTGGAACTCCCATGACGGTACAATCAGACATCTACCGTCAGAAAATCCATGATCTGGATCCAGACTTACAAGTGGAGAGTTTGGCCTGCCCTAAGTTTGCTCCCTTGGTGGAGTCAGGTGCCCTGTCAACCAGTGTCACCAAGAAAGTGGTTTATGAAACCCTGCGTCCCTTGGTAGGCAAGGTGGATAGCTTGATTCTGGGTTGTACCCATTATCCGCTCCTTCGCCCTATCATCCAGAATGTCATGGGACCAAAGGTTCAGCTCATCGATAGTGGGGCAGAGTGTGTACGGGATATTTCGGTTTTGCTTAACTATTTTGAAATCAATCGTAGCCGAGATGCGGGACCTCTTCAACATCGTTTTTACACAACAGCCAATAGCCAAAGTTTTGCCCAGATTGGAGCAGAATGGCTGGAAAAAGAGATTCATGTGGAGCATGTAACATTATGACAAATAAAATTTATGAATACAAGGACGATCAGGACTGGTATGTCGGTGTCTGGGACGTCTATGGAGGCATCTACAGTCTCATCAAAGATCCGCTTGATCTTGATTTTATGGATTTGGCGCGGATTTTTCGTGATGAGGAAAATGGCTTTCCGATTACGATCACGGTGATGCGCTGGTCTTCCAACTTCCGTCTGCTTTCTTTTATCGTGGAGATTTTAAATGCAGAAGCAGGACGTAACTTGGAAGTCATCCAACGTCAGGGAGCCCTGCTCTTGGTTGAAAATGGGCAACTCCTGCATGTAGAATTGCCTAAAGAAGGGGTCAATGTTCAAGACTTCTTTGAGACTAGTAAGGTTAGAGAAACCTTGTTGATTGCGACTCGTAACGAGGGCAAGACCAAGGAATTCCGAGCTATCTTTGATAAGTTAGGCTATGATGTGGAAAATCTCAATGACTACCCTGACCTACCTGAAGTAGCTGAAACAGGCATGACCTTTGAAGAAAATGCTCGTCTCAAGGCAGAAACCATTTCCCAATTAACAGGCAAGATGGTTCTAGCAGATGACTCAGGTCTCAAAGTCGATGTCCTCGGCGGTTTACCAGGAGTCTGGTCAGCGCGATTCGCTGGCGTGGGAGCTACTGACCGTGAAAACAATGCCAAACTCTTGCACGAATTGGCCATGGTCTTTGACCTTAAGGACCGTTCAGCTCAATTCCACACGACCCTGGTTGTAGCCAGTCCAAACAAGGAAAGCTTGGTTGTCGAAGCTGACTGGCCGGGTTACATTAACTTTGAACCCAAGGGTGAAAATGGCTTTGGTTATGATCCCCTCTTCCTTGTGGGAGAGACAGGCAAGTCAGCGGCTGAATTAACCCTTGAAGAAAAAAATAGCCAATCTCACCGCGCCTTAGCCGTTAAGAAACTTTTGGAGGTATTTCCAGCATGGCAAAGCAAACCATCATTGTAATGAGTGATTCCCATGGCGATAGCTTGATTGTGGAAGAAATTCGTGATCGCTATCTGGGTAAAGTCGATGCCATTTTTCACGATGGTGACTCAGAACTCCGTCCAGATTCTCCGCTTTGGGAAGGCATCCATGTCGTCAAAGGCAACATGGACTTTTATGCCGGCTACCCAGAACGTTTGGTGACTCAACTTGGTCCAACCAAGATCATCCAGACGCATGGACACTTGTTTGATATCAATTTCAACTTTCAAAAGTTGGACTACTGGGCTCAGGAAGAAGATGCCGATATCTGTCTCTATGGTCACTTGCATGTGCCAAATGCTTGGATGGAAGGCAAGACACTCTTTTTAAATCCAGGTTCCATCAGCCAACCACGAGGGACTATCAGAGAATGTCTCTATGCTCGAGTGGAGATTGATGACAGCTATTTTAAAGTAGACTTTTTGACACGTGATCATGAGGTTTATCCAGGCTTGTCCAAGGAGTTTGCTCGATGATTGCCAAGGAATTTGAAGCATTTTTACTGGAGCAGGAAGAGACTTTTCTTACCCCTGCTGAGAATCTAGCAGCCTTGATTGATACCCATAACGCTGACCATGCGATTTTGGTGCTGAGTCAAATCACCTATACCCGTATCCCTGTTGTGACCTTTGACAAACGCTTTGTCGGAACCATTGGTCTGAGAGACATTTTGGCTTATCAAATGGAGCAAGGTTTGACAGATGAACAGATGGCAACGACAGATATCGTCAATATGACCAAGACGGATGTAGCAGTCGTCGCTCCAGACTATAATATCACTGAAGTCCTCCATAAACTGGTAGATGAACCCTTCTTGCCAGTCGTAGATGATGAAGGAATTTTCCAAGGAATTATCACGCGCAAGTCCATCCTCAAGGCCGTCAATGCCCTCTTGCATGGCTTTAGTAAGGAATATGAGATTCAATGCAAATGAGAGATAGGATATCAGCCTTTTTAGAGGGAAAGCAGGGTTTGTCTGCCAATTCCAAACAATCCTATAGATATGATCTGGAGCAATTTTTAGATATGGTAGGGGAGCGGATCTCTGAGACCAGTCTTAAGATTTACCAAGGCCAGCTAGCCAATCTAAAAATCAGCGCCCAGAAGCGAAAACTTTCGGCCTGCAACCAATTTCTCTACTTTCTCTATCAAAAAGGTGAAGTGGACAGTTTTTACCGTCTGGAATTAGCCAAACAAGCTGAAAAGAAGACCGAAAAGCCAGAGATTCTAGACTTAGACTCTTTTTGGCAGGAAAGTGATTATCCAGAGGGGCGCTTGCTGGCGCTCTTAATCCTAGAAATGGGACTCTTGCCAAGCGAGATTTTAGCTCTCAAGGTTGCGGATATCAATCTAGATTTTCAAGTACTGCGAATCAACAAGGCTTCCCAACAAAGGATTGTCACCATTCCCACGACCTTGCTTTCAGAATTGGAACCCTTGATGGGCCAGGCCTATCTCTTTGAAAGGGGAGGAAAAGCCTATTCTCGTCAGTGGGCCTTTCGTCAGCTGGAGTCCTTTGTCAAGGAGAAAGGTTTTCCAACCTTATCAGCCCAAGCTTTGCGGGAACAGTTCATTCTAAGACAAATAGAAAACAAGGTCGATTTGTACGAAATTGCAAAAAAATTAGGATTAAAAACAGTTCTGACCTTAGAAAAATATAGATAATGGATATTAAATTAAAAGATTTTGAAGGGCCCCTGGACTTGCTCTTGCATCTAGTCTCCAAGTATCAGATGGATATTTACGATGTGCCCATCACAGAAGTCATCGAACAGTATCTAGCCTATGTCTCAACTCTGCAGGCCATGCGTCTGGAAGTGACGGGCGAGTATATGGTCATGGCTAGTCAGCTGATGCTGATCAAGAGTCGCAAGCTCTTGCCAAAGGTAGCAGAAGTGACAGACTTAGAGGATGACCTAGAGCAGGATCTTCTCTCTCAAATCGAAGAATACCGCAAGTTCAAGCTCTTGGGTGAGCGCTTGGAGGCTAAGCACCAAGATCGGGCCCAGTACTATTCCAAAGCGCCGACAGAGTTGATCTACGAAGATGCGGAGCTTGTGCATGATAGGACGACCATTGACCTCTTTTTGGCTTTTTCAAATATCCTAGCCAAGAAAAAAGAGGAGTTCGCTCAGAATCACACGACCATCTTGCGGGATGAGTATAAGATTGAGGACATGATGGGCATTGTAAAAGAGTCCTTGACTGGACGAGACCAGTTGCGTTTGCAGGATTTGTTCAAGGAAGCCCAGAATGTCCAAGAGGTCATTACTCTCTTTTTGGCGACCTTAGAGTTAATCAAAACCCAGGAACTGATCCTCGTTCAAGAGGAGAGTTTCGGAGATATCTATCTCATGGAAAAGAAGGAAGAAAGTCAAGTTGCCCAAAGCTAGACTTGATAGAGAGGAAAGATGAGTACTTTAGCAGAAATAGAAGCGCTCTTGTTTGTAGGGGGTGAAGATGGGATTCGAGTTCGTCAGTTGGCTGAACTCCTATCGCTTCCCCCGACAGGCATCCAGCAGAGTTTAGAAAAATTAGCCCAAAAGTATGAAGAAGACCAGGATTCGAGCTTGTCCCTGATTGAGACTGGTGGAGCATACAGATTGGTGACCAAGCCTCAATTTGCAGCGATTTTGAAGGAATACTCCAAAGCTCCCATCAATCAGAGTTTATCTCGGGCGGCCCTTGAGACCTTGTCCATCATTGCCTACAAGCAGCCGATTACGCGGATAGAAATTGATGCCATCCGTGGGGTCAATTCGAGTGGGGCTTTGGCAAAGTTACAGGCCTTTGACTTGATACGAGAAGACGGGAAAAAAGAAGTGTTGGGTCGCCCTAACCTCTATGTGACTACGGATTATTTCCTAGATTACATGGGGATAAACCATTTGGAAGAACTGCCAGTGATTGATGAGCTTGAGATTCAAGCCCAAGAAAGCCAATTATTTGGTGAAAGGATAGAAGAAGATGAGAATCAATAAATATATTGCCCACGCAGGTGTGGCCAGTAGGAGAAAAGCAGAAGAGCTGATCAAGCAAGGCTTGGTGACAGTCAACGGCCAAGTAGTGCGTGAACTCGCAACGACCATCAAGTCTGGTGACAAGGTCGAAGTGGAAGGTCAACCTATCTACAACGAAGAAAAGGTTTACTATCTGCTTAACAAACCACGTGGAGTGATTTCCAGTGTGACAGATGACAAGGGCCGCAAGACTGTTGTGGATCTCTTGCCAAATGTCAAAGAACGCATCTACCCAGTTGGACGTTTGGACTGGGATACATCCGGGGTCTTGATTTTGACCAATGATGGGGATTTTACGGATGAAATGATTCACCCTCGTAATGAGATTGACAAGGTCTACGTCGCGCGTGTCAAAGGTGTGGCCAATAAGGAAAATCTTCGCCCCTTGACTCGTGGAGTGGAGATTGAGGGCAAGAAAACCAAGCCAGCTGTCTATGAGATTATCAAAGTGGATCCAGTCAAAAATCGCTCTGTAGTACAGTTGACTATCCATGAAGGGCGCAACCACCAGGTTAAAAAGATGTTTGAAGCTGTCGGCCTCCAAGTGGACAAGTTGTCTCGAACACGTTTTGGACATCTAGACTTGACGGGGCTTCGTCCAGGTGAAGCTCGTCGCCTCAATAAAAAAGAAATCAGCCAACTACACACCATGGCTGTAACCAAGAAATAATGAAACGAATCTTAATAGCGCCAGTACGCTTTTACCAACGCTTTATCTCGCCAGCCTTTCCCCCCTCTTGTCGCTTTGAGCCGACTTGTTCCAACTACATGATTCAGGCTATTGAAAAACATGGCTTCAAGGGTGTCTTGATGGGCTTGGCTCGGATTTTGCGTTGTCATCCCTGGTCGGAAATAGGCAAGGATCCCGTCCCAGATCACTTTTCACTCAAACGAAATCATAAATAAAACGAATTACAATGGTGATTCGTTTTATTTATAAGCAGTTTCAAGTTGGAATGATGATTCCCACTACCCTTCTTCTCTAAAAAGTGGTAAAATGGAGGACAGAAAGAAGGAACTGATATGACAACATTATTTTCAAAAATCAAAGAAGTAACAGAGCTTGCTGCAATCTCAGGTCATGAAGCGCCTGTCCGGACTTATCTTCGTGAAAAGTTGACCCCGCACGTGGATGAAGTAGTGACAGATGGCTTGGGCGGTATTTTTGGTATTAAACATTCAGAAGCAGCCGATGCTCCCCGTGTTTTGGTCGCTTCTCATATGGATGAAGTTGGTTTTATGGTCAGCGAGATTAAGCCAGATGGTACCTTCCGTGTGGTTGAAATCGGTGGCTGGAATCCAATGGTGGTTAGCAGCCAACGCTTTAAACTCTTTACTCGTGACGGTCGTGAAATTCCTGTGATTTCAGGCTCTGTTCCGCCACATTTGACACGTGGAACAGGTGGACCCAGCATGCCAGCTATTGCTGATATCATTTTTGATGGCGGTTTTGCGGACAAGGCTGAAGCAGAAAGTTTTGGAATCCGTCCAGGTGACACCATTGTCCCTGATAGCTCCGCTATTTTGACAGCAAATGAAAAAAATATCATCTCTAAAGCTTGGGACAATCGCTACGGTGTTCTCATGGTGAGCGAGTTAGCTCAAGCCCTTTCAGGTCAAAAACTCGGAAATGAACTCTATCTTGGCTCGAACGTCCAAGAAGAGGTTGGTCTTCGTGGCGCTCATACTTCTACAACTAAGTTTGACCCAGAAGTCTTCCTAGCAGTTGACTGTTCACCAGCAGGTGACGTTTATGGGGGCCAAGGCAAGATTGGGGATGGCACCTTGATTCGCTTCTACGATCCAGGTCACTTGCTTCTCCCGGGTATGAAGGATTTCCTTTTGACAACGGCTGAAGAAGCTGGCATCAAGTACCAATATTACTGTGGAAAAGGCGGAACGGACGCTGGAGCAGCTCATCTGAAAAATGGTGGTGTCCCATCTACAACTATCGGTGTCTGCGCTCGTTATATCCATTCTCACCAAACTCTCTACGCGATGGATGACTTCCTAGAAGCTCAAGCTTTCTTGCAAGCCTTGGTGAAAAAATTGGATCGTTCAACGGTTGATTTGATTAAACATTATTAAAGAATAAGAGAGGTGCGCGAAATGGCAGAAGCAAATCTAGAAAACCTTATAAAAGATCTCTATAACCATGCCCGTCAGGGCTTGAGTGACGATTTAGTCGCTGCTCTCCTAGAGACTGCTAAGAAACTGCCTACTACAAATGAGCAGTTACTAGCAGTCCGTCTCTCAGGACTGGTCACCCGTGAATTGCTCACCAATCCCAAACACCCAGCACCTGAATTGATAAACTTGGCTCGCTTTATCAAAAGAGAAGAAGCCAAGTACAGAGGAACCGCGGTTTCTGCTATTATGTTTGGAGAGCTATTTAAAATGCTTTGATTCCATTGTGAATCAGAGCATTTTTTTACGTTAGAAAAAATATTCTTGATTAAGAGACGAAAAAAACCACCTAAATTAAGGTGGCTTCTTACCAATTAAATTTGTTCAGCGATGACCTTTTCAGCAAGGTTCATGGCGTGGTCAGATACACGAGTGTAATGGGAAATAATGTCGATAAAGTTGACCCCAGCTTGTGTAGAACACTCACCCTTGTTAAGGCGTTTGATATGGGTCTTTCTGAGAATGCGTTCCAAATTGTTGATTTCTTTATGGCGTTCAATCAGACTTTGAGCTTTTTCAATATCATTGTCTTCCACACTATCAAGGGCATCTTTGATGAACTCAGTGGTAGCGTGATAAATCTCAGCTAGCTCTTTCAAAGCAGCCTCAGAGAACTGAACATTCTTGCGTTGGAGATAGTCTGTTAGGTTGATTAACCCTTCTGCGTGGTCTCCAATCCGTTCCAAATCACGAGACGAGTCGAGGATGTTGGTTAGGACTTCACTTTCCTTTTGACTCAAGGATTCGCTTGAAAGGCTAATCAGGTAACGAGTGAGTTTTTCGTCAATTGTGTTAATAGCTTCTTCAGTCTTGTGGCCTTTCTCAGCTAGTTTTTCATCTAGATTGACGATGTAGTCGTAGGAAAGGTCAAAAGCTTTTGCAGCATAGTTCCCCAAGTGAAGAAGTTCTTTTTTGGCATTTCCTAGAGCGATAGAAGGAGCCTGTTTGATGAGTTGTTCATCCAAGTAGAGAGCCTCGTATTTAACAACTTCATCTTCACCAGGAATGAGCTTGGTCACAAGGTAAGCCAAGGTGCCGATGAATGGGAACTGGATAATGGTATTTGTGATATTAAAGGTTCCGTGGGCAAAGGCAATGGTCATTTCTGGCGCTAGATTGAGCGCCGATTCAAACCATTGAATCAAGCCAGTGAAAGGAACAAGGAAGACAATACAGATAACCGTACCAATCACGTTAAAGGCGACGTGGGCACCGGCAACACGTTTGGCAGCGATATTGGCTCCAAGAGAAGCAATGATAGCTGTAATGGTTGTTCCGATATTATCACCAAACAAGACCGGTAGGGCACCTTGTAGGTCAATCAGACCACTTGCATACAGGTTCTGTAAGATACCGATAGTTGCGGATGAAGCCTGAATGAGTAGTGTCAGTCCGGTTCCGACAAAGACACCAAGAATAGGACTCTTGCTTAGTTCAACCATGTAGTCTCTAAAGACTTGTAGGTCTTTTAGCGGCTCCATTGCACCGCTCATAAGATTGAGAGCGAAGAAGATACCTCCCACACCAAAGATAATTCGTCCGATGTTATTGATAGAGCGATTCTTGGTGAAGAAGAGACAAACTGCTCCGATAAAGAGCATAGGTAAGGCGTAATCTCCTAGCTTAAAACCGATGATAAAGGATGTAACGGTGGTTCCAATATTGGCACCCATGACAATACCGATAGCCTGACGCAAGGTCAAAAGTCCTGCACTGACAAGTCCTACTGTAATGACTGTAACACCAGAACTTGATTGAATCAGCGCCGTCATACCGATACCAACCAGCACGCCGAAGAAGGGATTGCTGGTGTATTTGTCAATGTAAAAACGAAGGCGATCTCCAGCAGCTTGTTGCAAACCGTCTCCCATGGTCTTGATACTATATAAAAATAGTCCCAGACCACCTAAAAAGTGAAATAAAATTTCCTGCCAATTAATGGACATTTCTTTTTCCTCCGAAAAATAATCGCGGAATTTCTCCTATTCTATTTTAAAGGATAAAAGGAAATCTAACAAGTGTTTAATGGAAATTTTCATAAGAAAAAGATAACTTTCTTTAAAAATAGAGGATAAATTTACTGTAAGAGAGTCGAATGATAGGATTGTGTCCAAATTTTACTGATTATTATCCTAGTTATAGTTTTTGTGTCAAACAGATTGACATCGCTTTCATATAAGATAAAATGAAGATGATCCTGTTCGGGTGGTGCCCACTAAGAACAGTTGCTTTTTATCTAAAAAGTAAAGCGCTTACTTTTTATTATATTAGGAGGAAAAGATGAAAGATCTATTTTTTGAAAAACGTTGCCGTTACAGTATTCGAAAGCTGTCAATCGGGGCTTGTTCCTTGATGATTGGTTCAGCTCTATTCGCAAGTCCAGCTCTTGCCGAACAAGTCGCAGCCCCTGAAACAGCTGCAAATACGAGCGCCCAAGCTACAAGCGCTAGTGAAACAGCTAATCCAGATACTGCAGCTATCGAAAAACAATTATCGGAAACAGAGAACAAAGTAGCTGAGCAACCAATTTCAGAAAACACTCCAGCAATAGCCGATTTGGTCAATGAAAAAGAAGAGGCAAAACCCGCTCCGGCAGATAAAGCTGAAAAACCTGCTCAACCAACTGAAAAAGAAGAAGTCAAACCAGAGGAAACTCCTCAAGTGGCTGACAATAAAGCCGACAAACCAAGTCTAGCAGACGTTCCTAAGAATGAAGAGAAGAGTCTCCGACCGAAAGAAATCAAATTTGATACTTGGGATGATTTGTTGAAATGGGAACCGGGTGCGCGTGAGGATGATCCCATCAATCGTTCCTCAGTTGAACTCGCCAAGCGCCATAGAGGTCAGTTGGTTAACGAAAAAGCAAGCAGAAGAGCTAAAGTTCAGGCGCTAGCAAATACCAACTCAAAGGCTAAAGACCACGCTTCTGTTGGTGGAGAAGAATTCAAGGCCTACGCATTTGATTATTGGCAATACTTGGATTCAATGGTCTTCTGGGAAGGCCTAGTTCCTACTCCAGATGTCATTGATGCAGGGCACCGCAACGGAGTTCCCGTTTATGGAACCCTCTTTTTCAACTGGTCAAACAGCATTGCTGACCAAGAGAAATTTGCCGCCGCCTTGAAACAAGATGAAGATGGCACCTTCCCGATTGCACGCAAACTCGTTGATCTCGCTAAATACTATGGCTTTGATGGCTATTTTATCAACCAAGAAACAACGGGGGAGTTGGTAGCACCTCTTGGTGAAAAAATGCGCCAATTCATGCTCTATACAAAAGAATACGCAGCTAAGGTCAACCATCCAATCAAGTATGCTTGGTACGATGCCATGACCTACAAATATGGCCGTTACCATGAAGATGGTCTAGGTGATTACAACTACCAGTTCATGCAAAAGGAAGGTGACAAGGTCCCTGCAGATCAATTCTTTGCTAACTTCAACTGGAACAAGGAAAAGAATGACCACTCTGTAGAGATGGCAAAATGGCTAGAACGTAGCCAGTATGATGTCTTTGCAGGCTTAGAATTGCAACAAGGCGGTTCATATAAGACCAAGGTCAACTGGGATGCTCTATTAGATGAAAATGGCAAGTTGCGCTTGTCACTTGGACTTTTTGCGCCAGATACGATTACCAGTCTAGGAAAAACAGGTGAAGACTACCACAAGAACGAAGATATCTTCTTTACAGGTTATCAAGGGGATCCAACGGCTCAAAAACCAGGAGATAAAGAGTGGTATGGAATTGCCAATTTAGTTGCGGACCGCACTCCAGCAGTAGGCCGGACCTTCACTACCTCTTTTAATACAGGTCATGGTAGAAAGTGGTTTGTAGATGGCAAAGTTTCTAAGGATTCTGAGTGGAACTACCGTTCTGTTTCAGGTGTCTTGCCAACATGGCGCTGGTGGCAGACTTCAACAGGAGAAAAGCTTCGTGCAGAATATGACTTTACAGATGCCTACAATGGAGGAAACTCCCTTAAATTCTCAGGTGATGTAGCTGGTAAGACGGACCAGGATGTGAATTTGTATTCTACTAAACTAGAAGTAACGGAGAAAACCAAACTTCGGGTTGCCCACAAGGGAGGAAAAGGCTCCAAAGTTTACATGGCCTTCTCTACGACTCCAGACTACAAATTTGAGGATGCAGAGGCATGGAAAGAACTAACTCTCTCTGATGACTGGAAGAATGAAGAATTTGACCTTAGCTCACTGGCAGGTAAAACCATCTATGCAGTTAAACTCTTCTTCGAACATGAAGGTGCTGTAAAAGATTATCAGTTCAACCTAGGACAATTAACGATTACGGACAATCACCAAGCGCCACAAGCACCTACAGGTCTCTCTGTGGTGAAGCAATCTCTTAAGAATGCCCAAGAAGCTGAAGCAGTGGTTCAATTTTCGGGTAACCAAGACGCAGATTTCTATGAAGTCTACGAAAAAGACGGTGACAACTGGCGTTTGTTGACAGGTTCATCTGCTTCAACTATCTACTTGCCAAAAGTTAGCCGTTCTGCTAATGCCACTGGTACGACTCAAGAATTGAAAGTCGTTGCAGTTGGTAAAAATGGCCTCCGTTCTGAAGCTGCAACTGCGTCATTCAACTGGGGCATGACTGTTCAGGATACAACTCTCCCAAGACCTTTGGCTGAAAATATTGTTCCAGGGGCAACGGTTATTGGTAGCACTTTCCCGAATACTGAAGGCGGGGAAGGCATCGAAGGCATGTTGAACGGTACGATTACAAGTCTGTCAGACAAGTGGTCTTCAGGACAATTGAGCGGTAGTGTCGATATTCGTTTGACTCAACCACGTCGTGTTGTCAGATGGGTAATGGATCATGCGGGAGCTGGTGGTGAGTCTGTTAACGATGGTTTGATGAATACCAAGGACTTTGATCTTTATTACAAGGATACAGATGGCGAGTGGAAACTAGCTAAGGAAGTCCGTGGCAATAAAGCGCACGTTACAGATATCACTCTTGACAAACCAATCACCGCGCAAGACTGGCGTCTAAAAGTTATCACATCTGATAACGGAACACCTTGGAAAGCCATTCGTATCTACAACTGGAAGATGTACGAAACCTTGGACACAGAAAGTCAAAATATTCCAATGGCTAAGGTAGCTGCTCGTTCACTTGGAAACCACCAAGTTCAACTAGGCTTCTCTGATGTTCCAGCAGGCGCAACCATCACCGTTTACGACAAGGCAGATTCACAAACACCAATTGCAACCTTGAAGACTGAAGCTGGTGGCGACCTGGCAACAGCACCATTGGCCTTTGACAAACAACCAAATCTCCTCTATTATCGTACCCAACTACCTGGCAAAGAAATCAGTAACACCTTGGCTGTAGCGATTCCACAGGATGAAAGAAAAATTGTTGCAGTTAGTCTCGAAAAAGGACCTAAGAAGACGGTTTATAAAGAAGGAGAAAAACTGGACCTCAGAGGCGGAACACTCCGCGTTCAATACGAAGGAGGACAAGCCAACGAGCTGATTAACCTTACTCACTCAGGTGTGACGGTATCTGGATACGATGCTCATCAAAAAGGGGAACAAAACCTAACACTTCAATACCTTGGTTTACCAGTGTCAGGTGATCTGAAAGTCCAAGTGACAGGACAGGATGAAGGAAAACCGAAAGAAGTAGCAGGCTTGTATATTACTAAGAAACCAAAAACAGACTATCTGGTAGGAGATCAACTGGATCTCTCTGAAGGTCGCTTCGGTGTTCTCTATGATGATGAGACGGAAGAAAGTCATGCCTTTACGGATCAAGGTGTTGAAATTACGGGCTATGATGCTCAGAAGACTGGACGACAAACCTTGACCTTGCATTACAAGGGACACACTGCTGAGTTCGATGTCTTGGTTTCTCCAAAAGCAGCTGTCAACGATGAGTACCTCAAACAAGAAATCACTGCTGCCCAAGGTCGCCAGTCAACCCTTGCCTATACCTTCTCAAGTGAGGACAAACAAGCTGTACTAGCAGAGAAACTCAATGCAGCGAAAGCTGTTGCAGAAAACCATGATGCCAGTCAAGAAGAAGTCAACAAAGCCTTGAATGAATTGAAACAAGCTGGAGCGGACTTGAATGGAAATCAACGTTATCAAACTGCTAGAGAAGAATTGGAAGGCTTGCTCGAATCCGTCCGTGAAAAAGATTCTCAAGATGAGTTGATTGCCCAAGCTGAAGCTTTGTTGTCTTCACAAACACCAACTCCACAAGCTTTTGCGGACATGAAAGAAAAGTTGAATAAGAAACTAGCACCTGCAGAAGAAAGCCATCATGTTGGAAGCATGGATCCAAATGAAGTGGCTCCAACGGTTGAAGCTCTTCCTGAACTAGTTGTTGAAACTGAAACAACAGCCTTTGAACGTCAGGAGCGACCAAATGCTGAGCTTCTCAAAGGACAACGCCAGCTAGTTCAAGCAGGAGCGGAAGGCCAAGTTCGTCGTCTAGTAGAAGTAGATGCCCAAGGCAATCGCACCCTTCGTTCAACTGAAGTTCTCAAGGAAGCTGTCCCAGAAATCACAGAAGTTGGAACAAAAGTTCTGTCAAGTAACCAACCGGCTGAGGGAGTAAAAGACCTAGTTTTAGAAATTTCGAAACTAGAAATTGAAGAGGATACAGTGGCCTTCGAACGTCAAGAGCGACCAAATGCAAGCCTTCTAAAAGGACAAGGCCAGCTAGTTCAAGTAGGTGTGGAAGGTCAAGTTCGTCACTTTGTAGAGGTGGATGCCCAAGGCAATCGCACCCTTCGTTCAACTGAAATTCTCAAGGAAGCTGTCCCAGAAATCACAGAAGTTGGAACAAAAGAAGAGCTAGACTCACAAACAACAGATCAAGCGTCTTTAGCAGCATCGGCAAAAGTTGAAAAGGTAACAAATCAACTTCCAAATACTGGTGTAGAAACAGATGCCAGTCTAGTAGCGCTGGGTCTTCTCGGAGCAATGAGTGCCTATGGCTTGCTTGCTAGAAAGAGGAGAGAAGACTAATCGGATTTACGAATCTTGGATTTCCTCATAACAACTAAAAACAAGGTTTGGCTGCAAATCAGTCAGGCCTTGTTTTGATTATTTTATATTGCATTGATTACTTATTTGATAAGGTTTTTCTAGATTTGATTTTAAAAAATCCTAATTTCGGTTGCAAGAAAGAACAAGAAAAGTTTAGGGTTTTGCTATCTCTTTTGCTGATTTTGTGATATAATTAACACGTATAAAAAAAGAAGGAGTCATATCTAATGGCAAAATTGACTGTTAAAGACGTTGAATTGAAAGGGAAAAAAGTTCTCGTTCGTGTTGACTTCAACGTACCTGTAAAAGATGGTGTGATTACCAACGACAACCGTATCACTGCAGCTCTTCCAACTATCAAGTACATCCTTGAACAAGGTGGACGTGCTATCCTCTTCTCTCACCTTGGCCGTGTAAAAGAAGAAGCAGACAAGGAAGGTAAATCACTTGCTCCTGTAGCTGCTGACTTGGCTGCTAAATTGGGACAAGAAGTTAAATTTATCCCAGGTGTCACTCGTGGTGCTGAATTGGAAGCTGCGATCAACGCTCTTGAAGATGGACAAGTTCTCTTGGTTGAAAACACTCGTTACGAAGATGTTGACGGCAAGAAAGAATCTAAAAACGATCCTGAACTTGGTAAATACTGGGCATCACTTGGAGATGGTATCTTCGTAAACGATGCATTCGGTACAGCTCACCGTGCACACGCATCTAACGTTGGTATCTCAGCAAACGTTGAAAAAGCAGTTGCTGGATTCCTTCTTGAAAACGAGATTGCCTACATCCAAGAAGCAGTTGAAGCTCCAGAACGTCCATTCGTGGCTATCCTTGGTGGTTCAAAAGTTTCAGACAAGATCGGTGTTATCGAAAACTTGCTTGAAAAAGCTGATAAAGTCCTTATCGGTGGTGGGATGACTTACACATTCTACAAAGCACAAGGTATCGAAATCGGTAACTCACTTGTAGAAGAAGACAAATTGGATGTTGCGAAAGCTCTTCTTGAAAAAGCAAACGGCAAATTGATCTTGCCAGTTGACTCAAAAGAAGCAAACGCATTTGCTGACTATACTGAAGTACGTGATACTGAAGGTGAAGCAGTTTCTGAAGGCTTCCTTGGTCTTGACATCGGTCCAAAATCTATCGCTAAGTTTGATGAAGCTTTGACTGGTGCCAAAACAGTTGTCTGGAACGGACCTATGGGTGTATTTGAAAACTCAGACTTCCAAGCTGGTACAATCGGTGTCATGGACGCTATCGTGAAACAACCAGGTGTGAAATCAATCATCGGTGGTGGTGACTCAGCTGCTGCAGCGATCAACCTTGGTCGCGCAGACAAGTTCTCATGGATCTCTACTGGTGGTGGAGCTTCAATGGAGCTTCTTGAAGGTAAAGTATTGCCAGGTTTGGCAGCACTTACAGAAAAATAAGCTTTCGTAAACGAAACGATGAAAAGAGGAACTTTGTTTCCTCTTTTTCTTGTTGTTTGAATTAAAAACGTTTCCTATCGATTTTGGCTCATAAAATCAACTAATTTATGATAAAATGGAAATAGAAAGTTGAGATTATGGGTTATTTTAAAAAATATAAATTTGATAAGTCACAGTTCAAGCTTGGTCTACGAACCTTTAAAACCGGAATTGCTGTTTTTTTAGTTCTCTTGATTTTTGGATTTTTTGGTTGGAAGGGACTTCAAATTGGGGCTTTGACAGCAGTCTTTAGTTTGAGAGAAAGCTTTGACAAGAGTGTTCATTTTGGGACATCACGCATTCTAGGAAACAGTATCGGAGGTTTCTACGCCCTTGTTTTCTTCCTCTTAAACACTCTATTTCAAGAAGCCTTTTGGGTGACCTTGCTGATCGTTCCAATCTGCACCATGTTAACCATTATGACAAATGTCGCCATGAATAATAAGGCGGGAGTTATCGGCGGAGTTTCGGCAATGTTGATTATTACCCTATCGATACCGAGCGGGGAGACAATTTTGTACGTGTTTGCTCGTGTATTTGAAACTTTTATGGGTGTTTTTGTAGCAATACTCGTAAATTATGATATTGATCGTTTCCGAAATCTTTTAGAGAAAAAAAGATAATAATGTTACATTTTGTGACATTATTAATTGACGTATGGATTTTTTTAGACTATAATAGACAGAAAGAAGGAAATTGTAAATGAAGGAAAAAGAATTTCGTCGAAATATGGCTGTTTTTCCTATCGGTAGTGTGATGAAGTTGACCGATCTATCGGCGCGTCAGATTCGTTATTATGAAGATCAAGAGTTGATAAAGCCTGATCGAAACGAAGGGAACCGTCGCATGTATTCTTTGAATGACATGGATCGTTTGCTTGAGATCAAAGATTATATCTCTGAAGGTCTCAATATTGCTGCCATTAAGAAGAAATATGCTGAACGTGAGGCGAAATCCAAGAAAGCAGTGAGCCCAACGGAAGTGCGTCGTGCGCTTCATAATGAGCTCCTCCAACAGGGACGCTTTGCTTCAGCGCAGTCACCTTTTGGTCGCGGTTAGGCAATCGCAAGTAGTCAAAAATTAAGGAGTAAACACATGCCAATCACAGCTGCAGATATTCGTCGTGAAGTCAAGGAAAAAAATGTTACTTTTATCCGTCTCATGTTTTCAGATATTCTGGGGACGATGAAAAACGTCGAAATTCCTGCTACAGATGAACAGTTAGACAAGGTCTTGTCAAACAAAGCCATGTTTGATGGATCTTCTATTGAAGGTTTTGTACGTATTAATGAGTCAGATATGTACTTGTACCCAGACTTGGATACATGGACAGTCTTCCCTTGGGGAGATGAAAACGGAAGTGTTGCAGGTTTGATCTGTGATGTCTATACAACAGAAGGCGAACCATTTGCAGGTGACCCTCGTGGCAACCTCAAACGTGCTCTTCGTCACATGGAGGAAGTAGGATTCAAATCCTTCAACCTTGGACCAGAGCCAGAATTCTTCCTATTTAAGTTGGATGAAAATGGGGACCCAACACTTGAAGTAAATGACAAAGGTGGCTACTTTGATTTGGCGCCTACTGACCTTGCGGACAATACGCGTCGTGAAATCGTTAATGTCTTGACTAAAATGGGATTTGAAGTAGAAGCAAGTCACCACGAGGTTGCGGTTGGTCAACATGAAATTGACTTCAAGTATGATGAAGTGCTCCGTGCTTGTGATAAGATTCAAATCTTTAAGCTTGTAGTAAAAACCATCGCTCGCAAACATGGTCTTTACGCAACCTTTATGGCGAAACCAAAATTTGGTATCGCTGGATCGGGTATGCACTGTAATATGTCCTTGTTTGATGAGAATGGGAATAACGCCTTCTTTGATCCAAACGATCCAAAGGGAATGCAGTTGTCTGAAACAGCCTACCATTTCCTTGGTGGTTTGATTAAGCATGCCTATAACTATACTGCTATCATGAACCCAACAGTTAACTCCTACAAACGTTTGGTTCCTGGTTATGAAGCGCCAGTTTACATTGCTTGGGCTGGTCGTAACCGCTCGCCACTAGTTCGTGTACCGGCTTCACGTGGTATGGGAACTCGTCTTGAGTTGCGTTCAGTGGACCCAATGGCAAACCCATACATCGCGATGGCAGTTCTTTTGGAAGTTGGTTTGCATGGTATTGAAAACAAAATCGAGGCTCCTGCTCCAATCGAAGAAAACATCTACATCATGACTGCTGAAGAACGTAAAGAGGCTGGAATTACCGATCTTCCATCAACGCTTCATAACGCCTTGAAAGCTTTGACAGAAGATGAAGTGGTTAAGGCAGCCCTAGGTGAACACATCTATACGAGCTTCCTTGAAGCTAAGCGTATCGAGTGGGCTAGCTATGCAACCTTCGTTTCACAATGGGAAGTTGATAATTATTTAGATCTTTACTAATATAGAAGAAAGATTGCCTGAGGGTGATCTTTTTTTTGCATTTTATATCGAACTGTGATATAGTTTATATAACGAATCGCGATGTATCGAACTAAATAGGAGGTGTGGTTAAATGGAATTAACAGATAAGATTAGGCGTGTTTACCTTCCTATGACTGAAACGGGTTTTTATATCTTGTTTTGTTTACAGAAGGAGAACCATGGATATGGTATCACACAAAAGGTCAAGGAGATGACAGATTCGCAAGTTTCGATTAGTCCTGGAACTATGTATGGGACCTTGTCAAAGATGGAAAAGGATGGCTTGATTTTCTTTGTCCGAGAAGAGGAAAAACGGAAAATTTATCAGATAACAGATTTGGGACGCAAAGTCTTAGATATTGAATTGAAACGTATTGAGCGGCTCTATAGAAACAGTCGGGAGGAAGGATGATGGGAAAGAAGGTTATTTATAGAATTGCTACCATTGCGGATTATGATAGAGAGGCTTTATATCTTAGAAAAATGCATGCCAAGGGCTGGAAACTCAAGGAAGTAACCTACTCTATCTTGTTGTTTGCAGTTAAGTATACCTTTGAAAAGTGCCAACCGGAGCAGGTGTCTTATCAGTTAGACTTTTATCCAATGAAAAAATCAGAGAGAGCCTCCTATTTGCAACTGTTTAAAGACTGTGGATGGGAGCATATTACAGACTTTAATGGTTTTTCCTACTTTAGAAAAGTACATTTTGAAATTGAATCGGATGCCGAGTTTGAAATTTATAATGACGCGGCCGGGAAGTTAGCTGTGGTCAAACGGATTTTAATAATGCGTATGCTTCCTATTTTGCTTCTGTTTTTAGCTCTACTACCGGTTTTCTCAAAGTTTGTCAGTGGAGCTAGTTCTTTCAGTTGGGAAGTATTTTTGATTTTCATAATAGATTGTGTTTTATTGATTATTTTTGCGATTCAGATTTCTTATATTTTTTGGAGATTGTTTCAAAAGTGGAAAGAATTATCTGATAAATGAAACAATGCCTGTTTTCTAATTTGGAGGTAAGACAATGAATAGCAAGGTACAATTTCGGATGTTTGGCATTCTTGATTATGATAAGGAAGAAGACTATTTACGTGAAATGTATTTGCAAGGTTGGAGATATAGAACTAATCGTTTTGGTTTTTTCTATTTTGAACAATGCCAACCAGATGATGTCATCTATCATATCTATGATTCTAGATTTCTTAAAAAGTATAAGCATGAACTGCAAGATTTTAGAAATAGCGGTTGGGAATTGATAGAAACAGGTTTTTGTTCAATTCTTCGTAAACCAGCTTCTGATATACTTTCAGAGGAGAAAGTCTATATGAGTAAGGGTCTTAGATGGGAAGTTATGCGGTCTAGACTTCGTTCCTGTATAGCCGCTTTCTCTGGTGGTCTTGTTGTTTGCATGAGTTTGTATCGAGAAAACTTGTCTCAGTCTTTCTTTATTATTTTCTTTTTATACGCTTGCTTAATCTCTTATCTAATCTATGGTTTTTTCAGACTTAAAAGGAAATACCAAGTAGATGAAAAATAAGTTTCTAGGTCTTTAGACTGATTTTTAGCACTCTTGACAAAAGAGTGCTAATTTTTTGAGTTTTTGTCTTGACATTCTCTTCTAAGGGTGTATAATAGAATCATGAGTTAGCACTTGTGTGTATCGAGTGCTAATCAATCTGACAGAGAGGAGTGATGAGATGGTTACAGAGCGTCAGCAGGATATTTTAAATCTGATTATTGACATCTTTACCAAAACGCACGAACCTGTCGGATCCAAAGCGCTACAAGAGTCTATTAATTCTAGTAGTGCTACCATTCGGAATGATATGGCAGCTCTAGAAAAACAAGGATTGCTTGAGAAAGCTCATACTTCAAGTGGTCGGATGCCTAGTGTGGCTGGTTTTCAGTACTATGTGAAACACTCGCTGGCTTTTGATCGACTAGCTGAGAATGAGGTTTATGAGATTGTCAAAGCCTTTGATCAGGAATTCTTCAAACTGGAGGATATTCTGCAAGAGGCTGCCAATTTACTGACAAACTTGAGTGGCTGTACGGTAGTGGCTCTGGATGTTGAGCCAAGTAGACAGCGCCTGACGGCCTTCGATATTGTCGTTCTAGGACAACATACTGCTCTTGCAGTTTTCACCCTAGACGAGTCTCGAACGGTTACCAGTCAGTTTTTGATTCCAAGGAATTTCTTGCAGGAAGATTTGCTGAAGCTGAAGAGCATCATTCAGGAACGTTTCCTCGGCCACACCGTTCTAGATATTCACTACAAGATTCGGACGGAGATTCCGCAGATTATCCAGCGTTACTTCACAACTACGGACAATGTCATGGATCTCTTTGAACACATTTTTAAAGAAATGTTCAACGAAAACATTGTAGTATCTGGCAAGGTCAATCTCTTGAATTTTGCCAATCTGGCAGCCTATCAATTCTTTGATCAACCGCAAAAGGTGGCTCTAGAGATTCGTGAGGGTCTGCATGAAGATCAGATGCAAAATGTCCGTGTTGCGGACAGTCAAGAGTCTTGTCTAGCTGACCTAGCAGTGATTAGCAGTAAGTTCCTCATTCCTTATCGAGGTTTTGGAATTTTGGCGATTATAGGTCCGGTCAATCTGGACTACCAACAATTGATCAATCAAGTCAATGTTGTCAATCGTGTTCTGACCATGAAGTTGACAGATTTTTACCGTTACCTCAGCAGTAATCATTACGAAGTAAATTAATTTTGAAATCATTAAAGGAGGCGAAAATGGCCCAAGATAAAAAAAACGAAGAAATGAAAGAAGAGGAAGTTGTGGAAACAACTGAAGAAACAACTCCTGAGAAGTCTGAGTTGGACTTGGCAAATGAACGTGCGGATGAGTTCGAAAACAAATACCTTCGCGCTCATGCAGAAATGCAAAATATTCAACGCCGTGCCAATGAAGAACGTCAAAACTTGCAACGTTATCGTAGCCAGGACTTGGCGAAAGCAATCTTACCATCACTTGACAACCTTGAGCGTGCACTCGCAGTTGAAGGTTTGACAGACGATGTCAAAAAAGGACTAGAGATGGTGCAAGAAAGCTTGGTTCATGCTTTGAAAGACGAAGGAATCGAAGAAATCGCAGCTGACGGTGAATTTGACCATAACTATCACATGGCCATCCAAACTCTCCCAGCAGACGATGAACACCCCGCAGACACTATAGCACAAGTCTTCCAAAAAGGCTACAAACTCCATGACCGCATCCTACGCCCAGCAATGGTAGTGGTCTATAACTAGGCTAGAGAACTTAAAAAACCTTGTCCGAAACGACAATAAACTATGAAGAAAGTTAAGAAAGTTGTTCAGCTTTGCAATAGTGAGCGAAGCGAACCAAAGGCGATACTCTTCGCCGTGGCGCTATTTGCGCAAACTTTGAGACCTTAGGCTCAAAGTTTAGTCAAAGAGATTGACGAGGTCAAGCTCTGACGGCGCCGCCACTTAAGAAGAGTATCAAAAAGAAAAAAGATAAATTTAAGGAGAAAAAACACATGTCTAAAATTATCGGTATTGACTTAGGTACAACAAACTCAGCAGTAGCAGTTCTTGAAGGAACTGAATCAAAAATCATCGCAAACCCAGAAGGAAACCGCACAACCCCTTCTGTAGTTTCTTTCAAAAACGGTGAAATCATCGTTGGTGACGCTGCAAAACGTCAAGCAGTCACAAACCCAGATACAGTTATCTCTATCAAATCTAAGATGGGAACTTCTGAAAAAGTTTCTGCTAACGGGAAAGAATACACTCCACAAGAAATCTCAGCTATGATCCTTCAATACTTGAAAGGTTACGCTGAAGAATACCTTGGTGAAAAAGTAACGAAAGCAGTTATCACAGTTCCAGCTTACTTTAACGATGCACAACGTCAAGCTACAAAAGACGCTGGTAAAATCGCTGGTCTTGAAGTAGAACGTATTGTCAACGAACCAACAGCAGCAGCCCTTGCTTACGGTTTGGACAAGACTGACAAAGAAGAAAAAATCTTGGTATTTGACCTTGGTGGTGGTACATTCGACGTCTCTATCCTTGAACTCGGTGACGGTGTCTTCGATGTATTGTCAACTGCAGGGGACAACAAACTCGGTGGTGACGACTTTGACCAAAAAATTATCGACCACTTGGTAGCAGAATTCAAGAAAGAAAACGGTATTGACTTGTCTACTGACAAGATGGCAATGCAACGTTTGAAAGATGCGGCTGAAAAAGCTAAGAAAGACCTTTCTGGTGTAACTTCAACACAAATCAGCTTGCCATTTATCACTGCTGGTGAGGCTGGACCTCTTCACTTGGAAATGACTTTGACTCGTGCGAAATTTGACGATTTGACTCGTGACCTTGTAGAACGTACAAAAGTTCCAGTTCGTCAAGCCCTTTCAGATGCAGGTTTGAGCTTGTCAGAAATCGATGAAGTTATCCTTGTTGGTGGTTCAACTCGTATCCCAGCCGTTGTAGAAGCTGTTAAAGCTGAAACTGGTAAAGAACCAAACAAATCAGTAAACCCTGATGAAGTAGTTGCTATGGGTGCTGCGATCCAAGGTGGTGTGATTACTGGTGATGTCAAAGACGTTGTCCTTCTTGACGTAACACCATTGTCACTTGGTATCGAAACAATGGGTGGCGTCTTTACAAAACTGATCGAGCGCAACACAACAATTCCAACATCTAAATCACAAGTCTTCTCAACTGCGGCAGACAACCAACCAGCCGTTGATATCCACGTTCTTCAAGGTGAACGCCCAATGGCAGCGGATAACAAGACTCTTGGACGTTTCCAATTGACAGATATTCCAGCTGCACCTCGTGGTATTCCACAAATCGAAGTAACATTTGATATCGACAAGAACGGTATCGTGTCTGTTAAGGCCAAAGATCTTGGAACTCAAAAAGAACAAACTATTGTGATCCAATCTAACTCAGGTTTGACAGATGAAGAAATTGATCGTATGATGAAAGATGCAGAAGCAAACGCTGAAGCCGATAAGAAACGTAAAGAAGAAGTAGACCTTCGTAACGAAGTAGACCAAGCTATCTTTGCGACTGAAAAGACAATCAAGGAAACTGAAGGCAAAGGCTTCGACGCAGAACGTGATGCTGCCCAAGCTGCCCTTGATGACCTTAAAAAAGCTCAAGAAGACAACAACTTGGACGAAATGAAAGCAAAACTCGAAGCTTTGAACGAAAAAGCTCAAGGACTTGCTGTGAAACTCTACGAACAAGCCGCAGCAGCTCAACAAGCTCAAGCAGGAGCAGAAGGCGCACAGGCAACAGGAAACGCAGGCGATGACGTCGTAGACGGAGAGTTTACGGAGAAATAAAATAGTCCAGTGGACTATTTTATCCCGAGCTTGAAAATCGGAGAGCGAGGTCGTTAAGAATGAGGAATCACTAAAGTGATTGTCATTCTACTGCAATCGCTATGGCGACTTGCTAAAAGCCTTACTCGTTCAAAAAAAGTATAATCGACTTTGCTTTTGAATGTCATAAGTATAGTAAGAAATCCAGAGGTTGCAACCCAGCCTCTGTTTTTCGGTAAAAAGGGGCCAAACCTAATTTATTTGAGTTTTTATCATCAATATATAAAGAAAGGAATTGAACCCGACCTAAATCGTGGTTTGATTCACAATATCAATAGAAAGGAACAAAGGTGTTCGCAACTGAACACGGGCTACGGACTGTGCCAAAAAGATAGTTTTTTCTAGGACGCACGCGTCCGTCGTTAAAACTCCTATTTTGGCTGTGTCCGTTTGACGCCCTTTGTATCTTGAATTATGAACAATACTGAATTTTATGATCGTCTGGGGGTGTCAAAAAACGCTTCGGCAGACGAGATCAAAAAGGCTTATCGTAAGCTTTCTAAAAAATACCACCCAGATATCAACAAGGAGCCTGGCGCTGAGGAAAAATACAAGGAAGTTCAAGAGGCCTATGAGACTTTGAGTGACGACCAAAAACGTGCGGCCTACGACCAATATGGTGCTGCAGGTGCCAACGGTGGCTTTGGTGGTGCTGGCGGTTTTGGCGGCTTTGACGGAGCAGGTGGCTTCGGTGGTTTTGAAGATATCTTCTCAAGTTTTTTCGGGGGAGGCGGAGCTTCACGCAATCCAAACGCTCCTCGTCAAGGGGATGACCTCCAGTACCGTGTGAATTTGACTTTTGAAGAAGCCGTCTTCGGAACGGAAAAAGAAGTGAAGTACAACCGTGAAGCAAGCTGTCGTACATGTAATGGATCTGGTGCTAAGCCAGGGACAAGTCCAGTCACTTGTGGACGCTGTCATGGCGCTGGTGTCATTAATGTCGATACGCAGACTCCTCTTGGTATGATGCGCCGTCAAGTAACTTGTGATGTCTGTCATGGTCGCGGAAAAGAAATTAAAGATCCATGTACAACTTGTCACGGAACAGGTCATGAAAAACAAGCTCATAGCGTACATGTGAAGATCCCTGCTGGTGTGGAAACAGGCCAACAAATCCGCCTAGCTGGTCAAGGTGAAGCAGGCTTTAACGGTGGACCTTATGGTGACTTGTATGTAGTAGTTTCTGTGGAAGCTAGCGATAAGTTTGAACGTGAAGGAACAACTATTTTCTACAAGTTAAATCTTAATATTGTCCAAGCTACTCTTGGAGACACTGTAGAAATTCCAACTGTTCATGGAGATGTTGAATTGGTTATCCCAGAAGGAACTCAGACTGGCAAGAAATTCCGTCTACGTGGCAAGGGAGCACCGAGCCTTCGTGGCGGTGCCGTTGGTGACCAATATGTTACAGTTAATGTCGTGACTCCGACAGGTTTGAACGACCGCCAAAAAGCTGCGCTTAAAGAATTCGCAGCTGCAGGCGACTTGAAAGTCAATCCAAAGAAAAAAGGCTTCTTTGACCATATTAAAGATGCCTTTGAAGGAGAATAAAGTAAAAAGAGCCAATTGGCTCTTTTTACTTATCCTCAAGCTCCTGTGTTTCTTTTATCACAGCTAGTCTAGTTTGGAAATCTTTTTCCAAGACTTTGAACTTGTAGGTCAAGTCTTTTTGGTATTCCTTGATAAGGTTTTTTTGTTGGTCGATGATTTGTAGGCTGTTTTGGATGATATCCAAATCATCCTTGATAGCTTGGACGCGGTCAGTTGTATCTAGCACTTCATCCTGAATGGCTTGGCGATTTTTTACGACAAAATAACTTCCAGCTGCAGCTCCTGCGAATAGCAGTAGATTTGATAGTTTCATGGCATCTCCTTAAGCGTTTCTAATGGTTTCAGCGACTTGGGCAAGTTTGTCAAAGTCAGGTTCGTGGGCGATAAAGTCAATCTTGAGGTCATCTTCTGCACCGTAGCGAGGTACGAGATGCACGTGAGTATGAAAGACTGTTTGACCAGCAACTTCCTCACAGTTGGCGATGATATTCATTCCGGCAGCCTTGGTAGCCTTCATGACTTTTTGAGCCACTGTTGGCACTGAGGCAAAGAGTTGGCTAGCGCTGGTAGCATCCATCTCCAAAAGATTGCGGTAGTGCTCTTTTGGCACTACTAAGGTATGTCCAGGTGTTACTTGAGAGATATCAAGGAAGGCAAGAATCTGCTCATCCTCGTATACTTTTGAAGCAGGAATCTCCCCTGCGATAATCTTACAAAAAATGCAATCTGACATAAAATCCACCTCTACTGTATTGAATTTTGATATAATATAGCTACATTATACCAGATTCGGAGAAAATATGTTAGAAATTAAAAAACTGACAGGAGGCTATGTTCATGTCCCTGTCTTGAAAGATGTGTCCTTTACAGTTGAAAGTGGGCAGTTGGTCGGTTTGATTGGTCTCAACGGTGCTGGGAAATCAACGACTATCAATGAGATTATCGGTCTTTTGACACCTTACAGTGGGGAAATCAAGATTAATGGTTTGACCCTGCGAGAAGATGCGACCAACTATCGCAAGCAGATTGGCTACATCCCAGAAACGCCTAGCTTGTATGAAGAGCTGACTCTCAGAGAGCATATCGAAACGGTGGCTATGGCTTACGGTATTGAACAAAATGTGGCTTTTGAGCGAGTAGAATCTTTGTTAAAAATGTTTCGTTTGGATCAAAAATTAGATTGGTTTCCTGTGCATTTCTCCAAAGGGATGAAGCAGAAGGTCATGATTATCTGTGCCTTTGTGGTAGATCCTAGCCTCTTTATCGTGGATGAGCCTTTTCTTGGTCTTGATCCCTTGGCGATTGCCGACTTGATTCAGCTTTTGGAAGTGGAAAAGCAAAAAGGCAAGTCCATCCTCATGAGTACCCACGTGCTGGACTCGGCGGAGAAGATGTGTGACGCCTTTGTTATCCTCCACAAGGGAGAGGTGCGAGCTCAGGGGAACCTCCAGCAATTGCGCGAGGCCTTTGACATGCCTGAAGCGAGTTTGAATGATATTTACTTGGCTCTGACCAAAGAGGAGGACCTATGAAAGACTTGTTTTTAAGGAGAAAGCAGGCTTTTCGTAAGGAGTGTGTCGGTTATCTGCGCTATGTTCTCAATGACCACTTTGTCTTGTTCCTGCTGGTTCTCATCGGTTTTTTAGCTTACCAGTACAGTCAACTCCTGCAAGATTTTCCTGAAAATCATTGGCCCATCCTCTTGTTTTTGGGAATTGTATCTGTCTTGCTTTTGGCTTGGGGAGGAATCGCGACCTACATGGAAGGACCTGACAAACTCTTTCTCTTGGTCAGCGAAGAAGAGGTTAAGTCTCACCTCAAAGGGCAGACAGTACGCTCACTGGTCTTTTGGCTCTTTGTCCAAACCCTTTTCTTACTTTTATTTGCGCCCTTATTTTTAGCCATGGGCTATGGTTTTCCAGTCTTTCTCATCTATGTGGTTTTATTGGGAGCTGGAAAATATCTCCTCTTTCACCAAAAAGCCAGTAAATTTTATACTGAGAATGGCCTCGACTGGGACTATGTCATTGCCCAAGAAAGCAAGCGCAAGCAAGTCTTGCTTCGTTTCTTTGCTCTCTTTACTCAGGTCAAGGGCGTTTCAAATAGTGTCAAACGTCGCGCTTATCTGGATTTTATCCTAAAGGCAGTTCAAAAGGTGCCTGGGAAAATCTGGCAAAACCTCTATCTTCGTTCATATCTGCGAAATGGAGACCTCTTTGCCCTCAGTCTCCGCCTCTTGCTCCTATCCTTGTTAGCTGTGATCTTCATCGAGCAATCTTGGATTGCGACGGCAGTGGTTGTCCTGTTTAATTATCTTATGCTCTTCCAGTTGTTGGCTCTCTATCGTGCTTTTGACTACCAGTACTTGACCCAGCTCTTTCCTTTAGAAAAGGGTGAAAAAGAGAAGGGTTTGAAACAGATAGTGCTCGGTGTTGGAAATGTCGTTCTTTTGGTGGAATTACTAGTCGGAGCAGTAGTTTTTCAAGAAAAAATAGCCTTGTTGGCTCTTGTAGGAGCAAGTCTTGTCCTACAATTGTTTTATTTACCTTACCAAGTGAAAAGATTGGTTGACGAATAGACAAAAAACTAGTAGAATAGTAAGGAAACTTTATACGGAGGAAAGAAATGGACTTGGGTGATAATGAGCTAACGCTGACCCCGATACCAGGGAAGAGCGGCAAGGCTTATATGGGAAGCTACCCTGATGGGAAGCGCGTCTTTGTAAAAATGAACACCTCTCCAATCCTACCTGGCCTAGCCAGAGAACAAATCGCTCCTCAATTACTATGGACTCGTCGTTTAGCGGATGGTCGTGATATGTGTGCTCAGGAATGGCTGACGGGCAAAATCTTGACTCCCTACGATATGAATCGCAAACAAATCATTACAATCTTGAACCGTCTCCACCGCTCGCGTCCCTTGATGAAGCAGTTGAGTCGTTTGGGCTATACCATGGAAAAACCGGTTGATTTATTGCGTTCTTGGCAACAAGAAGTACCAGAAATCTTGCAACAGAACCACTACTTAAATAGTGTGATTGCTGAACTAGGTAAGACGGTTCCAGGCTTTAGGGAAGATCATGCAACGATTGTGCATGGAGACCTTCGCCATAGTAATTGGATTGAGACAGAGAGTGGGCTTGTTTATCTAGTGGATTGGGATTCGGTTCGTCTGACGGATCGTATGTTTGATGTGGCGCATTTGCTATGCCACTACATTCCAGATCATCAGTGGCGTCAATGGTTGAGTGACTACGGCTATAAGTACAATCAGACAGTGTTAGATAAATTGTATTGGTATGGTCAGTATTCTTACTTGAACCAGATTGCCAAATACTGTGAAAATCAAGATTTAGACAATGTAAACCGGGAGATTTATGCCTTGCGTGTCTTCCGTGACAAGTATGGAAAGAAGAGATGAGAGTTAGAAATCGTAAAGGGGCGACAGAGTTACTAGAGGCTAATCCCCAGTATGTTGTCCTCAATCCCTTGGAAGCTAAAGGGAAATGGCGAGACTTGTTTGGAAATGATCATCCTATTCATGTTGAGGTTGGAAGTGGAAAAGGAGCCTTCGTATCAGGAATGGCCAAACAAAACCCTGACATCAATTACATCGGGATTGACATCCAAAAGTCGGTGTTAAGTTATGCCTTAGATAAGGTATTAGAAGTTGGAGTGCCTAATATCAAGTTGTTGTGGGTAGATGGTTCAGATTTGACGGACTACTTTGAAGACGGTGAGATTGATCGTCTCTACCTAAACTTTTCAGATCCTTGGCCTAAAAAACGTCATGAAAAACGCCGTCTGACCTACAAGAGTTTCTTGGACACCTTCAAGCGCATCTTGCCTGAGAATGGGGAAATCCATTTCAAGACAGACAATCGTGGCTTGTTTGAGTACAGCTTGGTGAGTTTTTCTCAGTATGGGATGAAACTGAACGGGGTTTGGTTGGACTTACATGCCAGTGATTTTGAAGGCAATGTCATGACGGAATATGAGCAAAAATTCTCCAACAAGGGTCAAGTAATCTACCGAGTTGAGGCAGAATTTTAAGAAACAGCTTAAAAAACAGCCGTTTGAGTGCTTATACTTTACATAAATTGACAAACGTGCTATACTGATAGTAAGAATATGAGAAAGAGAGGCGGGGAAATATCTTCGCCTCTTGCTTATGAGGAGGTGGACGCAATCGCAACAATCGTAGAATTAGTTAGAGAAGTTGTAGAACCTGTCATCCAAGCGCCTTTCGAACTCGTGGATATCGAGTATGGAAAGATTGGCAGTGACATGATTCTCAGTATTTTTGTAGATAAACCTGAAGGAATTACCTTGAACGACACGGCAGACCTGACAGAAATTATCAGTCCTGTCCTAGACACTATCAAGCCTGATCCCTTCCCAGAACAATATTTCCTAGAAATCACCAGTCCAGGCTTGGAGCGTCCTTTGAAAACCAAGGATGCTATCGCTGGAGCAGTTGGGAAATACATTCACGTTGGTCTTTATAAGGCCATCGACAAGCAAAAAGTCTTTGAAGGAACCTTGCTATCCTTTGAAGAGGATGAGTTGACCATGGAATATATGGACAAGACACGTAAGAAAACCGTCCAAATTCCATACAGTTTAGTATCAAAAGCACGTTTAGCAGTAAAACTATAGAAAAGAAAGGATAGCTTTTGAGGATTCAAAAGTAAAAAGAACATGAGTAAAGAAATGCTAGAGGCCTTCCGCATTTTGGAAGAAGACAAGGGAATCAAAAAAGAAGACATCATCGACGCAGTAGTAGAGTCGCTTCGTTCCGCTTATCGCAGACGTTATGGTCAATCTGATAGCGTAGCCATTGACTTCAATGAAAAAACAGGTGACTTTACAGTTTATACTGTCCGTGAAGTTGTAGATGAAGTATTTGATAGCCGTTTGGAAATCAGCTTGAAAGATGCCCTTGCCATTAATTCAGCCTATGAGCTTGGTGACAAGATCAAGTTTGAAGAAGCACCAGCTGAGTTTGGTCGTGTAGCAGCCCAATCTGCAAAACAAACCATCATGGAAAAAATGCGCAAGCAAACACGTGCCATCACCTACAATACTTATAAGGAACATGAACAAGAAATCATGTCTGGTACGGTAGAACGTTTTGACAACCGTTTCATCTATGTCAATCTTGGCAGCATCGAAGCTCAATTGTCAAAACAAGACCAAATCCCTGGAGAAGTTTTTGCTTCCCACGACCGTATCGAAGTCTACGTTTACAAGGTTGAAGACAATCCTCGTGGCGTCAACGTCTTTGTCAGTCGTAGCCATCCAGAAATGATTAAACGCTTGATGGAACAAGAAATCCCAGAAGTCTACGATGGAACTGTTGAAATCATGAGTGTAGCTCGTGAAGCAGGTGACCGTACCAAGGTTGCTGTTCGTAGCCACAATCCAAACGTGGACGCTATCGGGACAATCGTTGGGCGTGGTGGTGCCAATATCAAGAAGATCACCAGCAAGTTCCACCCAGCTCGCTACGACGCTAAGAGCGACCGTATGATTCCTGTAGAAGAGAACATTGACGTTATCGAGTGGGTAGCGGATCCAGCTGAGTTTATCTACAATGCCATCGCACCTGCAGAGGTTGACCAAGTTATCTTTGATGAAAACGACAGCAAACGTGCCTTGGTCGTTGTACCTGATAACAAGCTTTCTCTTGCAATCGGTCGTCGTGGACAAAACGTTCGCTTGGCAGCTCACTTGACGAGTTACCGTATCGATATCAAGTCTGCCAGTGAGTTTGAAGCTATGGAAGAAGCAGGTCAAATTGATTACGCAGATGTAGATGAATTGATTGAAGAATAAAAGCTGCTAGAGGAGGGAAAGATGAAAACAAGAAAAATCCCTTTGCGCAAGTCTGTTGTATCTAACGAAGTGATTGACAAGCGTGATCTGCTCCGCATTGTCAAGAACAAAGAAGGAGAGGTCTTTATCGATCCGACAGGCAAGGCCAATGGCCGTGGCGCTTATATCAAGCTAGACAATGCAGAAGCCCTAGAGGCAAAAAAGAAGAAAGTCTTTAACCGCAGCTTTAACATGGAAGTGGAAGAAAGCTTTTATGACGAGTTGATCGCTTATGTGGATCACAAAGTAAAAAGAAGAGAGTTAGGACTTGAATAAGCAAAAAGTAAGCAATCTCTTGGGTCTTGCTCAACGAGCAGGCCGGATCATATCGGGTGAGGAATTGGTGGTCAAGGCCATTCAAGACCAGAAAGCCAAGCTAGTCTTTCTAGCTCATGATGCTGGTCCCAATCTAACCAAGAAGATTCAAGATAAAAGTGACTATTATCAAGTAGAAGTTATAACCGTGTTTTCAACACTGGAATTAAGCATAGCAGTCGGAAAATCGAGAAAGGTTTTGGCTGTGACAGATGCTGGATTTACAAAGAAAATGAGGTCTCTTATGGAATAGAAGAGGAGGACATGATTTGTCTAAGAAAAGATTGTACGAAATCGCAAAAGAACTTGGAAAAGAAAGTAAAGAAGTTGTAGCGCGTGCAAAAGAGTTGGGCTTGGATGTAAAAAGCCACTCATCGAGCGTGGAAGCTGCTGTTGCTGAACAAATCGCAGCTAGCTTTAAACCTGCACCTGCTCCTAAGGCAGAAGCAAAACCTGTAGCACCAAAAGCAAGTGTAGAAAAGAAAGCAGAAAAGCCTGTATCAGCTAAACCAGTAGCCGCTAAGGAAGAAAGCAAATCAGCTACACCTGCAGCTCCTAAGGAAGAAAAAGTAGTGGCCGCAAGACCACAGAGTCGAAACTTCAAGGCGGAGCGTGAGGCGCGTGCCAAAGAGCAGGCAGAGCGACGCAAACAAAACAAGGGCAATAACCGTGACCAACAACAAAACGGTAACCGTCCGAAAAATGACGGCCGTAATGGTGGCAAACCTGGTCAAGGAAACCGCGACAATCGCCGTTTTAACGACCAAGGGAAGAAACCACAAGGTCAAGGAAATCGTGGCAATGATCGCCGTCAGCAACAAGACTTCCAGCCAAAACCAGCTGGACCACGTGTTGACTTTAAAGCCCGTGCAGAAGCACTAAAAGCAGAGCAAAATGCAGAGTACGCTCGCTCAAGCGAGGAGCGCTTCAAGCAATCGCAAGCTGCCAAAGAAGCCTTGGCTCAAGCTAATAAACGCAAGGAGCCTGAAGAAATCTTTGAGGAAGCGGCTAAGTTAGCTGAACAAACGCAGCCAGCCGTAGCAGTAGCTCCTGTAGCTAAAGAAGCGCCAGTGGATACACGTCGTAAAAAACAAGCTCGACCAGACAAAGAACGTGACGATTATGATCACGAAGAAGATGGTCCTAGAAAACAACAAAAGAATCGAAGTAGTCAGAATCAAGTGAGAAATCAAAGAAATAGTAACTGGAATAACAACAAAAAGAATAAAAAAGGCAACAAGCAAAATAACCGCAATCAGGCACCAAAACCTGTTACAGAACGTAAGTTCCACGAATTGCCAACAGAATTTGAATATACAGATGGTATGACTGTTGCGGAAATCGCAAAACGTATTAAACGTGAACCAGCTGAAATCGTTAAGAAACTCTTTATGATGGGGGTTATGGCCACACAGAACCAATCTTTGGATGGTGACACCATTGAACTCCTATTGGTAGATTATGGTATTGAAGCCAAACAAAAGGTTGAAGTGGACAATGCGGACATCGAACGCTTCTTCGTCGAAGATGGGTATCTTAATGAAGATGAATTGGTTGAACGTCCACCAGTTGTGACGATTATGGGACACGTTGACCATGGTAAAACAACCCTTCTAGATACCCTTCGTAACTCTCGTGTTGCAACAGGAGAAGCAGGTGGGATTACTCAGCATATCGGTGCCTACCAAATCGTTGAAAACGGCAAGAAGATTACCTTCCTTGATACACCAGGACACGCGGCCTTTACATCGATGCGTGCGCGTGGTGCATCTGTTACCGATATCACCATCTTGGTTGTAGCGGCAGACGACGGGGTTATGCCTCAGACTATCGAAGCCATCAACCACTCAAAAGCAGCCAACGTTCCAATCATTGTAGCCATCAACAAGATTGATAAACCAGGTGCTAACCCAGAACGCGTTATCGGTGAATTGGCAGAGCATGGTGTCATGTCAACAGCTTGGGGTGGAGATTCTGAATTTGTTGAAATCTCAGCTAAATTCAACCAAAATATCGATGAACTCTTGGAAACAGTCCTTCTTGTGGCTGAAATCCAAGAACTCAAGGCAGATCCAACAGTGCGTGCTATCGGTACGGTTATCGAAGCTCGTTTGGATAAAGGAAAAGGTGCGGTCGCAACCCTTCTTGTGCAACAAGGTACTCTGAATGTGCAAGATCCTATCGTTGTCGGAAATACCTTTGGTCGTGTCCGTGCCATGACCAATGATCTTGGTCGTCGTGTTAAGGTTGCAGGTCCATCAACGCCCGTTTCTATCACAGGTTTGAACGAAGCACCAATGGCGGGTGACCATTTTGCCGTTTACGAAGATGAAAAATCTGCGCGTGCAGCAGGTGAAGAACGTGCCAAACGTGCCCTTATGAAACAACGTCAAGCTACCCAACGTGTTAGCCTTGAAAACCTCTTTGATACGCTTAAAGCGGGTGAACTCAAGTCTGTTAACGTTATCATCAAGGCCGACGTACAAGGTTCGGTTGAAGCCCTTTCTGCCTCACTTCAAAAGATCGATGTAGAAGGTGTAAAAGTTACCATCGTTCACTCAGCAGTCGGTGCTATCAACGAATCTGACGTTACTCTTGCGGAAGCTTCAAATGCCTTTATCATCGGTTTCAACGTACGTCCTACACCACAAGCTCGTCAACAAGCAGATGCTGACGATGTCGAAATCCGTCTCCACAGCATTATCTATAAGGTTATCGAAGAGATGGAAGAAGCCATGAAAGGGATGCTCGATCCTGAATTTGAAGAAAAAATCATCGGTGAAGCTCTTATCCGTGAAACCTTTAAGGTGTCTAAAGTGGGAACTATCGGTGGATTTATGGTTATCAACGGTAAGGTTACCCGTGATTCTAAAGTCCGTGTAATCCGTGACGGTGTCGTTATCTATGACGGTGAACTCGCAAGCTTGAAACACTACAAAGACGACGTGAAAGAAGTTACGAACGGTCGTGAAGGTGGATTGATGATTGAGGGCTACAATGATATCAAGATGGATGATGTGATTGAGGCTTATATCATGGAAGAAATTAAGAGATAAGATTTTTGCTCCTTTCTTAGGTGGTGAGGGACGCAAGCAAACCGATGGTTTCATTGCTTATTTTTGAGCCTAGAGTCTCAAAAATCCCCTGTGATGGGACTGATAAATCAGTTCCATCACTTTCACCACGGCGAAAGAAGCGAATGAGTTCAAATTGCACTTCGTTTCAATTTGAACTGAAAAGCAATAAATTTAAAAATAGCTAGGTCTGCTGGCCTAGCTTTTGGTTCAAGGTAGAGAAAGGAATATCATGGCAAATCATTTCCGTACGGATCGTGTGGGCATGGAAATCAAGCGTGAAGTCAATGAGATTTTGCAAAAGAAAGTCCGTGATCCGCGTGTCCAAGGTGTGACCATCACCGATGTTCAGATGCTGGGGGATTTGTCTGTTGCCAAGGTTTACTACACCATTTTGAGTAACCTTGCTTCGGATAACCAAAAAGCTCAAATCGGGCTTGAAAAAGCAACTGGTACTATCAAACGTGAACTTGGTCGCAATTTGAAATTGTACAAAATCCCAGATTTGACCTTCGTCAAAGACGAATCCATTGAATACGGAAACAAGATTGACGAGATGCTACGCAATCTGGATAAGAACTAAAAAAGAGGGGATACCCCTCTTTTTTCTTGTCAGAGTAGTCCATCTGCTACTCAACAATATGTTGCCCTTGTAAAAGGCAGTTTAAAAAATTTGTATATTTCAAATAGTATGATATGATAAAGTCTGATATGAATGAAAAATGGAGATACAAATGGCTAAACAAGATATAGCTATGCAAGTATTGCAACAAGTGGTGAAATTACCCGTAGTCAAAGTTGATCGAGAGAAATTTTTAGTAGAAAAGTTTTCAAAGGAATTAGACCGTAAGGATATTTCAACTTTGATTGAACAAGGACCGACTTCTTTGTTGCCTCAAGAAAGCTTGGATCGCGTGGCCAAGGCCTGTATTAAGGATAATGTCCTGTTAGCCAGTGGAACTTCGGTTTTGGCAGGTCTACCTGGAGGGATTCTCATGGCGATCACTATCCCAACAGACGTAGCTCAGTTTTATGGTTTTTCATTGAAATTAGCTCAAGAACTAGGGTATATTTACGGATTTGATGATCTCTGGGCATCGCGCAATGAGTTAAGCGAGGAAGCTAAAAATACACTTCTACTGTACCTCGGTGTGATGCTGGGAGTAAATGGTGCAGGTGCCCTGCTTCGATCAGGCGGTGTGACAGTAGCCAAGCAAGTCATAAAAGTAGTGAACAAGAAAGCTTTGACAAAGACGCTCTGGTATCCTATTTTAGAGAAAATTTTGAAAATTTTTGGTGTTAATCTGACAAAAGGAGGCCTAGCCAAAGGGATGGGGAAAGTGATCCCTATCCTAGGTGGAGTCATTTCTGGTGGCCTAACCTTTGCGACCATGAAGCCAATGGGAGAAAGATTGCAACAGGAATTGTCCAAGCTAGTCAACTACAATGAAGTTCAATATCAAAAAGATGTTGATATTATCCGAAAAGAAGTTGAAATCATCGAAGGAGAGTAATATGGGATTCATAAAAATGTTAGCTAAAACTTACGGGAATTACTTTTTTACGATGCAAGGTTTAAAAGTGATGAAAACAATGAAAAAAGATGACAATCTTGTTGTTGGTCTAGGGAAGTTATTTCTTGTAGATAAGTTAATGGATACGGCTCACTGGTTAGCAAAACCAGATGATAAGGAATAACTTGAAATGAAAGAAACTAGCAGGAACTCCGCTGCTAGTTTTTTAATCTCTTCCCATATGGTATAATATAAGCAGTAAAATCATTTTATACTCTTCGAAAATCTCTTCAAACCACGTCAGCTTCACCTTGCCGTACTTAAGTACAGCCTGCGGCTAGCTTCCTAGTTTGCTCTTTGATTTTCATTGAGTATTAGAACATACATGGAGGTCGTCATGGACAATATCATCGATGTGTCAATTCCCGTTGCAGAAGTGGTGGATAAGCATCCAGAAGTCTTGGAAATCCTAGTAGAGCTCGGTTTTAAACCACTTGCTAATCCCTTGATGCGCAACACAGTCGGTCGCAAGGTATCGCTCAAACAGGGTTCTAAACTTGAAGGAACTCCTATGGACAAGATTGTCCGCACACTGGAAGCGAATGGTTACGAAGTGATTGGGTTAGACTAATGGCAGATGAACGAATTCATATCCTACGGGATATTTTGTTAGAATTGCACAATGGCGCCTCTCCTGAGTCAGTTCAGGAGCGTTTTGATGCGACCTTTACAGGTGTGTCAGCCATCGAGATTTCCCTCATGGAGCACGAGCTGATGAACTCAGACTCAGGTGTTACCTTTGAAGATGTCATGGAGCTCTGTGATGTCCATGCCAATCTTTTTAAAAATGCTGTTAAGGGTGTCGAAGTAGAGGATACCGAGCATCCTGGCCATCCCGTTCGCGTCTTTAAGGATGAAAATCTGGCTCTCCGTGCTGCCTTGATTCGCATTCGGAGACTGTTAGATACCTATGAGTCTATGGAAGACGAGGAAATGCTGGCAGAGATGCGCAAGGGTTTGGTCCGTCAACTGGGGCTTTTGGGCCAATTTGACATCCACTATCAGCGCAAGGAAGAGCTCTTCTTTCCTATCATGGAGCGCTATGGACACGATTCACCTCCCAAAGTTATGTGGGGAGTGGATGACCAGATCAGAGAACTCTTTCAAACAGCTCTAACGACAGCTAAGTCACTTCCAGAAGTGTCGATTAGCAGTGTAAAAGAAGCTTTTGAAGCTTTTGCGACAGAGTTTGAAAGTATGATTTTCAAGGAAGAGTCCATCCTTCTCATGATTCTCCTCGAGTCCTTCACTCAGGATGACTGGCTTCAGATTGCGGAGGAGAGTGACGCCTATGGTTATGCCATCATCCGTCCGTCTGAGAAATGGGTTCCAGAACGCCAGAGTTTTGTTGAGGAAAATAGTGCAGAGGAGCCCGTGCAACTAGACACGGCTGAAGGTCAAGTGCAACAAGTTATCGATACACCAGAAGGTCAGTTCACCATTACCTTTACCCCTAAGGAAAAGGAAGCAGTGCTGGACCGCCATAGTCAACAGGCTTTTGGGAATGGCTATCTCTCAATTGAGCAGGCCAACCTCATTCTCAATCACCTCCCCATGGAGATCACCTTTGTCAATAAAGACGACATTTTTCAGTATTACAATAACAATGCGCCAGCTGATGAGATGATTTTCAAACGGACGCCGTCCCAAGTCGGGCGCAATGTTGAACTCTGCCATCCGCCTAAGTACCTAGACAAGGTGAAGGCCGTTATGAAAGGTCTTCGTGAAGGGGTCAAGGACAAGTATGAAATGTGGTTCAAGTCTGAGTCGCGAGGCAAGTTTGTCCACATCACCTACGCTGCGGTACACGATGAGAACGGGGAATTCCAAGGTGTGCTGGAGTATGTTCAGGACATTCAGCCCTACCGTGAGATTGATACGGACTACTTCCGTGGATTAGAATAAGGAGAAGCAATGAGTTACGAACAAGAATTTATGAAGGAATTTGAGGCCTGGGTCAATACCCAGATCATGATCAACGACATGGCGCACAAGGAAAGTCAAAAGGTCTACGAAGAAGACCAAGACGAACGTGCCAAAGATGCCATGATTCGCTACGAGAGTCGCTTGGATGCCTACCAGTTCTTGCTGGGTAAGTTTGAAAACTTCAAAGCAGGCAAGGGATTTCATGATCTGCCAGAAGGCTTGTTTGGTGAGCGAAACTATTAAAATTCAGATACTTTCTTGATTTTTTGCCAAAATCTTGATAGAATATCTTTATTAAATCCTTGTCAGAGCAGGGATTTTTTATTGAAAGGATTTTATCATGTCAAAGAAACTCCAACGTAAAAAACAATTAAGAAACAGCCTTCGTCGCTCAGGTGCATTTTCAACTACAGTGACCAAAGTTGTAGAAGAGACCAAGAAAGTCGTGAAACACGCAGAAAAATCTGCCAGCCAAGCAGGAAAAGTTGTCTCTAAAAAAGTGGAACAAGCTGTAGAAGCGACCAAGGAACAAGCTCAAAAAGTAGCCAATTCAGTAGAAGATTTCGCAGCTACTTTGGGTGGCCTCTCAGTAGATCGCGCTAAGACTTTTTATGATGAAGGTATCAAGTCAGCTTCTGACTTCAAAAACTGGACTGAAAAAGAACTCCTTGCCTTGAAGGGAATCGGCCCAGCTACGATCAAGAAATTAAAAGAACACGGAATCAGCTTCAAGTAATTTTTCTTGTCCCTTGCATTTCCGTCAAAAACTTGTTACAATAAAGCCATTAGAGGTGTTTTGAATCCCACATTTTACAGAAAGTGGCGGAGCTGAGAAGTCCACAAATGTGTCAAAACTGGTTGCTGATGGATAAAAAATGAAATAATATTGTCTTTTTATTATAAAGACGAGAGTTGCGGGCTTTGCCCGAAATTGGGTGGTACCGCGGATAAACACATTCGTCCCTGTCATGTAGATGGCAGGGGCATTTTTTTATGGAAAGTGAGGGCTGAAGATGGAGCAAGCACAATTACCAGAACGATTAGAAACGGAGCGACTTGTCTTGCGAGTCCGTACCGTGGCTGATTCCGAGGATATCTTTGACTACGCTAGTCGTCCAGAAGTCGGCTACCCAGCAGGCTTTCCACCCGTCAAGACCTTGGAAGATGAGATTTATTACCTAAAGCATATCCTTCCCGAGCGCAATGAAAAGGAAAATCTCCCAGCAGGCTACGGCATTGTGGTCAAAGGGACTGATAAAGTTATCGGATCTGTTGATTTCAACCATCGCCACGAAGACGATGTGTTGGAGATTGGCTATACCTTGCACCCCTATTATTGGGGGCGAGGTTATGTGCCCGAAGCAGCGCGTACCTTGATTGATCTAGCTTTTAAAGAATTGAATCTACATAAAATTGAATTGTCTTGCTTTGGATATAACTTTCAAAGTCAACGAGTCGCAGAGAAGCTTGGCTTCACCCTCGAAGCTCGCATCCGAGACAGAAAGGATGTTCAAGGGAACCGCTGTGATAGTCTGATATATGGCTTGCTGAAGAGTGAGTGGGAGGTGGTTTGATGCACATTTTCATCATTGGGGCTCCGGCTTCTGGGAAAATGACGATTGGCCAAGAGTTATCTCGAAAGACAAATGCTACCCTCTTTTATAACCATCAAGCCATCGATTTTGCACTAGAAATCTATCAGGACTATACAGAGGAAATGTGGGAATTTGTTCGTGAAATTACCTTTTCTTTCCTTGGAGCAAGTGCTAGGAATCAGCGATCTGTGATTTTAACAGACGTAATTGATTTTTCAAATCAGTACCAGCTACTGTATTTAAAACAAATTCAGGATTTATTGGATAACCTTCATCAAGAGATTCTGTTTGTTGAGTTGGAAACAAGTCTTGAGGAGCGCTTACATCGAAATCGAACGGAGAATCGATTAAAGCACAAACCCTTAAAACGACATATTGAGGTATCTGAAAGAGAAATTTTGGAGACTGCTGAAACACTTCAATTAAATTCCCAACATCAACCGAACGAGTTGTACCACTACCTTAAAATAAATAATACGAATCTGTCTGCAGAAGAAGTTGCAAAGCAGATTCAAAATAAAATGAATACAATAGAGAAAGGACAAACACATGTCTAAAGAACTTTCACCTAAATACAATCCAGCCGAGGTTGAGGCTGGTCGTTATCAAAAATGGCTTGATGCCGATGTTTTCAAGCCTTCAGGCGATCAAAAGGCTAAGCCGTATTCTATCGTGATTCCACCACCAAACGTAACTGGTAAACTCCACCTTGGTCACGCTTGGGATACAACTTTGCAAGATATCATCATCCGTCAAAAACGCATGCAAGGCTTCGATACACTTTGGCTTCCAGGGATGGACCACGCGGGGATTGCCACTCAGGCTAAGGTTGAGGAGCGCTTGCGAGGTGAGGGTATTAGCCGTTACGACCTCGGTCGTGAAAAATTCTTGGAAAAAGTCTGGGAATGGAAAGACGAATATGCCACTACCATCAAGGAACAATGGGGTAAGATGGGGCTCTCTGTAGACTACTCCCGCGAGCGTTTCACCCTTGACGAAGGCTTGTCAAAAGCCGTTCGCAAGGTCTTTGTGGACCTTTACAAGAAAGGCTGGATCTACCGTGGTGAGTTTATCATCAACTGGGACCCAGCAGCTCGCACAGCCCTTTCTGATATCGAGGTGATCCACAAGGATGTCGAAGGTGCCTTCTACCACATGAACTACATGCTGGAAGATGGTTCACGCGCCCTTGAAGTTGCGACAACTCGTCCTGAGACTATGTTTGGGGATGTTGCGGTTGCGGTCAATCCAGAAGACCCACGCTACAAGGACTTGATTGGTAAAAACGTCATCCTTCCAATCGCTAATAAACTCATCCCAATCGTTGGAGATGAGCATGCAGATCCTGAGTTTGGTACTGGTGTCGTGAAAATCACACCTGCCCACGATCCAAACGACTTCTTGGTTGGTCAACGCCATAACTTGCCACAAGTCAACGTTATGAACGACGACGGAACTATGAACGACTTGGCCTTCGAATTTGCAGGTATGGACCGTTTTGAAGCTCGTAAGGCAGTCGTTGCTAAGTTGGAAGAAATCGGTGCCCTTGTTAAAATCGAAAAACGTGTCCACAGTGTTGGTCACTCTGAGCGTACAGGTGTAGTGGTTGAGCCACGCTTGTCTACGCAATGGTTTGTCAAGATGGACCAATTGGCGAAAAATGCCATCGCTAACCAAGACACAGAGGACAAGGTAGAATTCTACCCGCCACGCTTCAACGACACCTTCCTCCAATGGATGGAAAATGTCCACGACTGGGTAATCTCTCGTCAGCTCTGGTGGGGTCACCAAATCCCTGCTTGGTACAATGCTGAGGGTGAAATATATGTCGGTGAAGAAGCTCCAGAAGGTGACGGATGGACTCAGGACGAAGACGTCTTGGATACTTGGTTCAGTTCGGCTCTTTGGCCATTCTCAACCATGGGCTGGCCTGATGTCGACTCAGAAGACTTCAAACGTTACTTCCCAACTTCAACCTTGGTTACAGGTTACGACATCATCTTCTTCTGGGTGTCTCGTATGATCTTCCAATCCTTAGAATTCACTGGCCGTCAGCCATTCCAAAACGTTCTTATCCACGGTCTCATCCGTGACGAGCAAGGACGCAAAATGTCTAAATCTCTCGGTAACGGGATTGACCCTATGGATGTCATCGAGAAATACGGTGCCGATGCCCTTCGTTGGTTCCTTTCAAACGGTTCTGCACCAGGCCAAGACGTGCGCTTCTCTTACGAGAAAATGGATGCTTCATGGAACTTCATTAATAAGATTTGGAACATCTCTCGCTATATCCTCATGAACAATGAAGGTTTAACCCTTGAGCAAGCTACTGCCAATGTCGAAAAAGTTGTTAACAAGGAAGCTGGAAATGTCACAGACCGCTGGATTCTCCACAACCTCAATGAAACAATCGGAAAAGCTACTTCTAACTTTGACAAGTTTGAGTTTGGTGTGGCTGGACATATTCTCTACAACTTCATCTGGGACGAGTTTGCGGACTGGTACGTTGAGTTGACCAAGGAAGTCCTTTATAGCGACAACGAAGAAGAGAAAGTCATCACACGTTCTGTTCTCCTTTACACTTTGGACAAGATCCTTCGTCTCCTTCACCCAATCATGCCATTCGTGACAGAGGAAATCTTTGGACAAATCTCAGAAGGCTCTATCGTCACAGCAGAATACCCAACTGTCAATCCAGCCTTTGAAGACCTTGCAGCTCACACTGGTGTCGAAAGCCTCAAAGACTTGATCCGTGCCGTTCGTAATGCGCGTGCGGAAGTAAACGTTGCACCAAGCAAGCCTATCACCATCCTTGTTAAAACAAGCGATAGCGACTTGGAAGCCTTCTTTAACAGCAATGTCAACTACATCAAACGCTTCACAAATCCAGAACACTTGGAAATCGCATCAACCATCCCTGCACCTGAACTCGCTATGTCAAGCGTCATCACAGGAGCAGAAATCTACCTGCCGCTGGCAGACCTCCTCAATGTCGAAGAAGAACTGGCTCGTCTCGACAAGGAACTGGCTAAATGGCAAAAAGAACTGGATATGGTTGGTAAGAAGCTCTCTAACGAACGCTTCGTAGCCAACGCCAAACCAGAAGTCGTCCAAAAAGAACGCGACAAACAAGCCGACTACCAAGCTAAGTACGACGCGACCGTCGCACGTATTGATGAGATGAAGAAGTTGGTGAAATAAACACAGAAACACGGTGATAAACCGTGTTTTTTTGTATATTGAAATCAATATCTATTGATGGAGAAAGTGATGTTCAAACACCCTCATTATGAATTGTTAAATTTAATTAGCTATGGTCTTGCCAAATTTGATAAGTTATTTATAAAAGAGTTTCAATGCTCTAGTAAATCTGAGTTTTATCGTTATATAGTTTCTTTGGGTATCGCAGAAACAACTGGGGTAGTTAAAAATAGAATGGATTTATTCGACCCTTATTTTGATAACAATAGAAAAGGCTGGTGACAAAAAGCTGAAGTCTACCGTTTTCGTAAAGATTTAATTGACATGATGTTTGGGAATGAAGATGTTCACAGTTATGCAGAAATCGTTAAAATGTTGCTTGCAAGTGAAGGGGAGAAAACAGGCATAACCATCGTTGAAAAACCAATAATTAGAACTAAATTCAAACGCCTACAAGAAACTGGAATGGAAGCAGAAAATTATTTTATACTCAACTTTGATAAAGAAGAAAAATTTCAAGGTGGACTATTGACCGATGCCCGTCTTTATGGTGATGGATATGATTTCCAAGTAGATGTTCAAGAACATTCTTATCTTGCCGAAGTTAAAGGAATTCGAAAACTTAAGGGTCGCGTTCGTTTGACTGCCAGAGAATTTGAGAAAGCTAAAGAATTTAAATCAGATTTTATTCTATCCTTGGTTACTAACCTGGATGATATTACAAAGTTAGTATTAATCGATAATCCTTTGAATCATTTTGAATTCAAAAAGAGCATCATAAAAAATGAAGTCATAGAATATAGAAGCTTAGAAGATTTATATTAGTTCACCTTAACTTTTCTAATTGAAGGAACGAGAAGTTTTGACAGGACAACGACTCAACGAACTAGAAATCAATGGTATTGGCTTGACCAAGTTTAAAAATGAGGAAATCGGGATTGAATTCATCTGGCTTGATACCGAAAATCTACCTAGCTATGCTATCGGCTGGGTAGCAAAGAAATAAAACGTCCTCTGTCTTTTTGTTTTGTGTTTTACAGTTTTTTCTTGACAAGTCTTTCTTTTTTATGGTATATTTTTATGCAACAAGTGTTGCGCAACAAATGTTGCGTGAAAGGAGTCTTATGCCACCAAAGGTTAAATTTAGTAAAGAGACTATCATTGGGACAGCTTTACAATTGGTGAGAGAAGAGGGCATGGCGAGTTTGACGGCTCGAGCATTAGCGGAGCAACTGGGAGCTACACCGAGAGTGATTTTTGGGCAATTTGCCAATATGGCCGAGTTACAAGCAGAGGTTATTGTTGCTGCAGAGATGGTCGTAGTGGAGTATATACGAAAGGCTTTAGAAGATGAGAAGCCATTTCGATCTGTCGGAGTTGCTTATATCCTGTTCGCCTCAAAAGAGCCCCAACTTTTTCAATTGCTTTTCCAAAATCCTAGTAAAGATCCGATTCGTCGCTTTCAAGATTTTCTTCCTATGAAGGATCATAGTTACCAATTGGTTCTGGAATCGATTGTAGCAGACTATCCATTGACGTTAGAGGAGGCTAGTCGCCTGTACCAGCATTTATTTATCTACTCACACGGCATGGCCTCTATGGTTGCTTCTGGTATTTATCAATTCAGCATGGAAGAAGTGATTGGATTACTGACAGAGGTTTGTCAATCTCTCATCAAAGAAATGGTAGGAAAGAAATGATTCAACTAGAAAATGTGCACAAAAGTTACGGCCAAACCAAGGTTTTAAAAGGGATTGATTTGCAGATTCAAGACCAGGATGATGTGGTTATCCTCGGTCCTTCTGGATCAGGCAAGTCAACTCTCTTAAACGTATTGTCAGGATTAGAGAAGGTAGACGAGGGGCATATCCTCATTCAAGCGCAAGATTTATCACAACTCACGGATGCTCAATTGACGGCCTTTAGACGTGAGAAGATTGCCTTTATTTTCCAGCAGTATTATTTATTGCCTAATCTTACGGTCAGACAGAATGTAAAGATGGGAGCTGACCTGGCAGACAATCATGATTTTTTGCAGATTATCGAGGATTTGGGACTTGGCGATAAGCTGGACAAGTATCCGAGTGAATTGTCTGGCGGCGAACAGCAGAGAGTCTCCATTGCTCGTGCCTTAGCCAAAAAGCCAGAGATTCTTTTCTTAGATGAGCCGACGGGAGCTCTGGATGAAGAAACAGGTCGCAAGATTCTCGACTATATCTGGAAGTTGAAGGAAAAGCTAGGCTTTACCCTAATCATGGTGACACACAACCAAAATATTGCGGATATGGCCAGAACCATCATTCGCGTCAATAGTGGCAAAATTACTGAAGTTGTGACCAATGATCAGCCACAGACTGCTTATGAGATTGGATGGTAAGCCATGTTTTCAGTAAAAGATATTCGAAAATTAGTTGTCGTCAGTATCATTGGAGCCTGTGCGGTTTTTGTGGCCAATCTTTTCTTGAATTTTTATCTTGATATCGAGCAGTTGGAGATTTCTAAAACCAATCTGATGATTATGGCCTATTATGATGCCCAGGTTTCGCTATCTTGGATGGTGGCCATGGTCAGTGGGATCGTCTTGTCCTTGACGTCGATCCTTCTCATGTGTTTTTATATCAAACAATTTGTCGATGACCACAAGGAACAATTAGGGATTTTAAAGGCTTTGGGTTATAGTAATGGCCAGTTGGCGAAACGATTTTGGGCTTTTGGGCTCAGTTTTGGAGCTGGGGCGCTTCTTGGCTATTTTGCTTCTTTTCTTATGATGGGACATTTTTATGACTTTCGTAATGAGAAGGGGATCCTGCCAGAAATCACCATCAATTTTCACTGGCAGCTCTTAGTTGCTTTGGTGATCCTTCCAACGGCATTTTTTATGCTTCTCGCGATTGGCTATGCTAGAAGACAACTACAAACGCCGACTCTTCGCTTATTGAAAAAGTCCCCAACACCAATCAAGGTCAAAAGGAGAAAGAGGGCTCCTAAGAAAGAGAAAGACTTCCTAAAAGAGCTGTCTTCGTCACTAATTTGGGGGAGAAAATCTATTCTGTTTTTTGTAGTCTTTGGCTCTATGTGTTTTGCGGCCATGGTTCAATTGTCCTTTGGTCTAAGGGACTACACAGATGACATCATCCAAACCATGATGATCATGATTGGCTTGATCCTTTCTTTCTCTATTCTCTTTTTGTCATTGGGGATTGTCGTCTCAGAAAGTCGCGAAACCCTGGCTCTTATGAAGGCTTTTGGCTACACAGATCGTGAATGCCAAGGTCATATCCTATCTCCCTATCGTTTCTGGGCCTATCTAGGATTTGTTCTTGGGACGGCTTATCAGTATGCTATCATGGAAATTTTGATTGGTGTGATAAAAGATACGGTTCCTGAAAAGATTGAGCATCACTTTAATGGGAATGTTTTCTTCTGGACTTTGATCGGTTTTGCTGTGGTTTATGAAAGCCTCTTTTATCTATCCAACAGAAAACTCCAAAAGCAAACCATCAAAGAAGTACTCTTAGCTGAATAAATAGAGAAGGTTGGATTCTCCAGCCTTTTTCTTATGAAACTCATTAACAAGAGAAGGATTTTTCACTATTCTAGGGAAAATGAAATAAAGGAAAGAAAACGAAGTTACTGGCAGGACATGAAATGATCTTTTTACTTGATTTGATGCAACAAATAATCCTTTATCTTTGTAGGAATCCTCTTGCAGTTTGTGGTTGGTATTGGAGTTGCAGCCTTGAGTTATAAATAAATCAATATACCTGTGGTCATGTTACACAGGTCTTTCAATTAGCTGAAATATTTCACCTTTATTTTTTCTTAACCTTTGACTATTCCGCAAAATTATCGTACAATAAAGAGTACATGATAAAATGAGGTCAGAGTCTGTTTGCTCTGGCGATAGTAGTAAAAATGAGGAGAAACGCTTTGGAATTAGAAGTATTTGCTGGGCAAGAAAAAAGTGAACTATCTATGATTGAGGTAGCGCGTGCTATCTTGGAACTTCGTGGTCGCGATCATGAGATGCATTTTAGCGATCTTGTAAACGAAATTCAAAACTACCTTGGAACATCAAACAGCGATATCCGCGAAGCTTTGCCTTTGTTCTACACAGAGTTGAACTTTGACGGTAGCTTCATCTCTCTTGGAGACAATAAATGGGGTCTTCGTTCATGGTATGGTGTGGACGAAATCGACGAAGAAATCATCGCTCTTGAAGAAAGTGACGACGATGAAGTGGCACCGAAAGCTAAGAAAAAACGTGTCAATGCCTTTATGGATGGTGATTCAGATGCTATTGACTACAATGCGGATGATCCAGAAGACGAAGACGCATACGAAGCAGACCCAGCTCTTTCATACGATGATGAAAATCCTGATGATGAGAAAAATGAAGTGGAAGCTTACGATGCAGAAATCAACGAAATCGCTCCAGATGACTTGGGTGAAGATGTGGATCTTAACGAAGAAGACGATGAGTTTTCTGACGATGACGCTGAAACGAGTGAAGAAGTATAAGAAGCCTCACAGAGGAGATCGTAAGATCTCCTTTTTTGTTCCTTGAGCAGAGTGGTTAAGCAGGTCATCCGTTGGGATGAGGAACTTTAGTTGGTTTTCTGAAAGCAATCTTCTTTTTCATGTTTTACCGATTCGGATTGACAAATGTTCTGCTTTGAGGTATTATATTGTTCGGGCACCTCTTTTAGAGGTCGGGGCTCTCTAGTTACTAGGGAGCTATTTTTGTTTTTTCAGGAAGTTTTTCTTGAAAAGTCGTTATCCATAAAGGTCTTGTTCTCTATCTCCCCTTGTAGTTAACAAGACCTTGAGCATTTTAGAAAGAGGAATCTATGTCTACGAAATATATTTTTGTAACTGGTGGTGTGGTGTCGTCTATTGGGAAAGGGATTGTGGCAGCAAGTCTGGGCCGTCTCTTGAAAAATCGTGGTCTAAAAGTGACTATTCAGAAGTTTGACCCTTATATCAATATCGATCCGGGAACCATGAGTCCTTACCAGCACGGGGAGGTCTTTGTGACAGATGATGGGGCTGAGACAGATTTGGACTTGGGACACTATGAACGTTTCATCGATATCAATCTTAACAAATACTCAAACGTGACAACTGGTAAAATCTACAGTGAAGTTCTTCGTAAGGAACGCCGTGGCGAGTACCTTGGCGCAACTGTTCAAGTCATTCCTCATATCACAGATGCTTTGAAAGAAAAAATCAAGCGTGCCGCTGTAACGACCGACTCGGATGTCATTATCACAGAGGTTGGTGGAACCGTTGGAGATATCGAATCCTTGCCATTTTTAGAGGCCCTTCGTCAGATGAAGGCAGATGTGGGTGCGGATAATGTCATGTATATCCATACAACCTTGCTTCCTTATCTCAAGGCTGCTGGTGAGATGAAAACCAAGCCAACTCAACATTCTGTAAAAGAATTGCGTGGTTTGGGAATCCAGCCAAATATGTTGGTCATTCGTACAGAAAAACCAGCTGGTCAAGGGATTAAAAACAAACTGGCCCAGTTCTGTGATGTGGCACCAGAAGCCGTTATCGAATCATTAGATGTTGAGCATCTTTACCAAATTCCACTGAACTTGCAGGCACAAGGTATGGACCAGATTGTCTGTGATCACTTGAAATTAGATGCACCAGCAGCGGATATGACAGAGTGGTCAGCTATGGTGGACAAGGTCATGAACCTCAAGAAACAAGTCAAGATTTCCCTTGTTGGTAAGTATGTGGAGTTGCAAGATACCTACATATCTGTGGTTGAAGCCTTGAAACACTCTGGTTATGCCAACGACGCAGAAGTGAAGATTAATTGGATCAATGCCAATGATGTGACGGCAGAGAATGTGGCAGAGCTCTTGTCTGATGCGGACGGAATCATCGTGCCAGGCGGTTTCGGTCAACGTGGTACGGAAGGGAAAATTCAAGCCATTCGCTATGCGCGTGAGAATGATGTTCCAATGTTGGGTGTCTGCTTGGGAATGCAGTTGACTTGTATCGAGTTTGCTCGTCACGTTTTGGGTCTTGAAGGTGCTAATTCTGCAGAGCTTGCACCAGAAACAAAATACCCTATCATTGATATCATGCGTGACCAGGTTGATATTGAGGATATGGGAGGGACCCTTCGTTTGGGACTTTATCCATCTAAGTTGAAACGTGGCTCTAAGGCAGCAGCTGCTTATCACAATCAAGAAGTGGTGCAACGCCGTCACCGTCACCGTTATGAGTTTAACAACGCCTTCCGTGAGCAGTTTGAGGCAGCAGGCTTTGTCTTCTCAGGAGTTTCTCCAGATAATCGTTTGGTAGAAATAGTGGAGATACCTGAAAATAAATTCTTTGTGGCTTGTCAGTATCACCCTGAACTTTCCAGCCGTCCAAATCGTCCAGAAGAACTCTACACTGCCTTTGTTACTGCAGCAGTTGAAAATAGTAACTAGTTATCTTCTAATTTCTGAGAATAATCTCAGAGGTTTCTTCTAGCATATTCAGGATAAGATTTGCAAAAAAAATAGATAGTGATATAATTAATATAATAATCCCTAAGGAGGATATACAATGAAAAAAATCACACTATTTTGTTTGTCTCTAGCAGGTTTAGCTTTACTGGCTTTCCCTCATTCAGGAAAAGCATTCGAATTGGAAGAAGAATGGGTTATTAAGGGTGGGGTTAAGTATCAAGATGGCAAAATTCTTCGATTTAATAATGGCCATGAAGTAGATATCAAAGTCTTGGATTTGCCAAAAACTGAGAAAGTCGAGTGGACGGTCAGTCTCAATGGTCAAGATCAGACAGTCAATTTCCTAGGCCAAGAAAAGGACAAGTCTATGGTCGGTACAGAGGGGCGTTACCTGAATTTCTACGTACCTTACGGCTATAGAGGAGATATCAAGGTCGAGGCCAAGAGTGGAAATGAAGTAAAGACCTGGTCCTCTAAAGTGGTAGATGATGTATATAATGGTGAGAAAAGTGGCTACTACCGTATTGAAGAATCAAAAGACCATTACACCTACCTTGATACAAAATGGGACTATCAAACCAAGACCTACACTGCTACCTTACCAGAGACTGTCAATGGTCAAAAAGTTTATGCTTGGAAAGACCATGACAATGGTGAGTTAAAACTTACAAAACCAGAATCGATCAGTCATTCCTACAAGGGGGGAGGAGCCTTCCGAGAACTTTATCCGATTGTAAAAGCAGAAAGCTGGCTAAAATCAGACCAAAATTGGTACTATCAAAAACAAGGCCAATTGGTTCAAAATGATTGGGTTAAGGACAAGGAAATTTGGTACTTTATGGATGAAAAGGGAGTTATGTTTCATCAAACGTGGCTCTATCAAGGTGGCTTCTGGTATGCCTTTAAGTCATCAGGAGCTATGATTGCGGGCGATTGGCTTTTCGATCAAGGCAAATGGTACTATTTATCAGCATCCGGAGCTATGAAGGCAAGTTCTTGGGTATATGATAAGGGAGAGTGGTATTATGTCACTTCTTCTGGCGCTATGATCGAGAGTGATTGGGTTAAGAATCAGGACAAGTGGTACTATATGGATTCCTCAGGTAAGATGCTTCGCAATACCTACACACCTGATGGTTACTACGTTGGCAACTCAGGCGCCTGGCAATAAGAATAATACTCTTCGAAAATCAAATTCAAACCACGTCAGCGTCGCCTTACCGTAGGTATGGTTACTGACTTCGTCAGTTCTATCCACAACCTCAAAACACTGTTTTGAGCAACCTGCGGCTAGTTTCCTAGTTTGCTCTTTGAGTATAAGAAGTCCTTTTCCTTTAAGGAAGGGGCTTTTTACTTGCTTTTCTGCGGCTTCCCTATTTGTCCTAGAGCCCTTTTTGTGTTACAATGAATGGTATGAAAGCTAAGAAATTATGGATGACTGGCTTGACTGTGGCTGGTCTAAGCGCCCTTGCTTTGGGGGCTAAAAAAGCAGCAGATAACCACAAACTCATGAAGACGCAAGAAGAGTTGACCGCTATCGTGCGCGAACTTTTCTCAGATATGGGTGAGATTGCGACTCTCTATGTTCAAGTCTACGAAAGTAGTCTAGAGCGACTCGTCGGAGGGGTCATTTTCGAGGATGGTCGTCACTATACTTTTGTCTATGAAAATGAAGACCTAGTCTATGAGGAGGAAGTCTTATGATTATTCCCAGTAATATAGAAGAACTCGCAGGTTTTGTCGAGCAGGATGGTAAGAAGGTCTTTCTTTTTGTGGCAGACTGGTGTGGAGATTGTCGTTATATCTATCCAGCCTTGCCAGAGATTGAGGAGACCAATCCAGAGTTCACCTTTATTCGAGTGGACCGAGACCAGTACATGGATCTGGCCAAACTCTGGGATGTGTACGGGATTCCTAGCCTTGTTGTGCTAGAAAAGGACAAGGAAATCGGCCGTTTTGTCAATCGTAATCGTAAAAGCAAGGAACAAATTAACGACTTTTTAGCAGGACTGAAATAGGAGAAAAGAATGATTTTTACATATAATAAAGAGCATGTCGGCGATGTCCTTATGGTCATCGTGAAAAACAGCGGAGATGCCAAGTTGGACGTGGAGCGCAAAGGCAAGGTAGCCCGTGTTTTTCTCAAAGAAAATAGGGAAACAGTAGCTTGGAATATTTTCGAAGTTTCACGTTTATTTGAAATTGCAGAACGCGGTCAAGTCTTTTTAACAGATGAGCAAGTCGCTCGTTTAAACCAAGAGTTGCAGGCGGAAGGTTTTGAGGAAGAAATTGTCAATGACAAGGAACCTAAGTTTGTTGTTGGTGAAATTGTCGAGATGGTCGCTCACCCAGATAGTGACCACCTCAACATTTGCCAAGTTGCCGTTGCAAGTGACAAGACAGTGCAAATCGTTGCAGGAGCTCCTAATGCGCGTGTCGGTTTGAAAACCATTGTCGCTCTTCCTGGAGCTATGATGCCCAAAGGCAATCTCATTTTCCCAGGCGAACTTCGTGGCGAAAAGAGTTTTGGCATGATGTGCAGTCCTCGTGAATTGCATTTGCCAAATGCTCCGCAAAAACGTGGTATTATTGAATTATCAGAAGACCAAGTTGTTGGAACTCCATTTGATCCAGCTAAGCACTGGACTGCCTAAGAAGTTGTTAATATCTGATAGACCAGATAGAAGGAAATAAGATGGCAAAAAATGTAGTGATTACAGGAGCGACTTCAGGAATCGGTGAAGCGATTGCGCGTGCTTATCTGGATCAGGGTGAGAATGTCGTCCTAACAGGGCGACGGACAGACAGACTAGAAGCTCTCAAGTCGGAGTTTGCAGCAACTTTTCCAAATCAAACAGTTTGGACTTTTCCTCTGGATGTGACGGATATGACCATGGTAAAGACTGTTTGTTCCGATATTCTAGAAACGATAGGGCAGATTGATATCTTGATCAATAACGCCGGACTGGCTCTTGGCTTGGCTCCCTATCAAGACTATGAAGAGTTGGATATGTTGACCATGCTAGATACCAATGTCAAAGGTTTGATGGCAGTCACTCGCTCTTTCTTGCCAGCAATGGCAAAAGCCAATCAAGGACATATCATCAACATGGGGTCAACTGCAGGAATCTATGCCTATGCGGGTGCAGCAGTTTATTCAGCCACCAAGGCAGCAGTTAAGACTTTTTCAGATGGGCTTCGAATTGATACGATCGCAACGGACATCAAGGTGACAACCATTCAACCGGGGATCGTTGAAACAGATTTTTCTACAGTACGTTTTCATGGGGACAAAGAGCGGGCTGAGACGGTTTATCAGGGAATCGAAGCCTTGCAGGCACAAGACATCGCAGACACTGTTGTCTATGTGACCAGTCAACCCCGTCGTGTGCAGATTACAGATATGACTATTATGGCCAATCAACAGGCGACAGGTTTCATGGTGCATAAAAAATAAAAAATTTCTTCGAAAAGTTACAAATTTCTGTAACTTTTTTTGATTTCCTGCGAATAGATAAGTAGGAGGATGAAAAATGTATAATAAAGTTATCTTGATCGGGCGCTTGACGTCTACACCAGAATTGCACAAAACCAACAATGACAAGTCAGTAGCGCGTGCAACTATCGCTGTGAACCGTCGTTACAAAGACCAAAATGGGGAACGTGAAGCTGATTTTGTTAATCTTGTTCTTTGGGGAAAATTGGCTGAAACCTTGGCAAGTTACGCGACCAAAGGTAGTCTTATCTCTGTGGATGGAGAACTTCGTACCCGTCGCTTTGAGAAAAATGGTCAGACCAACTATGTGACCGAAGTTCTCGTGACAGGATTCCAACTCTTGGAAAGTCGTGCTCAACGTGCCATGCGTGAAAATAACGCAGGTCAGGATTTGGCTGATTTGGTTTTGGAAGAGGAAGAATTACCATTTTAAGCATAGAAAAGCCTGAGTCAATCTTAGGCTTTTTTATCTTGAGAAAGTCAGACTTTTTTCTTGACTATTTCTGACCAAGTGATACAATAGAACTATAGTTTGGCACTCATATGTAAAGAGTGCTAATAATATGATTGTATTATGGAGGAAAGCAAATGTTGAAACCATTGGGAGACCGTGTGGTCTTGAAAATTGAAGAAAAAGAACAAACTGTTGGGGGATTTGTCCTCGCAAAATCAGCCCAAGAAGAAACGAAAACAGCTACAGTAGTGGCTACTGGACAAGGTGTTCGTACTTTGAACGGTGACTTGGTTGCTCCGAGCGTTAAGGCTGGAGACCGTGTCTTAGTTGAAGCACATGCAGGTCTTGATGTCAAAGATGGAGATGAAAAGTATATCATCGTTGGTGAAGCTAACATCTTGGCGATCATTGAAGAATAGAAGGAGAAAGTAAGTATGTCAAAAGAAATTAAATTTTCATCTGATGCTCGTTCAGCTATGGTTCGTGGTGTCGATATCCTTGCAGACACTGTTAAAGTAACCTTGGGACCAAAAGGTCGTAACGTTGTGTTGGAAAAATCATTCGGTTCACCTCTCATCACCAACGACGGGGTGACTATTGCCAAAGAAATCGAGTTGGAAGACCATTTTGAAAATATGGGTGCCAAGTTGGTATCAGAAGTCGCTTCAAAAACCAATGATATCGCAGGTGACGGAACGACAACTGCAACTGTCTTGACCCAAGCTATCGTCCGCGAAGGAATCAAAAACGTTACTTCAGGTGCCAATCCAATCGGTATCCGTCGGGGGATTGAAGCAGCGGTTGCCGCAGCTGTAGAAGCCTTGAAAAACAAAGCCATTCCAGTTGCCAACAAAGAAGCCATCGCTCAGGTTGCCGCTGTATCTTCTCGTTCTGAAAAAGTCGGTGAATACATCTCTGAAGCTATGGAAAAAGTTGGCAAAGATGGTGTCATCACTATTGAAGAGTCACGTGGTATGGAAACAGAACTTGAAGTCGTAGAAGGAATGCAGTTTGACCGCGGTTACCTTTCACAGTACATGGTGACAGATAGCGAAAAAATGGTGGCGGACCTTGAAAATCCATACATTTTGATTACTGACAAGAAGATTTCAAATATCCAAGAAATCTTGCCACTCCTAGAAAGCATTCTCCAAAGCAATCGTCCCCTCTTGATTATTGCAGATGATGTAGATGGCGAAGCTCTTCCAACCCTTGTTTTGAACAAGATTCGTGGAACTTTCAATGTCGTAGCTGTCAAAGCCCCTGGTTTCGGTGACCGTCGTAAGGCTATGTTAGAAGACATCGCTATCTTGACAGGCGGAACAGTCATTACAGAAGATCTTGGTCTTGAGTTAAAAGACGCGACGATTGAAGCGCTTGGTCAAGCTGCTAGAGTGACTGTGGACAAAGACAGTACGGTTATCGTAGAAGGTGCTGGCAATCCTGAAGCCATTTCTCACCGTGTTGCAGTTATCAAGTCTCAAATCGAAACTACAACATCTGAATTTGACCGCGAAAAATTGCAAGAACGCTTGGCAAAATTGTCAGGTGGTGTCGCAGTGATCAAGGTCGGTGCAGCAACTGAAACTGAGTTGAAGGAAATGAAACTTCGTATCGAAGACGCCCTTAACGCTACTCGTGCAGCCGTTGAAGAAGGAATCGTTGCTGGTGGCGGAACTGCTCTTGCTAATGTGATTCCAGCTGTCGCAGCCTTGGAATTGACAGGTGATGAAGCAACAGGACGCAGTATTGTTCTCCGTGCCTTGGAAGAACCTGTTCGTCAAATCGCCCACAATGCAGGATTCGAAGGATCTATCGTCATCGATCGCTTGAAGAATGCTGAGCTTGGTACAGGTTTCAACGCAGCAACTGGTGAGTGGGTTAATATGATTGAAGAAGGAATCATCGATCCAGTTAAAGTGAGCCGTTCTGCCCTTCAAAATGCAGCATCTGTAGCCAGCTTGATCTTGACAACAGAAGCAGTCGTAGCCAATAAACCAGAACCAGTAGCCCCAGCTCCAGCAATGGACCCAAGCATGATGGGCGGGATGATGTAAGCTGTTTATACTAAGCAATTCGTAAAAAACATAAAAGGAGGGAATGAGCATCCCTCCTTTTATCGCTTCCTTTTTATAAAATAGATTTGAGCTGGTTGGTGATATATGGTAAAATAACTAATAGTAAAAGGAGAAGAACATGATCGATGTAGAAGAAATTCTGAGCAAGATGAATCCCAATCAGAAGATTAATTATGACCGTGTCATGCAGAAAATGGTTCAGGTTTGGGAAAAAAATGAGCAACGTCCAACTATTCTCATGCATGTTTGCTGTGCTCCTTGTAGTACCTACACTCTCGAGTATCTGACCAAGTACGCTGATGTGACCATCTATTTTGCCAATTCCAATATCCATCCTAAGGCAGAATACCACAAGCGGGCTTACGTCACAAAGAAATTTGTCAGTGATTTCAATGAGCGAACAGGCAATACGGTTCAGTACCTAGAAGCTCCCTACGAACCAAATGAATACCGGAAGTTAGTCAGAGGACTGGAAGAAGAACCCGAGGGTGGCGACCGTTGCAAGGTTTGTTTTGATTACCGTTTGGACAAAACAGCGCAGGTAGCTATGGATTTGGGCTTTGACTATTTTGGTTCAGCTTTAACCATCAGTCCCCATAAGAATTCTCAAACCATCAACAGCATCGGAATTGATGTGCAAAAGATTTATACCACCCACTATCTCCCAAGTGATTTCAAGAAAAATCAAGGCTACAAGCGTTCGGTGGAGATGTGCGAGGAGTATGATATTTATCGTCAATGTTATTGTGGATGCGTCTATGCGGCTCAAGCCCAGAATATTGACCTGGTTCAGGTTAAGAAGGATGCCACGGCTTTCTTGTTGGATAAGGATGTTGAAAAAGACTATTCCCACATCAAGTTTACTGTTACTAAATTAGATATATAGCAATCAACCCAGCTGTAAAGCTGGGTTTTTCAAATAAAAAACCAGGGTTTTTACCCCAGTTTGACAACTTTACCGATTCTTTAGTTCTATGTAGCGTTTGTACCAAATGTTGACATAGGCCTCTGAGAAAGGACCGCGTCCATTGTTAATCCAATCAACAAGGATTTTAACATGCTCTTTCAAAATATAGTCTAAATCATCAGAATACTTCATTTTGCGTTTATGGCGCTCATACTCTTCAACGTCCAAGAGACGCTTTTCACCATCAGTGAAGACCTTGACATCCAAATCGTAATCAATGTATTTCAGGGCTTCCTCATCTAGATAGTAAGGGCTGGCCATATTGCAATAGTAGGAAATCCCATTATCGCGAATCATAGCAATGATATTAAACCAATATTTTTTGTGAAAGTAAACAATAGCCGGTTCTCGAGTCACCCAACGACGACCGTCACTTTCGGTAACAAGTGTGTGGTCGTTGACGCCGATAATAGCGTTCTCTGTTGTTTTTAGTACCATGGTGTCTCTCCAAGTACGGTGAAGACTCCCATCATGCTTATAACTTTGAATTGTAATAAAGTCGCCTTCTTTTGGAAGTTTCATAACTAACCAACTTTCTACAATTTATAAGTTTATCGTTTACTATTATATCATAAATCGGTCTAATTTTTTTGAATTTTACACGAAAATATTAAAGATATTCTCTGAGAGCGCTAGCTATATCCGAAAAATCATAGCCTTTTCGAGCTAAAACTTGGGTTAAACGCTGTTTAAGTTCGTATCCTTCATACTTTCGAGCATATTTAGTATATTGTTTGTCTAGCTCTTTAAAAATGAGTTCTTGAGTCGTTTCTTGGTCGACTTGGCTGTCCAAGTCATCAAAGGCACTTTTAGCATCAGAATAGGAGAAGCCTTTGTTCGTCAAATTTTGAATAATCTTATCCTGCAAGGCACGAGCAGGAAGCTTTCCTGTGTATTTTTTAAGCAGTTTTTCTGCAACACGTTGAGCAACCTCTGAAAAATCAAAATCCTTTAAAACCTCTTCAATAGTTGATTTGGCAATCCCTTTTTGAGTTAGTTTTTGAGTTAGTAAATAGGGTCCTTTATCTCCAGAAAGTTGATTGACATTTATGATGGAATAAGCATACTGATGGTCATCAATCCAGTTATCTTCTTTTAGATTAGCGATAACTTGACTAGCGATTGTATCTTCAATATCGTACTTGTTCAGATACTCTCGCACTTCTTTTTCAGTACGAGCCTTGAAGGATAAATGGTAGAGGGCTAGATTTTTACTATAAGAGAATTGTGCAAAGTCCTGAATCTCGGTCAGTTCCTCTTTACTAATGACCTTATCTCGAGATAGCATAAAACGGACAATGGTATCCTCCGTGATATAAGAGGTTTCTTGATTATCTAGCTCCATTAAGTAGAGGCGTTTTTTCTTTTCAAGTTTTGTGATTTTCATGGTTTACCTTTTATCCAAATGCTTCAAAGGCAGCAACGAGTCGAAGTTTGTTTGTGTCGACCTCTTCTCTGCCGTAATAGTCAAGAAACAGTTCAGCATATTTTGGGTTATCTAGGTTATAGTTTAGAGACCAAACTGCCCAAAAGAGATCGATATGACGATCACTAAAATCAGCCAAGCCCAGATCAATAAAGCAAGAGAAACGGCTAGCATCTTTTAGAATAAAGTTTGGTAGACAGGCATCACCGTGAATAAAGGCATCAGTCTTTAAAAGGTGTCCTTGTTCTTGGATGAGTTGGAAGGCCTCTTCGCGACTATTAATCTGAAATTGGGGTAGGAGGGCCTTGGCATAGAACTCGCCTTTTTCATAGTTTTTCAAAGCTCTGTCTTTATAGGTCTGTAAATGATTTTCTGATGGAAAATTGTGTGGGTGTAAGTTGTGAAGTTTTTTAAGGGCATGTGCCATGGTTCGGCAAATTGTTTCTGGCTGATCCAGAAAGGCAAGGGCATCTTTGCCAGGCGCTTCTTTTGTTAAAAGGTAGTCTTTATCTGTAGATAAGTAGTCGATAACTGGAGTTCCCAGTCCTTTAGTTTCAAACCACCTTGCAATGGCAGCTTCTCGCTCTAATCTGCCCTTTTGATCAATTTTCAAATAGTAACCTGAATCAAGATAGAGAACCGTTGCGCCTGAATGAGAAGAGCTGTCAGAAAGGGTTGCTCCCTCTATATAAGTTCGTAATTGCTCAGGAAAATCCAATGGGGAAAAATGAGATGTCTTTGTATTCATGGTTTTATTGTAACATATTCTTAACCATTGAGAAACTACGTGGTATAATAGACTTATGAATCTAAAAGTCAAACAAAAAATTCCATTAAAAATTAAGCGTATGGGCATTAATGGTGAGGGAATCGGTTTCTACCAGAAAACCCTCGTTTTTGTGCCAGGTGCTCTCAAGGGAGAAGATATCTATTGTCAGATTACTTCTATTAAACGTAACTTTGTGGAAGCAAAGTTACTCAAAGTTAATAAAAAGTCCAAGTTTCGAGTCGTACCAGCATGTACGATTTATAATGAATGTGGTGGTTGCCAAATCATGCATCTCCACTATGATAAACAGTTAGAGTTCAAAACAGATTTGCTCCAACAAGCCTTGAAAAAATTTGCTCCTGCAGGATATGAAAACTATGAAATCCGTCCAACTATCGGAATGCAGGAACCAAAGTACTACCGTGCTAAGTTGCAATTTCAGACTCGAAAATTCAACAATCAGGTCAAGGCGGGTTTGTATGCGCAAAATTCTCATTACCTTGTCGAGTTGAAAGACTGCTTGGTGCAAGATAAGGAAACCCAAGTGATTGCGAATCGCCTAGCTGAGCTTCTCACTTACCATCAAATCCCCATCACCGATGAGAGAAAAACGCTAGGTGTTCGCACCATCATGGTACGTCGAGCGAGAAAAACTGGACAAGTCCAGATTATCATTGTCACAAATCGCCAGCTTAATTTGAATCAACTAGTCAAAGACCTAGTTAATGATTTTCCAGAAGTTGTCACGGTTGCTGTCAATACAAATACAGCAAAAACAAGTGAAATCTATGGTGAAAAGACGGAAATTATCTGGGGCCAAGAGTGTATTCAAGAAGGAGTACTCGACTATGAGTTTTCTCTCTCCCCCCGCGCCTTCTATCAGCTCAATCCTGAGCAGACCGAGATTCTCTATAGTCAAGCGGTTAAGGCCCTAGATGTTAGTGAAGAAGATCATTTGATTGATGCTTATTGTGGAGTCGGGACAATTGGTTTCGCATTCGCGAAGAAGGTCAAAAGCCTTAGAGGGATGGACATTATCCCAGAGGCCATTGAAGATGCCAAGCGAAATGCCCAGAGAATGGGATTTGATAACGCCTATTATGAAGCTGGGACTGCAGAAGAGATTATTCCACGTTGGTACAAAGAAGGATACCGAGCAGATGCCTTGATTGTAGATCCTCCGCGAACTGGTTTAGACGACGAGTTGTTAGAGACAATCCTAACCTATGTTCCAGAAAAGATGGTCTATGTATCTTGTAATGTTTCAACATTAGCACGAGATTTGGTTAAACTTGTGAAAGTATACGACCTCCACTACATCCAGTCAGTCGATATGTTTCCTCACACTGCACGGACAGAAGCGGTCGTGAAGTTGGTTAAGAGAAAAGCATAGAAGTTCTACGACCTAAAAATTATAAACGAATCAAAACAAAAACGTATAATGGATAATTAATTAGCAAAGGAAAATTGTTATATAGCAGTGATAGAGTACAGAGGAGTAAGTAAAATGTCAGTAGAAGAAAATCTAAATAAATATGACTATTTAAAAGAAATTTGTAAATTCTCAGATTTAAGAAATGAAGATATAAGAAAATTGATAAAAGGGGTGTCAAGTGACGAGAAAAAATTGTGGGCAATGTTTGCTCGGAAAAAGAGAGATTTGGATAACGATAACTCAGATATGACACAAATTTGCATACAAGTTGGGAGTAGTAAAAACATATACTCAGAGTTAAGAGGGATATTAAGGTGTATGATTTCTGAACCGAAAAAAGAAAAAGTTTCTACAGAATTTTTCGTTGAAGCATATATATTCACTACATTCATGGATAAAGACAGTGTCAAATACAGATCTATTTATGAAAAATTCGAAGAATTTATTATTTATGAAATTATTGTTGAAAAATATTTAGCTAATATAGATTATGAAAACTATGATAAGATCAATTATTCGGAAGTGAAATTTGCTCTTGAACATCATGCTTATTTATGGAATCCAGCCCCACCAACATATGGAAATAAAGAACGAGAAATACTCCAAATTTTAAAACAAGAAAAGAAAACAATTAGCAATTAGATAGAAGTTAAAAATTTTGTTGTAGAATGTAAAAAAAGTTCTTGACAAAGGTAAAAAAGTAGGTATAATAGAAAGAGTCGAAAAGCTCAGGTCCGTTGGTCAAGGGGTTAAGACACCGCCTTTTCACGGCGGTAACACGGGTTCGAATCCCGTACGGACTATGGGTATATTGTGGTTAGAAAAAACTTGGAAAAAAGTTTGAAAAACTTGTTGACAGAGAGAGCTAGCTGTGATATACTAATATAGTTGTCGCTCATGAGAGAAGTGAGAGACAAAGACCTTTGAAAACTGAACAAGACAAACCAATGTGCAGGGCACTATAACTGAGGTTATAGTACTGAACAATGAAAAAAACAA
>NZ_JAKUWJ010000002.1:0-263083 GCF_026782375.1 Streptococcus oralis | reverse complement strand
TTTTTTCCATCCTATACAAATTCTTGGAAGACGATAGAAAGCTCCCTCAGTAGTGCCTTGCGTCCTCTGAAGATTTCTCCTCCCATGAGACGGTCAACCAACTCTTGTTTTTCCTTACTCTGCTCGGATTTGTATGTCTTCAGAAGTTCGTGAAAGAGATAATAATCATCCAGTCTCAGCCCTTTTTCTCCTAAGCGGTGACTAATCTCACTCACCTCCTCATAGGGTTCTTTATCGAAACGACGCTTGTGACTTTCCTGTTTACGGATGTAATCTAGGATACGATTTCGGAATTTGGTTTTAAAGCAGACATATAGTTGGTGGCGTTCACCCGCTAGTAACTCTGGATGGTGACTGACCAGCTCATAGAGGCACAACATACCTTCCTGATCCCAGTCCTCTTTCTCCCACAGATGGAGGTGATAATCCTTGCGACACTTATGGACAATCCCTTTGCTTTCTTCGTACAATTCTTTCAGATTCATAGAGTTCTCCTTTCTGCCTTTAGTCTAGCAGAATGCGAGAGCCTATGGGGCTATTTCCTCTATTCTATACTTCTTCCGCCCTCAACGGCACATAAAAAGAGAGGCATAGCCTCTCGAGGTTATTTTTCTTCACTCATTTTTGATTTTACTTCATCATAAGATAGTGCATGGGATTCCTCTTCTACTGCCTCAGGCATTTTTCCTGTCTCGTAAAGGGATTTAATTTGAGTACTATCCAATGTTTCGTATTTCAACAATGCTTCTGCAATCAGTTTGTGAGTTTCACGATTTGATTGAATAATTTCAGCAGCTTTGTTTCGTGCTTCATTTAATAATGAACGTACTTCCTCATCAATCTCATAAGCTGTTCGTTCTGAAATTGATTTTTGAGGACTTTGTGCACCAAACATAGCATGATTGCCCTCATATTGAACTGGACCTAGTTTTTCACTCATACCGTATTCAGTGACCATTGCACGCGCCATCTGTGTAGCTTGTTCAAAGTCGTTTGAAGCTCCTGTCGTTTGGACATTAAAGATAATTTCCTCAGCAACACGACCTCCCATCAAACCTGCTAATTGCTCTTTCATATCTTCTTTAGAAAGAAGCATTTGGTCTTCTTTAGGAAGTGCAATCATGTATCCGCCTGCACGTCCACGTGGTACGATAGTCACTTTATGAACAACACGGGCATTCGACAAGACTAAACCAACAATGGTATGTCCAGCCTCGTGGTAGGCAACCAATTCACGTTCTCTTTGTGATACTGTTTTATCTTTCTTAGACGGTCCAGCAATAACTCTATCCTCTGCCTCATCAATATCTGAAGCATCAATAACTGACTTGTTGCGACGGGCTGCAACCAAGGCTGCCTCATTTAGAACATTTTCCAAGTCAGCTCCCACAAAACCTGGAGTTTGTTGGGCAACTAATTTCAAATCAACATCTTCTGCTAGAGGTTTGTTTTTAGCGTGAACTTTCAAGATTGCTTCACGACCTTTAACATCAGGGCGACCAACCAAGACTTTTCTATCAAAACGTCCTGGGCGGAGAAGAGCTGGATCAAGAACATCTGAACGGTTTGTCGCAGCGATAACAATAATTCCTTCATTACCCTCAAAACCATCCATTTCAATTAAGAGCTGGTTCAAGGTTTGCTCACGTTCATCATTTCCTCCACCGAGGCCGACACCACGTTGGCGACCAACAGCATCAATTTCATCGATAAAGATAATGGCTGGTGCTGCTTTTTTTGCATCCTCAAAAAGAGAACGAACACGACTTGCACCAACTCCGACAAACATTTCTACAAAGTCCGATCCTGAGATGCTAAAGAATGGAACACCTGCTTCTCCAGCAACCGCCTTAGCAAGCAAAGTCTTACCTGTTCCCGGAGGTCCCTCTAAAAGAACACCCGCAGGAATACGCGCACCAAGTTTGGTAAATCGTTTTGGATCTTTTAGGAATTCAACAACTTCAACTAATTCTTGTTTTTCTTCCTCGGCACCTGCAACATCTGAAAATCTTACCTTGATATCTTCTTTGTTAGCGGCCTTGGCCTTGCTACGTCCAAAACTCATTGGATTTCTACTATTGTTTCCTCCCATATTTCCCATCATAGAGAATAGGAAGAAGAAGAGAATAGCAAATGGCACAACAGAGACAAGGATATTGATCCACATACCACTTGAACTCTCATGTTTAACCGTTACCTCTGCCTTATGTTCAGAAGCAAGTTTTTGCAATTCTGCAACTGTTGAATCCGACGGAAGAATGGTACTTGAGAATCTTTCTACTGTTGTGGCAGCAGGAGTGAAAAATTGAATTCCTGTTTCTTCTTTACTAGTCTTAGGATTTTTATAAACACCAGACACCTCAATGATGCTACCATTCGGCTGATAGGTTAATTCTTTTACATTGTCTGCTGTAATTTCTTTTACCAATTCTGTATAGTTAATTTTTTCGCTTCGTCCCGCAGTATTTCCAGAATAAAAATACTGGAATCCTGTTACAAGGAAGAAGATAATTAACAAGTATAAAAATGGATTTCTAACTAAACCGTTATTTTGTTTTTTCATTAAAGATAGATCTTTCTAATTTGAATAAACTTCTTCTTTCAATACTCCGACATAAGGAAGGTTACGATAATTTTCTTTATAATCCAGACCATAACCTACTACAAACTCATTTGGAATAGTAAAGCAGGTATAATCTGCCTCAATTTCAACAACACGTCCCTCTGGTTTGTCCAACAAAGTCGCGATTTTAACAGAAGCTGCTTCTCTTTCAATAAACATATCTCGCAAATTCTTCAAAGTTTGACCTGTATCGATGATATCCTCTACAAATAAAACATGTCTTCCTTTGATATCTTGAGTCACGTCTTGCTTGATATTGATTACACCACTACTTGCTGTTCCACCATGGTAGCTAGATACCATCATGAAGTCCATCTCAATATGCGTATCAATATGTTTGATCAATTCAGCCATAAAAGGAATCGATCCTTTCAAAATTCCAACAAGAATTGGATTTTTCCCCTCATAGTCTTTGGTTAATTGTTCACCTAGCTTTTTAGCCGCTTCTGTAATTTCATCATGTGAAACGAGGATTTTTTTAATATCGTGTTCTAACATCTTTTTACCTATCTATTTTTTCTATATAAAGTACAGTGTTCATTATATCATTTTTCGTGTTTTTACTCAAATCACTGGTCGCAATTCCCAAAATTGAGACAATTTCTCCAAATTGCTCAATAATAGGAGCTGTTTTTCGTTTTTCAATAGGGATTTTCAAATCTATAAACAAGCGTCTCAGTTTCTTTCGATGACCATTCAGCCTAATAACATCACCAGGTTTTCGACCTCTAATCCGTATTGAGGTTTCTCGTGAAACATTTATTTTTTGAACAATATCTCCTTCAATAGGAATACCAAAGGAAAATAAATAGCCCTTATGTCGAACTTGATTTTGATAGTGTAACACAAGTTCATCTTCCTTTTCATCAGCCTGAGGACTGATTTTGCAAACTCGAAAATTTTGATACTCTTTTATCAATTCATAACCATTTTTCAATGGATGACGATACTGGCTTTTCCTTGCCAAAATCTGTCGAACTTCATCAAACTGAGTCTTCGTAAGGTTTAAGTCTGGGAATTGATTGAGATAGTTCTGGAGCAAGACTCCTTGAGTTTGTTTTGAGTATGAAAAGAGCTCATTCAAATCTTCTACATCAATCTGCTCAGAAAGCTCCGTTATGGCTGCTTGGTAATCTGAAATCTCACTTCCTAGATTTAAAAGAGCAGATCTAAGGCGGGGATTTTCTTTTTCAAGTTCTGGTAAATACCTATTTCGAATACGATTGCGAAAATAGCTGTTCTCACGATTTGTTTGATCTTCGAAATGAAAAATTGGTGGGAAGTCTGTTTTATGAAAATGCAACAAGGGACGGATGATTTCAATATCATCAACTACTTGTCTTTCTTTTATTCCTATTAAATGACGTAACCGACTTCCACGAATCAAACGCATTAAAATCGTTTCAACCTGATCATCTGCATGGTGGGCAGTGACCAAGGCTGTCGCTCCAACATCTTTCATGATTTTCCTAAAAAAATCATAACGAAACTCTCGAGCGCGCGCTTCTGAAAAGTCTCCTGAAAAGCTTGTGATATAAATAGGAAGTCCAGCTACATCAGCTAACTTCCTTAGTTCATTTTCCTCCCAGTCAGACTCACTTCTCTGCTTGTGATTGACATGTGCTAAAATCAGCTCAATTCCCAACTCTTTTTGATAAGTAGACAATAGATGAAATAAAAACATCGAATCCAGTCCACCAGACAGAGCCAATAGGACTTTAGAGTGTTTTTTAAAATACTCTTTTCGGAGAAAATGATTTAAAAAATCCTGTTCCCTCATTTTAGAACCTCATAGACATCCTTGGCTATCTTAGAAATGGTGTCATAATCAGAATTTTTGGTGAAAATAGAAAGAACGAAAGGAGAATCAGTATAGACAATGGCAGTGTCATGTTTAAACTCGTCGGCATCTCCGATTTTATGAGCTAACTTAACTGAAACACCTTTAGCAATTCTTTGGTTGTCAAAATCAGTCTTACTCATAGACTCTAAGACAAAACCATTCTGATTATAAATAGCTTCCATGACTTTTCCAGCCATTTTTGAAGAAGTCAATTTATCATTCACATCCCAATCTTCACCCATAATGGTGGACATTTTTTCTTTGAAAGCCCCGTCAGATTGATTGGTCACATAATAACCTAAAATATTATGAGCAACATTGTCAGACTCTTTTGTTACCTTGGTAATTAACTGTTGAAGACTGTATTCTTTGTTATCTTCTTTTTTAGGTAAGCTACCACTACCTTCTGGTTTATAGGACCCAGGGAAACTATTTACTTCTGGGATATACTTGAAGCTACTATCCAGCGTATAGTCGCCTTGATTTATCCTATCTTGAGCATAATAAAGGTAGGCTAGTTTCAAGATGCTAGCTGCATAGAGTTTGCTGTCTTCATTCACCCCAGCCTCTTTACCCGTGTTCAGCTGTTTAACATAAATAGAGTAATTTTCATTCTGATAGTTGTTTGATAAGATTTCTTGAACCTTCTGGATGCGATTATCTTCTTCTGAAACGAACTCTTTTGATACCCACCCAACTTGATCAATATGAAGAAATTCTTGTCCCTCAGCAAAGAGAGTTCTATCCACTAGTACGTGTTGATAGGGGGAGAGGGTAGAAGAAATTTCTTTAGCATCATAAGGGCTGTTATAGATAACAAACCCTGGTTCCAACCATACTTGTCTATTTTGAGTTTGAACATGACTTTGATCATAGACCAACCGCTTATCTGCAAGGATAAACTGATGATTGTCTAATTTAAAAACAGGAACACCTTGTCTATTCAAACGCCATTCTACGATTTTAAAGGCGGTTTCAGGAGTTAATTTACCAGACTCCTTGACAAGATCCTCATTAGCATAGAGAGTTGTTTCACCATATACCATTGGGGATTCCAGTGTTTCTTTATAGTAGAACCCATAGTCAGACTCAGTTAGATAATAAATTTCTTGCGAAGAGTAAGGAAGCTGTTTTTCTGTGCTAACTACTCTTGAGGTTATGATAAAAGCAGGTAGCAATAAAACTACTAAGAACTTACGCATTCTTCTCTTCCCTTTCTTCTTGTAATCGTAATGAATGATTTTTAGCCGCTAATTCTTCTAGTTTTTCATCTGATAAACTTAAAAACTGTTCAACAACTTCTAATAAATTTTCCATGACATTACCTCGGAAGCAAATCAGGAATTGTGTAAATCGCTTCTCGTTTCTTTGAGTAATAGTACTTGGCGCGTGCATATTTTGCTACATAGTCTTCGTCTTTCAACTTTGCAGCAAAAGCAGATTCCTTATCCTTTTCGTCACTAAGAGTTTGGTATTGCTCTTTCAACTCTGTCAATTGCTGACGACGTTGCAGTAACTGATTATAGCTTTGGGCCAAATTATAGGTCGGTAAAATAAACAATAAAATCATCAAAATAAGAACCCAACCCATAAAGCGATTCCTCTTTTGTCTTTCCTTCATCAGGTAACGACGACGTTGGTGTTCATTTTGAATAAAAGGATTATTCATTTGTACAATATTTTTAGACATTTTCTTCTACCCGTGTTTCACTGATAATTTCATACATGCCTGCTGCATCTTCTTTTTTTGTACTATCTTTCATCTCCAGTACTTTTACAAGCAACAACTTATTTCCAAAGCGAATTTCAACTTGGTCATCAACTTTCAAATCCGTTGAACTTTTGGCCAAAATTCCATTTACCTTGATTCTACCTTTATCTGCTACTTCCTTTGCGACTGTGCGGCGCTTAATAATTCGTGATACTTTTAAATACTTGTCTAATCTCATTTTTATTACCTCAAATTATTATTGTACCATTTTTATCCCTTTTATAGAAGAAAAACGTCAAAGAGAATTAGCTTCCTTTGATTCTTTTATCTCTAGTAAACTTTCTCCAAAAATCATCAGACCTTCTAAAATTTCATAATCCTTCTTGTTTCGGACATCAAATACAACTTCCATTAGTCCTCTATTCTCTGCTATAGCTGCTTTTAAGTTGGTTGCAGATAAGGCTTTAAAATAATCTTGAGCCAAGAACAATCGTTGAGTGATTTTTTCAAATTGAACTGTAATCTTATTGTCTTTTCTTTCCACACGTTCTACAAATACCTTATCCAAGTATGATTTGACCAAACCAATCTCTAAAAGATAGGCCACCACATCTGGATACTCCCCAAAACGGTCCATCAACTCTTCTTGTAATTCTTCATAGTTGACACGGTTGTCAATTTGACGAATTTTCTTGTAAATTTCAATCTTATGTCGTTGGTCAGAAATATAAGTGTCAGGAAGATAAGCATCAATTTGTAAAATCAACTCAGCATTTCCTTTATTTCTTGTGTTCTCAGTGCCATTGCGTTTAGCAATAGCTTCTTCTAGTAACTGAGAATACAATTCAAAACCAACAGAATCAATGAAGCCCGATTGGGATTTTCCTAAGAGGTTTCCTGCTCCACGAATTGAAAGATCTCGCATAGCAATCTTAAAACCAGATCCCAATTCTGTAAATCCTTTGATTGCTTCTAATCTCTTTTCAGAGACTTCACTAATTGATTTTTCTGGACGATACATGAGATAGGCATAGGCAATGCGATTGCTCCGACCAACTCTTCCTCTTAATTGATACAAGGTTGACAAGCCCATATGATCTGCATTTTCAATAAATAAGGTGTTAGCATTTGGAATATCAACGCCAGTCTCAATGATTGTGGTAGTCACCAAAATATCATATTGTCCTTCAATAAAGTCCAATAGAGTATTTTCTAACTGAATTTCACTCATTTGTCCATGAACAAACCCAATCGAAGCTTCTGGAATCAACTCCTGTAATTCTGAAACCTTCCGATCAATAGTGTCAACTTTATTGTAAAGATAGTAAACTTGACCTCCACGCTCCATTTCACGCAAGACAGCATCACGAATCACACTATCATTCTTTTCCAAAACATAGGTTTGCACTGGATAACGATTGGTCGGAGGTGTTTCAATAACAGACAAATCTCGAATTCCCAACATAGACATATGAAGAGTACGAGGTATTGGAGTTGCTGTCAAGGTTAAGACATCCACTTGTTTCTTCAGTTCTTTCAACGTTTCCTTATGCTTGACACCAAATCGTTGCTCTTCATCAATAATCATCAATCCCAAATCTGAAAACACAACATCTTTTGACAAAACACGATGCGTTCCAATCAAAATATCGACTTGACCATTCTTTAATTTTTCAAGTGTCTCTGCCTGCTCTTTTTTACTTCTAAAACGACTCAACACATCAATATTAACTGCAAAATTTTGGAATCTCTCTTTAAAATTTGTATAGTGTTGTTGCGCTAAAACCGTCGTCGGAACTAGAACGACAACTTGTTTATGATCATTGACCGCCTTAAAGGCTGCACGCATTGCAACTTCAGTCTTCCCAAAACCAACATCTCCAACTAAAAGTCGATCCATGGGATGAGAATCCTGCATATCTCTCTTTATTTCCTCAATACTGCGAAGTTGATCATCCGTTTCAACATAAGGGAAAGCATCATCAAAAGCATGTTGCTCATCATCATCAGCTGAGAAAGCAAACCCCTTCAACTGACTACGCTCAGAATAAAGCTTGATTAAATCGTCAGCTATATCCTCTACCTGGTTCTTAACTTTTTGCTTGGCCTTTTTGAAATGACCATCATTTAATTTATTAAGTTTTGGCGCTTTACCATCACTTGAAACATATTTTGACAGTAACTGAATCTGCTCTACTGGAATGGAGATTTGATCCCCATTTTGATATTGAACACTGACATAATCACGGTGAATCCCTTTGATTTCAATTGTTTCAATGCCTAGATATTGACCAATTCCATGGATATGGTGAACAACGTAGTCCCCTTTTTCAAGTTCATTATAATCTTTTAAACGCTCTGCATTTGACGTATGTTGTCTTCGAAAACGACGTTTTAATTTCTTTTGAAAAATCTCATGTTCAGTAATCAAGAGAATTTTCTCATCCACAAAATGAAAACCATGTCTTAGATTACCCTCAATCAAATTTACAGATTCTTTACAGATACTTGACTTATCTCTGGAATCCAATTTAATCTGGTATTCCTCTAAAACATCCTCCAATGTTTTACTTCCCATTGAATTGCTAGACTGCAGAATAATGGTGTAGTTCATTTTTTTGTATCGCTCAATTTCTTCTTTAAGAAAAGAAAATTGATTAAAAAACTCCTGCATAGGATATTGATTAAATTGATAAATGTGATCAAACTTGAGATTTCCTAATCCTTTTTGGAGATTGGAGAAAAAGGTAACTGGACTTTGTTTTTTATAGGTTTGCTCTGTATCTGCAAAATACTGCATATCAGAAAATGATTTACCATTCTGTAAATCTTCTGTAAAGTATTGCGCTAACTCTCTTTCAAAGGCTGCATACTGATTCATCAATTTTTGGTAATCATCAAAAAACACTGGTGTATCTTTTTCAATATAATCAAATATAGTCCATGTTTTATCGTAACATAAAGATAAAAACTTTCGACTATCTGAATGTACTTGTTTTTGATGAAAACTTGACAAAATCTCTTCCAAGTATGATTTAAAAATTGGTGATAAGGTCTTTGAAATTTGCTTTTCTAAAGCAGACTGACCTCGTAGATAGTCCTTTTCCCTCAAAAGTATATCACTTGCTGGAAAGATGGTGAGTTCTGTTTGATTTTCTTTTGATAATTGTGTTTCTACTTCAAAAGTCCGAATTCCATCTACTTCATCACCAAAAAACTCGATTCGGAAAGGTTCTAACTGAGACATCTCAAAAATATCTAAAATATCTCCTCGAATACTAAACTCACCTTGAGTTTGTACTTGCGTAACTTTGCGATAGCCTATTTCCTTTAATTTGTGAAGAAGGTCATGTTGGTCATATTCTTCACCGACTGCAATCCTTATAATACTTTCTTTAAATCCAGTTGGAGAAGGTAAAATCAAGCGACTTGCTGCGATATTACAAACTAAAATCCCTTTCTTAGATGAATCAGTTAAAAAACGCAAGGCTTCAACTCGCGAAATGATTTTTTCTTGTGAAGACATCAAAAACTCTACCATAGGAGAGTCATCTACCAAAAATGGATAGACAAATTCCTCTCCTAAGATAGAAAGAAGATCACTGATAATTCTTTCTGCTTCTCCATAAGTTGATGTCAATAACACAATCTTATTTTCTTTTTTTAGACTACTTGCAATTGCAAGAGCCTTGGTAGAAGTTGACAGACCTAGTATTAGTTGTCTTTTCTTATCTATCAGATTTTGATGCCATTTTTTTATCTGATCATTTTCTGAGAATAAATCTAATAAAGTCACCATTTATCCATTATACCTCTGCATTGTTTTCTCAAAGTTTTTCTCTTGTAAATAGTAATTTACAGCATCGTCAACCTTGTCAATTGACTGTAAAATACCTACATAGTCATCCTGATCAAACTTACTTAAAACATGGTGAACCACTGACATACCTTTTTTAGGTCTTCCGATACCTATTTTAACACGGTTAAATACCTGAGTCCCTATATGTTGAATAATAGACTTGATACCATTATGACCACCTGCTGATCCCTTTGCTCTTAAACGAATTTTCCCGACTTCCATGTCAAGGTCGTCGTAAATAACGAGTAAATCTTCAATATCCAAACCATAGTAAGTCAATAAAGCATGAACCGCTTTTCCACTTTCATTCATAAATGTTGTTGGTTTGACGAGATAAATTTTTTCTCCATTGATGAAAAAAGATGCTAGGTCAGCTTGAAATATCTTGTCATGTGTAAAGGTGACATTTTGTTTTTTAGCTAATTGGTCGATCAACATAAAGCCAACATTGTGCTTGGTTTCAAAATATTTATCCCCTGGATTTCCCAATCCTACAAGTAATTTAGTCATTTATTTTCCTTTCAAAAGCCAAAAGGGTTGGAATTTTTTTCCAACCTAATTGACACTATTTGTTAAATATTATTAGACATTAAAGCGGAATTCCATGATATCGCCATCTTGAACGATATATTCTTTTCCTTCTTCACGCAAGCGCCCAGCTTCTTTTACAGCCTTTTCAGATCCGTATTTCACTAGATCCTCATATGACATGGTGACTGCACGAATAAAGCCTTTTTCAAAGTCTGAGTGGATAATACCAGCTGCTTGAGGAGCTTTCATACCACGTTTAAAGGTCCAAGCGCGAACTTCTTTTTCACCAGCTGTGAAGTAAGTTCCAAGTCCAAGTAAGTGGTAAGCAGCTCGAGTCAACTTATCAACACCTGATTCTGTCAAGCCAAGTGCTTCAAGAAACTCTTGCTTATCTTCATCATCTAACTCAGAAATTTCTTCTTCAGCACGCGCGGAAATAACTACTACTTCAGCATTCTCTGTCGCTGCAAATTCACGAATTTGTTTGACATAGTCGATAGAATCTGGATCTGAAACGACATCCTCATCCACATTGGCAACATAAAGAACTGGTTTAGTCGTCAAAAGGAAGAGGCCTTTAACAACCTTTTGTTCCTCATCTGTAAATTCAATGGTACGAGCTGATTTTCCATCTTCAAGGACTGGTTTAATTTTTTGAAGGACATTAAACTCTGCTACTGATTCTTTATCTTTTTGCGTACGCGCCATCTTTTCTACACGCGCATAGCGTTTATTTACTGACTCTAGGTCAGCAAGAATCAACTCCAGGTTAATGGTATCAATATCTGCAAGTGGATCCACAAAGGCGTCTTCACGTCCTTGCTCGCGCATAACATTTTCATCATCAAATGCACGCACAACATGAACAATCGCATCTACTTCACGGATATTAGCCAAGAATTTATTTCCTAGACCTTCTCCTTTTGATGCTCCTTTTACAATCCCTGCAATATCTGTAAATTCAAAGGTTGTTGGGACTGTCTTTTTAGGAGTAATCATTTCAGTTAGTTTTTGTAGGCGTTCATCTGGAACTTCTACCATTCCAACGTTTGGATCAATAGTCGCAAATGGGTAGTTTGCTGCCTCTGCTCCTGCTTTTGTAATTGCATTAAAAAGGGTTGATTTACCAACGTTTGGCAAACCAACGATACCTGCTGTTAAAGTCATATTTTCTCATTCTCCGTTCTCATTTCAATCCCTAACATTATAACACAAAAAGGGAAAACTTGCTAACTCTCTAGCTAAGGGTTCTTAGTCAATAATCTTATTCATTTTTCGTTCAAAATCATGGCGACTCATCATGACAAGGTGGTCGCAATTGCTACATTTGATTTTGATATCTGCCCCAACACGTGTAATTTCCCAACGATTGGCTTTTTTTCCTGTTGACTTGATGGTGCAAGCATGTGGTTTTTTCATTTCAACAAAATTTCCAACTTGATACATACTACTCTCCTTTTCTTTTTCGATTATATCATAAAAGAGGCGAGCCAGGCTCAACCTCTTTCACTTAATTTGTACGAACTGGTGTGATAAGCTGCATGAAATCTTCATCAGTATCTGCTGGCACAAGAGTAAATGGACGAACAGCTGAAATGAAACTAATAGTGACTTTTTCGCTATTTAAAGCCTTGAGGGAATCAATCAAGTAAGTTGGGTTGAAACTAATAGTTAAATCATCCCCTGTCACCTGCTCCGTATCGATTTCTTCGTTTACTTTACCAACTTCTGGAGAGTGAACATGGGCGCTAACAACTCCACCTTTAATTTCAAGTTTCACAGTACCATTTTGAGTTGCACTTGATAAGAGACGTGCACGCTCCATAGATTGACGCAAATTAACCACATCAAAAGTAATTGTAGTGTTAAAGTCTGTTGGAATCAAGCGATCTGTATCAGGATAGTTTCCTTCTAGGAGACGAGTGTAGAAGCTAATATTTTCGCTTCTAAAGAGGATTTGATTATTGGCAAAGAAAATCTCCACAGTTTCAATATCATCCGTAAATACAGCTGAAAATTCGCGTAGAGAGCGACTAGGAATCACCACATCAAAATCATCACCATTTTTTTCAAGAGTCAATTTTTTCTGGCTAAGGCGATGAGAGTCTGTTGCAACTGTTTTTAGTTCCTTGTGTTGGCTCAAAACAAAATGGACACCAGTCAAAATTGGACGACTTTCTTGCGTACTTGCAGCAAAAGCTGTTTCATTGATAATTTTCTTGAGTAGTTTTGTTTCAAGAACCAAAGGTGTGCTTGCTGAAATTTCTTGAATACGAGGATATTGTTCGCTATCTTTTCCTTTTAGGGTAATTTCTGATTTGCCACTTGTTAAGACAATTTGTTTTTGTTCAATCTCTTTGAAATCAAGCGTTACATCTGGAAGACTGGAGACAACATTGATAAAGAAAGAAGCTTCAAGAAGAATCGAACCTAAGGAAGTAATTAAGAGGCCAGCATCTTCATTCTTTTGAGAAATGAAATTTTCGATAGAAATTTGACCATTTGATCCAATTAAAGTAATACCTTCATTGGTAACATCAACTTTGATGGTTGATAAAATTGGAATGGCATTTTTTGAGCTAATTGCTCGCTTTGTGGTATTTAAGGCTTGTAGAAATAAATTTTTATTAATTGAAAAATGAATCATGGATTCTCCTTTATTTATTCTTAGTATTAGAAAGTTAATAGTAATAATAGAGTCTGTGAATTCTGTGGAAAACTGATTTCTATTTAGTAAACTCAAGTTTCTTAGCTTGTTTAAAAAATGTGGATAAAAAAGATAGGAAAGTGAGAGTTATCCACACTCTACTTAATTTTCTTTTTGATTGTTTCAACTTCTAAACGTAAATTATCGTCTTCGTCAATCAATGATTTTATTTTAGCATGAGCATGAATCACGGTAGTATGATCCTTTCCGCCGAATTCTTTTCCGATTTTAGGAAGACTATTATCTGTCAGTTCTCTAGCTAGATACATAGCAACTTGACGCGCTAAAACGATGTTTTGAACTCGTCTCGTCCCCTTCATTTCTTTGACACTCACTCCATAAAAATTACCAACTTCAGTTTGGATTTTTTCAATTGGAATAACAAGCATCTGGCGGGCATCTTGTTTACGTGCTCTGATAGCCTCTGCAGCAATATCAATAGTGATATCCTTAATCTTCTTGACTCTGGCAATTAAAGTGATATCGTTGATTGCTCCTTCCAATTCTCGAACATTTGAGTCAAATTGGCCAGCTAGGTATTCTAGGGTATCGCTTTGGAAATGGTAATCTAAATGCTCTGTTTTACTTTGAAGAATGGCGATACGTGTTTCAAAGTCAGGAGGGGTGATATTTTGTGTTAATCCCCAGCTAAAGCGCGTGACAAGTCTCTCTTCAAGGCCTTCTAGGTGTTTCGGACTACGATCACTGGTTAGGACAATCTGTTTCTGTTTATCATGAAGAGCATTGAAGGTATTGAAAAATTCTTCCTGGGTAGCGACTTTTTTGCCACTGAGAGATTGGATATCATCAATTAACAAGAGATCAAGACTACGGTAAGTCTTTTTGAACTTTTCCATTTCCCCAAGTCGCAAGTGTTCAAGAAAGTCATTGATAAAGCTTTCAGCAGGAATGTACTTGACACGCGCATCAGGAATATTTTTCAGAATTTCATTTCCAATTGCATTGAGCAAGTGAGTCTTTCCAAGACCAGGTCCTCCATAGATGAAAAGAGGATTATAAGTCAGAGCCAAATCTTCAGATACAGCTAGTGCAGCAGAAACCGCCCAAACATTTCCATCACCTTGAATAAAGTTATCAAAGGTATATTTTTCTTTTAACCCTGTTTCGGAGTAGGGAATCGTTGGTAGCGCAGGTGTGTAATTGTAAGTAGAACTATCAGTCGTATCACTTACTTGAGAAGACTCTGTACTCTGAGGTTTAGTGAAAATATAGTGGGGTTTGATTTCAGAATCATAAATTTCAAAACCAGCAGCAATAATAATATCTTTTAATTGCTTTTCCCACACCATTTCCATCTCTGATCTCGGTAGAAATATAATAGCTGTATTTTCTTCTACTTTGATGAGTTCAGCAGGTGTAGCATAGAAATCATACATAGATCGAGTCAATCTTTCTTGAGCAAATTCTAAAATACGATTCCAAAATTGCTTTTCTTTCAACTATTTTTCCTCCTTTGCTATGATTTTAGTAGTTTAGTGCTAGACTTATTTTACCATAGATAGTAGGATTTTTCCACAGATTGGGGAAAAGAATCCACAATGTTAGCAGTATTTATCCACAGGTTGGGGATAAATAGAAAAATCCTTGATTTAGTAGGCTTTTTGATAAAAAAATTGGTGGATAAATTTGTGGGTTGAGAAAATAAAAGAACAGCCTTATTTCAGGCTGTTAATAATTCTATCGTATTCTTCTTGACTTGAAAAGGAGATAATAATCTTTCCAGTATCTTTTTTTGAAAGTTTAATTTCTACACTTAAACCGAGTAGTTTTTTTAATTGATCTTCTTCGTCTTTGATGAAAGAATCACTTTTTTTTTGCTTCTTGTGTTTTTTATCTGTAAGAAGTGCTTCTAACTTTCTCACAGAAATATCTTCATTTTTGATTAGTTGAAAGAAATAGTCTTGCTGCTCTTTGGCTAAACCAACTAGTGAACGTGCATGCGCTTGAGAAATTTTTCCATTTTCTACTTCAGCTAAGATATATTCTGGTAGGGAAAGTAAACGAATAAAATTAGTGATATAAGGACGAGATTTCCCCATTTTATCCGCTATCTCAGTGTGAGTAAATCCTTTTTCTACTAAAGATTCGTAGGCGCGTGCTTCTTCAACAGGATTTAAATTTTCTCTCTGCAAATTCTCAATGATTGACTGGATCATCATTTCCTGATCTGAGAGGTGCTTTACAACGGCTGGAATAGAGGTCAGACCAGCCAAGAGAGAAGCTCGATATCGTCTCTCTCCTGCAAGGATTTCATAACCAATTACAGGAGATTGACGAACGATGATTGGTTGGATGAGCCCATTTTCTTTAATTGACTGAGCTAATTCCTTTAATTTATCTGCATCAAATTCTTTCCGAGGTTGGTAAGGATTTTTTTGTATTTCTGCGATAGAAATCATTTCAAATTTTTCCATGATTCTACACTAACATATCTTTTACTATCTGTAAAGTTTTCTTTACACTGATGTCAATTAAGATTCTAGATCACCAGAATTCTTATCAAGCTTAATAGAGGTTGTTTCCTCCTTACCATTACGATAGTAGGTTACTTTTATAGTATCTCCTATAGCATGAGTATAAAGAGCATGTTGTAGATCTGTTGATGAAGCAATCTCTTTGTCGTCAACTTTAGTAATGACGTCGTATTTTTGAAGATGTCCATTTGCTGGCATATTACTTTGAACAGATCGAACAACTACACCTGAAGTAAGACTACTTGGGATGTTGAGTTTTCTCAGATCATTCGCTCCAACATTAGCTAAATTGACCATTTGAATTCCAAGAGCAGGACGAGTTACTTTACCATTCGTTTCCAGTTGTTTAATAATATTTTGTGCATCGTTTGAAGGAATTGCAAAACCAAGACCTTCTACAGATGTTTTCCCGTTACTTGCGATTTTACTTGATGTAATTCCGATAACTTGACCTTGAATGTTTACAAGTGGACCACCAGAGTTACCTGGGTTAATAGCAGTGTCTGTTTGAATAGCTTTTGTAGAAATAGCTTGTCCATCTTCAGATTTCAGAGATACAGTTCGATCAAGACTTGAAATGATCCCCTGTGTAACGGTATTGGCATATTCAGAACCTAGTGGACTACCAATTGCAATCGCTGTTTCCCCTACATTAAGTTGGCTAGAGTCACCGAATTCAGCTACTGTTGTTACTTTCTCTGAAGAGATTTTTACGACAGCAATATCAGAGAAGGTGTCAGATCCTACAATCTCACCAGGGACCTTAGTACCATCTGCCAAGCGGATATCAACTTTTGAAGCTCCATTGATAACGTGAGTATTTGTTACAAGATAGGCATCATTCCCATTCTTTTTATAGATAACTCCTGAACCTTCACTTGCAATTTGTTGAGAATCAGGATCAGTATCTGTTTCATCAGTTCCAAATAGACTACTTTGTCTATTTGATGAATAAGTAATAACAGATACAACGGCATCTTTAACCTTATTGACTGCTTGGGTAGTTGAAGTTTCATTCTTATAGGATGTTTGGGTAACAGTGTTGGAATTATTATTTGTAGATTGATTTCCTTGTTTTTGATAAAGTTGTAATGTTACGAAACTTCCTAGTGCACCACTTAAAAAACCTATTAAAATGATTACAAGAACTTTTACTCCTTTTTTGTAAAATTTTTGTAAGTGTTTCATAAACGCCTCCGTTTGTTATTTATTTACTCAGATTATAAACCTATTAACTTAATTCAAACTTAAAAGTTTGAAAGTTTTACACAAGTTGTGGATAACTTACTTTATTCTGTGAATTTCCTCGTTATTTTAGATAGTTTTGATGTGTATAAGATGTGAAATAAAGTGTGGATATGATAGAATAGAAGAATGAAAATAAAAATTGTAACAGTAGGAAAACTGAAAGAAAAATATCTTAAAGATGGTATTGCTGAATATAGCAAACGAATTTCACGTTTCGCAAAATTGGAGATGATTGAGCTTGCTGATGAGAAAACACCTGATAAAGCTAGTGAAATAGAAAATCAAAAAATCTTAGAAACAGAAGGCGCTAGAATTCTTTCTAAAGTTGGAGAAAGGGATTTTGTCCTTGTCTTGGCTATAGAAGGAAAAACATTCTCTTCAGAGGAATTTAGTAAGCAATTAGAAGAGGCTTCTATAAAAGGCTACTCAACTCTTACTTTTATCATTGGAGGAAGTTTAGGTCTGGCACCTGGTGTAAAAAATAGGGCTAATCTTTTTGTTAGTTTCGGACGTCTAACCTTACCACATCAGTTAATGAGATTGGTTTTAGTTGAACAAATTTATCGAGCTTTTACAATTCAGCAGGGATCTCCTTATCACAAATAGAAGATTGACTTAGCTCTTGTTTTTTGATAGAATGTTCATGTTAGGTCTCATAGCTCAGCTGGATAGAGCATTCGCCTTCTAAGCGAACGGTCGCAGGTTCGAATCCTGCTGGGATCAATTTTAGATGTAAAGCTGGGATTTTTCCCGGCTTTTTTCTTAAAAAAGTGCGTTTCAGGTGCAAAAATGTACAGTTGGGAAGAAATTTTTCTTACATGGTCTTCATTTTGTATAATAGGGTTGTAAGTTAATTTACAAGAAAAACAATACAGGAGACTTTATTATGAAAAACACAGTTAAATTGGAACAATTTAAAGAGGTAACAGAAACAGAATTGCAGGAGATTCGAGGTGGGGATAAAAGACTACTTTACTTTTTTAAACATATTTTTTCAAATAGGACAAAGTAATAATATTATAGGGTGATAGGATGAGTTTATTAGGATTTGGAATAGTTATTCTTCATATTTTTATTTTAACAATAAGCTATGAATTAATTTGTAAAGTAACTAAAAAAGAAAGATATTTATTTATAGCTTGTATATTTGTATATCAGTCTGTAGCTGAATTTTTCTTTGACTTTATTTCATTAGCTGGGTTAGGGATTGAAAAGTTTATATTTCCTTTTATTCTATATACTTCTATAGTAGTTTTTAAGAAGTATGATAAGCATAAAGGAATTTTTATCAGTTTACTACTATCTTTATTATATCATAGTACCCATACTTTTTTATCAGTCACCCTATCCTCTATAACAGGTGATGCTTTTGTGATAGAACATGAAGTGATGTTTTATTTAGGAGTACTATTACTAACATATTTTATTATTAAAAAAATTATTACTTATTTCCATTTAGAACTTTCCTATTTTGATAAAGATTATCTCTATCCTTTTTTTAAAAAAACAATAGTTGCTTTCTTTGGTTTGCATATATTATTGTTTATTTCAGATATAGTAGGTACGACTCATCACTTAAATAGCTTTGGGAGTATTTTAGCAGCCATCATTTTTATATGTTTGTTATTGTGCTTCTTTGCAATGAACTCTTATAAAGTTCAAGTTGAAAAAGAGATTGCTCTAAAACAAAAGAAATTTGAACAAAAGTATTTACAGACTTATACAGATGAAATTGTAGGTTTGTATAATGAAATTCGAGGTTTTCGTCATGATTATGCAGGTATGCTTGTCAGCATGCAAATGGCAATTGACAGTGAAGATTTACAAGAAATTGACAGAGTTTACAATGAAGTATTAGTAAAAGCGAATCAAAAACTGCGTTCAGAGAAATATACTTACTTTGATTTGAATAATATAGAAGATTCAGCTTTACGTAGTTTGATTGCTCAATCCATTGTCTATGCACGAAATAATGATGTAGAGTTTACATTGGAAGTAAAGGATGTTATTACTAGATTGTCAATAGATTTACTTGATCTTGTTCGAATCATGAGTATTCTCTTAAATAATGCTGTTGAAGGTGCTGCGGATAGTTACTTGAAACAAATGGAAGTTGCAGTTATTAAAATGGATTTTGAAACAGTTATAGTCATCCAAAATTCATGTAAAATCACTATGACGCCTTCAGAAAACTTATTTGCCTTAGGTTTCTCTACTAAGGGAAGAAATAGAGGTCTAGGACTTAATAATGTCAATGAGATTTTAGACAAGTATGACAACATTATTCTAGAAACAGAGATGGAAGACAACACATTTAGACAAATTATTAGATTTAAGAGGGAATTTGAATGAAAGTACTAATTTTAGAAGATGTTATTGAGAATCAAGTGAGACTTGAGAGAATATTGAATGAAATCTCTGAGGAATCAAATATTCCTATTTCGTACAAGACAACAGGAAAAGTTCGTGAGTTTAAGGAATATATCGAAAATGATGAAGTAAACCAGCTTTATTTCTTAGATATCGATATTCATGGAATTGAGAAAAAGGGCTTTGAAGTAGCACAATTTATCCGTCATCACAATCCCTATGCTATTATTGTCTTTATTACCAGTCGATCTGAATTTGCTACCTTAACGTACAAATACCAGGTATCAGCCCTAGATTTTGTTGATAAAGACATCAATGATGAATTGTTCAAAAAACGTATCGAGCAGAGTATTTTCTATACCAAAAGCATGTTGCTTGAAAACGAAGATGTTGTAGACTATTTTGATTACAACTATAAGGGAAATGATTTAAAAATCCCTTACCATGATATTTTATATATCGAAACCACAGGAGTTTCTCATAAACTTCGGATTATTGGTAAGAATTTTGCCAAAGAATTCTATGGAACTATGACAGATATTCAGGAAAAGGACAAACATACCCAGCGATTTTATTGCTCCCATAAATCTTTCCTTGTCAATGTGGGAAATGTGAGAGAAATTGATCGAAAGAATTTAGAAGTTGTCTTTTATGAAGATCATCGCTGCCCCATCACTCGTTTGAAAATTCGCAAACTAAAAGATATTCTAGAGAAAAAATCTAAAAAGTGATTGACAATTAGTAAGAAATTGATATAATGGTTATATCTGCTACAGATAGATGGTCCGTTGGTCAAGGGGTTAAGACACCGCCTTTTCACGGCGGTAACACGGGTTCGAATCCCGTACGGACTATTTTATCCGCCATAGCTCAGTTGGTAGTAGCGCATGACTGTTAATCATGATGTCGTAGGTTCGAGTCCTACTGGCGGAGTCAGATAAAAAGAACACCAGGTGGTGTTCTTTTTATTCTTAGTTTGTATCACCTAACATTTTCATAAGGAAGTCTGTCATTTCTTGCGGACTTTCTTTTTTTCCGTGGGCAATCCACGTCTGGCAAACTCCGAATAGGGCATTTGTTAGATAAATGCTACTGTATTCTAGTTCAATTGGATTGAGTTGTAGTTGCATAAAACGTTTCTGAAGATCAGTACTAAGCATAATATGCAGTTTATTTCTCAAGAAATTTTGGATTTCTTTGGTTCCATTTTCAGAAAGAAGAGCAGCCAGAAGTGGTTCTGATTCTAGATATTCAAATACTTCTAAAATAGCATCTCTTTTATGATGAACATGTTTTTGAAAAATATATTCAAAGGTATGAAAGAGTTTACTTTGGTAGTGCTCAATCATATCATACTTATCCTTGTAGTGAGTGTAAAAGCTGGAACGACTAATTCCGGCTTTTTTAGCTAACTTTACCGTAGAAATTTGATCAAAGGGGTAGTCCATCAACAATTGAACCATGGCATTTTCGATAATTCGTTTTGTTTTTAAACGTTTGTTACTTTCTTTCATAATTCCTCCTTGTACACAAAAATAGACTATATGTCTAAAAAAATATTTTTTACCTTGTATTTTGGATTTTTTTATGTATAATCTATTATATCAAAATTTTAGACAATATGTTTAAAAAGGAGGAAATATGTTTAAAGAATGGAAAGCAATATTTAAAAAACCGACCTTTATCATTGTAATGATAGGGATTTCTCTCATTCCAGCTTTATACAACATTATATTTTTATCATCCATGTGGGATCCATATGGTCAATTGTCAGAGTTACCTGTAGCAGTTGTCAATAAAGATAAGGAAGCTTCTTATAATGGACAGACAATGACAATAGGTGAAGACATGGTGTATAATTTGAAAGAAAATAAGGCTTTAGATTTTCATTTTGTTAATGAAGAGGAAGGGGAAAAAGGCCTAGAAGATGGTGACTACTACATGGTAGTGACTTTACCAAGTGACTTATCTGAAAAGGCTACTTCTATCCTAACTAATCATCCTGAACAGATGCAGATTGATTATCAGACTTCAAGTGGGCATAGCTTTATTGCAAGCAAGATGAGTTATTCTGCAATGACACAGTTAAAACAAACCGTTTCTACTAATGTAACTGAAACGTATACCAAGGCTTTATTTCAAAAAATGAATGACTTGAAGACTGGAGTAAACAAGGCAGCTGATGGAAGTGAACAATTGGCTAATGGAGCAAATCAGTTGGTGACGGGAAGTCAAACATTGACGACAAATCTTAATACTCTAGCTAACTCAAGTGTAACTTTTTCAAATGGAGCGGATCAATTTACAAAAGGCTTATCTAGTTATGTGTCTGCTATAGAGCAATTACATATTGGTTTAGGAACTTTTAATAGTGGTTTACAAAGTTATACAAATGCTGTCTCACAAGTTGACACTGGACTTGGTCAATTAGCTTCAAAAACTCCTGAGTTGGTGACAGGTGTAAATCAGCTAAATACAGGTATAAAGTCCTATACAGGTGGCGTTTCACAACTGGATACAGGTCTCAATCAATTTTCAGTTGGTGTAAATGCTTATACAAGTAGTGTAAAAGAACTTTCTAACGGAACAAGTCAATTATCCAATCAATCAGATACACTAAGAGATGGAATGGAGAAATTAAATACTGGTATTAAAGAAATTTCAAGCCAATTAGAGTCCTCATCTCAACAAAATGAAGAAATAGCGCAATTGGCAACAAGCTTAGGAGAACTAAATAAAACACTACAAGCTCTTACAATATCAGATAATACTCAACTGAAAAGTACATTGTCAGAAGCTTTGCCAAATCTAACAACTCTTGCTCAGGATATTGTGACCAAAAGTCAGACAGAACAAGAGAAAACTCTTGTAAACCTTCAATCAACAGCTACTTATCAATCTCTTACAGAGGAACAAAAGAAAGAACTGACAGAAGCTATTTCTAAAAATTCTAGTTCTACTATTGAGTCAGCAAAAACAATTTTAACGACAGTAGGGGGATTAAAAGAAAGTATAGAGAATTCAGAACAACAAGTAACTAATCTATCTGATGTACAGACGAAGGCAAATCAACTCTTACCTGCAGCATCTAGCTCCTTGACAACCTTGTCAAATGGATTTACAAAATTGCAAACTGCTGTAGATAATCAGTTGGTTCCAGGAAGTCAGTCAATTGAAAAAGGAGTTGTAAACTATACTAAGGGACTGGACACAATTTCTATAGGTGCCAATAAACTAAGTGAAAAGAATGCAAACTTAACAACTAGTCTAGATCAATTAGTTTCTGGATCAAGTAAGTTGACAGAAAATACATCAACCTTGACAGCTGGAGTAGATGCGTTAGCTGGAAAAGCTCCAGAATTAGTATCAGGTATAGAAAGTTTGTCATCTGGTTCTACTCAATTAAATAATAAGAGTCCAGAGCTAATAGCAGGTCTTGCTAAATTACAATTTGGCTCTGGTCAATTAATAGATAAATCAACACAGTTACTTTCTGCAGCATCTCAACTAGGAAGTGGTGCTATGAAGATTTCAGATGGTACTGGAAAACTAGCAGAAGGTGGAACAAGCTTAACCTCTGGTCTTGAAGATTTACAGACAGGAGTTGGTTCATTAGGACAAGGATTAGGAAATGCTAATAATCAGCTCAAATCAGCTTCAACAGAATCTAAAAATGCAGAGACATTATCTGAACCTCTAGTTCTTTCAAAAACAGATAACGACCAAGTTCCTGTAAATGGGATTGCTATGGCTCCTTATATGATATCAGTTGCTCTTTTTGTTGCTGCTATATCTACCAATATGATTTTTGCTAAGTTGCCTTCTGGACGTCATCCAGAGAGTCGTTGGGCTTGGTTGAAGTCTCGATCTGAAATAAATGGCATTATAGCTGTCTTAGCAGGTGTTTTAGTTTATGGCGGTGTCCATCTGATTGGTTTAACTGCTAACCATGAGATGAGAACCTTAATTTTAATTATAATCATAAGTTTAGCTTTTATGTCTATGGTGACAGCTTTAACAACTTGGAATAGCCGTTTAGGAGCATTCTTCTCTCTTATTTTACTATTATTACAGTTAGCATCAAGTGCAGGGACTTATCCCCTTGCTTTGACAAATGATTTCTTTAAAGGTATCAATCCATGGTTACCAATGAGTTACTCTGTATCAGGCTTACGACAAACAATCTCTATGACAGGAAATATTCATCACCAAGTGATTTTCCTTATTATAACACTAGCTTTCTTTACTGCTTTAGGTATGCTAGCTTATCAACCTAAGAAAATGGAAGAAGATTAAAAAGATTGACCAAGGAATTGGTCAATCTTTTTCTGTATTAGATAAATTTTGTCTGCGATTATAGATTCCAAAAAGTAGAAGGGCAGTTACTGAGCAGACTGCTCCAATAACAAAACCATTGGGAATAAAGGAAAGTGTAATGGTTCCTTTTCCTTTTGGAACATCAACTTTCATAAAACCAGTCTGAGCCTGCTTGATTTCAAGTTTTTTCCCATCTTGGTATGCAGACCAACCTTTGTCATAAGGAATAGTGAAGAAAATAGAGGTATCTTCTTTTACTTCATATGTAGCAAAGACTTTATTTTTAGAGGTGGACACTTCTACAGGTTGTTCTTTAATCTTTTGGATTGCCTCAGTAAGAGCCTGAGTATCTAAACGATAGAAGGTTGGAGATTCAAATGACACCTGAGAATTTCCAGGGAAACTAACACTGATATTGAAAGTTTTTTGTTCTTCAGTATAACCTAAATTAAAGAAATTAAATGCATTGTCAGTTGTAAAAGTCTTTTTTTCACCGTTGACAAGAATGTCAACTTTCTTTTGTTTATCATTAGTAAAATGAAGGTTTGAAAAAGAGAGATAGACTTGACTATTTTTAGGAACCTCAATTTGATAATCAATCCTTGCATCCTCATTCGTAGAACTTATGATGCTTGTTAAACCATCGGAATTATCTTTTTTATCATATGCTATTGGATAGAAATAATCTAAGTTGAGATTAGCAAGCTGGTTTATAAATAAGGCCTGATTATCCAGAGTATGATTATTAAAGTTTACATCTGTGTAAATAGATTGAGTGGCAAAGGCAATGGGTAAAGAGAGTTGATTTTTATATAAGGTTAAATGATCCTTTTGATAAATCTCTTGAAATCCATATTTATCAAGGGGAGTTTCTGAAATATTGTACTGGATTCCAAATAAACTGTCTGCTAAAATACTATTATTTGTATAACGAAGATTGAGGTTAGTTCCAGAGGATTTGAATCCCAGTTTATCTAAACTAGTGCTAGCTGAGCGATTTCGTACAGACGAGAATTGAGAGATTCCATTGTAATTAAATTTCATACTGTCATTTCCTGTCTGAATTTGCAGTTTCTCAGTACGTGTAAATGGATTGTCAATTTGGTTTAGAATGGATTCCATAGCGGTGATATCTCTATTATAGGCGCTACGAGAAGCAAAGGCCCATTCTTTAGCTATTCCTTCCATTTGAGCTGAAGCATTTAGGCTTATTTCAACTGTTATAAATAAAGATAAAAGAATTGCAAATAGTTTTACAGAGATAAATTTTCTGATGACTGCAAGGAGTAAAAGAGCATAAACTAGGAGAAATTCAAGGGTGAGTAGAATATTCAGATCTGTTAAAAAAGAATAGTGTGATTTAAAGTATACAGTAGCTAAAAATCCTGTTAATACAAGAAAAAGGGAGACAAATAGATTCCAGAGCTTCAATTCTTTCAGACGATTTAAGACTTCTGCTGCAGTATAAATTAACAGAGTAGAAAAAATCCAAGCATAGCGATGTAAAAACATATTTGGAGTATGCATCCCCTGCCAAAATAAATCAAGTGCCTCTATGTAAAAGCTTGTTATTAAAAAAATAAAGAAAATTGCATAAGTAAGTTTCACGTGAAATTTGATGGATTTTATTGTGAAAAATAGAATGGTCAAAATAAAAGGAAGCAATCCAACAAAAATCATTGGTATAGATCCATACTTAGTTGTATCAAAAGATCCAATGAATTGTTTTGCGAAAATATCCAGATACCAACTACTATCTGTCTTTAATTTTGTAATGGCAGTTAACTTCTCCCCATGAGTTTGTAAATCAAACAATGTAGGAAGAGTCATAATCAAACTAGCCATTCCTGCTAAAAATGAGGTAACAACAAAATCAAGAAAAGATGATTTTCTATTTTTAAAGTCCCATGAAATTTGGCAGAGATACCAGAAAATAAGAAAAAATGCTGTCATATATCCAAAATAATAGTTTTGAATAAACAAGATTGACAGACTTGTAAAGTATAGCAGGCGCTTCTTTTCCGTTATAAGCATGTGTAAACCAGTTATAATTAAAGGAATCAAGATAAAAACATCTAGCCAGGTTTTTATCTCTAACTGACTAACAGTAAAGCTCATTAGAGCATAGGAAGTAGATAAGGCAAGTTTTAAAGATTTCGGAATATCTTTAAATAATCTATTTAGACTGAAGAAGGTTGACAGCCCAATCAATCCAAATTTTAAGAGAGTGGTCAGATAAACAGCATCTGGCATATTCGACAGATTAAAAAAGTAAACCAGAGGTGAGAGAAAACTACCTAAGTAATAACTAGATAGAGCATAGAAATTCAGTCCGAGGCCACTTGTAAAGGTGTAAAACAAACTACCATTTCCATGTAGAATATTCCGTAAAGCTACATCAAAAATAACGTATTGATGAAAACCGTCTCCTAATAGTGGGGACGTATCACTATTCCAGTAGATCCCTTGAGATAGATATACTCCAGACATAATCACTACAGGAATGATGAAAGAAATAAAATAGGTCCAATATGTTTTAAAAAATGATTTCATGTTACCTCGTAGAATGATAGAAAACTCAGTTGGTTAACCCAACTGAGTTTTGAAGTCTTATTTAGTCTTTCCAAAGGTCTTTGACTTTTGCTTGCACTTCTGTATTTTCTAGGAATTCATCATAGGTTTCATCGATACGATCGATGACGCCATTCTTAGACAAAACAATGATATGGTTTGCCAAAGTTTGAATGAACTCGTGGTCATGACTGGCAAAGATGATTGATTCTTTAAAGTTTTTCAACCCATCGTTTAAACTTGAGATAGATTCCAAGTCTAAGTGATTTGTTGGATCATCAAGTACAAGGACATTTGATTTCAGAAGCATAAGTTTTGAAAGCATGACACGAACTTTTTCTCCCCCTGACAAGACATTTACAGGTTTGTTAACCTCATCACCAGAGAAGAGCATACGACCAAGGAAACCACGTAAGAAGGTATTATCGTCTTCTTCTTTACTTGCAAATTGACGCAACCAGTCAAGAATTGACTCGCTCCCTGAAAAATCAGCAGAGTTATCTTTTGGCAAGTAAGAGCGACTGGTAGTAACTCCCCACTTAACCGTTCCTTCATAGTCAATGTCACCCATGATTGCACGAATTAGTGCAGTAGTTTGGATGTCATTTTGTCCAATAAGAGCCGTCTTATCACCTGGACGCAAGATAAAGCTGATATTATCTAAAATAGTCTCACCATCAATCTTTACAGTTAGATTTTCTACTGTCAAGAGATCATTACCAATCTCACGCTCTGCTTTAAAGTTGATAAATGGGTATTTACGACTGGATGGAACAATTTCTTCTAGTTCAATCTTGTCAAGCATTTTTTTACGAGACGTTGCCTGTCTTGACTTAGAAGCATTGGCAGAGAATCGAGCAACGAATTCTTGCAATTGCTTAATTTTTTCTTCCGCTTTGGCATTACGGTCTGCTAACAATTTAGCAGCAAGCTCAGAAGATTCCTTCCAGAAGTCATAGTTTCCGACATAGAGTTTGATTTTTCCAAAGTCAAGGTCTGCCATGTGAGTACATACTTTGTTTAAGAAGTGGCGGTCATGGGATACAACGATGACAGTGTTATCAAAGTCAATTAAGAAGTCTTCTAGCCATGTAATTGATTGGATATCCAAACCGTTGGTTGGCTCGTCCAAGAGAAGAACATCTGGTTTGCCAAAAAGTGCTTTGGCAAGGAGAACTTTTACTTTTTCACCATTGGCCAATTCGCTCATGTTTTGGTAGTGCAATTCTTCTGGAATATTTAGATTTTGAAGCAGTTGAGATGCTTCACTCTCTGCTTCCCAACCTCCAAGTTCAGCAAACTCACCTTCGAGTTCAGCTGCACGAACACCATCTTCATCAGAAAAATCTTCCTTCGTGTAAATAGCATCTTTCTCTTTCATAATGCTATAAAGCTTTTCATTTCCCATGATAACGACATCAATTGCACGTTCATCTTCATAGTCAAAGTGATTTTGACGAAGAACAGAGAGACGTTCATCTGGACCAAGAGAAATGTGACCAGTTGTAGGTTCGATATCACCAGCTAAAATTTTTAAGAATGTAGACTTCCCAGCACCATTAGCACCAATTAATCCGTATGTATTTCCTTCTGTAAATTTGATGTTGACATCATCAAAAAGTTTGCGATCACTAAAACGTAGTGAAACATCAGATACTGTAAGCAATGTTTTTCTCCTATAATATGTAATACATTTATTCTACTAGAAAAGAGAGAAATATTCAAATTTTTCTTTGTCAATTTTATGTCAACTAAGTTTACAGTTATATTTACAGTAAATCGGCTCTTTGATTTAAATAATTTTCTGTTATTTTAACAAAAAAATGCTATAATTGAAGAGACCATTTCGAAGGAGAAAAAAATGACGAAACCCATTATTTTAACAGGAGACCGTCCAACAGGTAAACTGCATATTGGACATTATGTTGGTAGTCTAAAAAATAGAGTATTACTACAGGAAGAAGATAAGTATGAGATGTTTGTTTTTTTGGCGGACCAGCAAGCATTGACAGATCACGCCAAAGATCCTCAAACCATTGTAGAATCTATTGGAAATGTGGCTTTGGATTACCTAGCAGTTGGATTGGATCCTAGTAAATCAACTATCTTTATTCAAAGTCAGATTCCAGAGTTGGCTGAGCTGTCTATGTACTATATGAATTTGGTGTCACTAGCTCGTTTGGAGCGTAATCCGACAGTAAAAACAGAGATTGCTCAAAAAGGATTTGGAGAAAGTATTCCGACAGGTTTTTTGGTTTATCCAATCGCTCAGGCAGCAGATATCACAGCCTTTAAGGCTAATTATGTTCCTGTAGGAACAGACCAAAAACCAATGATTGAACAAACTCGTGAGATTGTTCGTTCCTTTAATCATGCTTATAACTGTGATGTTTTGGTGGAACCAGAAGGTATTTACCCAGAAAATGAAAGAGCAGGTCGTCTACCTGGTCTAGATGGAAATGCTAAAATGTCTAAATCCCTCAATAATGGTATTTATCTAGCTGATGATGCTGATACTTTGCGTAAAAAAGTCATGAGTATGTATACAGACCCGGATCATATTCGTGTTGAGGATCCAGGTAAGATTGAAGGAAACATGGTTTTCCATTATCTAGATGTTTTTGGTCGTCCTGAAGATGCTAAAGAAATTGCAGAGATGAAAGAACACTATCAACGTGGTGGTCTTGGTGATGTGAAGACGAAACGCTATCTACTCGAAATACTTGAACGCGAACTTGGTCCTATTCGTGAGCGCCGTATCAAATTTGCTCAGGATATGGGAGAAGTGTATAATATGCTTCAAAAAGGAAGCGAAAAAGCTCGCGAGGTTGCAGGACAAACTCTATCTGAGGTTAAGGAAGCAATGGGACTTCATTATTTTAAATAAGCTTATATACTATAAGAAATTATCTTTTTTCGCACAGGAAAAGATAGTTTTTTTATTTGTCCTTGTATCATTTGACAAATTTTCATAGAATGGTATGATAGATACAATACAAAAAGAGTCAAGCTCAAAAAGAAAGAAATGAGGAAACTTCGAATGTCTAATTGGGACACTAAATTTTTGAAAAAAGGTTTTACCTTTGATGATATATTGCTTATTCCTGCTGAGAGTCATGTGTTGCCGAATGATGCAGATTTAACAACAAAATTGGCAGATAATCTGACTTTAAATATCCCAATTATTACAGCCGCAATGGACACAGTCACAGAAAGCCAAATGGCCATTGCCATTGCTCGTGCGGGTGGTCTTGGAGTAATCCATAAAAACATGTCAATTGCGCAACAAGCAGACGAAGTTCGCAAGGTAAAACGTTCTGAAAATGGTGTTATTATTGATCCATTCTTCTTGACTCCAGAACATACCATTGCTGAGGCAGACGAACTGATGGGACGTTACCGTATCAGTGGTGTTCCAGTTGTAGAAACACTTGAAAATCGAAAATTGGTTGGTATTCTAACAAACCGAGATCTTCGCTTTATTTCAGATTACAATCAACCAATCTCAAACCATATGACCAGTGAAAATCTTGTCACTGCTCCTGTTGGTACAGATCTTGCAACAGCTGAACATATTCTTCAAGAACACCGTATTGAAAAACTTCCTTTGGTTGACGAAGAAGGTCGTCTTTCTGGCTTGATTACTATTAAGGATATTGAAAAAGTGATTGAGTTCCCAAATGCGGCAAAAGATGAATTCGGTCGTCTTCTAGTTGCTGGTGCGGTAGGAGTTACTTCTGACACATTTGAACGTGCAGAAGCCCTCTTTGAAGCAGGAGCTGATGCTATTGTTATCGATACTGCCCATGGTCACTCAGCGGGCGTACTTCGTAAAATCGCTGAAATTCGTGCTCATTTCCCAGACCGTACACTGATTGCGGGGAACATCGCTACTGCTGAAGGTGCGCGTGCTCTTTATGATGCGGGTGTGGATGTTGTCAAAGTCGGGATTGGACCAGGTTCTATCTGTACTACTCGTGTGATTGCAGGTGTAGGTGTCCCACAAGTGACAGCAATTTATGATGCGGCAGCAGTTGCGCGCGAATATGGAAAAACGATTATTGCTGATGGTGGAATCAAGTATTCTGGAGATATTGTAAAAGCTCTTGCTGCAGGTGGAAATGCAGTTATGCTTGGTTCAATGTTTGCTGGAACAGATGAAGCACCAGGTGAAACTGAAATTTTCCAAGGACGTAAGTTTAAGACTTACCGTGGTATGGGATCAATCGCTGCAATGAAAAAAGGTTCAAGTGATCGTTACTTCCAAGGTTCTATCAATGAAGCAAACAAACTCGTTCCAGAAGGAATTGAAGGTCGTGTTGCCTATAAAGGTGCAGCAGCTGATATTGTCTTCCAAATGATTGGTGGTATTCGCTCTGGTATGGGTTACTGTGGTGCAGCTAACCTTAAAGAATTGCACGACAAGGCTCAATTTATTGAAATGTCTGGAGCTGGCCTAAAAGAAAGCCATCCTCATGATGTACAAATCACTAATGAGGCACCAAACTACTCTATGTAAGAAGTAAAAAAGAACTCCTGAAATTCAGGAGTTCTTTTTGTTTACAAAGTTGTCAATTTTAATTTACAGATATTTCACCGTTTTGGATGTTGAAAATGCTAAGATTTTCTGGCAAGTTTTGTAAGTGATCTAAACTTGTTGTTGTGATGAAGGTCTGGATAGATTGTGAAATAGTTTCTAGTAATTTTAGTTGTCGTGTGTTGTCAAGCTCGCTCATAACATCGTCAAGCAAGAGTATTGGAGACTCGTTAGTAATGCTTTCCATTAGTTCAATCTCTGCTAGTTTGATAGAAAGCACAAGACTACGATGTTGCCCTTGACTTCCAAAACTAGCATCCATACCGTTGATATAGAAAGCAATGTCATCTCGATGAGGGCCAACACCAGTATTCTTTTTAAATAAATCTCTTGATCTACTTTTTTCTAAAGCAATTTTAAAAGAATCCATTAAGACTTCTTCATTAGTGAAGTTGACAGTTGATTGATAAGATATTGACAACTCTTCTGACTGATTTGAAATTTCTAAGTGCTTTTTTTGACCAAATTTCTCTAGGTCTTTGATGAATTTTATTCGATGTTTTATGACACGACAACCATACTCTACTAATTGATCATCTAAGACCGACAGAAATGTTTCGTCAATCTTTTGACTGGATTTTAGGTAAGTGTTTCTTTGCTTGAGTATATGGTTATAGTTTGACAAGTCTGACAAGTAGATTGGTTTAATTTGTCCCAGTTCGATATCTATAAACTTTCGACGGACAGAGGGTGCTCCTTTAATTAACTGGAGATCCTCAGGTGCGAAGAGAACTACATTCATATGTCCGATGTAGTCTGATAGTCGAGCTTGCTTTAAGTGATTGACTTTAGTCACACGACCTTTTGGTGTTAAATCAATTTCTAGTGGGATAGAACCTGTTTTTTTCTGTAGCAAGCCAGAAAGATGGAGTTGTTCTTCATCAAAATGAATGAGATTTTTATCTGTTCGAGTCCGATGACTACGTGTTAAGGCCAAAAAATAGATTGCTTCTAGAATGTTGGTCTTTCCTTGTGCGTTTTGACCTAGAAAAACGTTTAGTTTTGGATTGAAATCAATTTTCGTCTCTTTGTAGTTGCGAAAGGTTTTTATTGTTAAATGTTGGAGCCACATGATTATCTTCCTGGAAAACGTGGAGCTTGTTTGGTTTTAGGTGATAAAGCAGTTTTTTGTTTTTCTTTCTTTACACCCTTGTTCATCTCTTTGACAAGTTTAGCAATCCGCTCTTTTTCAATCTTATCTGCTTGGTATTCTTCTTGCTCTTTTAAACTTGGTTGTGTCAAGGTGATGTCAATCTTTAAATCAGGGATGTCAATCGCATCTCCAACACGAATTTTTTTCCCACGTCTAGTTTCTAATTCACCATTAAAGTAAACTTGATGTTCCATCAAAAAGGATTTAATAGCACCACCGCTTTGTATAATTCCAAGCTCTTTTAGGAGGGCTTGGAGCGTAATAAATTCTTCAAATAATTTGTATTCCATAATTCACCTCAATCTAAGGTATTATACCATATTTCTTAGAATTAAGTGAGCGAAATCACTGGAAATGAAAACGATTTTTATTTTAAAAGCGGTAAAGAGAATAAGAAATATTTTCCTTTTCGTGATATAATAGAACTCTATATGTAAGGAGGTAAGGTATGGAGTTAGTGCCTGGAATTTCAGCACATTTTGTTCAATCCAAAAAGTTTAAAACAAATAAAATCACTGTTCGTTTTACTGCTTCCTTATCTCTTGAGACAGTAGCAGGACGCATGTTAAGTGCGAGTATGTTGGAGACTGCCAATAAAGCTTACCCAACTTCTCAAGCTTTTCGTAAATATTTAGCAAGTTTGTACGGAGCAGATATTTCTACGAGTGCTTATCGTAGAGGACAGGCACATATTCTTGACTTAACCTTTACCTATGTACGAGATGAGTTTTTGAGTAAAAAAAATGTCTTGACTTCTCGAATTTTGGAATTGGTAGAAAAGACTTTATTTGCCCCCTTAGTTTTAGATGGAGCTTTTGAGCCAAACTTGTTTGAAATTGAAAAAAAGCAATTATTGGCTAGCTTAGCTACTGATATGGATGATTCATTTTATTTTGCTCATAAGGAGTTAGACGGCTTGTTATTCCATGATGAGCGTCTTCAATTGAGATACAGTGATTTACGAAATAGCATTTCAAATGAGTCTCCAGAAAGTAGCTACACTTGTTTTCAAGATGCTCTGAAAAATGATCAAATTGATTTCTTTTTCTTAGGTGATTTTAATGAAGTAGAAATTACAGAATCACTGAAATCATTGCCCTTTACAGCTAGAAAGAGCGATGTTAGCATCCAGTACCATCAGTCTTATTCGAATGTTTTACAAGAAGGAATGGTTCAGAGAAATGTTGGACAATCTATTTTGGAAATGGGCTATCATTCTCCTGTAAAATATGGTGATGATCAGCATCTGCCTATGCTTGTTATGAATGGTTTGTTGGGGGAATTTGCACATTCGAAACTTTTTACAAACGTTCGTGAGAATGCTGGGATAGCCTATACGGTCTCTAGTCAGTTGGATCTGTTTAGTGGCTTGTTAAGAATGTATGCAGGCATCGATAGAGGAAATCGGAATCAAGCTAGAAAAATGATGAATCATCAGTTGATGGATTTGAAAAAGGGCAACTTTACAGATTTTGAGCTTAATCAAACTAAGGAGATGATTCGAAGATCTTTATTGATTGCTCAAGATAGTCAGCATACCCTAGTTGAAAGAATCTATTTAACTGCACTATTTGGAAAAGCGACTTTTGACATTGACCGGTTGTTGGAAAAATTAGAGAGTGTCGATAAAGAAGCTGTATGTAAAGCTGCCCACAGTTTGAAGTTACAAGCGATTTACTTTATGGAAGGAGTAGAATGACAAGGGTTACTTTTGAAGAAAAATACTATTCTGCTGTAAAGGAAAGAGTGTACAAAACACAATTGTCAAATGGGTTGACAGTTTCTTTACTCCCTAAGCAAGATTTCAATGAGGTTTACGGGGTTGTAACGGTTCAATTTGGCTCTGTAGATGCAACTTATACAAGTTTGGAAAAAGGTTTACGTCATCATCCAGCAGGAATTGCACATTTTCTTGAACATAAATTGTTTGAAAGAGCAAACTCTGAGGATATAATGGCTGCTTTTACTCGATTAGGTGCGGACAGTAATGCCTTTACAAGCTTTACTAAGACCAGCTATCTTTTTTCAACAATTGACCATTTATTAGATAATTTAGATTTGCTTGATGAGTTAGTTGGAGATGCTCATTTTACAGAAGAGTCTGTTTTGAGGGAACAAGATATTATCCAGCAAGAACGAGAAATGTATCAAGATGATCCAGATTCGCGTTTGTTTTTTGCAACATTAGCCAATCTTTATCCTGGTACTTCTTTAGCAACAGATATTGTTGGGAGTGAAAAATCAATTTCTGAGATTCAAGTTTCAAATTTAAAAGAGAACTTTACAGACTTTTACAAACCTGTCAACATGTCTCTATTTTTAGTTGGAAATATTGATGTGGAGCTCATTGAGGAATACTTTTCGAAAAAGGAAAATAAGATTTTAGAGCAGTTTACAGTTTCAAAAGAGCAACTACCTTTGCAACCTGTGAAGCAAACAGATAGTCTTCGGATGGAAGTTTCTTTACCAAAACTTGCTGTTGCTATTAGAGGAACTGGTCAAATAACGGAAGAGGAGTCTTATCGTTACAACATTTTATTGAAATTGCTATTTACGATGATGTTTGGCTGGACCTCGGATCGTTTTCAAAGATTATACGAGACAGGGAAGTTAGATGCGTCATTGTCACTAGAGGTTGAGGTAAATAGTCGCTTTCATTTTGTGATATTGACGATGGATACCAAGGAACCTGTTTCTTTGTCGCACCAATTTCGGAAAGCGATTCGTCAGTTTAGTAGTGATGCAGATATTACTGAGGAGCATCTCGATCTTGTTAAGAGTGAGATGTTTGGAGAATTTTTCAGTAGTATGAACTCCTTGGAATTTATTGCAACTCAATACGATCCTATGGATCTCGGAGAAACAATTTTTGATTTTCCGAAAATTTTACAGGAAATTACTTTGGAAGATGTTCTTGAAGCTGGACATCGTTTGATTGATGATGGTGATCTAGTTGATTTTACAATTTTTCCAGCCTAAATAAGGCAAGAACACTAGAAAGAAGGAATGGTAAGTATGAGAAAAAAAACAATTGGCGAGGTTCTGCGTTTAGCTAGAATTAACCAGGGATTGAGTATAGAAGAATTGCAGGAAAAAACTGAAATTCAGTTGAATTTTCTAGAAGCAATGGAGGCGGATGATTTCGATCAACTTCCTAGTACCTTTTACGCTCGTTCTTTTTTAAGAAAATATGCTTGGGCAGTAGAGTTAGATGAAAGAATTGTCTTGGATGCCTATGATTCAGGTAGTATGATCACCTATGAAGAGGTCGATGTTGATGAAGAAGACTTGTCTGGTCGTAGACGATCAAATAAGAAAAAAACTTCTTATCTCCCTTTATTTTATTTTGTGCTATTTGCTTTATCAATTTTAATTTTTGTGACTTACTATGTTTGGAACTACATCCAAACTCAGCCAAGTCCTTCTTCAGCTAACTATAGTGTTGTGAACTCAACTAGTTCAACAACCTCATCTAATTCATCTTTTAGTAGTCAGGTATCAAGCTCATCTTCTACTGCGGAATCAACTATTACCGTTTCAGGTGAAGGAAACCGCATTGAAGCCCGCTATAAAACGAGTAAGGAAACAGCCACGGTTCAGCTGACTGTTTCGGATGCAACTAGCTGGGTAAGTGTTTCAGGAAGTGACCTTGAAGGTGGGGTGACCTTGTCATCAGACAATAAAAACGCAAAAACAACAGTTTCAACGAAAGAACCTGTGACGATTACTTTGGGTGTAGTGAAGGGAGTTACTTTAACTGTGGACAATCAAACAATCGATACCTCGAAGCTGACAACTCAGACTGGAACTGTAACACTTACATTTACTACAGATTAAGGAAGAACCAATGAAAAAAGAACAAATCCCTAATGTATTAACAATTGGTAGAATTCTCTTTATACCTCTCTTTATTCTTATTTTGACTTTGGACGATTCACAAGGCAGTCACCTGCTGGCAGCGATTATCTTTGCAGTTGCTAGTGTGACAGATTATCTTGATGGTTACCTTGCTCGTAAATGGAATGTGGTTAGCAACTTTGGAAAGTTTGCAGATCCAATGGCGGATAAGTTGTTGGTTATGTCAGCTTTTATCATGTTGATTGAGTTGGGTATGGCTCCAGCTTGGGTTGTTGCTATTATCATCTGTCGTGAACTCGCTGTGACAGGCCTTCGTCTGTTGCTCGTTGAGACGGGTGGAACAGTTCTGGCGGCAGCGATGCCTGGGAAAATCAAGACCTTTAGTCAAATGTTTGCCATTATCTTTTTGCTCTTACATTGGAATTTAATTGGGCAACTGTTGCTTTATATCGCTTTGTTTTTCACTATCTACTCTGGTTATGATTATTTCAAGGGTAGCGCTCATCTATTCAAAGGGACATTTGGTTCGAAATGAAATCGATTATTGAAGTAAAAGATCTGTCTTTTCGATACAAAGAAGATCAAGAGTATTATGATGTTAACAGCGTTACGTTTCACGTGAAACGTGGGGAGTGGCTCTCAATCGTAGGCCATAATGGGAGTGGGAAGTCAACAACTATTCGTTTGATTGATGGCTTGCTTGAAGCGGAGTCTGGAGAAATCTGGATAGATGGCCAATTGCTATCCTCGGAGAATGTTTGGGACTTGCGTCGTCAAATTGGTATGGTTTTTCAAAATCCAGATAATCAATTTGTTGGGGCAACTGTTGAAGATGATGTTGCCTTCGGTCTAGAAAATCAGGGACTTCCTCGTGAAGAAATGAAGAAAAGAGTGGCTGAATCTTTGGAGTTAGTAGGTATGCTAGACTTTAAGAAGAGAGAACCAGCCCGCTTATCTGGTGGACAAAAACAACGGGTGGCCATTGCAGGAGTTGTTGCCTTGAGACCTGCTATTTTGATTCTGGACGAGGCTACAAGTATGTTGGATCCCGAGGGGCGCAGAGAACTGATTCAGACAGTTCAAGAGATTCGAAAAGACTATCAGATGACAGTTGTCTCCATTACGCATGACTTGGAAGAAGTTGCGATGAGTGACCGTGTATTGGTCATGAAAAAAGGCCAAGTGGAGTCAACCATTAGCCCCAGAGAACTTTTTTCTCGGGACGACCTTGACCAGATAGGCTTAGATGATCCCTTTACGAATCAATTGAGAGAATCTTTGAGAGAGACAGGCTATCAGTTGCCAGATGGTTATTTGACAGAAGGAGAGCTAGAGGACAAGTTATGGGAATTACTCTAGAAAATGTGAGCTTTACCTATCAAGAGGGGACACCCCTATCTTCATCAGCCTTGACTGATGTTTCCTTGGCGATTGAGGACGGCTCCTATACAGCTTTGATAGGACATACAGGTAGTGGAAAATCGACCATCTTACAGCTTTTAAATGGCCTATTGCTTCCAAGTAAGGGTTCTGTTCGAGTTTTCGATACCGTCATTACTCCTACATCAACAAATAAAGAAATTCGACAGATTCGAAAGCAAGTCGGTCTAGTGTTTCAATTTGCTGAAAATCAGATTTTCGAAGAAACTGTTTTGAAAGATGTTGCGTTTGGACCACAAAATTTTGGAGTTTCTGAGGAAGAAGCACAGGAAATTGCGCGTGAAAAGTTAGCCTTGGTGGGCATTGATGAGTCACTCTTTGAGAGGAGTCCATTTGAACTTTCGGGTGGTCAGATGAGACGTGTGGCCATTGCAGGGATACTAGCCATGGAGCCTACTGTCTTGGTTTTGGATGAGCCAACAGCTGGACTAGATCCTTTGGGCAGAAAAGAATTGATGACCCTGTTTAAAAAACTTCACCTTGCTGGAATGACAATCGTCCTGGTAACGCATTTGATGGATGATGTAGCTACGTATGCTGATCAGGTCTATGTTATGGAGAAGGGGCGTTTAGTCAAAAGTGGCAAACCGAGTGATGTTTTCCAAGATGTAGCCTCTATGGAAAAGGTGCAGTTAGGTGTGCCTAAAATAACAGCCTTTTGTAAACGTTTGGCAGATAGAGGTGTAGCTTTTAAAAAACTGCCAATCAAGATAGAGGAGTTTAAGGAGTCGCTAAATGGATAGTATGATTTTAGGGCGTTATATACCAGGAGATTCCATCATTCATCGCTTGGATCCCCGTAGTAAATTGCTCGCTATGATCCTGTTGATTTTGATTGTATTTTGGGCCAATAATCCCCTGGCCAATCTCATTCTTTTTGTAGCGACAGGTATATTTATCGCTTTGTCGGGTGTTTCCCTCTCATTTTTTGTTCAGGGATTAAAATCCATGTTTTTCTTGATTGCTTTTACGACTCTATTTCAACTCTTTTTCATTTCAAGTGGAAATGTCTTATTTGAGTTTTCTTTTATAATAATAACGGATTATGCTTTGCAACAAGCTGGGATTATTTTCTGTCGTTTTGTATTGATTATTTTCTTTTCGACTTTGCTAACCTTAACGACCATGCCTTTGAGTCTGGCAGCTGCAGTTGAATCTCTTTTAGCACCTCTGAAACGCGTGAAAGTTCCCGTTCATGAAATTGGTCTCATGTTATCAATGAGTTTGCGTTTTGTTCCAACCTTGATGGATGACACGACGAGAATTATGAATGCTCAGAAGGCTCGTGGAGTTGACTTTGGCGAAGGTAGTATCGTTCAAAAAGTAAAGGCTATGATTCCGATTTTAATTCCTCTTTTTGCGACGAGCTTAAAGCGTGCAGATTCATTGGCAATAGCCATGGAAGCGCGTGGTTATCAGGGAGGAAAGGGTAGAAGCCAGTATAGACAGTTGAGATGGTGTCAAAAGGATACACTGGCGATTCTTGTGATTCTGGTGCTGGGATGTCTCTTATTTTTCTTAAAATCTTAGTGGATTTGTAAGATTTATAAAAAAATCACAGTAGTAGATCTTTAGTAAAAAGGTAGGAATATGAACCGTTTTAAAAAATCAAAATATCTAATCATCGTTTTTGTCACAGTTCTGGCAGTTTCTGTACTATTAGTGACAACCTATTCAAGTGCTATTGTGACAAAACTAGGAGATGGCATTTCCTTAGTAGATAGAATTGTTCAAAAACCCTTTCAGTGGTTTGATGCTTTCAAATCGGATTTGGGACATTTGACGCAGACTTACAATGAAAACGAAAGTCTAAAAAAACAACTCTATCAACTAGAGGTGGAGTCTAATCAATCAGAACGTTTAAAAACAGAAAATGAACAACTACGTCAGCTTCTAGAGATGAAGTCAAAATTACAGGCGACAAAAACCCTAGCAGCAGATGTGATTATGCGAGCTCCTGTGTCTTGGAAGCAAGAGTTGACAATTGATGTGGGAAGTTCAAAAGGAGTTTCTGAAAACATGTTGGCCATTGCAAACGGTGGCTTGATTGGTAGTGTTTCAAAAGTAGAGGAGCATTCAACAACGGTCAACTTATTGACAAACACTGAAAATTCCGACAAAATTTCCGTTAAAATTCTGCATGGTTCTACTGAAATTTATGGAATCATCGTTGGTTATGACAAGGAAACCGAACTGCTTAAAATTAGTCAATTAAATAGTAATAGCGACATTAGCGCGGGAGACAAGGTGACGACAGGGGGGCTCGGAAACTTTAATGTTAAGGATATTCCTGTTGGTGAGGTTGTTGCCACATCGCACAGTAGTGACTATCTAACACGAGAGGTAACAGTAAAGTTGAGTGCTGACACCAAAGATCTTCATGTGGTAGAGTTAGTGGGGAATTCGTAATGAGACTGTTTAAACAAGTTGGTATTTTCTTTTTACTCCCTGTTGCCGTTCTAGTTGATGCTCATATTGGTCAATTGGTGGGATCCTTCTTCCCCCACTTTCATTTAGCCAGTCATTTTCTATTCTTGTTTCTCTTATTTGAGACAATCGAGGTGTCAGAGTATCTCTATCTAGCCTATTGTTGTATAGTGGGTTTGGTTTACGATATTTATTTTTTCCACTTGATTGGAATTGCCACGCTTTTGTTTATCGTGATTGGTGCTTCGCTCCACAAGTTTAACAGTGTGATTCTGACAAATCGTTGGACAAGGATGCTGACTATTATTGTAATCAGTTTTCTGTTTGATATGGGGAGTTATCTTCTGGCTTTAGCTGTAGGATTGACGGTAGATTCTATGCCAGTTTTCATTGTCTATAGTCTTGTCCCATCAATGATTCTGAACTTCTTATGGATGGTGATTTTCCAATACATTTTTGAAAAATATTATCTATGAGAAAGAAATATAAATGTAACAAAGGCGTAATATTTATTATGTCTTTTTTTGGTATACTAGTAATGTCTTAAATAGAAGGAGTATCTACATAATATGAAGAAAAAAATCTTAGCGTCACTTTTGTTAAGTACAGTATTGGTTTCACAAACGGCGGTATTAACAACTGTTCATGCTGAAACAACTGATGAAAAAATTGCTGCTCAAGATAGTAAAATTAGTGACTTGTCAGCTAAACAAAAAGAAGCTCAAAAAGAAGTAGATGAAATCCAAACGCAAGTTACAGCTATTCAAACACAACAAGCAAGCTTGCAAGCTGAAAATGAAACACTACAAGCTGAGTCTAAAAAGCTTGAAGGAGAAATTACAGAGCTTTCTAAGAACATTGTTGCTCGTAATGACTCATTGGAAAAACAAGCACGTAGCGCACAAACAAATGGTGCTGCAACTAGCTACATCAACACAATTGTAAACTCAAAATCAATTACTGAAGCTATTTCACGAGTTGCAGCTATGAGCGAGATTGTATCAGCTAACAACAAAATGTTGGAACAACAAAAGGCTGATAAAAAATCAATTGCTGAAAAACAAGTTGCGAATAACGAAGCTATCAATACCGTAATTGCCAACCAACAAACTCTTGCTGACGATGCACAAACATTGACAACAAAGCAAGCTGAGTTGAAAGTTGCTGAGTTGAACCTTGCTGCTGAGAAAGCAACTGCAGAAGGTGAGAAAGCAACATTGTTGGAACAAAAAGCAACAGCTGAGGCAGAAGCGAAAGCAGCAGCTGAGGCAGAGGCAGCTTATAAAGCACGTCAAACAAGCCAACAACAATCAGTTGTTGCTTCTGGAAATACAACACTTTCAGATCAAGTGCAAGCAGCTTCAAGCTCTTCATCAGATGATGATTCAAGCTACACTCCAGCACCTGCTCCAACTGTAACTAGAACTCGTCCAACATATAGCTCAAATGCTTCAAGTTATCCTGTAGGTCAATGTACATGGGGTGCTAAGACCTTGGCTCCATGGGCCGGTGATTATTGGGGTAATGGTGGTCAGTGGGCAGCTAGTGCAGCGGCTGCAGGTTTCCGTACAGGTTCTACACCACAAGTTGGCGCAATTGCTTCATGGGATGATGGAGGATACGGTCACGTAGCAGTTGTTACAGCAGTTGAATCATCAACTCGTATTCAAGTTTCTGAGTGTAACTATGATGGCAGTGGAACTCAACCAATCGGAAATTATCGTGGATGGTTTAATCCGACAGCATCAAGAGGTACTGTAAGATACATTTATCCAAACTAATATACTGATTATTACTAAATTTAGGGTGAGATTTTATTAATCTCACTCTTTGTATAGTGCTGAAAAATAAATTGCATTATATAATTACTTGAACTTCTATTCTATTCTATTCTTATAATTGTTTGGTTAAAGTAAAATGAAACGTAGGGATTTAGTACGAGTGTAGCATGTTAATAAAGAATGTTTTCTAAGGGAGTCGGTGTTGGAGTTATGTTTACGTATAAAATAAATGTTGATGTTAAAGAGTGGGATTTATTTTTAGAAAATCATCCTCAAGGAAATTTATTGCAGAGTAGTGATTGGTACAAGATAAAGAATACTTGGGGGAATGAGAGAGTTGGCTTTTATAAAGACAATCAATTAGTTGGAGTAGCAAATATCTTAATTCAGCCGCTACCATTAGGACTTTCTATGTTCTACATTCCACGAGGTCCAGTAATTGATTATGAAGATAAAGAACTTCTGAAATTTGTTCTTTTAACGTTGAAAAAACTTGCTAAAAAAAGCCATGCAATAATGGTTAAATTTGACCCAAGTCTATTTATCAGTAGAGGTCTTATTGGCCAAGAAACTGTCCAAAATTCTATGACTTTAGAAATTGTTGAAGAACTGAAAAAAAATAAAGTTCATTGGACAGGCTTAACAAAGGATATGGCAGAAAATATACAACCACGTTTTCAAGCTAATATTCATAAAGAAAATTTTTCACTGGATCAACTTTCTAAGTCTACTAGACAGGCCATCCGAACTGCAAGAAATAAAGGATTGGAAGTAAAATTTGGTGGACTCGATTTATTAGATGAATTTTCATTTTTAATGAAGAAAACAGAGTCTCGTAAGAACATTAGTTTACGAGACAAAGATTACTATCAAAAGTTACTGACTACTTATCCTAGCCACTCCTTTATCACACTGAGCTATTTAGATCTACCTAATAGATTGAAAGAAGTTGAGAAGCAATTCGAAAAGAATCTAAAAACAGCGCAGAAGTTTACAGATAAAACGAAAGAAGGTAAAGTAAAAGATAATCAGCAAGAGAGAAATCGATTAGAAGAAGAAATTTCTTTTCTTAAGAGCTATATTGATAGAGGAGATAGTGTTGTCCCATTGTCTGGTACTTTAACTATCGAATTTGGGAAAACTTCTGAAAACTTATATGCTGGAATGAATGAAGAATTTAGACACTATCAACCTGCTATTCCTACATGGTTTGAGACAGCTCAACATTCTTTTGAACGAGGGGCTGAGACTCATAATATGGGTGGAATTGAAAACAACTTAGAGGGTGGGTTAATTAACTTTAAATCCAAGTTTAATCCTACTATCGAAGAATTTGCTGGTGAGTTTAATTATCCAACTAGTTCATTATATTTCTTGTTTAATCTAGCTTATAAAATTCGTAAGAAACTTCGAAGTAGATAGGATAAACTAATTATTTTGCCACTATATTAAATTTAAAAAAATTAGCTATCAGAACATCTCAGCAGTATATGTTGAGATGTTTTAAATTTAGAGCTTTCAACTAGTAATTTAATAAGAAAAAATAACAAAATCACTTGAAATAAAGCTCCAATTATGATAGAATGAAACTTATCGTGTAAACGATAATACTCATTCTTGATGAATTGTGAAACTGTTGCCCTCGGGTCGTTTTGCAAGTTGAAATCGAGGAGAGGAAAAAACAAAAAGGAGAAATACTCATGGCAGTAATTTCAATGAAACAACTTCTTGAGGCTGGTGTACACTTTGGTCACCAAACTCGTCGCTGGAACCCTAAGATGGCTAAGTACATCTTCACTGAGCGTAACGGAATCCACGTTATCGACTTGCAACAAACTGTAAAATACGCTGACCAAGCATACGACTTTATGCGTGATGCGGCAGCTAACGATGCAGTTGTATTGTTTGTTGGTACTAAAAAACAAGCTGCTGACGCTGTTAAAGAAGAAGCAGAACGTTCAGGTCAATACTACATCAACCACCGTTGGTTGGGTGGAACTCTTACTAACTGGGGAACTATCCAAAAACGTATTGCTCGTTTGAAAGAAATCAAACGTATGGAAGAAGAAGGAATCTTCGACGTTCTTCCTAAGAAAGAAGTTGCACTTCTTAACAAACAACGTGCACGTCTTGAAAAATTCTTGGGTGGTATCGAAGACATGCCTCGTATCCCAGATGTAATGTACGTAGTTGACCCACATAAAGAACAAATCGCTGTTAAAGAAGCTAAAAAATTGGGCATCCCAGTTGTAGCGATGGTTGACACAAACACTGATCCAGACGATATCGATGTAATCATCCCAGCTAACGATGACGCTATCCGCGCTGTTAAATTGATCACAGCTAAATTGGCTGACGCTATCATCGAAGGACGTCAAGGGGAAGATGCAGCAGCCGTTGAAGCAGAATTTGCAGCTTCAGAAGCTCAAGCTGACTCAATCGAAGAAATCGTTGAAGTTGTAGAAGGCGACAACGCTTAATTCATATAAATAGTAATTACCTAGGAGGGCGGGGCCTAGCCCAGCTCTCCTATTTTTAAAAAATATAGGAGAATCAAAATGGCAGAAATTACAGCTAAACTTGTTAAAGAGTTGCGTGAAAAATCTGGTGCCGGTGTTATGGACGCTAAAAAAGCGCTTGTAGAAACAGACGGTGATATCGAAAAAGCGATCGAATTGCTTCGCGAAAAAGGTATGGCGAAGGCAGCTAAGAAAGCTGACCGTGTTGCTGCAGAAGGTTTGACAGGTGTATTTGTTAACGGTAACGTTGCAGCAGTAGTTGAAGTAAACGCTGAAACTGACTTCGTTGCGAAAAACGCTCAATTCGTTGACTTGGTAAATGCTACAGCTAAAGTAATTGCTGAAGGAAAACCAGCTAACAATGAAGAAGCTCTCGCTTTGACAATGCCTTCAGGTGAAACTCTTGAAGCAGCGTATGTATCTGCAACAGCAACTATCGGAGAAAAAATCTCATTCCGTCGTTTTGCTTTGATTGAAAAAACAGATGCACAACACTTTGGAGCTTACCAACACAATGGTGGCCGTATCGGTGTTATCTCTGTTATTGAAGGTGGAGACGAAGCTCTTGCTAAACAAATCTCAATGCACATTGCTGCGATGAAACCAACAGTTCTTTCTTACAAAGAATTGGATGAGCAATTTGTTAAAGATGAGTTGGCTCAATTGAACCACGTAATTGATCAAGACAACGAAAGCCGTGCAATGGTTGGTAAACCAGCCCTTCCACACTTGAAGTATGGATCAAAAGCACAATTGACTGATGAAGTGATTGCTCAAGCAGAAGCTGACATCAAAGCTGAGTTGGCTGCAGAAGGCAAACCAGAAAAAATCTGGGACAAAATCATCCCAGGTAAAATGGATCGCTTCATGCTTGACAACACTAAGGTTGACCAAGCGTACACACTTCTTGCACAAGTCTACATCATGGACGATAGTAAGACAGTTGAAGCATACCTTGAATCAGTTAACGCTTCAGTAGTTGAGTTCGCTCGCTTTGAAGTTGGTGAAGGTATCGAAAAAGCTGCGAACGACTTCGAAGCAGAAGTTGCAGCTACAATGGCAGCAGCCTTAAATAACTAATAATGAAAAGGAAGCAATTTGCTTCCTTTTTTTATTTTAGAGTGAGTAAACAAAAAGCCCTTTAATAAGGGCTAAGTGCATTTAGGAGACTACACTTCAAATTCATAGAGTGCTGTAGACAGATAACGTTCGCCGTTATCTGGTGCTAAAGCAAGGACTTTCTTACCCGCACCTAATTTTTTGGCAACCTCAATTGCCCCGTAAATCGCTGCAGCGGAAGAAATCCCAACAAGGAAGCCTTCTTTTCCGCCAATCTCACGACCAAGTGCAAGAGCATCATCTGATGTTACACGGACGATACCGTCATAGGCTTCTGTATCAAGTGTTTGAGGAATAAATCCAGCTGAGATACCTTGAATTTTGTGAGGTCCTGGTTTTTCGCCAGACAGAATAGCAGATTCATCAGCTTCAACTGCAAAAATTTGAATATTAGAATTTGCTGCTTTAAGTGCATGTGAAACGCCTGAAATCGTTCCACCAGTACCAACACCACCCACAAAGGCATCTAGTCCATCAGAACCAAAAGCAGCTAGTATTTCAGCTCCTGTTGTTCTTTCGTGTACTTCAGGATTAGCTGGATTATTAAACTGGAGTGGAAGAAAACCATCGCGTTCAGCTGCGATTTCTTGGGCTTTGGCAATCGCACCTTTCATACCTTCGCTACCAGGTGTAAGGACGAGTTCAGCGCCATAGGCTTGGATAATCTTACGTCGTTCCACACTCATCGTTTCTGGCATGACGATAACAACTTTATATTCTTTAGCAGCACCAACCCATGAAAGACCGATTCCAGTATTTCCACTTGTTGCTTCAACAATAGTAGCACCGGGTTTTAGAATGCCATCCTGCTCAGCTTTTTCAATCATGCTAAGGGCAATACGATCTTTGACTGAAGATCCTGGGTTAAAGGCCTCTAGTTTAACATAGACGTCTGCAGCACCCTCTGGAACAATGTTGTTAAGTTTAACAATTGGTGTTTGTCCGATTAGTTCAGTAATATTATTGTAGATAGTCATAGATATACCTCTTTGTATAAGATGATTCTAGTATAACGTGCTCTAGGCTATTTGTAAAATATAGAAATCCTATCGAAGCGATAGGATTTTTTTATATCAAAGATCTAAGCCATTAAATTTCAATCGATTGTGATAAGCAAGTTCTAGTAAATAGCTGTAAAGGGGAAGAATATCCGTTTTCTTAGGAAATTCAAATTTGTGGTAACTAAAATGCTCATTATGTGCTTTTAGAAAGACATTCTCTAAATAAGTGATCGTAATCTCACTATCGTCTATACCTGCTCCCGCAGTTTCCATTTCAACGTTGACAATGTTCATCAAAAAGAGTGACTTAACAGACATCTTGCGACCAGTAGCGCCTTGCTTATCTGTAAAGATGATACGAATATTTGTAAAGATGATTGCGTCACGAATGAGCTTATATCCACTTTGGATTTCTTCATTCTCTAGTAGGTATTGACCATATTCTTTGATAAGAGCTTCTTTGTTTTGCTCACTGAAGTTACCAGCAAGTCCTTGAATAAATTTCCCAAACGCCATGTATTTCTCCTTTATTTACACTAAGTTTACAGGAACTTCAACTTCTCGTAAACCTTGATCCGTTAAAGTAACCTTTCCATTAAAAAACTCTACAAGAGCAGACTTAATATTTTCTTTCTCTTCCTTATCAACATAAATTATGGTATCGATTTGATCTGTAAAGTTTGTCTCGATTTCCGCGAGTTTATGTTCTCTAAGAAAATTGCTATATTCTTGATACTGAGCGTAAGACATCTGAATGGCTATGCCAGCTTGCTCTTTGATTTCAATAATGCCTATTTCTTTGACAGCCAAGGCTACACTTCCTGCGTAAGCGCGAATCAAACCGCCAGCGCCTAACTTAATTCCACCAAAGTAACGAGTAACTACTACACAGACATTGGTAAGATTATGATTTTCTAAGACGCCAAGCATAGGGACTCCAGCAGTACCACTAGGCTCACCATCATCATTCGTACGCTTGATTTCACTGCGTTCCCCTACAATAAAAGCAGAGCAGTTATGGGTGGCTTTGTAGTGTTCTTTTTTGATAGCAGTGATAAAGTCACGAGCTTCTTCTTCACTATAGACACGCTTTACGTGACAGATAAAGCGTGATTTTTTGATTTCTTCTTGGACTTGCCCGTCCTCTTTAATTGTTCTAAATTCCATGATTTAATTGTACTAAAAAATTACCTAAAGCGCTATATTTTTACGAATAAAGAAGTATGAAAGTAAATCCAAACTATCTCGGTCGCTTGTTTACTGAGAAAGAATTAACGAAAGAAGAACGTCAGATGGCTGAGAAACTGCCGGCAATGAGAAAAGAGAAAGGGAAACTGTTTTGTCAACGTTGTAATAGTAGTATTCTAGAAGAATGGCATTTACCTGTAGGTGCTTACTATTGTAGGGAGTGTTTATTGATGAAGAGGGTCAGGAGTGATCAAGCTTTATACTATTTTCCGCAGGAGGATTTTCCTAAGCAAGACGTCCTCAAATGGCGTGGTCAGTTAACACCTTTTCAAGAAAAAGTTTCAGAGGGACTTCTTCAAGCGGTAGACAAGCAAGAGCCAACCTTGGTTCACGCTGTAACAGGAGCGGGAAAGACAGAGATGATTTATCAAGTTGTGGCTAAAGTGATTAATGAAGGTGGTGCAGTTTGTTTAGCCAGCCCTCGAATTGATGTGTGTTTGGAGCTGTATAAACGACTGCAGAATGACTTTGCTTGTGAGATAGCACTAATTCATGGTGAGTCAGAACCCTATTTTCGAACACCACTAGTTGTTGCAACGACTCATCAGCTGTTAAAATTTTATCATGCTTTTGACTTGCTGATAGTGGATGAAGTAGATGCCTTTCCTTATGTTGACAACTCTGTTCTTTACTATGCTGTAAACAAATGTGTAAAGGAGGAGGGGTTAAGGATATTTCTTACAGCGACCTCTACAGATGAGTTAGATAAAAAGGTTCGCACTGGAGAATTAAAAAGGTTAAGCTTGCCAAGACGATTTCATGGAAATCCATTGATTATTCCAAAGCCAGTTTGGTTATCGGATTTTAATTGTTATTTAGATAAGAGTCAGTTATCTCCAAAGTTAAAAACCTATATAGAGAAACAGAGGAGGACCGGTTTTCCATTACTGCTTTTTGCATCAGAAATTCAGAAAGGTGAGAAGTTGAAAGAAATCCTGCAGGAGCAGTTCCCGAATGAGAATATTGGTTTTGTGTCCTCTGTTACAGTAGATCGATTAGAGCAGGTACAAGCTTTTCGAGATGGGGAGTTGACAATCCTTATTAGTACAACAATTTTGGAGCGTGGGGTCACCTTTCCGTGTGTGGATGTTTTTGTTGTAGAAGCTAATCATCGTCTCTTTACCAAGGCTAGCTTGATTCAGATTGGAGGGCGAGTTGGGCGCAGTATGGATAGACCGACTGGTGAATTGCTCTTCTTTCATGATGGATTAAATGTTTCCATTAAAAAAGCAATCAAGGAAATTAAGCAGATGAACAAGGAGGCAGGCTTATGAACTGTTTATTATGTGGACAGACAATAAAGAGTGACTTGACATTTAGTCACCTTTTGCTGTTTAAGAATGAGAACAACCATCTTTGTTCAGATTGTGAGTCTACTTTTGAGAAAATTGGTGAGGACTATTGCCCGAACTGTATGAAAACAGGTCTGTCAACTATGTGTCAAGATTGTAAATTTTGGTGTAAAGAAGGGATTCAAGTCGATCATAATGCAATCTTCACCTATAATCAAGCTATGAAAGACTTCTTTAGTCAATATAAGTTTGATGGGGATTTTCTACTTAGAAAGGTTTTTGCTCCTGTTTTAGCTAATGAATTGAAAAAGTATGGAGACTATCAATTTGTTGTCATTCCCCTAAGTCCTGAAAGATTGCTTGAGAGGGGATTTAACCAGGTTGAAGGTTTGGTTGAGGCAGCAGGGTTTTCTTTTCAAGATTTACTAGGGAAAAGAGAAGAGACGGCTAGTTCTTCTAAAAATCGCTCGGAACGATTAGCTACCGAAATTCCATTTTTTATAAAAACTGAAGACCCTCTTCCTAAGAAAATTTTGGTTATTGATGACATCTATACAACAGGTGCGACTGTCAATCGTGTGAAGCGTCTTTTTGAAGAAGCAGGAGCTTTGGATGTTAAAACTTTTTCCCTTGTAAGATGAGGAAAAAATTTGCAAAATGAAAATGAAAACGCTATAATATAGTTAGAAAAACAAAAATGTTTAGAAAGAAGGTACTTATATGATTAAATATAGTATCCGTGGTGAAAACCTAGAAGTAACAGAAGCGATTCGTGATTATGTAGTTTCTAAACTCGAAAAGATCGAAAAGTATTTTCAACCTGAGCAAGAGTTGGATGCACGTGTGAATTTGAAAGTTTACCGTGAAAAAACAGCAAAAGTTGAAGTAACGATTCCACTTGGATCTATTACTCTCCGTGCAGAAGATATTTCTCAAGATATGTATGGCTCTATCGATCTTGTAACTGATAAAATTGAACGTCAGATTCGTAAAAATAAAACAAAAATTGAACGTAAAAATAAAAATAAAGTTGCGACAAGCCAACTCTTTACAGATGCCCTAGTTGAAGATGCAAATGTTGTGCAACCAAAAGTAGTTCGTTCAAAACAAATTGATTTAAAACCAATGGATTTAGAAGAAGCGCTTCTTCAAATGGATTTGTTGGGACATGATTTCTTTATCTATGTAGACGTAGAAGATCAAACAACAAATGTTTTGTATCGTCGTGAAGATGGTGAAGTTGGTTTGCTCGAAGTAAAAGAATCATAAGAAAAGGTTTTTATCAAAGTGGTTTACACCAGTGTAAACCACTTTTGCATTTTAAAATAGTTCTTTGATAACGATTTTGTAATGTTTTTTTTTAGGAATTTTTGGTTTAAAGACTTAAGAAAAATTTTTATTTCCTAGACTTAATGGAGGTAGTCATGAAAGATGTAGTTATTGTTTCGGCAGTGCGAACACCTTTAGGTTCCTTTGGCGGGAGCTTGAAGAATGTTTCTGCTGTTGATTTGGGATCTTTGGTAATTAAGAGTGCTTTGGAAAAAGCGAATATTAAACCAGAGCAGGTAGATGAAGTGATTATGGGGAATGTCCTAGGCGCAGGTTTAGGCCAAAACGTGGCTCGCCAAATGAGTATTCATGCTGGGCTTCCTGAATTTACACCAGCCTTTACCATTAATAAGGTTTGTGGTTCCGGTTTGAAGGCAGTGCAGTTAGCTGCTCAAGCGATTCAGTGCGGAGATGCAGATATTGTCGTGGCTGGTGGTGCAGAAAACATGAGCCAGGCTCCATATGTTTTGCCAAGCTTCCGTTGGGGTGGCCGTATGGGAGATTCGAAAGTGGTAGATACCATGATTAAGGACGGTTTGTCTGATGCCTTTAACGAATACCATATGGGGATTACAGCTGAGAATGTGGCCGCAGAATATGGTGTTAGCCGGGATGATCAAGATGCGCTTGCTTTGGAATCACAAAAACGAGCAGTGGCGGCTATAGAATCTGGACGCTTTAAGGAAGAGATTGTTCCGGTGGTCATTCCTCAACGTAAAGGCGATCCTATCGTCTTTGATACAGATGAATTTCCTAGAAAAGATGCTAGCTTGGAGAGTCTGTCTAAGCTGCGTCCTGTTTTCAAAAAAGACGGTTCTGTTACAGCGGGAAATGCCTCAGGTATCAATGACGGAGCGGCAGCTGTCTTGGTCATGAGTGCTGAAAAAGCTGAAGAATTGGGACTTCCAGTCATTGCTCGCATTCGTTCGTATGCAAGTGCAGGTTTGGATCCTAAGATTATGGGATGTGGACCGATTTATGCGACCCGTAAAGCTCTTGAAAAAGGCAATTTGACAGTTGATGATCTCGACTTGATCGAGTCAAATGAAGCCTTTGCTGCTCAAGCTTGTGCGGTTGGGAAAACGCTTGGCTTCAATACCGATATTGTCAATGTCAATGGTGGTGCGATTGCTCTTGGTCACCCAATTGGGGCTTCAGGTTGCCGTATCCTAGTGACTCTGGTACATGAGATGATGAAACGTGATGCTAAAACTGGTTTAGCTACTCTCTGTATCGGAGGAGGGATGGGAACAGCCCTCATCGTTGAACGTTAAGTGACAGTAACCGGAGTATATAGATGTGCGGGAGGATGGTTAGCTTATCCTCCTTTTTTCGTCTAAAACTATATGAAATTCTCAATAAAAGGAAGGTTTACCTCTTTTAAAAGGTCGCTTTTTAAGGGCATTTGTGATATAATAATGCGCAAGAGGTTTAGAATGAAAAAAAATAATTTAACTCCGAATTCTGCGATTCTACTAGGGCTTGTAACTTTCGGAACCTTAACAATGCTGATTATTTTTTCACAAAATAATGTTGTAACAATCAGTGTCTTGTTTTTATTTGTACTTCTTTATCTGCTTTTATTTGTCTGGCAAAAAAAACAGTATGAAAAGAGCGAAATTGAACAAATTCAATACGTAAATCATCAAGCGGAAGATAGCTTAAACACGCTGCTCGAACAAATGCCGGTTGGTGTTCTGAAATTAGACCTATCTACTGGCGAAGTAGAGTGGTTTAATCCTTATGCTGAGTTGATTTTGACTACTGAAGAAGGCGAAATTGATGTCGAATTGATTCAAACCATCATCAAAGCTTCGGTGGGGAACCCTGGTTCTTACGCCACCTTGGGGGAAACACGCTATGCCGTTCATATGGACAAGGCTTCAGGTGTCCTGTATTTCTTTGACGTTTCAGGGGAATACGAAGCAACTGTCGAGTTGGTAACGAGTCGACCAGTGATTGGAGTCATCTCGGTCGATAACTACGATGATTTAGAAGATGCGACTTCTGACTCGGATATCAGTCATATCAATAGTTTTGTGGCCAACTTTGTATCGGAGTTTACGGAGAAGTATGCCATGTTTTCTCGGCGCGTGGGGATGGATCGATTTTATCTATTTACTGATTATACCGTGCTTGAGGAATTGATGAATGATAAGTTCTCTGTCATTGATGTTTTCCGCGAAGAGTCGAAACAGAGACAATTGCCCTTGACTTTAAGTATGGGATTTTCTTATGGTGATGGAAATCATGATGAGATAGGAAAAGTTGCTCTTCTAAACTTGAACTTAGCAGAAGTTCGCGGTGGTGATCAGGTGGTGGTCAAGGAAAATAACGAAACCAAGAATCCTGTCTACTTTGGTGGAGGAACTGCTGCATCTATCAAACGTACTCGTACACGTACCAGAGCCATGATGACAGCCATTTCTGATAAGATTCGAAGTGTTGACCAAGTTTTTGTAGTCGGTCATAAAAATCTAGATATGGATGCTTTGGGATCTGCTGTTGGTATGCAGTTGTTTGCGAGCAATATTACAGAAGACAGTTATGCAGTCTACGATGCAGATCAAATGTCGCCAGATATCGAGCGGGCTATCAACTTCTTGGAAAAAGAGGGAGTCACCAAGCTCTTGCCTCTGTCTGATGCGATGAGGCTAGTTACAAAGCGCTCTTTGTTGATTCTAGTAGATCATTCCAAGACAGCTTTGACCTTGTCCAAAGGTTTTTATGATCTATTCACGCAAACCATTGTCATTGACCATCATCGACGTGATCAGGATTTTCCAGAGAATGCTGTAATTACCTATATCGAAAGTGGAGCAAGTAGTGCGAGTGAGTTGGTCACAGAATTGATTCAGTTCCAAAATTCTAAGAAAAATCGTTTAAGTCGTATGCAGGCCAGTGTTTTGATGGCTGGTATGATGCTGGATACCAAAAACTTTACGTCTCGAGTAACGAGTCGAACTTTTGATGTGGCTAGCTACCTTCGAACACGTGGAAGCGACAGCATCGCGATCCAGGAGATTGCTGCGACAGATTTTGAAGAATACCGTGAGGTAAATGAACTCATTTTACAAGGTCATAAGCTAGGTTCAGATATCTTGATTGCCCAAGCTAAGGACTCAATGTCTTATGACACAGTTGTTATCAGTAAGGCTGCCGATGCTATGTTGGGCATGTCTGGTATTGAAGCCAGCTTCGTTCTAGCGAAAAATACACAAGGATTTATCTCTATCTCGGCTCGAAGTCGCAGTAAAATCAATGTGCAACGCATTATGGAAGAGTTGGGTGGCGGTGGTCACTTTAATCTAGCTGCTGCGCAAATCGAGAATATGAGTCTGTCAGAAGCAGGAGAAAAATTGACTCAACTTGTCTTGGATGAACAAAAGGAAAAGGAGAAAGAAGAATGAAAGTAATCTTTTTAGCAGATGTCAAAGGAAAAGGGAAAAAAGGCGAAATCAAGGAAGTGCCAACTGGCTACGCTCAAAACTTCCTGATTAAAAAGAATTTGGCCAAGGAAGCGACTGCTCAAGCAGTGGGTGAGTTGCGTGGAAAACAAAAATCAGAAGAAAAGGCTCATGCTGAAATGATTGCTGAAGCAAAAGCCATCAAGGCTAAGCTTGAAGCAGAAGAAACAGTTGTAGAGTTTGTTGAAAAGGTTGGACCAGATGGCCGTACATTTGGCTCCATCACTAACAAGAAAATTGCAGAAGAATTGCAAAAGCAGTTTGGTATTAAGATTGACAAACGCAATATTCAAGTGCAAGCACCAATTCGAGCAGTAGGTTTGATTGATGTACCAGTGAAGATCTATCAAGATGTTACAAGTGTCATCAATCTTCGTGTAAAAGAAGGTTAAGTTTACAACTTCTTGACAAGATTGTAAAAGGAAGGAAAGTCGGATGGCAGAAGTAGAGGAACTGCGAGTTCAACCTCAGGATATTTTAGCAGAACAATCTGTTCTTGGGGCTATTTTTATAGATGAGAGTAAGCTCGTTTTTGTCCGAGAATATATTGATTCTCGCGACTTCTTTAAGTATGCTCATCGGTTGATTTTCCAAGCGATGGTAGATTTGTCGGATCGTGGGGAAGCGATTGATGCGACGACGGTTCGAACGATTTTGGATAGCCAAGGCGATCTCCAAAATATTGGTGGCTTGTCCTATCTTGTTGAAATCGTCAACTCGGTACCAACTTCAGCTAATGCGGAATATTATGCTAAAATTGTAGCGGAAAAGGCTATGCTACGTCGCTTGATTTCCAAGTTGACAGAGTCTGTCAACCAAGCTTATGAGGCTTCTAAGCCTGCAGATGAAATCATCGCTCAGGCTGAGAAGGGACTCATTGATGTCAGTGAAAACGCCAATCGTAGTGGTTTCAAGAATATTCGAGATATTCTGAATATCAACTTTGGGAACCTAGAAGTTCGGTCACAACAAACTACGGATATCACTGGTATTGCAACGGGCTACCGTGATTTGGATCATATGACGACAGGTCTCCATGAGGAGGAATTAATTATTCTAGCGGCGCGACCAGCGGTTGGTAAGACAGCCTTTGCTTTAAACATTGCGCAGAACATCGGGACTAAGTTGGACAAGACGGTTGCCATCTTTTCACTGGAAATGGGTGCGGAAAGTCTAGTAGACCGTATGTTGGCGGCCGAAGGATTAGTGGAGTCCCATTCTATCCGTACAGGTCAATTGACTGATGAGGAGTGGCAAAAGTATACCATTGCTCAAGGGAACCTAGCCAACGCGAGTATCTATATCGATGATACACCAGGGATTCGGATCACGGAAATTCGCTCTCGCTCACGTAAACTGGCTCAAGAAACAGGCAATCTAGGCTTGATTTTGATCGACTACCTACAGCTTATTACAGGTACTGGTCGCGAGAACCGCCAACAAGAAGTCTCTGAAATTTCTCGTCAGTTAAAAATCCTAGCTAAAGAGCTAAAGGTTCCAGTCATTGCTCTTAGTCAGTTATCTCGTGGAGTGGAACAGCGTCAGGATAAGAGACCAGTCTTGTCTGATATTCGTGAATCGGGTTCCATTGAGCAGGATGCGGATATCGTAGCCTTTCTATACCGTGAAGACTACTATGATCGTGCGGGTGAAGAAGAGGAAGGAATTCCAAATAACAAGGTAGAGGTTATCATCGAGAAAAACCGTAGTGGAGCTCGTGGAACGGTGGAATTGATTTTCCAAAAAGAATACAATAAATTTTCAAGTATCTCAAAGAGGGAGGCATAAGATGTCAGATGCATTTACAGATGTAGCCAAGATGAAAAAAATCAAAGAAGAGATCAAGGCGCATGAGGGACAAGTCGTTGAAATGACTTTGGAGAATGGCCGTAAGCGCCAAAAAAATCGATTGGGTAAGCTAATTGAGGTTTATCCATCCCTATTTATCGTTGAATTTGGGGATATTGAGGGAGACAAACAAGCCAATGTCTATGTCGAATCCTTCACCTACTCAGATATCTTGACAGAAAAGAACTTGATTCGCTATCTAGACCAAGAATCATAAAATGAAGTGAGCTTTGCTCACTTTTTTCTTTTTCTCCCGAATAGTATAAACGAGGGTAACCTCGGAAATTTATATCACTAAGGAGAATGAATGACGTTTTTTAAATCAGGAGTTAAGAAGAGTAGATGTACTCAGTTGAGTGTAGGGCTGGCTACTTTGTTCGTTACGAGTACCTTTTTGTTTGGTGGGGAATCGGTTCAGGCCGACAGTGTAGCGCGTGGTGATGACTATCCACTTCACTACAAAAATGGTAGTGTTGAAATCGATCAATGGCGGATGTATTCTCGCCAGTGTACATCTTTTGCGGCCTTTCGTTTGAGTAGTGTAAATGGCTTTGAGATTCCTCCTGCCTACGGAAATGCGAATGAATGGGGACATCGGGCAAGGAGAGAAGGTTATCGTGTGGATACTAAGCCAGAAGTTGGGGCTATTGCTTGGTCGACAGAAGGTTATTATGGGCACGTGGCCTGGGTATCAAATGTGTTAGGGGATACGATTGAGATCGAAGAGTATAACTATGGAGTGCGAGAGAGGTATAACCGTCGAAAAGTTAAGGCTAGCACCATGACAGGGTTTATTCATTTCAGGGATTTGTCCTCAAGTCGTGGAGTTAGCGAGGGAGCTCGCGGGTTAGAATTTTCGTCAAGTGGGACCATGGTCTTCACAAGAAAAATGCCAATTAGGAATCAACCATCAAGCGAAGGACAAGTCATTGATTATTACTATTCTGGGGAAAGTGTGCATTACGATCAGATCCTTGAAAAAGATGGGCATAAATGGCTCAGCTATCTATCTTACAGTGGTGCTAGACGATACGTTCAGTATGAGGAGTTAAGCGCTTCAGAAAATGGTTGGAAGAAAGAAGGTAGTGTTTGGTATTACCAAGAGGACGGTAAACTAGCGACTGGATGGAAAAAGGTCAATGGCAATTGGTATCATTTAAAAGAAAATGGGGTCATGTCAAGTGGCTGGGTTAAAGACGGCTCTCATTGGTATTACTTGAAACCAACGGGTCAGATGCAGACGGGATGGCTTAAAGACAAGGGAACTTGGTATTATTTAGAGGAATCTGGTCGGATGAAAGCCAGTCAATGGTTCCAAGTCTCTGGTAAACATTACTATGTTGATTCTTCGGGGGCCTTAGCTGTTAATAGAGTAGTTGATGGGCACAAACTCGATAGTAATGGGGAGAGAATCTGATTTGCTCAATTTAATCATGGAAGTTTGAGTTGTTTAGGAAAGGAGTTGACGAAGAATGTACAATATAATATAATAATTACAAAAAGTAAAAAGAGGGGCGTTGTCTAATGGGCAAGAAGAAAGTTATTTTAACGAGTTTAGCAAGTGCAGCTGTTCTGGGAGCTGGTGTATTCGTTTCACAACCTTCAGTAGTTAAGGCAGATGGGGGAAAAGTAGAGGAGCAGGCAGCGACTCCCACACAACCACAAACTGCGCCAGAAGGTGAGAGCGGTGATCAAACTGAAAAGGGATTAGAAAACGCTAGTCCAGCTAATCCTGAAGCAACAAGTCTAGCCAAGATGACCAAAGAAGAATTGATGCAGGCTTTGGATGAGTTAGAAGAGCAGGCTATCAGTGATATCGAGGATAAGGAAGCGATTGAGGACAAAGAAGCTGCAGTTAAGGCTGTGAAGGAATATATCGGTAAGCTGTATATTTCAGATACCCTTGAGTCTGGAGAGCTCAGTTTAGACAATATTATCGCTGAATTACCAGAAGGTGCAGAAGATAAGGCTGTGGTAACAGGCCCTGAAGTTCAAACTAATAAAAAATTGTCTACTGAGGAGAAGGCTCTACTAGACCAGGCTGAAAAAGATGCCAAAGAACAAGTTTCTCAAGCGACAGGTGCTCTGGTTCAAGCCCTAGAATCTCTTGAAAATGCTGTAATTGAAGATATTAAAAAAGACGCTTCAATCACCGATAAAGAAGCGGCTATCAAAGAAGCCAAAGAAGAGATTGGTAAAGAAGATCTTCTGAAGGCTATTGCAGATGAGGATTTGGAGATTGGTGATGTTATTGTAGATTGGCCAGCAGATACGAGCGAGCATAAGACGGAAGCTGAGCCTGTCTCAGAATTCACAGATGAAGATCAAGCTAAGTTAGATGAAGCTGATAAAGAGGCCCAGGTTGAGGCCGCTAAAGTTCGTTCAGATTTACTCGCTACCTTAGAAAAAATTGAACAAGAGACAATTGATGACCTGAACAAGGATGCTTCTATCACTGATAAAGAAGCGGCCATTAAGGCAGCTAAAGAAGTAATTGGTAAGGACGCCGTCTTGAAAGCTATCGAAGAAGGTGACCTTGACGCGTCAGACTTGTTAGCTGACCTCTTGGCAGGGGAAAGCGATCAGGTAACACCAGCCGAAGCGAAGACTCAATCACAACTTTCTAACCAAGTTCAAGCCAAACTCGCTGCAGCGGACAAGGAAGCAGCTGAGGAAGCCAAAGCCCACAGCGAATTGTTGACAACCCTTGAGAGTATCGAACAATCAACAATCGAAGACATCAACAAAGACGCCTCTATTACTGACAAAGAAGCAGCGATTAAGGCAGCTAAAGAATTGATTGGCAAGGACGCTATCTTGAAAGCCATTGAAGATGGCGATATCGAAGCGTCAGACTTGTTAGCTGACTTCTTGGCAGAGGAAAGCGATCAGGTCACCCCAGCTGAAGCGAAGACTCATTCTCAACTTTCTAGCCAAGACCAAGCCACACTTGCTGCAGCGGACAAGGAAGCAGCCGAGGAAACCAAGAAAGAGGAAGAAGCTAAGAAGGCAGCAGAAGCCAAAGCCCATAGCGAATTGTTGACAATCCTTGAGAGTATCGAACAATCAACAATCGAAGACATCAACAAAGACGCCTCTATTACTGACAAAGAAGCTGCGATTAAAGCAGCTAAAGAATTGATTGGCAAGGACGCTATCTTGAAAGCCATTGAAGATGGCGATATCGAAGCGTCAGACTTGTTAGCTGACTTCTTGGCAGAGGAAAGCGATCAGGTCACCCCAGCTGAAGCGAAGACTCATTCTCAACTTTCTAGCCAAGACCAAGCCACACTTGCTGCAGCGGACAAGGAAGCAGCCGAGGAAACCAAGAAAGAGGAAGAAGCTAGGAAGGCAGAAGAAGCTAAGAAAGCCGAGGAAGCTAAGAAGGCAGAAGAAGCTAAGAAAGCCGAAGAAGCTAAGAAGGCAGAGGAAGCTAGGAAGGCAGAGGAAGCTAGGAAAGCAGAAGAAGCTAAGCGTCCAGAAACAAATACCAAGAAACAAGAACTTTTGAAATTAGAGAAAAAAGTTATTAAAATTAAAGAACAAATCTCTATTTCAAAAATGAATGGTGTTGAAAATAATCAAGTAAAAGAATTGCAACAAGCATTGGCAGACTATGAGGATGCCATTAAGACTCTAAGTAGTGTCATGTCGGCTGTTCTTGAAATTGAAGACTTTAAAGGTGGAGTGAATGCAGTTGAAGCTGCGACTACAGAATTGCCAGAATACAAGCAAGGTGTAAACGCGGTAGAAGCTGCAGTAAATGAACTCCCAGTCTATGCAGAAAGCGGTGCTCCAGCAGTAGCGAATGTTCCAGTTTATGCAGAAAGCGGTGCTCCAGCAGTAGCGAATGTTCCAGTCTATGCAGAAAGCGGTGCTCCAGCAGTAGCGAATGTTCCAGTTTATGCAGAAAGCGGTGCTCCAGCAGTAGCGAATGTCCCAGTTTATGCAGAAAGCGGTGCTCCAGCAGTAGCGAATTTCCCAGTTTATGCAGAAAGTGGTGCTCCAGCAGTAGCGAATGTCCCAGTTTATGCAGAAAGCGGTGCTCCAGCAGTAGCCAATATTCCAGCCTATGCTGAAAAGATTGAACCAGCAGTAAACGAAGTTCCAGAATATACTGGCAGTGCGGTTCCTTTGGCTACAAATTCTACTCTCGGTACGAAACAAGATCGTACTTACAAAGCTCCTGCAGCAACGGATGAGCCGCTCCTTCCAAATACTGGAAGCCAAGACACCTCAGCAGTCGGATCGCTCGGATTTATCAGTCTCCTTCTTAGTTTGCTACCATTTGCAAAGAGAAGATTGAACAAATAAATTGCCTAACATCGATACAAGAAAAGGATTCGTAGAATCCTTTTCTTTTTATGGAGAAATAGGGACAAGTCCACGTTTTTCAGCTCTTTCCGATGGTATTTTTCCTTGCTTTCCTTTATAATGGGAGTATGGACAAGAATAAATTATTATTAATTGATGGATCTTCTGTTGCTTTTCGAGCTTTTTTTGCGCTCTATCAGCAGTTGGATCGGTTTAAAAATGCTAATGGTCTTCATACCAATGCAATCTATGGCTTTCAACTCATGTTGAATCATGTCTTAGAGCGGGTTGAGCCCAGTCATGTTTTGGTAGCCTTTGATGCAGGCAAGACGACTTTCCGAACAGAGATGTATGCAGACTACAAGGGTGGCCGAGCTAAAACTCCAGATGAGTTTCGTGAGCAATTTCCCTTCATTCGTGAGTTGCTAGACCATCTTGGAATTCGCCATTATGAGTTGCCACAGTATGAAGCAGATGATATCATTGGAACTCTTGGTCGCTTGGCTGAAAAGGAATCTTTTGATGTAACAATCGTCAGTGGAGATAAAGACTTAATTCAGCTGACGGATGAACATACGGTAGTTGAGATTTCTAAGAAAGGTGTCGCCGAGTTTGAGGCCTTTACCCCAGAATATCTCATGGAAAAGATGGGACTCACACCAGCTCAGTTCATTGATCTTAAGGCTCTTATGGGGGATAAGTCTGATAATATCCCTGGTGTCACGAAAATCGGTGAAAAGACAGGTATCAAGCTCTTGCTGGAGCATGGTTCGCTTGAGGGTATTTATGAACATATCGATGGGATGAAGGCTTCTAAGATGAAGGAAAATCTCATCAATGACAAGGAACAAGCCTTCCTATCTAAAACCTTGGCGACCATTGAAACTCAGGCACCAATTGAGATTGGCCTTGATGATTTGGTCTATAGTGGACCGGATGTGGAAAATCTCGGAAAATTCTACGATGAAATGGGCTTCAAACAACTCAAGCAAGCTTTAAATGTTTCGTCAACGGATGCGCCTGAAAGTTTGGATTTCACTATTGTTGACCATGTCAGTCATGACATGCTGAGTGCCAACTCTATCTTCCACTTTGAACTTTTTGGTGAAAACTACCATACAGATGACTTGATTGGTTTTGCCTGGTCTTGTGGGGATAAACTTTACGCTACAGATAAACTTGAGCTCTTGCAGGAGCCTATTCTCAAGAATTTTCTAGAAAAAACACCTCTGAAAGTGTATGACTTTAAGAAAGCTAAGGTTCTTTTAAATCGCTTGGACTTGAACCTGCAGGCCCCTGCTTTTGACAGTCGCTTGGCAAAATACTTACTCTCAACAGTCGAGAATAATGAAATTTCAACCATTGCAAGTCTTTATGGTCAGACTTACATAGTCGATGATGAGACCTTTTACGGCAAGGGGGTCAAGAAGGCAATTCCTGAACGGGAAAAATTCTTGGAACATCTAGCTCGCAAGGTTGCGGTATTGGTTGAAACCGAACCTGTTTTACTTGAAAAACTCAGTGAACATGGACAGTTAGATCTCCTCTATGACATGGAACAACCTCTGGCTTTTGTCCTTGCCAAGATGGAAATCGCTGGAATTACAGTCAAGAAAGAGACCTTGCTTGAGATGCAGGCTGAAAATGAGGTCGTCATTGAGCAGCTCACTCAGGAGATTTATGAACTAGCTGGTGAGGAGTTTAATATCAACTCGCCTAAACAGTTGGGCGTGCTTCTCTTTGAAAAGCTCGGCCTTCCTCTAGAATACACCAAGAAAACCAAGACAGGTTACTCAACAGCCGTGGATGTGCTAGAGCGTCTGGCTCCTATTGCACCGATAGTTAAGAAAATTCTAGACTACCGTCAGATTGCTAAGATTCAATCCACCTATGTGATAGGCTTGCAGGACTGGATTTTGGATGATGGCAAAATCCACACGCGCTATGTGCAGGATTTGACTCAGACAGGGCGTCTGTCTAGTGTGGATCCAAACTTGCAAAATATTCCTGTACGTTTGGAACAAGGCCGCCTCATTCGTAAGGCTTTTGTCCCTGAATGGGAGGATAGTGTCTTGCTCAGCTCGGACTATTCACAGATTGAGTTGCGCGTTTTGGCGCATATCTCTAAGGATGAGCACTTAATCAAAGCCTTCCAAGAGGGAGCAGATATCCATACCTCGACGGCCATGCGGGTCTTTGGAATTGAACGCCCTGAGGATGTGACTCCAAACGATCGTCGCAATGCTAAGGCCGTCAACTTTGGAGTGGTTTACGGAATTTCAGATTTTGGCTTGGCAAACAATCTTGGTATTAGTCGTAAGAAGGCCAAAGCCTACATTGATACCTATTTTGAACGTTTTCCTGGGATCAAAAACTATATGGAAGAAGTGGTACGTGAGGCGCGTGATAAAGGCTATGTAGAGACCCTCTTCAAGCGTCGTCGCGAGTTGCCAGATATCAATTCGCGCAACTTTAACATTCGTGGTTTTGCAGAGCGAACTGCTATTAACTCCCCTATCCAGGGATCGGCGGCGGATATTCTCAAAATTGCTATGATTCAACTAGATAAGGCTTTAGTAGCGGGCGGTTATCAGACCAAGATGCTCTTACAAGTGCATGATGAAATCGTCCTTGAGGTTCCGAAATCAGAACTAGCAGCCGTTAAAGCTCTAGTGAAACAAACCATGGAAGAAGCCATCCAACTCAGTGTTCCACTCATTGCTGATGAGAATGAAGGAGCAACTTGGTACGAAGCTAAATAAGAAAGTTATGAAAGAGTTTGAAGCATTTGCCTTCAAACTCTTTTTCATAGTTTTCTGTAAGCAGTTTCCGTGACTTTTCCTAGTATTTGCGTTACTATATTTCCATATAAGATATGGGTGTCTTGATTGCCTGTCTCATGGCTGTGCTCATGGATAGTCTCTCTTGGCTCAATGATCTTATCTATCCCATGATGGTGGTTATCCAGACCATTCCGACCATTGCCATAGCACCTATCTTGGTCTTGTGGCTAGGTTATGGGATATTGCCCAAGATTGTCTTGATTATTCTGACGACAACCTTCCCTATTATTGTTAGTATCTTGGACGGTTTTAGACATTGTGACAAGGATATGCTGACCTTGTTTAGTCTGATGCGAGCAAACCCTTGGCAAATCCTGTGGCATTTTAAAATCCCTGTCAGTCTGCCTTACTTTTATGCAGGTCTGAGGGTCAGTGTCTCCTACGCCTTTATCACAACCGTGGTGTCTGAGTGGTTGGGAGGTTTTGAAGGTCTTGGTGTTTACATGATTCAGTCTAAAAAACTGTTTCAGTATGATACCATGTTTGCGATTATTATTCTGGTGTCGCTTATCAGTCTTCTGGGTATGAAGCTGGTCGATATTAGCGAAAAATATGTGATTAAATGGAAACGTACCTAAAAATAGAGCGTTTTCGAAAAAGAAAAGAGGAAATGAAAATGAAGAAAACATGGAAAGTGTTTTTAACGCTTGTAACAGCTCTTGTAGCTATCGTGCTTGTGGCCTGTGGTCAAGGAACTGCTTCTAAGGACAACAAAGAAGCAGAAGTTAAGAAGATTGACTTTATCCTAGACTGGACGCCAAATACCAACCACACGGGACTTGGAATGACCCAACGGAACTGGCTATGTTGAAAACCTTGGTAGAATCACAAGGTGGAGACTTTGAAAAGGTTGAAAAAGTACCAAACAACGACTCAAACTCGATTACACCAATTGCCAATGGCGTTTTTGACACTGCTTGGATCTACTACGGTTGGGACGGTATCCTTGCCAAATCTCAAGTTGTAGACGCCAACTTCATGTACTTGAAAGACTATGTCAAGGAGTTTGACTACTACTCACCAGTTATCATCGCAAACAACGACTATCTCAAAGACAATAAAGAAGAAGCTCGTAAAGTCATCCAAGCTATCAAAAAAGGCTACCAATATGCCATGGAACACCCAGAAGAAGCGGCTGATATCCTGATCAAGAATGCCCCAGAACTCAAGGAAAAACGTGATTTCGTCATCGAATCTCAAAAATACTTGTCAAAAGAGTATGCTAGCAACAAGGAAAAATGGGGACAATTTGATGCTGATCGCTGGAATGCCTTCTACAAATGGGATAAAGAAAATGGTATCCTCAAGGAAGACTTGACTGATAAAGGATTCACTAACGAATTTGTAAAATAATGACAGAAATTAGACTAGAACATGTAAGCTATGCCTACGACAATGAAAAGATTTTAGAGGACATTAACCTACAAGTGACTTCAGGTGAAGTGGTTTCTATCCTAGGTCCAAGTGGTGTTGGAAAGACTACTCTCTTTAATCTAATCGCAGGGATTTTAGAAGTCCAGTCAGGAAAAATTGTCCTTGATGGAGAGGAGAATCCCAAGGGGCGCGTGAGTTATATGCTACAAAAGAATTTACTCTTGGAGCATAAGACAGTCCTTGGCAATATTATCCTGCCCCTCTTGATTCAAAAGGTTGCTAAGGCAGAAGCCATTGCTAGCGCGGATGAAATCCTTGCGACCTTCCAGTTGACAGCCGTAAGGGACAAGTATCCTCATGAACTCAGTGGTGGGATGCGGCAACGTGTGGCCTTGCTCCGTACCTACCTTTTCGGACACAAGCTCTTTCTCTTGGATGAGGCTTTCAGCGCCTTGGATGAAATGATCAAGATGGAGCTCCATGCTTGGTATCTGGAGATTCACAAACAGTTGCAACTGACAACCTTGATTATTACCCACAGTATCGAGGAGGCCCTCAATCTCAGTGACCGCATCTATATCCTAAAAAATCGGCCTGGGCAGATTGTTTCAGAAGTTAAACTAGATTGGTCCCAGAGCGAAGACAAGGAAGTTCAAAAAATTGCCTATAAACGTCAAATCTTAGCGGAATTGGGATTAAATACGTAGCCTTTTAGGAAATTAGTATATATTAAATACAAGCGAAATCCTTGCCTGGATTTAATTGTTTCAAAGCTGATGAACATACATGATTAGGCTTAATATTTAAATGAATAATAAGTTAATATAAAAACCGAATCATTTTAATTGACATTCTGTCAAGGTTCTGTATAATATAATTGAACCATTATAGACAATAAGGAGGATAATGTGGTGAAAAAGAGAACTAGCAAACTCTTTCGTGGCTTGATGGCCTTGCTACTGGTTGTGTCGGTCTTTTTGCCTGCACTAAGACTTAATGGAGTAGTTAGTGCTGCAGAAAAAACTGAATCAGAGTACACTTTGACTACAGAACCGACGATTAATACGAACCGATTAGTCGATCATGCCAAATATGGTGAAGGTAAGTTCTATCTTAAAACAACTTACGCATTCCCAGACAATGTAACTCTGAAAAACGGTGATTTCATGGTTTATCACGTTCCAAATGAGTTTAAAATCGAAGTAGATTCTAGTACAGATTTGAAAGCTCCGAACGGTGAAACGATTGCATCGCTGACAACAGAGAAGGCAACGAATACTGCTAAGATTACAGTAACAAACGAAGAGTACTTTAAGAAGTTTAATGAGAACAAACAAATTGTTGCATCATTTACTGTAGTATGGGCAGACCATGTTGAAAAGAACAAGGAATATGAAATCAACATTCCTGGTGCAGGAGTTTACCATTTGACTCGTATCGTTCCAGACGTTGACCCAACTGGATTTACTAAATGGGGGGTTCAAGACTCAGGTGATCCTAACTATGTAAACTGGCGTATCCGTGTTAACCGCTATGCAAAATCTTACACTGGTGTTAATATCCAAGATACTATTCCAGATGGGCAAGTTCTTGCAAGTGACATTACAGGATACTACTTCCCAGATTGGGAAAATGGTTATGGAAGAACAAAATTGGATAAGGCTCATGTACAAGTAACCGATAAAAATCATTTTACAATTACACCTAATGGTGATGGAACCTTAGATTATAAAGGGCTTTATATCATGTATCGTACTCGTTTGACTAAACCAGTCAATCCAGTTACTAAACGTGTATTGAACAATGTAACTGTCACTACAAACGAGGAAGCCCAACCAATAGAATTTGAAGGTTTTGCACCAATTACAACTACTGACGGTATTGGTGTAGGTGCCAAATCGGATGAGGTTGCTCTAGAAGTGACTAAGAAACTTAATGGTAAAACTCTTGAAAAAGATGCATTTAGTTTCCAACTGCTAGATGATCAGGGTAATGTTTTACAAACTGTCAAAAATGATGAAAATGGTAAAGTGAAGTTTGAGGCAATCAAATACAAAGAAGCAGGAACTTTTAACTATACCATTAAAGAAGTTAATGATAACAAACCTGGATACACTTATGATGCGAACGTCCTTAAAGCGACTGTAACAGTAGAAGATGTTTTGGGTGAAAAATTAGCGAGCGTCAAATTTGAAGATTCTAAGAAAGAATTTACAAACACATACGCTGCTAAAAAAGCAACAGTTCAACTTGAAGCTAAGAAAGTCTTAAAGGGTAAAGCTCTTGAAGCTGGTCAATTTGAATTTGAGTTGAAAGAAAACGGAACAGTTCTCCACACTGTTTCAAACGATGCAAACGGTAAGATTCAATTCCCAAAACTTACCTTCACAAAAGAAGAAACTCGTACATTCACTATCTCTGAAAAAGCAGGTGATGTAGCCGGAGTTGAATACGATCCAAATGCTTATGAAGTAACAGTAGTCGTTAAAGATAACGGTCAAGGTCAACTTGTCGCAACTCCAACAGGTGCTGAAAACCTTACTTTCACAAACGTTTATAAAGCTAAACCAGCTAAAGAAACTATCACAGCTACTAAAGTCTTGAACGGTAAAGCGCTTGAAGCAGATAAATACGAATTCGAACTTAAAAAAGGTGAAGAAGTCGTTGCGACAGCTACAAACGCTGCAGACGGCACCGTTACTTTCAAAGAAATTGAGTTCGAAACAGCAGGTGATTACACTTACACTATCACTGAAAAAGCAGGTAGTGAAAAAGGTGTGACATACGATACTGCTAAACACGAAATTAAGGTAAAAGTTACAGATAACGGCCAAGGACAACTTGTAGCAACAGTTACAGATAACAACCCAACCTTCACCAACACTTATAAAGCAGCTAAAACAAGTGCAACTATCAAAGCTAAGAAAGTCTTGGATGGTAAAGCTCTTGAAGCTGATAAATACGAATTCGAGCTTAAAGAAGGTGACAAAGTCGTTGCAACAGCTAAAAACGCTGCAGACGGAACTGTTACTTTCAAGGAAATCGAATACAAAGAAGCAGGCGACCACACTTACACTATCTCTGAAAAAGCAGGTAGCGAAGGCGGTGTGACATACGACACTGCTACACATGAAGTGACAGTAAACGTTACAGATAACGGCCAAGGTCAACTTGTTGCGGCTGTTACAGGTAACAACCCAACTTTCACCAACACTTATAAAGCAGCTTCAGCAAAAGCTACTATCACAGCTAAGAAAGTCTTGAATGGTAAGGCCCTTGAAGCTGGTAAATATGAATTCGAACTTAAAGAAGGTGACAAAATAGTTGACACAGCTACAAACGCTGCCGACGGTACTGTGACTTTCAAAGACATTGAGTACGCAGCAGTAGAAAACCACACTTACACTATCTCTGAAAAAGCAGGTGATGTAGCCGGAGTTGAATACGATCCAAATGCTTATGAAGTAACAGTAGTCGTTAAAGATAACGGTCAAGGTCAACTTGAGGCGGCTGTTACAGGTAACAACCCAACTTTCACCAACACTTATAAAGCAGCTTCAGCAAAAGCTACTATCACAGCTAAGAAAGTCTTGGATGGTAAGGCCCTTGAAGCTGGTAAATACGAATTCGAACTTAAAGAAGGTGACGAAGTCGTTGCGACAGCTAAAAACGCTGCCGACGGTACTGTTACTTTCGAAGATATCAAGTACACAGCAGCAGGCAACCACACTTACACTATCTCTGAAAAAGCAGGTAGCGAAGCAGGTGTGACATACGACACTGCTACACATGAAGTGACAGTAAACGTTACAGATAACGGCCAAGGTCAACTTGTTGCAGCTGTTACAGGTAATAACCCAACCTTCACAAACACTTATAAAGCAACTTCAACAACAGCTACTATCACAGCTACTAAAGTCTTGAATGGTAAAGCTCTTGAAGCTGACAAATACGAGTTTGAACTTAAAGAAGGTGAAAAAGTCGTTGCGACAGCTAAAAACGCTGCAGACGGTACTGTGACTTTCGAAGATATCACGTACACAGCAGCAGGTGAACACACCTACACTATCTCTGAAAAAGAAGGTAGTGAAGCAGGTGTGACATACGATACTACTAAACATGAAGTGACAGTAAACGTTACAGATAACGGTCAAGGCCAACTTGAGGCAGCTGTTACAGGCAACAACCCAACCTTCACCAACACTTATAAAGCAGCTTCAACAACTGTAAACATCACGGCTAAGAAAGTCTTGAATGGTAAAGCTCTAGAAGCTGGTAAATATGAGTTTGAACTTAAAGAAGGTGACAAAGTAATCGGAACAGCGACAAACGCTGTAGACGGTACAGTTGCTTTCGCAGGTATTGATTACAAAGAAGCTGGTGAGCACACTTATACTATCTCTGAAAAAGCAGGTAGCGAAGCCGGTGTGACATATGACACTGCTACACATAAAGTGACTGTTAAAGTTGTTGATAACGGTGCAGGCAAACTTGTTGCGACTGTAACTGACAACAACCCAACCTTCACCAACACTTATGTTGCGTCTTCAACACAAGTAATTTTCTCAGCTAAGAAAGTCTTGAAAGGTAACGAACTTGCAGAAGGTCAGTTTAAGTTTGAACTTAAAGAAGGTGACAAAGTCTTTGAGACAGCTACAAACGCTGCAGACGGTACTGTTACTTTCAAAGCAATTGATTTCGCCAAAGCAGGTGTCTACACTTACACTATTACTGAAGTAAAAGGTAACGATGAGAATATCAAATATGATGAGAATTCTTACAAAGTGACAGTTGAAGTGGTTGACAACGGTGCAGGCAAACTTGTTGCGACTGTAACTGACAACAACCCAACAATCACTAACACGTATACTGCACCTAGCGAAGAAAAGCCTAAGGAAGATCCTAAGGGTGAACAGCCTAAGAAAGATTTGCCAAACACTGGTGGAGCAGACTTTACAGCATTCTCTACTATTCTTGGTCTAGTTCTTGCAGCTTTGGCAGGACTTGTATACCGTGCTAAAAAAGTTGACTAATCTTAACTTTGAATAAAGCAAAATGATGGTGACCGTTTTACGGTCCCATCTTTTTGTGTTGGATAGTTTATAATAATCTGCACAACTTGTTCCCTTTTCCTTTAAAAAAATCAAAAATTTCGGTATAATAGTCAAAGATAGTCAAGGTTCAAAGAAGGAGTTTGATTTACTATGAGATTTAAAAATACATCAGATCATATCGAAGCCTATATCAAGGCAATTTTAGACCAGTCTGGTATCGTGGAATTGCAGCGGAGTCAGTTGGCGGATACCTTTCAGGTTGTGCCTAGTCAGATCAACTATGTCATCAAGACCCGTTTTACTGAAAGCAGAGGTTACTTGGTTGAGAGCAAGCGCGGTGGCGGAGGCTACATTCGCATCGGACGGATTGAGTTTTCTAATCATCATGAGATGCTCCGCGATTTGCTTTACTCGATTGGTGAGCGAGTTAGTCAGGAGATTTACGAGGATATTCTCCAGCTTTTGGTGGAGCAGGACTTGATGACCAAGCAGGAGATGACCTTGCTGACTTCTGTAGCAACAGATCGTGTCCTAGGGGAAGAATCCTCAGTTGTCCGTGCCAATATGCTCCGACAACTATTACAAGAGGTAGATAGAAAAGAGAAGTAAGATGAATTATTCAAAAGCATTGAATGAATGTATCGAAAGTGCCTACATGGTTGCGGGCCATTTTGGAGCCCGATATCTAGAGTCTTGGCATTTATTGATTGCCATGTCCAATCACAGTTACAGTGTGGCAGGTGCGACTCTAAATGATTACCCATACGAGATGGATCGTTTAGAAGAGGTTGCTTTGGAATTGACTGAAACGGACTATAGCCAAGACGAAACCTATACGGAATTGCCCTTTTCCCATCGTTTGGAGGTTCTCTTTGCAGAAGCAGAGTATGTGGCCTCAGTGGTCCATGCTAAGGTGCTAGGGACAGAGCATGTCCTCTATGCGATTTTGCATGATGGCAATGCCTTGGCAACTCGCATCTTGGAGAGAGCAGGCTTTTCTTATGAAGACCAGAAAGATCAGGTCAGAATTGCTGCTCTTCGTCGCAATTTAGAGGAACGTGCAGGTTGGACAAGAGAAGACCTTAAGGCTTTGCGTCAACGCCATCGCACGGTAGCAGACAAGCAAAATTCCATGGCCAATATGATGGGCATGCCACAGAATCCTAGTGGCGGTCTAGAGGACTACACGCATGACCTGACGGAGCAAGCGCGCTCTGGCAAGTTAGAGCCAGTTATTGGTCGTGACAAGGAAATCTCACGTATGATTCAGATTTTGAGTCGAAAGACAAAGAACAATCCTGTATTGGTTGGAGATGCTGGTGTCGGGAAAACAGCTCTGGCCCTTGGACTTGCCCAGCGTATTGCTAGTGGGGATGTACCTGCGGAAATGGCCAAGATGCGCGTTTTGGAGCTTGATTTGATGAATGTTGTTGCGGGGACACGTTTCCGTGGAGATTTTGAAGAGCGCATGAACAATATCATCAAGGATATCGAGGAAGACGGTAAAGTAATCCTCTTTATCGATGAACTCCACACCATCATGGGATCTGGGAGCGGTATTGACTCGACTCTAGATGCGGCCAATATCTTGAAGCCAGCCTTGGCACGTGGAACTTTGAGAACAGTTGGTGCCACCACTCAGGAAGAATACCAAAAACACATCGAAAAAGATGCAGCCCTTTCTCGTCGTTTTGCCAAAGTGACGATTGAAGAGCCAAGTTTAGCTGACAGTATGACCATTTTGCAAGGTTTGAAAGCGACCTATGAGAAACACCACCGTGTGCAAATCACAGATGAAGCTGTTGAAACAGCTGTTAAGATGGCGCATCGTTACTTGACCAGTCGTCACTTACCAGACTCTGCCATCGATCTATTGGATGAAGCGGCAGCAACAGTGCAAAACAAATCCAAGCAGATGAAAGCAGACGAATCCGACTTGAGTCCAGCTGACAAGGCCTTGATGGATGGCAAGTGGAAACAAGCTGCCCAGTTAATCGCAAAAGAGCAGGAAGTCCCTGTCTATAAAGACTTAGTGACAGAATCTGATATTTTGACCACCTTGAGTCGTTTGTCAGGTATTCCAGTCCAAAAGCTGACGCAAACAGATGCTAAGAAATACCTGAACTTGGAAGCAGAGTTGCATAAACGGGTCATCGGACAAGATCAAGCTGTTTCAAGTATTAGCCGTGCCATTCGTCGCAATCAGTCAGGAATTCGCAGTCACAAGCGTCCGATTGGTTCCTTTATGTTCCTAGGGCCGACAGGAGTCGGTAAGACCGAATTGGCAAAGGCTCTGGCAGAAGTTCTCTTTGATGACGAATCAGCCCTTATCCGCTTTGATATGAGTGAGTATATGGAGAAATTCGCAGCTAGCCGTCTCAATGGAGCTCCTCCGGGCTATGTAGGCTACGAAGAAGGTGGGGAGTTGACAGAGAAGGTTCGCAACAAACCTTACTCCGTTCTCCTCTTTGATGAGGTAGAGAAGGCCCACCCAGATATCTTTAATGTTCTCTTGCAGGTTTTGGACGACGGTGTCTTGACAGATAGCAAGGGACGCAAGGTGGATTTTTCAAATACCATTATCATCATGACGTCAAACCTTGGTGCGACAGCCCTTCGTGATGACAAGACGATCGGCTTTGGCGCGAAAGACATTCGTTTTGACCAGGAAAATATGGAAAAACGCATGTTTGAAGAGTTGAAAAAAGCTTATCGACCAGAGTTTATTAACCGTATTGATGAAAAGGTGGTCTTCCATAGCTTGGATAGCGAACACATGCAGGAAATCGTTAAGATCATGGTTAAACCATTAATTGCTAGCCTGGCAGAGAAAGGCATCGACTTGAAACTGCAAGCTTCAGCGTTGAAGTTACTAGCAAGCCAAGGTTATGATCCAGAAATGGGAGCTCGCCCACTTCGCAGAACCCTGCAAACAGAGGTGGAAGACAAGTTGGCAGAACTCCTTCTTAAGGGGGAACTGGTAGCAGGCAAGACTCTCAAGATTGGTGTTAAAGCTGGTCAATTAAAATTTGATATTGCTTAAAAATGGAGAGTCAGGAGTAATCCTGATTCTTTTTTGCTACTTTTTTATAAAAAATGATAAAAAACTATTGACAAAACAAAAATATAGTATATAATAAAAACATAGAAAATAAAAATATCAAAAATTATAAAAAGGTAAAACATTTATGAAAAAGAAAACAGCAGTGGTATTTGGGACCTTTGCCCCTCTCCATCAAGGGCATATCGATCTGATCCAGCGAGCGAAGCGTCAGTGTGACCAGGTCTGGGTAGTCGTGTCAGGATATGAGGGAGACCGAGGGGAGCAGGTAGGTTTAAGTCTTCAAAAACGATTTCGCTATATCCGAGAGGCTTTTCGTGATGACGAATTGACCTCTGTCTGCAAGCTGGATGAGACCAACCTTCCCCGTTACCCTATGGGCTGGCAGGAGTGGTTGGACCAGATGTTAGCGGAGATTTCCTATGATGAAACCCAGCAAGAACTGACTTTCTTTGTGGGAGAAGCAGACTACCAGCAAGAACTAGCTAAACGTGGATTTGGCACTGTCTTGCAAGAAAGAAAGTTTGGTATCTCAGCGACTATGATTCGAGAAAATCCAAGCAAATATTGGAAATACATCGCTCAACCCTTCCGTCGTCAGTTTACAAAGAAAGTGTTGATTATGGGAAGTGCCAGTAATGGGAAGACCACTCTGGCCAAGGATTTGGCAAGGTATTACGATGCGCCCGTTAGTCTGGAATACGCGCGTGAGTACCAGATCAAAAACAATGTCCGGGACGATGAATTGACTCCAAAGGATTACTATTATCTCCTTTTAGGGCAGTATGACCAGACCTCCAAGTTAATCGACAGCAATGCCAATCGAGGCCTTGTGATAGCCGATACTAACTCCTTGGTAACCAAGGGCTACTATGATTATTACATGGAGACAGAGGACCAAGGGGACTTATCAGGAGAAACCTTTGACAATCTCTTTGTTTCGATCTTGGCCAAGGAAAAATGGGATTTGATTCTCTTTGTGCAGCCTGTTGGCTCCTATGTCAATGACGGATTTAGAGATATGACCATGGCAGAAGACCACATTCGCTACAGTTTTTCCCAGCATTTGGACCAAATGAGGGAGCGATACTTAACCACCATTCCACTAGTTTATCTAGCGGAGGATTATCTAGGCAATTATGAAGCAGCAAAAGTGGCTATTGATGCCATTTACCAAGCAGATTAGGAGAAAATTATGAAAACAGTAACTAAAAAAATCACACAATTTATCGAAAACTTTAACAATGTCCATGCTGAAGCCCGTAAGATTGGTTTTGCAGGAATCATGCGCTTGCTATGGAAAGATCTCTTTGTCGGCCGTAGCCTTTTCCAGTGGTTGTATCTTATCGCCTTATCAAGTGTTCCCTTGATCTTAGAGTTCACGCAAAATACAGAAAGCCATGACTGGTTGAGCTTGTTTGCATCCTGGACTGGGATTGTCTGTGTTATCTTGGTAGCAGAAGGGCGTGCGAGTAATTATCTCTTTGGGGCCATTAACTCGGCTATCTATTTGATTTTGGCCATGAATGCGACTTTTTATGGTGAAGTCTTGACGACCGTTTACTTCTTTGTCATGCAGCCGATTGGTCTCTATGCTTGGTTGTCCAATCGTATCAATGAACAGGAAAAACCAGAAGAATCCCACTTTGAAGCTAAGAAATTATCTGTTATTGACTGGCTCAAGTACTTGGCCTTGACTGCCATTATCTGGATTGGTATGGGCTTGGCTTATCAAAGTATCAATAGCGCTCGCCCTTTCCGTGATAGTGTTACTGATGCGACCAATGGTGTTGGACAGCTCTTGATGACACGTCTCTACCGTGAGCAATGGATTTTCTGGATTGCAACCAATCTCTTTAGTATTTATCTCTGGTGGGGTGAAAATATCCACATCCAAGGGATGTACTGGGTTTACACACTCAACAGTCTAGTGGGTTGGTACCAATGGACCAAGGCAGTTCGAAAGGAGGCATAAGATGGCAGACATAAAGATTCCAGAAGGGATGACGGAAAAAGAATATTATGAAATCCATGCCAGTCAGGAGGAGTTTTTAGACTGGTACTACAGGCAGGAACTCCCTCAATATGAAAAACCAAGTGTGACAGTGGATATGGTAGCCTACTGCTTTGTCGAAGGAAAGATCAAGCTCCTGCTGATCCGTCGCAAGGCCCACCCTTATCAGAACTGTTTGGCTTTGGTTGGGGGCTTTATGGACAAGGGGGAAGATGCTGCACATGCCTGCCAGCGTGAGGTGAGAGAAGAAGTTAGTCTCGATCTACCTTTGGAAAAAATCGAGCAATTGATGACCGTATCGACTCCCGGGCGTGACCCCCGGGGCTGGACAGTGACCATTGCCCACTTAGTGTACCTACCTAGTCGTGCCTTAGACCTCGTTCAGGCAGGTGACGATGCCAAGGATGTGGTTTTTGTAGATGTCGATTTTCAGACAGGCAAATGCTACCTAGATGGAGTCGAGCTGGAGGAGCAAGCCTTCGCCTTTGACCATTATGCCATTATCCAAGAATCCATCAAACGAATTCAAGGCCGTCTCGACTGGAATCCGACCTTCCTCTATCTGCTGGAGGAGGAGTTCACTGTCTACGAGGGGACTGAATTGGTCAATCTCATCAACCCTGGTCGCCCAATCGTCAGCAATAACTTTCTCGTAAAATACGGCGAATATGTAGAAGAAGTCGGACTCAAACGAGTGCCTAAAAAGAAACCAAGGAAAACCTATCGATTGAAATAAAAAGTGAGGTCGGGAAAAGTTCCCGACCTCTTTATGTACCATCATGAGATAGTTTTGTTGTTGCGATTGCTTTTAGGTGTGCCTATCTTTCTTAGGATTGCTCAACATATGAGTAAAGAAGTCTTTGTATCGATACTTGAGATAGTTCTCATGTAAAAATAACAAAGCGATATAGACAATCATAAAGATTATCGTCAGATAGAAGACATCAAATGCAGTTCGCGCATAGTAAGTGGCTGATTGATAAGAGCCAATAGCTCCCAAAATCAACCAAGGAAGATACTTGTAATACTTATTTAGCATAAGAGCATACCTCCTATATTCTATTTCAATGTTATTATATTCCTTTGTCTAATACAATGCAAGCGATTACACAAAGGTGGTGTAAAAAATAGGACTCTTATCTAAAAAAATTTCCTATTTTTTCGTTTCGATTACGAATAGAGATAGTAGAGAATAATTTTTAAAATAGTTTCTCTAAATGGTTGACAGATTCAAAGTCCAATGTTACAATTATATTACAAAAAGATTTCCTAACATTTCAAAAATGTTACAAAGGAGTAGAAAAATGAAAAAGAAAACCTATATCAAATTGATGGCAGCGACTGTATTGGCTTCTACCTTGCTACTAGGAGCTTGTGGAAATAAAAACGAAACCACTCAAAGCAGCAGCTCTGCAAAGACAAGCCAATCATCAAGTTCTAAAGCAGCTTCTTCTAACAAAGAAAGCAAGACTCAAAAATCTTCAAGCTCAGCTTCATCTGAAAAAGCTCAAGAATCTTCTGATCAGTCTTCTACAACGGCAGATCAGTCACAAGCGAAATCAGCACCTGAATCAAGACAAGAACAAGCAACTCCTAGTCAACCAGCCCCTTCTCAGGCTCCGTCAACCCAGCAAGGTTCTCAAGCCCAGTCTAACCAGTCAAGCTATGATCCAACAACTGACCGCAAACTTCAAGACAAGCAAGCAGAACACAACAAACGCTACAAGGGAGTTTTAACCATGGTGGATGGTGATTTCTCAGCTGCAGCAGGCAACTGGAAGGGAGCGAATGGCGAAACTATTACGGTTTCATCAGGGGGCCAATTTACAGTAGAAACTGCAGATGGAAAGAAAGAAAACTATTCTATCAGAGGCTACTCTTACACTCTTGATGATGGTAAGTATAATGCCAAAATCGGTGGAGGAAAAATCATCCAAATTACAACAGGTGCGGATGGTAAAGTTTCAAGCGTTGCCTTGATTCAATAATAGTATCTAGGTTTTCCTAGAATCTAAAAAAACCGTAAACTCCAAGCGAGTTACGGTTTTTTCTATTATGCTTTGTCTAATTGCAAGAGGGCTTCAATCTCTGCTAGGGTGCTAGCTTGCGAAATGGCTCCACGGAGTTTGGCAGCGCCAGATGTTCCACGGAGGTAATGAGGAGCGAGGCCACGGAATTCACGAACTGCGACGTTTTCTCCTTTGAGGTTAATCAAGCGTTTCAAGTGTTCGTAGGCAATTTTCATCTTGTCTTCAAAGGTCAAATCAGGGAGAATTTCTCCTGTTTCAAAGTAATGGTTGATTTGATTGAAGAGGTAAGGATTTCCCATGGCAGCACGGCCAATCATGACTGCGTCAGCACCGACTTCTTCTATGCGTTGCTTGGCTTCTTGGACAGTACGGATATCACCGTTTGCGATGAAGGGAATCTTGGTCAAGGCTTGAGCGACCTTGTGAAGGGTCTCGAGGTCTGCGTGACCTGTATACATTTGTTCACGGGTACGGCCATGCATGGCGAGGGCAGAAACACCTGCTGCTTCAGCAGCGAGGGCATTTTCTACTGCAAGAGATGGGTCAGACCAGCCAGTGCGCATTTTGACGGTGAGGGGGATATCAAGGACAGATTGGACCTTGTTGATAATAGAGTAGATCTTATCTGGATCCTTGAGCCACATAGCACCAGCTTCGTTTTTCACGATTTTGTTAACTGGGCAACCCATGTTGATATCGACGATATCAGTCTTGGTGTTTTCTTGGATGAATTCTGCTGCGCGTGCGAGGCTGTCTTCGTCACTACCAAAAAGTTGGATAGAAACCGGGTTTTCTCCTTCATCGATATGAAGCATGTGCAGGGTTTTTTCGTTGTTGTATTGGATTCCCTTGTCAGAGACCATTTCCATGACAACGAGTCCAGCTCCGAGCTCTTTTGCGATGGTACGAAAGGCTGAGTTGGTGACACCAGCCATGGGTGCTAAAACGGTACGATTGGGAATCTCAACATTGCCAATCATAAAAGGTGTATTAAGATTTGTCACGAATGAGTTCCTCCAGGTCGTTTTCATCAAAGTTGTAAGTCGTTTGGCAGAATTGACAAGTGATTTCTGCCCCGTGGTCTTCCTCTTTCATTTCTTCAAGGTCTGAATTTGGAAGGCTGGCAAGAGCGTTCATAAAACGGTCTTTGCTGCAGTCACATTGGAAACGGATTTCTTCTTCAGATAGGCGTTTGTATGCCTCGTCACCGTAGATGGCCTTGAGGAGAGCTTCGATATGGTCTTCGCTTTCCAGAAGAGTCGAGATAGCAGGCATTTCTTGGATACGTTTCTCAAAGCGAGCAATCTCTTCTTCCTTGGCCCCCGGCAAGACTTGGAGAAGAAAACCACCGGCAACTTCGACCTTGTCGTCTTTATCTAAAAGAACATTGAGGCCGACTGCTGAAGGGGTTTGTTGGCTTTCAGTCAGGTAGTAGGCCAAGTCTTCACCGATTTCTCCAGAGATGAGAGGAGTCATGGAGTTGTAAGGATTTCCAGTACCATAGTCTGTGATAACGAGAAATTGGCCATTGCCGACAAAAGGACCGACTAGGACTTCACCCGTTGCAGTTTTTTTGATGTCAACACCGGGATTTTGCACATAGCCTTTGACATTTCCCTTAGTATCTGCGACCGTGATGATGGCACCAAGAGAACTGGTTCCAAGAACTTTAATGGTTAGCTTGGTATTTCCTTTTTCATTGGCCGCGAGAATTTGGCTAGCGATAAGAGTTCGACCAAGTGCAACGGTTGAACTGGCTTGGGTTTGATGTTTTTCTTGAGCAGTGCGGACGGTTTCAGTGCTATCAAGGACAAAAGCACGAAAGGCTCCGCTTTCTGATATAGTTTTAATAATTTTATCCATAGCTACTATTTTAGCATAAAAATGCCTAAAGGGGGAGTCGTGTGTTTGCTGTTTCTGAGGAATAAGGACGAGGAAATCAGCTTGAAAGTAAAATGAGAAACAGATTATTTCCGCATTTGAAAGATTTATGCTATTCTTGAAGGAGAAAATGAAAGGGGTAACAAATGTATTTAGGTGATTTGATGGAAAAAGCCGAATCTGGTCAATTTTTAGTCCTTTCCTTTTTATTACAAGATTCGCAGACAACAGTCAAGGAAGTCATGGAAGAAACAGGTTTTTCAAAGGCGACCCTAACCAAGTACATCTCTCTGATTAACGAAAATGCCTTGGTAAGAGGATTAGAGCTGGCCATCCACTTGGATGATGAAAGCCTGCGTCTGTCTGTCGGTACTGCCACAAAGGGGAGAGAGATTCGGAGCTTGTTTCTAGACAATGCCATTAAATACCAAATTTTAGTGTACCTTCTCTATCACCAACAGTTCCTAGCCCATCAACTGGCTCAAGAATTGATGATTAGCGAGGCCACGCTTAGTCGCCACTTAGCTAGTCTAAATCATATTTTGTCAGAGTTTGACTTATCCATCCAAAATGGTCGTTGGCGAGGTCCAGAGCATCAGATTCGTTACTTTTATTTCTGCCTTTTCCGCAAGGTCTGGTCCAGTCAGGAGTGGGAAAGGCATATGCAGAAAGCTGAGAGAAAGCAGGATATTGCTATCCTAGAAGAAATCTGCGGTGCAAACTTGTCTTCGGGTCAGAAATTAGACTTGGTTCTCTGGACTCATATCAGTCAACAGCGCCTTCGGGTTAATGCCTGTCAATTTCAGGTTATAGAAGAAAAAATGCGGGGCTATTTTGACAATATTTTCTACCTTCGTCTACTTGGCAAGGCTCCTTCTTTTTTTGGTGGGCAGCACATTCCTCTAGGAACTGAGGATGGAGAGATGATGATTTTCTTCTCCTTCCTCCTTTCTCATCGCATTTTGCCTCTTCATACCATGGAGTACATCCTCGGTTTTGGGGGAGAACTTGCGGCTTTACTGACACAAATGATCCAGGAAATGAAGAAGGAGAAGCTGTTAGGGGACTATACAGAGGACCATATCACTTATGAACTGAGTCAACTTTGTGGTCAAGTTTATCTCTACAAGGGCTATATCTTGCAAGATCGATACAAGTATCAGATTGAGCATCGGCACCCTTATTTGCTGATGGAGCATGACTTTCGAGATATTGCTCAGAAAATTTTCGCCTCCTTGCCAGCCTTTCATCAGGGGACGGATCTAGATAAAAAAATCCTCTGGGAATGGCTCCAGTTGATCGAGTATATGGCAGAAAATGGTGGTCAACATCTGAGAATAGGGCTAGATCTAACAGCAGGCTTCCTTGTTTTTTCAAGAATGTCAGCCCTTTTAAAACGATATTTGGAGTACAATCGTTTCATTACTATTGAAGCCTATGATCCTAGTCGACATTATGATTTGTTGATTACTAACAACCCTATCCATAAGAAAGAACAAACACCCGTCTACTATTTGAAAAATGATTTGGACATCGAAGATTTAGCTACGATTCGTCAGATGCTATTTGCCTAAAAGACCTGAATTTTCAGGTCTTTTTTGTGAAATTCGCACAATCTCCTCACATTTTTTTAAAATTTTAAAAAAATTGATAAACAAGAAAGCGCTTTATTTTGTATACTAGTTACTGTAAAGAGGGACCCCCTCAAGATTTTATCAGGAGGACAGCACATGTCACAAGAAAAATACATCATGGCCATTGACCAAGGAACGACCAGTTCTCGTGCCATCATTTTTAACAAAAAAGGAGAAAAGGTCAGCTCTAGTCAAAAAGAATTCACTCAGATTTTCCCTCAAGCAGGTTGGGTAGAGCACAATGCCAATGAAATTTGGAACTCTGTTCAGTCAGTTATCGCGGGTGCTTTCATCGAAAGTGGTGTGAAACCAAGTCAAATCGAGGCCATCGGGATTACCAACCAGCGTGAAACAACTGTCGTCTGGGATAAGAAAACAGGTCTCCCTATCTATAATGCTATCGTTTGGCAATCACGCCAGACAGCACCTCTGGCTGAACAACTAAAAAGCCAAGGTTATGTGGAAAAATTCCATGAAAAGACTGGTTTGATTATTGACGCTTACTTCTCTGCTACCAAGGTTCGCTGGATTTTGGATCATGTAGAGGGAGCGCAAGAAAGAGCTGAAAAGGGTGAATTGCTCTTTGGTACCATTGATACTTGGCTGGTTTGGAAATTGACTGACGGCGCGGCTCACGTAACTGACTACTCAAACGCAGCTCGTACCATGCTCTATAACATCAAGGATCTTAAATGGGATGATGATATTTTGGAAATCCTCAACATTCCTAAGGCCATGCTTCCAGAAGTTCGTTCTAACTCTGAAATCTACGGCAAGACTGCTCCATTCCATTTCTACGGTGGAGAAGTGCCAATTTCAGGTATGGCTGGGGACCAACAGGCAGCCCTCTTCGGTCAGTTGGCCTTTGAACCAGGGATGGTCAAGAATACTTATGGAACAGGTTCTTTCATCATTATGAACACTGGTGAAGAGATACAGTTGTCTGAAAACAACCTTTTGACAACGATTGGTTATGGAATCAACGGCAAGGTTTACTATGCTTTGGAAGGTTCTATCTTCATCGCAGGAAGTGCCATTCAGTGGCTTCGTGATGGACTTCGCATGGTTGAAAATTCACCAGAGTCTGAAAAATATGCTCTCAATTCTCACAACAATGACGAAGTCTATGTCGTACCTGCCTTTACAGGTCTAGGGGCTCCATACTGGAATCAAAATGCTCGTGGTTCGGTCTTTGGCTTAACTCGTGGAACAAGCAAAGAAGACTTTATCAAGGCAACCTTGCAATCTATCGCTTATCAAGTGCGTGACATCATCGACACTATGCAAGTGGATGCGCAGACAGCTATCCAAGTCTTGAAGGTGGATGGTGGTGCAGCCATGAACAACTTCCTCATGCAATTCCAAGCTGACATCTTGGGAATTGATATCGCACGTGCTAAAAACTTGGAAACAACTGCCCTCGGTGCAGCCTTCCTGGCAGGATTGTCAGTGGGTTACTGGAAGGACTTGGATGAGTTGAAACTCTTGAACGAGACAGGAGAACTCTTCGAACCATCGATGAACGAATCGCGTAAGGAACAACTTTATAAGGGCTGGAAGAAGGCTGTGAAAGCAACGCAAGTCTTTGCGGAAATCGACGACTAATACTGAAAGAATAAAGCGACTCAGTTAGAAAGTGTGTAAATATGGAATTTTCAAAGAAAACACGTGAATTGTCAATTAAAAAAATGCAGGAACGCACCTTGGATCTCTTGATTATCGGTGGAGGGATTACAGGAGCTGGTGTAGCCTTGCAGGCAGCAGCCAGCGGTCTTGACACTGGATTGATTGAAATGCAGGACTTCGCAGAAGGAACATCTAGCCGTTCAACAAAATTGGTCCACGGAGGTCTGCGTTACCTCAAACAATTCGACGTAGAAGTGGTCTCAGATACAGTTTCTGAACGTGCGGTGGTTCAACAAATCGCTCCACATATTCCAAAACCAGATCCAATGCTCTTGCCAGTTTACGATGAAGATGGAGCGACCTTTAGCCTCTTCCGTCTCAAAGTAGCCATGGACTTATACGACCTTTTGGCAGGTGTCAGCAATACGCCAGCTGCTAATAAGGTCTTGAGTAAGGAAGAAGTCTTGGAACGCCAGCCAAACTTGAAGAAAGAAGGCTTGGTAGGAGGTGGAGTTTACCTTGACTTCCGTAACAATGATGCGCGTCTTGTGATTGAAAACATCAAACGTGCCAACCAAGACGGTGCCCTAATTGCCAACCACGTCAAGGCAGAAGGCTTCCTCTTTGACGAAAGCGGCAAGATTACAGGTGTTGTAGCTCGTGATTTGTTGACAGACCAAGTCTTTGAAATCAAGGCTCGCCTAGTTATTAACACAACTGGACCTTGGAGCGATAAGGTACGTAATTTGTCCAATAAGGGAACCCAATTCTCACAAATGCGCCCAACTAAGGGAGTTCACTTGGTAGTGGATTCAAGCAAGATCAAGGTTTCACAGCCAGTTTACTTTGATACAGGTTTGGGAGACGGCCGGATGGTCTTTGTCCTCCCACGTGAAAACAAGACTTACTTTGGTACAACGGATACAGACTACACAGGCGATTTGGAACATCCAAAAGTAACACAAGAAGATGTGGATTATCTACTTGGTATTGTCAACAACCGCTTCCCAGAAGCCAACATCACCATTGATGATATCGAAAGCAGCTGGGCTGGTCTTCGCCCATTGATCGCAGGCAATAGCGCTTCTGACTACAACGGCGGAAATAACGGTACCATTAGCGACGAAAGCTTCAATAGCTTGATTGCGACTGTCGAGGCTTATCTATCGAAAGAAAAAACGCGTGAAGATGTTGAGTCTGCTGTCAGCAAGCTTGAAAGTAGCACATCTGAGAAACATTTGGACCCATCTGCAGTTTCACGTGGTTCGAGCTTGGACCGTGATGACAATGGCCTCTTGACCCTTGCTGGTGGTAAAATCACAGACTACCGTAAGATGGCTGAAGGGGCTATGGAGCGCGTAGTTGATATTCTCAAAGCAGAATTTGACCGTAGCTTTAAACTCATCAACTCGAAGACTTATCCTGTTTCAGGCGGAGAATTGAACCCAGCAAATGTGGACTCAGAAATCGAAGCCTTTGCGCAACTGGGAGTGTCACGTGGCTTGGATAGCAAGGAAGCCCACTATCTCGCAAATCTTTATGGTTCAAATGCACCGAAGGTCTTTGCCCTTGCTCACAGCTTGGAACAAGCACCAGGACTCAGCTTGGCAGATACCTTGTCCCTTCACTATGCAATGCGCAATGAGTTGGCTCTGAGCCCAGTTGACTTCCTCCTTCGCCGTACCAACCACATGCTCTTCATGCGTGATAGTTTGGATAGCATTGTGGAGCCAGTTCTGGATGAAATGGGACGATTCTATGACTGGTCTGATGAAGAAAAAGCAGCCTACCGTGCGGATGTTGAAGCAGCCCTTGCTAACAACGATTTAGCGGCATTAAAAAATTAAGAAAAACTAGAAGAGAGGGAGACAAGCCTTCCTTGCTTTCTCTCTCCTTCTTTTAAATGGAGACAACGATATGATGAAAGAATTATTTGGAGAATTTTTGGGGACTTTAATCCTTATCCTCCTAGGAAATGGTGTTGTAGCAGGTGTGGTTCTTCCCAAAACCAAGAGTAACAATTCAGGATGGATTGTCATCACGATGGGATGGGGGATCGCCGTTGCGGTTGCTGTCTTTGTATCTGGCAAACTTAGTCCTGCACACTTAAACCCAGCTGTGACGCTTGGTGTAGCCTTAAAAGGTGACTTGCCTTGGGCTTCAGTATTCCCATATATCCTAGCTCAGTTCGCTGGAGCGATGCTTGCTCAAATTTTAGTTTGGTTGCAATTCAAACCGCACTATGAAGCAGAAGAAAATGCAGGCAATATTCTAGCAACTTTCAGCACTGGACCAGCTATCAAAGATACTGTGTCAAACTTGATTAGTGAGATCCTTGGAACCTTTGTTTTGCTCTTGACAATCTTTGCCTTGGGGCTCTATGACCTTCAGGCAGGATTAGGAACCTTTGCAGTGGGGACCTTGATTGTCGGTATCGGTCTTTCACTAGGTGGGACAACTGGTTATGCCTTGAACCCAGCTCGTGACCTCGGTCCTCGAATCATGCACAGCATTTTACCAATTCCAAACAAGGGAGACGGAGACTGGTCTTATGCTTGGATTCCTGTTGTAGGGCCTATCCTCGGTGCAGCACTGGCAGTCCTCGTATTTTCACTTTTCTAAGATAAAAGAGCTTTTTGCAACAGAGTTTGAGATGGAAATCTCAGGCTCTTTTCTTGTCTTTTTGATGTTAAAATCATTAACATTTTAATTTATCTTAAAATAAGCTAAAACCAACTTTTAAGTGACGGTAAACAGTTGAAAATTAGCATGATAAAGTGGTAAAATGGTAAAAAGATAAGATAGTAAGTGCTTATTTGCACAATATTCCTGAAAGTTTACAGAAAAGAAGTCGAATATGAAAAAAAAGAGAACATTTTATATTTTTTGGGCTCAAACATTCCTGTATTTTGTTATTTTACTAGGCTTGCTATATTTTTTTAGTTACCTTGGACAGGGACAAGGTGGCTTTATCTATAATGAATTTTAATTCAAAGGAGAAAATCTATTGTGTCAAATAAACCCATAGTTGATATGATTGAAACGATTGAGCGCTTTGCTCAGACACAAGCTAGTTATCCTGTTTACAACGTTTTGGGGCAAGAGCATACTTATGGTGATCTGAAGGCTGATTCGGATAGTTTGGCTGCAGCCATTGATCAGTTGAATTTGCCAGAAAAATCTCCTGTTGTCGTCTATGGCGGGCAGGAGTATGAGATGTTGGCTACCTTTGTGGCCTTGACCAAGTCAGGTCATGCCTATATTCCCATCGATAGCCATTCAGCCTTAGAACGGGTAGCTGCTATCGTAGAAGTAGCAGAACCGAGCTTGATTATTGCTATATCAGATTTTCCATTAGAGCAGACAAGTATACCAATGCTGAATTTAGAGCAGGTCCATGAAGCCTTTTCTCGACGTTCCAGCTATACCATCACGCATCCAGTAAAAGGAGATGACAACTACTACATCATCTTTACATCTGGAACGACTGGTAAGCCAAAGGGAGTGCAGATCTCCCATGATAATCTCCTCAGCTTTACCAACTGGATGATTACAGACAAGGAATTTGCGACGCCAAGTCGTCCACAAATGCTGGCCCAACCACCTTATTCTTTTGATCTATCTGTTATGTACTGGGCGCCAACCTTGGCACTAGGTGGAACACTCTTTGCTCTACCGTCTGCCATCACACAGGACTTTAAGCAACTCTTTGCGACCATCTTTTCCTTGCCCATCGCTATCTGGACTTCGACGCCTTCCTTTGCAGATATGGCCATGTTGTCAGAAGACTTTAATAGTGAGAAAATGCCAGGAATCACGCATTTCTACTTTGATGGGGAAGAATTGACGGTCAAAACAGCTCGAAAACTGCGCGAGCGATTCCCAAATGCTCGTATCATTAATGCCTACGGTCCCACAGAAGCGACAGTAGCTTTGTCAGCAGTTGCTGTAACAGACGAGATGTTGGCGACTCTCAAACGCCTGCCAATCGGCTATACCAAGGCGGATTCTCCGACCTTTATCATTGATGAGGAAGGTAAGAAAGTTCCAAATGGTGAACAGGGAGAAATCATCATTTCTGGACCAGCTGTTTCAAAAGGCTATATGAACAATCCTGAAAAAACAGCAGAAGCCTTCTTTACGTTCGAAGGTCTTCCAGCCTATCACACAGGGGATGTAGGAACCATGACAGATGAGGGCCTGCTGCTCTACGGTGGACGGATGGACTTCCAGATTAAGTTTAATGGTTATCGCATTGAGCTTGAAGATGTCTCGCAAAACCTCAACAAGTCTCGCTATATCGAGTCGGCTGTTGCTGTCCCACGTTATAACAAGGACCATAAGGTACAGAATTTACTGGCCTATGTTATCCTAAAGGACGGTGTCCGTCAGCAGTTTGAACGCGATATCGATATAACCAAGGCTATCAAGGAAGACTTGACTGATATCATGATGTCCTATATGATGCCGTCTAAATTCCTTTATCGGGACAGTCTACCGCTGACTCCAAATGGTAAGATTGACATCAAAGGCTTGATTAACGAGGTGAACAGCCGATGATGGAATTTTTCAAACAGTTTCCTCATTTGGAACCTTATGGGAATCCACAGTATTTTCTATACATCATCGGAGCGACCTTGCCCATCTTTATCGGTCTTTTTTTCAAGAAACGTTTTGCCTTATATGAGGTGCTCGTTAGTCTTTTCTTTATCCTAGCCATGTTGACAGGTGGGAAGACGGATCAAATAAGCGCTCTCCTTCTTTATGTCGTTTGGCAATTGCTACTTGTTTTTTCCTACAAAAGATACAGAAAGAAGCGGGATAGTCAGTGGGTCTTTTATCTGGTTAGCTTTTTATCTCTATTGCCGATTATCTTTGTGAAAGTAGCTCCTGCTATTCATGCTCCCCAGTCCTTGCTTGGCTTTTTGGGAATCTCTTACCTGACCTTTCGTTCGGTTGGGATGACCATCGAGCTGAGAGATGGGGTGATTAGGGATTTCACCTTATGGGAATTTCTCCGCTTTCTCCTCTTTATGCCGACTTTCTCAAGTGGTCCTATCGATCGCTTTAAACGTTTCAATGAAAATTACGAGACCATTCCTGAGCGAGAAGAGTTGATGGATATGCTAGAAGAGGCTGTCAAGTATATCATGCTTGGCTTTCTCTACAAGTTTATCTTGGCCCATATTCTAGGAGAGATTTTGCTACCTCCTTTAAAGAACTTGGCCCTGCAGACCGGTGGCTTATTTAACCATTATGCCCTAGCAGTCATGTATACCTTCGGTTTAGAACTGTTCTTTGATTTTGCAGGCTATTCTATGTTTGCCTTAGCCATTTCAAACTTGATGGGCATTCGTAGCCCGATAAACTTCAACAAGCCTTTTTTATCAAGGGATTTAAAGGAGTTTTGGAATCGTTGGCATATGAGCCTGTCTTTCTGGTTCCGTGATTTTGTCTTTATGCGAATGGTGATGGTCTTGACTAGAAAGAAGGTCTTTAAGAATCGCAATGTGACTTCAAGTGTCGCCTATATTGTAAATATGCTGATTATGGGATTTTGGCACGGAGTGACCTGGTACTACATCGCCTACGGACTCTTTCATGGGATTGGACTGGTCATCAATGATGCTTGGGTTCGCAAGAAAAAAGCACTCAATAAAGAACGCAAAAAAGCAGGGAAGGCTTCCTTACCTGACAATCGCTGGATTCAGTTGTTTGGCATGGTTGTCACCTTCCATGTCGTCATGTTTTCATTCTTGATCTTTTCTGGATTCTTGAATGATTTGTGGTTTAAAAAATAAAAGGAAATAAAATATGGATATCAAATCAGAAGTTATCGAAATTATTGATGAGTTGTTTATGGAAGATGTTTCTGACATGATGGATGAGGATCTATTTGATGCAGGCGTCTTGGATAGCATGGGAACAGTTGAATTGATTGTTGAGATTGAAAATCGTTTTGACATTCGTGTGCCAGTGACGGAGTTCGGTCGCGATGACTGGAATACAGCCAATAAAATCGTAGCAGGCATTAGGGAGTTGCAGAATGCTTAAGCGTTTGTGGTTAATCTTTGGCCCTCTGCTTCTTGCTAGTTTTCTTGTTTTCTTACTAATCTTTTTCTACCCAAACAATCCGAGTCATAATTTGACTGAAGAAAAATATTCTGCAGCAGCGATTAGTTCGGAGAGCTTTAAAGAGAGAAGTCAAAAAGTGAGAGCCTTTACGGAACCTAATATGCGCTTTATTCCCTTTTTTGGCTCAAGTGAGTGGATTCGTTTTGATAGCATGCATCCTGCGGTCTTGGCGGAGAAATATAGTCGCCCCTACCGGCCCTATTTTTTGGGACAAGCAGGAGCGGCCTCTCTCAATCAGTATTTCGGTATGCAGCAGATCTTACCAGAAATCGAGGAAAAGCAGGCGGTATTTGTCATTTCCCCTCAGTGGTTTACAGAGGAGGACTATGAGCCAGCCTTCTTCCAAAACTACTTTAACAACGATCAGTTGACAGCCTTTCTAGAAAATCAATCGGGAGATATAGGAGCCAAACATGCGGCTAAACGTCTCTTAAAGCAAAATCCAGGAGTCTCTATGAAGGGTATCGTTGAGAAGCTGTCAAAGGGTGAGGAATTATCAGAGATCGACCATGCTATTATCAAGGCTTTTGCACGTTTTAATGAGCGTCAGGCTTCGCTATTTGGGCAATTTTCCATTCGAGGAAAACTCAAGTACAAGGAACATGTGGAGAACTATTTAAAAGATCTTCCGGATCAATTTTCTTATGAGGAGTTAGAAAAAATTGCTCGAAAGGATGCAGAAGCCAATACCAATAACAACGATATGGGAATTGAAAATCAATTTTATAAGACCCAGGTGAAAGACTACCTCGAAAAGTATAAGGGCTATCAAAAAAATTACAATTTCCTCAAGTCGTCTGAATACAATGATTTGCAGTTGGTCCTCAATCAATTTGCCAAATCAAAGGTCAATGTCCTTTTTGTGATCCAGCCTGTCAATAAAAAATGGATGACCCATACAGGGCTCAGCGAGGAAATGTACCAACATGCTGTTGAAAAAATTCGTTACCAGTTAGAAAGTCAAGGTTTCACCAACATTGCAGACTTTTCTAAAAAAGGCGGAGATCCCTACTTTGTCAAGGATACGATTCATATTGGTTGGTTGGGTTGGCTGGCTTTTGATAAGGTTGTCAATCCCTTCTTAACGGATCCGACCCCAGCTCCAGACTATAAAATGAATGACCGCTTCTTCAGTAAGGACTGGGCGACCTATGATGGAAAGATCAAAGATTTTCAATAGATCAAGAAAAAACTTGAACTTTTTGGTTCAGGTTTTTTTGTTAAATAGCGAATATTTGAGAGAGAAATAGGTCAAAAGTTTAAATTTTTTCAGAAATAGCGTATAATGTAATAGAAAAAGAAGAAAAGAAAGGGATTTTAAAATGAACAAACGTTCTTTGTTACCTGTCTTGTCGACAGCCCTGTTAGCTCCAGCCTTCTTAGCTGGACAAGTCTATGCTGAAGAAGCAACTGCCCCTGCAGAAAGTTCAGCTGTTGTAGCGACTCCTGCTACGTCGGCGACTCCAGCTCCTGTTGAGAGCCCTGCGGTACCGGAAACTTCGGCAACTTCAGAAGCAGATGCACCTGCAGAAGCTCCGTCAGCTCCTGCTGAATCTCCTAAAAGCGAAGAAAAGGACACTGTTATCTTACACACCAATGATGTCCATGGTCGTATTGTAGAGGAAAAAGGAGTTATTGGAGATGCCAAGTTAGCGACTGTTATTGAGCAGGAACGCGCGAAATCAAATCAAAATACTCTGGTTGTTGATGCGGGAGACGCTTTCCAAGGTTTACCGATTTCCAACTCTACAAAGGGCGAAGCCCGCGCTGAAATTCTTAATAAGATGCAGTATGATGCCATGGCAGTAGGAAATCATGAGTTTGACTTTGGTTTAGACGAAGCTAAAAAATACAAGGAAATCTTGAAATTCCCATTACTTAGCTCAAATACCTACGTCAATGGTGCTCGTCTCTTTGAAGCTTCTACAATCGTTGATAAAGATAAGACTGTGGAAGGTGATGAGTTTGTTGTAATCGGCGTGACAACACCTGAAACAGCTACCAAAACTCACCCTAAAAATGTCAAAGGAGTAACTTTTACAGATCCAATCTCTGAAGTCAATAAGGTCATCGAAGAAGTTCAAGCCAAGGCTCGTGCAGAAGGCAAGGACTACAAACACTATGTTGTGCTGGCTCACTTGGGTGTGGATACCACAACCCCAGTCGAATGGCGTGGTTCAACTTTGGCAGAAGCCTTGTCTAAAAATCCTCGTTTGAAAGGGAAACGCGTAACAGTAATCGACGGTCACTCTCATACAGTAGAATCAACGACTTATGGAGATAATGTTACCTATAACCAGACGGGAAGCTACCTTCATAATGTAGGAAAAATCACCTACAAATCACGTCAGCTTTTGGGCAATCCAACTCAGATTCCGGCTGCTGATGCTAAAAAATTACCAGCCAATCCAACAGTAGAAAAACTAGTCAAAGACATTAAACAAAAATACGATGCTGAAAATGCGGTTGAAGTCGTTTCAAACAGCCCTGTAGAACTCAACGGAGATCGTGAAAATGTTCGGGTTCGTGAAACTAACCTCGGAAACGTCGTAGCAGACTCGCTCTATCAGTATGGTCAAACAGGATTTAGCCGTCCGACTGACATCGCTGTGACAAATGGTGGTGGCTTGCGTGAAACTATTGCAAAAGGCAAACCGATCACTAAAGGAAATGTCATTGCTGTTCTTCCATTTGGAAATACCATCTCACAAATCCAAGTGACTGGGCAACAAGTATTGGATATGTTTGAAAAGTCACTCGGATCTATCTTGCAGGTCGATAAGGATGGCAAGAAGGTCTTGGATGAGAACGGGCAACCATTGCTAGAACCAAGTGGTGGCTTCTTGCAAGTTTCAGGTGTGAAGGTTTACTATGATACCAATCTACCATCAGGTAAACGTGTCTTGGCCATCCAGGTCAAAAACCGCACAACTGGTCGTTATGATCTCCTAGATCTCGCAAAAACCTACTATCTTGCAACCAATGATTTCTTAGCTGCGGGTGGCGATGGCTACACGATGTTAGGTGGTGCGCGAGAAGAAGGTCCTTCTATGGATGCTGCCTTTGAAGATTATCTGAAAACCGCTGATTTGACCCAGTATGAAAAGATCAATCCGAACTCACGGACGATTTCTGTGGATTCTAAAAACTTTAGTCTACCAGTAGAAACACCTCAAACGAATACAGCTGCTAGCGATGCGACTACGAATGTACCACTTACTTATGAGGTGGCAGGTCAATTTAGCAAGAAGGCAGTTGTCTCAGAAAAAACTCTCCCAAATACAGGAAGTGAACAATCCATCTTCTTGCTCTTGATGGGAATGGTAGCTGGTCTGGCAGGTATCTTATCGAGCCGAAAATCAAAGCAAAAATAGATTAAATTTTACTTCTAGAAGAGTCTAGGGAAACGTTTTTACGCCTTTTTCCCTTGACTCTTTTTGGGTTTATGATATAATTAACCAGTAAAGAATCGGTGATTATCTATGTTTTTTACGAAAAAGATAGCTAGGGAAGGAGTAACACATGAGACAGCTTGCGCAGGAAATCGATAACTTTTTAAACGAGGTGATCTTGAGATCTGAGAACCAGCATGAAATTCTGATCGGGCATTGCACGAGTGACGTTGCCTTGACCAATACTCAGGAACACATCCTCATGCTCTTGTCAGAAGAATCCCTAACCAATTCAGAGTTGGCCCGTCGCCTCAATGTCAGTCAGGCGGCAGTGACCAAGGCTATCAAGTCTTTAGTCAAAGAGGGTATGTTAGAGACATCCAGAGATCCAAAGGATGCGCGTGTGATCTTTTATCAACTGACAGAGCTAGCTCGACCAGTAGCGGCGGAGCATCATCACCACCATGAGCACACGCTCTCAGCCTATGAACAAGTAGCAAATCAGTTTACTCCAAATGAACAAGAAGTCATCCAGCGGTTTTTAACTGCTTTAGTAGGAGAAATCAAATAATGCGGTATATTACAGTAGAGGACTTGTCTTTCTATTATGACAAGGAACCTGTCCTCAAGCACATCAACTATAGTGTTGATAGTGGGGAGTTTGTTACCCTGACTGGTGAAAATGGGGCTGCCAAGACGACGCTGATCAAGGCGAGTCTAGGCATTTTGCAGCCAAGATTTGGCAAGGTAACCATCTCAAAGACAAATACTCATGGGAAAAAGCTTAGGATAGCCTATCTTCCTCAGCAGATAGCCAGTTTTAATGCTGGCTTTCCAAGTACGGTTTATGAATTTGTCAAGTCGGGTCGCTATCCTCGAAAGGGCTGGTTCCGTCGCTTGAATGCCCATGATGAGGAGCACATCAAGGCCAGTCTAGACTCAGTTGGTATGTGGGAACACCGTGACAAACGAATTGGCTCTCTCTCGGGAGGGCAAAAGCAACGAGCAGTTATTGCAAGGATGTTTGCTTCTGACCCAGATATTTTTGTCTTGGATGAGCCGACGACAGGGATGGATGCAGGAAGCAAAAATGAATTTTACGAACTCATGCACCATAGTGCCCACCATCATGGCAAGGCCGTTTTGATGATTACCCATGATCCTGAGGAGGTCAAGGACTATGCGGATCGCAATATCCATCTAGTACGCAATCAAGACTCGCCGTGGCGTTGTTTCAACGTTCACGAAAGTGACCAGGAGGTGGACCATGCTTAGTTTGTTATCTTATGACTTTATGCAGCGGGCCTTCTTGGCTGTCATTGCCATGAGTCTCTTTTCTCCAGTTCTTGGGACTTTCCTTATCTTACGTCGTCAGAGTTTGATGAGTGATACCCTCAGTCACGTTTCTCTATCAGGAGTAGCCTTTGGTCTGGTTTTGGGGATTTCTCCAACTATTTCAACCATTGCCATTGTCTTGATTGCTGCGGTCTTTCTAGAGTATCTCCGGACAGTCTATAAGAATTTTATGGAAATCGGAACTGCCATCCTCATGTCTACAGGGCTTGCAGTCTCCCTTATCGTGATGAGTAAGGGGAAAAGTTCGAGTTCCATGAGTTTGGACCAATATCTCTTTGGTTCGATTGTGACCATTAGCCAGGAGCAGGTGATTTTCCTCTTTACCATTGCTGCGGTCGTTTTGCTCTTGACTTTCTTGTTCTTGCGACCAATGTATATCCTGACCTTTGATGAGGACACGGCCTTTGTGGATGGCTTGCCCGTTCGTACTATGTCCATCCTCTTTAACATGGTGACAGGGGTGGCCATTGCCCTTATGATTCCAGCAGCAGGAGCTCTTCTGGTGTCGACCATTATGGTCTTGCCAGCTAGTATTGCCCTTCGTCTGGGGAAAAACTTTAAATCCGTTATGTTGCTAGCCAGTGCTATTGGCTTTTTGGGAATGGTGGCAGGACTTTATATTTCCTACTATGCGGAAACACCTGCTAGCGCTAGTATCACCATTATCTTTGTAGCTGTCTTTTTGTTAGTCAGTCTACTGAAACGTTTTATCAAATAGGAGAATGAAATGAAAAAACTAAGCTTACTACTGGCTAGTCTATGTGCCCTGTTTTTAGTGGCTTGTTCCAATCAAAAACAGGCAGATGGGAAGCTAAATATCGTGACAACCTTTTACCCTGTCTACGAATTTACCAAGCAAGTCGCAGGAGATACTGCTAATGTAGAACTTCTAATCGGTGCTGGTACAGAACCTCATGAATACGAACCGTCTGCCAAGGCAGTTGCCAAAATCCAAGATGCAGATACCTTTGTCTATGAAAATGAAAATATGGAAACTTGGGTTCCAAAATTGCTAGAATCCTTGGATAAGAAAAAAGTGAAAACCATCAAGGCGACAGGTGATATGCTCCTCTTGCCAGGTGGTGAGGAAGAAGAGGAAGGGCATGATCATGGTGGTGAAGGTCACCATCACGACTACGATCCCCACGTTTGGCTTTCACCAGTTCGCGCCATCAAACTGGTAGAGCATATCCGTGACAGCTTATCAGCAGATTATCCTGATAAAAAAGAGACTTTTGAGAAGAATGCGGCTGCCTATATCGAAAAATTGCAAGCATTGGACAAGGCCTACACAGATGGCTTGTCTCAAGCTAAACAAAAGAGCTTTGTGACCCAGCACGCTGCCTTTAACTACCTTGCCTTGGACTACGGTCTCAAGCAAGTATCCATCTCAGGTCTCTCACCAGATGCAGAACCATCAGCAGCACGTTTGGCAGAATTAACAGAGTATATCAAGAAAAACAAGATTTCTTATATCTACTTTGAAGAAAATGCCTCACAAGCCCTCGCCAATACACTCTCAAAAGAAACAGGTGTCAAACTAGACGTGCTCAATCCGCTAGAAAGTCTAACAGAAGAAGCAACCAAGGCTGGTGAGGACTACATCTCCGTGATGGAGAAAAACCTCAAGGCTTTGAAACAGACAACAGACCAAGAAGGACCAGAAATCGAACCAGAGAAGGAAGAAAACACCAAGACAGTTCACAATGGTTACTTTGAGGATGCAGATGTCAAAGACCGTACCTTGAGTGACTATGTAGGCAACTGGCAGTCAGTTTATCCTTTCCTTGAAGATGGAACTTTTGATCAAGTCTTTGACTACAAGGCTAAGTTGACTGGCAAGATGACCAAGGATGAGTATAAGGCCTACTATAGAAAAGGCTATCAGACAGATGTGACCAAGATCAACATCACGGACAACACTATGGAATTCATCCAAGGTGGCCAAAGCAAGAAATTCACCTACAAGTATGTCGGCAAGAAAATCTTGACTTATAAGAAAGGCAATCGTGGCGTGCGCTTCCTCTTTGAAGCGACAGATGCAGATGCTGGACAGTTCAAGTATGTTCAGTTTAGTGACCACAATATCGCCCCAGTCAAGGCAGAACATTTCCATATCTTCTTTGGAGGTACTAGCCAAGAAGCCCTCTTTGAAGAGATGGATAACTGGCCAACCTACTATCCAGATAACCTATCTGGCCAAGAAATTGCCCAAGAAATGTTGGCGCATTGATGTAAGAAAAAATCCCGCAAATTTGCGGGATTTTTTGGTAGAAACTTTATCTGGTTAGGTTGCGAGACGGTAAACCGCCTCTGCGTAGATGTCCATAGCGCGATAAAGATCGTCTAGGACAGCTGCTTCATTTGCCTGATGTTCAGTTTGTTGTGCTCCTGGAAAAAGAGCGCCAAAGGCTACACAGTTTGGCATGGTGCGGGCAAAGGTAGCACCACCTGATGAGAGAGGAGGAGTTTTATCTCCGGTTTTTTCTTGGTAGACTTGCATAAGGGTAGTAACAAGTTGGCTATCTCTTGCGACATAGAGGGGTGCTAGATAGTCAAATTCTTGGTAGTCAAGTTGGTAGTCTTTGGCGCACTGAGTGAGCTGTGCCACCAGTTTCTCCTTATCTGCTAGCACAGGTATGCGTATATCGATCCGAATCTCGGAGCGATCGGGATTGATAGTCAAGCCCGCAACATTAAAGGAAAGGGAACCGGACGGTTCATCAGCGACCTCCCCAAATATTTTCAGCCCTTTGCCGTCCTGCCTGGCTTTGTCGCTTAGAAAATGGAGAGTAGGATGTGAGTGAAGGTTTGCGAGTACACTGGCTAGTCGAATGACGGCATTTATACCCTGACTAGCGTCTTTGGCATGTTTGGGCAAACCGATAACAGTCACTGTTTGGTCTGCAGTTTGGTAATCATAACCAGCTTCTGTTAAGCCTCTACAAACCGCTTCATAAAGAGGACCTTGGTAACTTGCCTTGTCTGGTACGACATTAAAGGCACCTCCGATATCGAGCTTGAGTTGATCAGAGCCGGGGCCATGAAGCTTGACTTGAAGGAGCCCCTTTTCAGCATATGTCAAAGGAAATGACGAATCAGGGGCGAATCCCATACTGGCTGTTTCTTCGAGGGCATTGTAGCGTGCCATACATCTCCAAAGGGTTTCTTCATCCGTACCAAAGATAAAACGCACGCGCTTCTTAAATTGGATGCCTTGGTCAAGCAAGCTTTTCACTGCGTAGAGAGCTGCCAGTGAAGGACCTTTATCGTCCTGTGCCCCTCTTCCGTAGAGGATTCCTTCTTTAATGCTTGCTTCAAATGGTGGCGTCTGCCAATCTGATAAATCTCCTGCAGGTACAACATCCAAGTGGCAGAGGATGGCAAGGAGCTCTCCCTCGCCAACCTCGGCATAACCATAATAGCCCTTGGGATCAATATAGGTTCGAAAGCCAAGTTCATGGCAGATTTCCAGCGTCTTTTCTAGGACGTCTTGAATAGCTTGTCCAAAAGGTGTCCCCTGCTCCCCTTCGTGAAGGACAGATGGATAAGAAATCAAGGTTTGTAGGCTCTTTACAAAGCTTTGTTTAATAGAATCAGTGATGTAGACGGTCATTCGTTTTACCTCGCACTATTTTATAGGAATGGCAGGAAGGTGCCTAGGATAAGCAGAAGCATGCTCACAATCACGATGGTGATAATGAGTTTCGCAACAAATTTCCACCAAGTTCCTAAGCTGATACGACCAAGTGCGAGAGCTCCCATCACAATACCAGAAGTAGGAGTGATGAGGTTAAGTACACCAGATGCAGATTGGTAGGCAGTGATGATGAGGCTTGCCTTGACATTGACAAACTCACCGAGTGGTGCCATGATACCCATTGTAGCACTAGCTAAACCTGATGAAGATGGGATAAGGAAGGACATAGGGAGGTAGAAGAGGTAGGTCAAGACGATAAAGACTTGAGGTGAGAGACCTTGAAGGCCGACTTCGCCCCAGTGAAGGATTGTCGCAGTGATCATACCGTCATTCATGATAACTTGGATACCACGAGCTACCGCACAAATCAAAGCTACTGTGAGAAGATCTGCTGCACCATTCATAAAGGTAGAGATGATTTTACTTTCCTTGAGGCCGTATACGATACCGATGAGGATCCCCATGACGGCAAAGAGCATAGCCCCTTCAGGGAAGTACCAACTACCAAAAGGTTGAGCAGATGAGCCGATCACTCCACCGACAACAGGAAGACCGATCAACCAGTTCTTCATATCTTCAAACAAGGTGATATGCAAGTCTACCCAAGGGATAAAGCTGGCGATCATGATGATAAAGGTCAAGATGAACAAGGCAAGTACATGTTTTTGTTTCTTGCTCAAGACAGATGGAGCATCATCATTATCAGTGACTTTGAAATGTTTGAGGTCTTCTTCTCTTTGAGAATAAACGAGTGATTTTGTAGGATCTTTTTGAATTTTTTCTGCATAGCGGTAAACGAAGTAGGTACTCATACCCGTCATCACAATCCAGAAAATAATCCGGAGAATGACACCGTCCATAGAAGATACGCCTGCTGTATCAGAAGCGATAACAGTTGCGAATGGATTGAGTGTAGAGGCGAGACAGCCAACTTGAGAACCGAGTAGGATAATGGCAACAGCAGTAATGCTATCGAAACCAACAGCCATCATCACAGGGACGAGGAGTGGGTAAAATGCCATGGTTTCTTCTCCCATACCATAAGTTGTTCCTCCTAGTGCAAAGAGGGGCATGAGGATGAGGATCAGCATTTTTTCGCGTCCCTTGTATTTCTTAACAATAGAGGCAATACCAACATCTAGTGTGCCAGTTGCATTGACAACGCCAAGGAATCCCCCAACCATGAGGATAAAGAAGGCAACGTCAATAGCGGCTTTTGTAGGTTCGTGACCGAGCATAGCCCGAATCGGAGCCATTAAAACATCGTAAATCCCTTGGGGATTAGAGGTAACGGTTTGATAGGTACCTGCAATGAGGTTACCTGCTTCGTCTGTATCATACTTACCTGCTGGGATGATCCAAGTCAAGATTGCCATAATAGCAATGATAATGATCAAAACAGTGTAAGATGACGGCATTTGGAACCTTTTTTTTGTATTTTCACTCATTTGTTTTTCCTCCTAAACTATGTCACAAAGTATAAAACGAATGATGTTGGTCTGCCTGTGTACTCCTAATCAAGCTTGTTTAAAAATTGACTAGTCTTTCACAATAATTGTTCCACTTTCGGATTCAATCAGGGCACCTAGATTGCTGAGTGAGGTGATAACAGCCTTACCAGCAGGGTGGTGGGTGACAAAGTCAATGGCCGCTTCGACCTTGGGTAGCATGCTACCTGGAGCAAATTGTCCTTGTTTGATGTATTCTTGAAGTTGACTAACGGTAACGCGTTCCAGCCTTTCTTGATTTGGTTTATTGTAGTTGATGTAGACGTAGTCTACGCCAGTGAGCACGATAAAAACATCTGCCTCAACCAATTCTGCCAGCAGTTGAGAAGCAAAGTCTTTGTCTATAACGGCTTCAACACCGTCCAAGTAACCGTTTTCATTTTCAATGACAGGAATGCCTCCACCGCCAGCAGCGATGACGATTTGTCCGTCATTGAGTAAAGTACGGATGCTATTGATTTCTTTGATGCCAATTGGTTTAGGTGAGGCGACTACCTTACGCCATCCCCGACCAGCATCTTCCTTAAAGGTAGCACCTGTCTTTTCACTTTCTGCTTTTGCTTCTTCTTCGCTATAGAAAGGACCGATTGGTTTGCTTGGATCAGCGAATGCTGGGTCGTCCTTGTCGACGATGACTTGAGTGACTACAGAGGCGACGCTCTTTTCGATGTTAGCGTCTACTAGGGCATTTTCCAAGGCGTTTTGAAGCCAAAAACCGATACTGCCCTCGGTCATAGCGACTAGAGAATCCAGTGGAAAGGCAGGATTTTTTTCAGAATTAGCCTTCAAGTGTTGGAGCAGGAGATTTCCAACCTGAGGGCCGTTGCCATGGGTGATGATGAGTTCATCCCCGTTTTGAATCAGTTTGACCAGATAACGAGCTGTTTCTACCAGAGCAGCTTCCTGAGCCTGGGCAGAAGGATCTGTGGAGAGGATGGCATTTCCGCCTAAGGCGACGACGATTTTCCGATGAGACATGATCTCTCCTTTCACTAAGATACAAACCTATCAGACCTCAAAGAAAAGATTGAAAGCAAGACCAAGGTTGGATGCTTGGAGCAAGCACTATTCTGATGAGGTGAGAGGTAGATGTATTGAGGTAATCTGGACGAAGGGAGTTCAAAAATGGATAAGAGTGGGTTAAACCACCAAAGGGACTAGACTAGTGATAAAAGGATAATAGGAAGGTTTGTTTAGAGGTGGCAACTGATTAAACGAACTTCTTATTTCTAGAAATATGGATTGTAATGCTTACTAGCCGGAGTCCCTAAGGTGCTTGGTTACTAAATGTTAGACTTTGGGAATATAGAGATTTCCAAGAGTCGCTGCCATGACAGCTTTGATGGTATGCATCCGATTTTCTGCTTGATCAAAGTGTCGTGCGTATTGACTGCGGAAGACTTCGTCCGTTACTTCCATTTCTTCTACGCCAAATTTTTCAGCTACTTGTTTACCGTAAATGGTATTGGTGTCGTGGAAGGCTGGCAAGCAGTGAAGGAAAATCAACTTGTCGTTTCCAGCTTTCTTCACCAACTCCATGTTGACTTGGTAAGGTTTGAGTAGGGCAATCCGCTCAGCAAATTTGTCTTCTTCGCCCATAGATACCCAAACGTCAGTGTAGAGGACGTCAGCTCCTTTGACAGCCTCGTCAGCATCTTCTGTAATCAGGATTTGGGCGCCACTTTCTTTTGCATATCCTTTTGCCAATTCTACGACCGATTGGTCAGGGAAGAGTTCTTTTGGAGAGAAGACATGTACGTTGACTCCGAGAATCGCTCCCGTCACAAGGAGACTATTGGCAACGTTGTTACGACCATCTCCACAGTAGACCAAGGTCAATCCTTCTAGATGACCAAAGTTTTCTTGTACTGTGAGGTAGTCGGCCAACATTTGAGTTGGGTGCCATTTGTCAGTCAAGCCGTTCCAAACAGGAACGCCAGAATACTGAGCCAATTCTTCTACCATATCCTGGCTAAAACCACGAAATTCAATTCCGTCAAACATGCGTCCGAGAACTTTAGCGGTATCTTCAGTTGATTCTTTCTTGCCAAGTTGGATATCGTTGGCACCTAGGTATTCAGGATGCGCACCTAGGTCAATGGCTGCTGTTGTAAAAGCAGCCCGGGTTCTAGTAGAAGTCTTTTCAAACAAGAGAGCAATGTTTTTGCCTGCTAGATAGCGGTGTTCGATATTGCGTTTTTTGAGGTCTTTCAAGTGAGCTGATAGACCGATAAGGTATTCGAGCTCTGCTCGGCTAAAATCTTTTTCTGCTAGAAAACTACGTCCTTGAAATAGGGAATGTGTCATGATAACCTCTTTCTAATACTTCGTCCTAAGGGACTTGGCCAAGTATAATCTGTCTATCTATCAGAAGGGTGAGGAAGTTAAATTTCTTCGCGTTCAAACGGCATAGACATGCAACGAGGTCCACCACGGCCACGTACCAATTCCCTTCCGCGAATCTTAATGAGGCGAAGACCATATTCTTCCAGTTTCTTATTGGTAACGGTATTGCGTTCATAAACGACTACCACACCTGGTGCGATTGCAAGGGTGTTAGAACCGTCATTCCATTGTTCACGAGCAGCAGCAACGATGTTTCCATCCCCGCATGGGATGAGGGTTACCTTTTCAACACCGAGGTTTTGGGCAAGGAGTTCTGCTAAATCGCCTTTTTCTTCGACGATTTGCAATTCTTCATTTTCATAGGTCACAGAGAAGACTCGGAGGTTGCCTTGGATTTCTGGGTGGATAGTAAATTTATCGTAGTCCACCATAGTAAAGACAGTATCCAAGTGCATGAACTTACGGCTGTTTGAGAATTCAAAGGCCAATACTTTTTTGAAGCCAACATTTTTCTTGAAGATGTTAACAAGTAGTTTTTCTATAGATGCAGCATCCGTCCGTTGAGAAATCCCTACAGCTAGAACATCTTTAGAGAGAACAAGTTCATCGCCTCCTTCGATGCGTGTCGTTTCTTCACGATTGTAAATCAAATCAAGACCACCGTAAACTGGGTGGTATTTAAAGATGTATTTACCGTAGAGGGTCTCGCGATTGCGGGTGTCGGCATACATATGGTTGAGTGATACAGCATGTCCGATAGTAGCAAATGGATCGCGAGTGAAGTAGAGGTTGGGCATGGGATCGATAGCAAATGGATAATCTGATTCAACTAAGTCGGTCAATCCTTTTGCTGATTCAGGGATTTCAGGCAGTTCTGTTTTTTGAACCCCAGCCATGGTTTTTTCGATCAATTCGAGATTGTCTTCTATGTTTTGGAGGAGCTTGCGAATTGCAATCTTAGTTTGACGGCCACGGATGTTGGCTTCGTCTAAATATTCCTCGATGAATTGATCTCGGATTTCTGGAGTAGTCAATGATTCAGCAGCCAGTTGCTCTAGGTAAAGGACTTCGACTCCTTCGTCACGAAGTGCCTGAGCAAAAGCGTCGTGCTCACTCTGGGCGTCCGCTAAAAATGGGATGTCATCAAAGAGTAGCCTCTCGAGGTGGTCCGGCATTAAGTTTTCCAACTCTTTGCCCGGACGATGCAACATAACTTTTTTCAGTTTCCCAATTTCTGAGAATACCTGAATTGGATGTGAAGACATGTGGTTTCCTCCTTTAAAATTTTGCTTCGATACTTTTTGATACCGCTTACACGTTCGTTATAACACAAACAATAATGCTTGTCAAGGAGGAAAATATAGAGAAAATTTAGACAAAATATGGTTTTTATAGTGTTTTATGTTAATATGCAGTAGGGGATAGAAAACAAAGATAAAATGGATATAAATACAATGAAATGAATAGAAAAATTTTTAAAATTTTATATTAAATTTTATGATTTGAGATGAAAAAATTACTTTCATGCATAGAATTAATAAGAGTTTCGGCTGAGGTTGTAATTGAAAGAATGATGGTAAATTATATGAAATCTATCTGAAAAGTCTTTCTTCCGGAAAGCATAAAATGTATATTGTACAAATTATAGAATCTTTTCTGAGTATTTAAGGAGACAGCCTTATCTTATTGACGCTACCTAGATTTTTTGTTATAGTCAACGAGATAACAACTAGGAAGAATGGTTTATTCACAAGTTGTGGATAAGTCTGGGGAGAGCAGGACATTCAGCTAGTAGCCTAGAGGGATCTTGAGAATAGTATCGGCAACTAGTAACGAGCTAGTTTTCTAGTAGAAATCGTATCGCAGTGGGGATTTGAGCAGGCTGCCTAAGGGTGACAGTTTCAAAGTCTAAGAGCTGGAGTTTGGGAAAGCTAATTTTTAGGCAGGTTTTCTTATCCACAACTTGTGGATAACTTTGTGAACAAGAAAAATAATCAGAGAAAGAGATATGAGATGATGACGAAAATAAAACCACATGGACCATTACCAAGTCAGGCCCAGTTGGATTATTTAGAGGATGAACTAGCTGCCTTTATCCATTTTGGCCCCAATACCTTTTATGACCAAGAATGGGGAAGTGGGCAAGAGGATCCCAAGCGTTTTAACCCGAGCAAGTTGGATGCGCGTGAATGGGTTCGAGTGCTCAAAGAAATAGGTTTTAAAAAGCTGATTTTGGTGGTCAAGCACCACGATGGTTTTGTCCTCTATCCGTCAGCTTACACAGATTATTCGGTCAAGGCTAGCCCTTGGAGGGATGGAAAGGGGGACTTGCTCCTTGAAGTTTCCCAAGCTGCAACTGAGTTTGACATGGATGTGGGAGTTTATTTATCTCCTTGGGATGCCCATAGTCCCCTTTATCATGTGGACCGAGAAGCGGACTACAATGCCTACTATCTGGCTCAGTTGAAGGAAATCTTGTCAAATCCTGCCTATGGGAATGCCGGGAAGTTCTCTGAGGTGTGGATGGATGGTGCTCGAGGGGAAGGGGCCCAGAAGGTCAACTATGAGTTTGAGACCTGGTTTGAAACCATTCGTGACTTGCAAGGCGATTGTTTGATTTTCTCAACTGAGGAAACCAGTATTCGCTGGATTGGCAATGAACGAGGCTATGCAGGGGATCCCTTGTGGCAAAAAGTCAAGCCAGACCAGTTGGGGACTGAGGTGGAATTAGATTACCTGCAACACGGAGACCCCTTGGGGACGCTGTTTTCAATCGGCGAGGCAGATGTTTCTCTTCGGCCAGGCTGGTTTTACCATGAGGATCAGGATCCTAAGTCTCTCGAGGAGTTGGTCGAGATTTATTTTTACTCGGTAGGGCGGGGAACACCTCTCTTACTCAATATTCCGCCTAATAAAGATGGACTCTTTGACGAAAAGGATATCCAGCGTCTCTATGAATTTGCTGCCTACCGTGACGAACTCTATAAAGAAGATTTGGCTCTGGGAGCCAAGGTATCTGGCCCTGCTCTATCACCAGACTTTGCCTGTTATCATCTGACAGATGGACGGAAGACCAGTTTTTGGGCAAGTGATGCAGACTTGCCAATCCATTTAGAACTCGACTTAGGGTCACCTAAAACTTTTGATGTAATTGAGTTAAGAGAAGATTTGAAGCTAGGACAACGCATCGCTGCTTTCCATGTTCAGGTAGAGTTGGATGGTGTCTGGCAGGAGTTTGGATCAGGATTTACAGTAGGTTATAAACGCCTTTTGCGCGGATCCATGGTAGAGGCTCAGAAGGTGCGTGTCATCATCACAGAGGCACAGGATTTGCCAGTATTAACTAAGATTTCACTTTATAAAACACCTAGCTTGTCGAAAAAAGAAGCTGTTCAGCAACTGGAGTTTTCAGAAAACAGTCTCGCTGTGACCAAGGGAGAAAATGCCTATTTTACAGTTAAGCGCAGAGAATGTAGTGGTCCTTTAGAAGCTAAGATTTCGATTCAACCAGGGACGGGTGTGCATGGTGTCGCTTATCAGGATGAGATTCAAGTTATTGAGTTTCAAGTTGGCGAGACTGAAAAAAGGTTGACGCTACCAACCTTGTATTTCGCAGGAGATAAAACCTTGGATTTCTATCTGAATCTAATGGTGGGTGGTCAGCTTGTAGATCAACTTCAAGTCCAAGTTTCATAAAAGAAGAACCTTTGCGTGATGCAAAGGTTCTTTTAGTTAGGAGTGATTTGGTAACCAGCTGAGGGTGAAGATCAGTTGCTCAGCTTTCAAGAGGTCTTGGTGTTGGATGCTAGATACAGAGGTCTGGTCCAATCGGCATTCTTTGACAAAGTTGAAATGGCTGTGGTTTTGCTCGGCATGGATATCCAGCCATTTATTTTCCTTAGCCAGGTAGATACGGAGATAGTCAAAGAGAGGAATTCCGAGATCGTAACCTGGTTTGCCTGGACAGGTCGGGTAGAATCCAAGAGCCGACCAGATGTACCAAGCAGAGAGACTACCGTTGTCCTCATCGCCAGGATAGGCTTGCCAACTTGGGTGAAAGGCTTTTTGACGTATCGTCTTAATGATAAGGGCAGTGTAGTCTGGATAGTTGCTGTAGCGAAAGAGATATGGAATGTGGAAGCTAGGCTGGTTAGAGATGGCGAGTTGTCCAAAGGGAGCTGTTGCCATCTCGCTCATTTCATGAATCTCGTAACCATAGCCGGTCGTTTCAAAGAGAGGAGCATCCTGACAGGCTTTCAAAAGGTAGTGGCTAAAGGCTTCTTTTCCACCCATCAGTTGGATTAAGCCGGGGATGTCGTGGAGAACGCCTAAAGTAGCTTGAATGGCGGAACACTCGGCGTAGTCTCGTCCCCAACTGTAAGGAGAGAAGTCAGGTCGGAAGTTGCCTTGACGATCTCGCGCACGCATATAGCCTGTCTCAGAGTCAAAGAGATGACGGAAATTCTGCGATGCGACCTTATAAGTCTGGGCGATGTCATTCTGACCTTGTTTTTTGGCACAGCTGGCGATGCAAAAATCACTATAGGCATAGTCAAGGGTGTGGCTGACGCTTTCGTGGTGGTCGGTAGAGAGGTAGCCCAGTTCTTGGTATTGGGCTAGTCCGTGACGACCATTGATGTCGAGAGGGTCGGACTTAGTGGCTGTCTCTAGCATGGCTTGGAGGAGTTCTTCTTCCAAGTCGGGAGCCATATCCTTGCAGGCGCTGTCTGCGATAATGCCGTCCAATAGAGTACCAGGCATCATACCACGTTCATCTGGAGCCAGCCATTTTGGAAGGAATCCAGTATCGCGGTAGCTATTGAGGAAACCTTCTAGAAAGCGGTGATAGTGTTCCGGTATGACAAGCGCAAAGAGGGGGAAGGTGGTGCGGAAGGTATCCCAGAAACCATTGTTGCTAAAGAGGACGCCGGGCTTGACAGTACCAGTAGACAAATCCATGTGGATGGCCTGCCCTGACTCGTTCACCTCATAAAATGTCTGTGGGAAGAGGAAGAGTCTGTAGAGGCAGTGGTCAAAGAAGGTCCGGTCGGTTTCCCCTGTCTCCACGATATCAAAACGGTGGAGGAGGTTTTCCCAGTTTGCTTGGGCATTTGTTTTACAGCTATCAAAGTCCGTTTGAGGTAGATTAAGCAGCGCTTGAGAAGGAGAGATGAAAGAAGTCGCTAGTTGGATTTCAGCATGGCTATCTGCGAGGTCAATTCGCCAGTCTCTGCTTTCTTGGCTGACAGCAAGAATATCCGTGTTCATTTGCAGAGAAGTGAACAGTATCAGCGGATTTTTATTGGTCTCTGTTTTGCCTTCTTGTCTGAGGGCCAGAGTCCGCTTATCTACCTGCTCCACTGTCAGTTCATCTGCTGCGTGAAGATAGAGGGCGAGGGATTTGCCTTGCTTTTGCTCTAGGCGCATAGAAGCGCCATAGCAAGTCGGTGTGAGCTGGGTTTCAATCTGATAGCGCAGAGAAAAGAGTTTCAAATAGTGAGGCTGGAAGCAAGCTTTATCTATATCATAAGAAGACTGGCGGTGAAAGAGACTGTCTCCCCCAAGCTGGCCTGTGACAGGTGTCAGAAGGAGCCATGAGTAGTCCCCAATCCAAGGGCTGGGCTGGTGGGTTAAGCGAATCCCCTGAAAGATGGGCAGATGCGGATCGAAGAACCAAGCTCCCTCCTGATCGCTGGTCTGGGGAACAAAATAATTCATCCCAAAAGGAACGCCCGTGTAGGGCAGGGTATTTCCTCGAGAAAAGGCATGCTTGCTAGCAGTCCCAAAGCGGGTATCGATGGTTTCAAGTAGTGGTTTCATAAAAAAGCTTTCTGTAAACGTTTTTGTATACAGTATAACACAAAAATAAAGGAAGATAGCTAAAAGTTAAAATAAGTGCATAAATATAAATAAGATTTACAAACATACTCTTATCTGTTAGAATGAGGCTAAGAAAGGAGATTATTATGAGTGAATTAGAAAAGAATCCTGCCAATGATGAATTGGTAGAAAAGGTGACGGAGCAGACTCCCGAGCTGACAGAAACAATTGAGCAAGGTCACAAAGAAGATCAGCCTAACATTGAGGAAGAGTCGAAAAGTGATCAAGTGGTAGAACCGAAGCAAGAAGGAATCAGCCTTCAAACCTTATTGCAAACAAAGCGCAAGGAAATCATTGCAGTGCTTGCTATTGTTGCGCTTGCGATTGTCGCTTTCGTTGGCTACAATATTTATGACTCACAACCAAAGAGTATTATAGACGAAGTAAAGGTTCAATTTTCAGGATATGAAGAAACTGGGAAGTTGACTTATAACAGCGAAGAAATCGCATCTAAAATCGAAGAATTGTCTTATCGAAAGGCTGGATTTAACAATAATCAAGCGAAAGCTTTGGCTCAAAAAGATCCTGTGGCTTATTCGGAAGTGAGTAGAAATCCGAAACTAGCAGCCATGTTACAAAAAGCTGAAGCGATGATTACGAGCGTCCAATTTAATTTCGATCGAACTAGTGAACTTAAAAATGGTGATGAGGTTACCTTTACGATCACTACGAATTCTCAAAGTGCAGCAGTCAAAGCAGAAAAGAAAACCTTTAAGGTTGCTGACTTGAAAGAGTATGAGAAAGTATCAACAGCGGATTTGCTCAAAGAAACTCCTGTGACATTTACTGGATTTAATGGGTATGGCATAGCGTCCATTACAGAGAAACCTAATAAAGATGGCTATTTCAACTTTGAAGATAACAAACGTCCGACTAACTTGAAGAACGGAGATACAGTTACTCTTACTGTTAGTGTGACCTATATCAATGAGTTGAAATCAAAAGGAAAAGTTGTTGACAACAACAAGGTCGAGGTGACGGTTGAAGGTTTGAAGGACCTAAAAGATGTGAAGAACTTTGCGGATCTTCTGAAAAAGAATGATGACTATAGCAAGTCTGAACATCAAAATAGCTCCTTTAGCACCTACACTTTAGAGTCGCAAGGCAGTTATTTGAAAGTTATCCCTGAAGAGAACAAAAAATCAAATGGAAAAGTTTCGTTGATTACAGTTTATAAAGTAACTTGGTCAAGTGGCAATTCAAAAGAAGTTCGTTACAAATACTATGGTTATCAAGCTTACCTTTTGAAAGATGGCAATCTAGATCTTGATGCTGCTTCTAAGGTATCAAGCTGGGGCTCAAAAGATTTAGAGGGTCTAAAAGCAGAACTGGCTACCGAAGGTTACAAGGTTTTCGAAGAAAAGAAAAGTGAATAGAAAAGTTGGGGGAGAGCCCCAACTTTTTTTCATAAGTTTGTTTCAAAACGACTTTAGTTTGTGTATATCTTTTAGGGGTGATTTTTTTTATACTGAACATGAAACTTGTTTGAAAGAGGTAAAATTAAAAATGGTTTATTCTAAAGAAATCGTCAGAGAGTGGCTGGATGAAGTAGCAGAGCGTGCCAAGGACCATCCGGAGTGGGTGGATGTCTTTGAGCGTTGTTATACCGACACCTTGGACAATACGGTTGAGATTCTAGAAGATGGTTCAACCTTTGTATTAACAGGGGATATCCCTGCCATGTGGCTTCGGGATTCGACTGCCCAACTCAGACCCTATCTTCATGTGGCTAAAAGAGATCCTCTCTTGCGTCAGACCATTGCAGGTTTGGTCAAGCGTCAGATGACCTTGGTGCTCAAGGATCCTTATGCCAACTCCTTTAACATTGAGGAGAACTGGAAGGGTCACCATGAGACTGACCACACCGACCTTAACGGCTGGATTTGGGAGCGTAAGTATGAGGTGGACTCGCTTTGCTATCCTTTGCAGTTGGCTTATCTCCTTTGGAAAGAGACTGGCGAAACCAATCAGTTTGATGAAATTTTTGTCACAGCAACCAAGGAAATCCTTCATCTCTGGACGGTAGAACAAGATCACAACAACTCTCCTTATCGTTTTGTTCGTGATACCGACCGTAAGGAAGACACTTTGGTAAATGATGGCTTTGGACCTGACTTTGCAGTGACAGGTATGACCTGGTCAGCCTTCCGTCCAAGTGATGATTGCTGTCAGTATAGCTATTTGATTCCATCCAATATGTTTGCGGTCGTTGTCTTGGGTTATGTCCAAGAAATCTTTGCAGAATTGAATCTAGCTGATAGCGAGAGTGTCATCGCAGACGCTAAACGCCTGCAAGCAGAGATCCAAGAAGGGATCGAAAACTATGCCTACACCACCAATAGCAAGGGTGAAAAGATTTACGCCTTTGAAGTAGACGGTTTAGGAAATGCTAGCATCATGGACGACCCTAACGTACCAAGTTTGTTAGCTGCTCCATATCTTGGTTATTGTGCGATTGACGATGAGGTTTACCAAGCAACTCGTCGGACCATTTTGAGCCCTGAAAATCCTTACTTCTACCAAGGAGAATACGCTAGCGGTCTCGGAAGTTCTCATACCTTCTATCGCTATATCTGGCCAATCGCCCTTTCTATCCAAGGCTTGACAACAAGAGATAAGGCGGAGAAGAAATTCTTGCTCGATCAGCTCGTTGCCTGCGATGGTGGCACAGGTGTCATGCACGAAAGCTTCCACGTAGATGATCCAACGCTCTACTCTCGCGAATGGTTCTCATGGGCCAACATGATGTTCTGTGAGTTGGTCTTGGATTACCTGGGTATCCGCTAAGGAGCATGCTTTCGCTCAACTGATTCTAGGAAAGAATCACAAATTCACATTTAAAACGTTAAAAATAAAAATTTAAGTTAGAATGAGGTTTTACTTCATGGAAAATGTTGTTGTACATATTATCTCACACAGTCACTGGGACCGTGAGTGGTACTTACCTTTTGAAAGCCACCGTATGCAGTTGGTGGAGTTATTTGATAATCTTTTTGACCTTTTTGAAAATGATCCTGAGTTCAAGAGCTTCCACTTGGATGGTCAAACCATTGTCCTTGATGACTACTTGGAAATTCGTCCTGAAAATCGCGACAAAGTCCAAGGTTACATCGACCAAGGCAAACTCAAAATTGGTCCTTTTTACATCTTGCAGGATGATTACTTGATTTCCAGCGAAGCCAATGTTCGCAATACCTTGATTGGTCAAGCAGAATGTGCAAAATGGGGCAAATCAACTCAGATTGGTTACTTCCCAGATACCTTTGGAAATATGGGACAAGCGCCTCAAATCCTTCAAAAATCAGGCATTCACGTGGCAGCCTTTGGCCGTGGTGTGAAGCCGATTGGCTTTGACAACCAAGTCCTCGAAGATGAGCAGTTTACTTCCCAGTTTTCAGAAATGTACTGGCAGGGTGCGGACGGAAGTCGTGTTCTCGGTATCCTCTTTGCCAACTGGTATAGTAATGGGAATGAAATCCCAGTTGATAAGGATGAAGCCTTGGCCTTTTGGAAACAAAAACTGTCAGATGTGCGTGACTACGCCTCGACCAACCAATGGTTGATGATGAACGGATGTGACCACCAGCCTGTACAGCGAAATCTGAGTGAAGCTATTCGTGTGGCAAATGAACTCTTCCCAGATGTGACCTTTGTGCATAGTTCCTTTGATGACTATATCCACGCAGTAGAAAGTGCTCTGCCTGAGCAACTATCTACGGTTACAGGTGAGTTGACCAGCCAGGAAACAGATGGCTGGTACACACTTGCTAACACTTCTTCATCCCGTATTTACCTCAAACAAGCCTTCCAAGAAAACAGCAACCTCCTAGAACAAGTGGTGGAGCCATTGACCGTCATCACTGGTGGACACAACCACAAGGACCAGTTGACCTATGCTTGGAAAGTCCTTCTACAAAATGCGCCCCATGATAGTATCTGTGGCTGTAGTATTGACGAAGTTCACCGCGAGATGGAGACACGTTTTGCTAAGGTCAACCAAGTCGGAAACTTCGTTAAGACCAATCTTCTCAACGAGTGGAAGGATAAAATTGCAACCCACGAAGCTCAAAGCGACCATCTCTTTACGGTCATCAATACAGGCTTGCATGACAAGGTTGACACTGTCAGCACAGTGATTGATGTGGCGGTTTGTGATTTCAAAGAATTGCACCCAACAGAAGGTTATAAGAAAATGGCAGCCTTGACCTTGCCAAACTACCGTGTCGAAGACTTGGAAGGGCACGCTGTAGAAGCGAAAATCGAAGATCTGGGAGCTAATTTTGAGTATGATTTGCCAAAAGACAAGTTCCGTCAGGCTCGTATCGCTCGACAAGTGCGCGTGACAGTCCCTGTTCATCTAGCACCACTTTCTTGGACAACCTTCCAATTGCTTGAAGGAGAACAAGAAGGCCGTGACGGTATTTACCAAAATGGAGTGATTGATACGCCATTTGTAACGGTAAGTGTGGATGAAAACATCACGGTCTACGACAAGACAACTCATGAAGCTTATGAAGATGTTATTCGCTTTGAAGACCGTGGTGACATTGGAAATGAGTACATCTATTTCCAACCAAAAGGAACAGAGCCTATCTACGCAGAACTCAAAGGCTATGAAGTCTTGGAAAATACAGCTCGTTTTGCTAAGGTCTTGCTCAAGCATGAATTGACAATTCCAGTAAGTGCAGACGAAAAACTGGATGCAGAACAAAGAGGCATCATCGAGTTTATGACGCGTGAAGCTGGGCGCTCAGAAGAATTGACAACTCTTCCTCTGGAAACAGAGATGACCGTCTTTGTTGATAATCCACAAATACGCTTCAAGACTCGCTTTACTAACACAGCCAAGGACCACCGTATCCGTCTCTTGGTTAAGACTCATAACACACGTCCAAGCAATGACTCTGAAAGCATCTATGAGGTGGTGACACGACCAAATAAACCAGCTGCTTCTTGGGAAAATCCTGAAAATCCACAACACCAACAAGCCTTTGTCAGCCTTTATGATGATGAAAAAGGAGTGACGGTGGCCAATAAAGGATTGCACGAGTATGAAATCCTTGGAGACGATACCATTGCCGTGACCATTCTTCGTGCTTCAGGTGAGCTAGGTGACTGGGGTTACTTCCCGACACCAGAGGCTCAGTGCTTGCGTGAGTTTGAAGTTGAGTTTACACTTGAATGCCACCAAGCAGGGGAACGCTTCTCAGCCTTCCGTCGTGCCAAAGCCTTCCAAACACCATTCACTAGTCTTCAGGTTGCTAAACAAGAAGGAAGTGTTGTTTCGACTGGTAGCCTCTTGAGTCATGCGGCACTCAGCTTGCCACAAGTCTGCCCGACAGCCTTTAAGGTAGCTGAAAATGAAGAAGGATATGTACTTCGTTACTACAATATGAGCCAAGAAAATGTGCGCATATCTGAACACCAACAAACCATTCTTGACTTACTTGAACGACCATATCCAGTTCATTCAGGACTATTGGCTCCACAAGAAATTCGTACAGAATTAATTAAAAAAGAAGAAATCTAACAGTTTTAAAGTGTTCTATAACGAATACTATGAGATAGAAAGGAGGGGCGAAAGAGTAAGGATTAACTACTGATTCGCCCCTTTTTGGTGAAAATATGACCATTGCAACCATTGATATCGGAGGGACTGGGATTAAGTTTGCCAGTCTGACTCCTGATGGAAAAATACTAGATAAGACAAGTATACCGACACCAGAAACCCTAGAAGATTTACTGGCATGGCTAGACAAATGCTTGGCAGAGAAAGATTATAAGGGCATTGCCATGAGCGTTCCAGGCGCGGCCCATCAAGAAACAGGTGTCATTGAGGGAATCAGTGCCGTACCTTATATTCACGGTTTTTCTTGGTATGAGGCTCTTGCTCATCATCAGCTACCTGTCCATCTAGAAAATGATGCCAACTGTGTTGGACTTAGTGAACTGCTAGCTCATCCAGAGATTGAAAATGCAGCCTGTGTCGTGATTGGGACAGGAATCGGCGGAGCTATGATTATCAATGGCAAACTTCACCGAGGTCGCCACGGCTTAGGTGGTGAGTTTGGCTATATGACAATCATTGAACCAGCAGAAAAGCTCAACAACTGGTCGCAACTAGCGTCAACTGGAAATATGGTGCGATACGTGATTGAAAAATCTGGTCAGACTGACTGGGATGGTCGCAAGATTTACCAAGAGGCCGCAGCAGGAAATGCCCTTTGCCAAGAAGCCATTGAGCGCATGAACCGTAATCTGGCTCAAGGCTTGCTCAATATCCAGTATCTGATCGATCCAGATGTCATTAGTCTGGGAGGCTCTATCAGTCAAAATCCAGATTTCATCCAAGGCGTCAAAAAAGCTGTTGATGCATTTGTTGAAACCTACGAAGAATACACAGTCGCACCTGTTATCCAAGCCTGCACCTATCATGCAGATGCCAATCTCTATGGTGCCCTTGTCAACTGGCTGCAGGAGGAAAACCAATGGTAATTTTTACAGGACTTAGTCCCAAACAAGAGCAAGCATTAGAGTTGCTTAAAAAGCATATTTCGCTAGCAGATGTAGAGGTAGCAGTCGCTCAGTCTGACCAAGCCTCTATCTCTATCAAGGGTGAGGATGGCCACTATCAACTGACTTATCGCAAACCTCACCAACTTTACCGCGCCTTGTCCTTGTTGGCAACAGCTCTAGTAGAAGGTGATAAGGTAGAGATTGAAGAACAAGCTGCTTACGAAGATTTGGCTTACATGGCAGACTGTTCCCGAAATGCAGTGCTAAATGTAGCTTCAGCTAAGCAGATGATTGAGGTTTTGGCTCTCATGGGCTACTCAACCTTTGAGCTTTACATGGAAGACACCTACCAGATTGAGGGGCAACCATACTTTGGTTACTTCCGTGGAGCCTATTCAACAGAGGAGTTGCAGGAAATCGAAGCCCATGCCCAGCAGTTTGATATGACCTTTGTGCCTTGTATCCAGACCTTGGCTCACTTGTCGGCCTTCGTTAAATGGGGTGTCAAAGAAGTGCAAGAACTTCGTGATGTTGAGGATATCCTCCTTATCGGTGAAGAAATGGTTTATGATTTGATTGATGGCATGTTTGCTACTCTGTCTAAACTGCAGACACGCAAGGTCAATATCGGGATGGACGAAGCTCACTTGGTTGGTTTGGGGCGCTACCTGATCTTAAATGGGGTTGTAGACCGTAGTCTCCTTATGTGCCAACACTTGGAGCGCGTGCTGGATATTGCCGATAAGTATGGTTTCCACTGCCAGATGTGGAGCGATATGTTCTTCAAACTCATGTCAGCAGATGGCCAGTATGACCGTGATGTGGAAATTCCTGAGGAAACTCGTGTCTACCTAGATCGTCTCAAAGACCGTGTAACCTTGGTTTACTGGGATTATTACCAAGACAGCGAAGAAAAGTACAACCGCAACTTTCGCAACCATCACAAGATTAGCCAAGATATCGCCTTTGCAGGCGGTGCTTGGAAGTGGATTGGTTTCACACCTCACAACCATTTCAGCCGTCTAGTGGCTATCGAGGCCAATAAAGCCTGTCGTGCTAATCAGATCAAAGAAGTTATCGTGACAGGTTGGGGGGACAATGGTGGGGAAACAGCCCAGTTTTCTATTCTCCCAAGCTTGCAAATCTGGGCAGAACTCAGCTACCGCAATGACCTAGACCGTTTGTCTGCACACTTCAAGACCAATACGGGTCTATCAGTTGAGGATTTCATGCAGATTGACCTAGCCAACCTCTTGCCAGATCTACCAGGCAATCTCAGTGGTATCAATCCCAACCGCTATGTCTTTTATCAGGATGTTCTCTGTCCGATTCTTGATCGACACATGACACCTGAACAGGACAAGCCACACTTCGCGCATGCTGCGGAGACCCTTGCTGAAATCAAAGAAAAAGCTGGCGCCTACTCTTACCTCTTTGAAACTCAGGCTCAGTTGAATGCTATTTTAAGTAGCAAAGTGGATGTGGGACGACGCATCCGTGAAACTTATAAAGTCGGTGACAAAGTCAGCTTGCAGCAAATCGCCAGAGAAGAATTACCAAAACTCAGAAGTGAGATTGAAACCTTCCACAAACTCTTTAGTCAACAATGGCTGAAAGAAAACAAGGTCTTTGGTTTGGATACGGTTGATATCCGTATGGGCGGACTCTTGCAACGCATCAAACGCGCAGAGAGTCGCATCGAGGCTTATCTGGCAGGTCAGATTGACCGTATCGAAGAATTAGAAGTTGAAATCCTTCCATTTAATGATTTTTATGGAGACAAGGACTTTGTAGCCACAACAGCCAACCAGTGGCACACCATTGCGACCGCATCGACGATTTATACGACTTAATACTCTTCGAAAATCTCTTCAAACCACGTCAGCTTCGCCTTGCCGTAGGTATGGTTACTGACTTCGTCAGTCTTATCTACAACCTCAAAACAGTGTTTTGAGCTGACTTCGTCAGTTTTATCTGCATCCTCAAAGCAGTGCTTTGAGCAGCCTGTGGCTAGCTTCCTAGTTTGCTCTTTGATTTTCATTGAGTATAAAAACAAGAACAGTGTCCCCTGTTCAGAGTGTTTCTCGTGAAACCTATTTCTTATAAAAAACTTCTCCACATAAAATAATTTGTGGAGTTTTTTCTATAATTAGTAGTTTAAACTATTCTTAAAATAAGAGTATACTAATTATGTAATCGTTATCAAACCTAAAAATTCGATGAAATCAGTTTTTAGGAAAAAAATGGGAGGAAATTATGAAAAAGTTTTCAAAGACCTTGAGAGATAACTGGATTTTTCTCTTGATGGTTTTACCAGGGGCACTTTGGTTGATTCTATTCTTCTATATCCCAGTATTTGGAAATGTGGTCGCCTTTAAAGATTACCATATGAGTGGTGAAGGATTTATCCACAGTATTATGAATAGTAAGTGGGTCGGCCTCGATAACTTTAAGTTCTTGTTTAGTTCTAAAGATGCCTTTATCATTACTCGAAATACCGTCCTTTACAACCTTGGATTCATCTTTATTGGTTTGATTGTGTCGGTTGGAATTGCCATCATCCTCAGTGAGCTTCGTTCTAAGAGAATGGTTAAAATTTTCCAAACGTCTATGTTGTTCCCGTACTTCTTGTCATGGGTTATCATCAGTTTCTTTACAGATGCATTCCTCAACATTGACAAGGGTGTGATCAACCACTTCCTTTCTTCCATCGGATTGAAGGAAATTAACTTCTACGCTGACTTAGGTATTTGGCCATATCTTCTCCTTTTCCTAGGTATCTGGAAAGGATTCGGATATAGCAGTGTCATGTACTATGCGACTATCATGGGAATTGACCCTACCTACTACGAAGCAGCAACAGTGGACGGGGCTAGCAAGTGGCAACGGATTCGCAATGTAACGATTCCACAGTTGACACCGCTGATAACTGTTTTGACCATCCTTGCAGTCGGAAACATCTTCCGTGCAGACTTCGGTCTTTTCTACCAAATCCCACACAATGCTGGTCAGCTCTACAATGTAACCAACGTACTAGACGTCTATGTCTATAATGGTTTGACTCAGACAGCGGATATTGGTATGGCATCAGCAGCTGGTCTTTATCAGTCAGTTGTCGGTTTAATTCTCGTTATCTTATCAAATATACTCGCAAGACGAGTCGATCCAAATTCAGCACTATTCTAGAAAGGAGGAAAGCATGGCAGAAAAAATTAAAAAAGCAAAAATTGATAATGTCGGCATTCACTCCTTTAGTAAGAAGGCAGATATCTTCTTCAGTATTATTTCTGGATTGATTGCTCTCTCTTGTATCTTGCCCTTTATCTTTGTCATCATGATTTCCATCACAGATGAAAAGAGCATCCTTCAACATGGATATAGCTTTTTCCCATCACAGTTTGGATTAGATGGCTTCGAGTTTTTGGCTCAGTTTAAAGATAAGATATTACAAGCGCTCTTTATCTCAGTGTTTGTAACAGTAGTCGGAACCTTGACAAACGTCTTTATCACAACAACTTATGCCTACGCCATTTCACGGACAACCTTTAAGTACCGCAGATTCTTTACAGTTTTCGTCCTACTTAGTATGTTGTTCAACGCCGGTTTGGTTCCAGGCTATATCGTGGTAACTCGTTTGCTTCAACTAGGTGATACAGTTTGGGCCTTGATTGTTCCAATGCTTCTCTCACCATTTAACATCATCTTGATGCGTTCCTTCTTCAAGAAGACCATTCCAGAAGCCATTCTGGAGTCCGCTCGTATTGATGGTGCTAGTGAAGCACGGATCTTCTTCCAAATCTGTTTACCATTGTCATTACCAGGTATCGCAACCATCACGCTTTTGACAGCTCTTGGTTTCTGGAATGACTGGTTTAACGCCCTTCTTTACATCAAGAGTGACAACTTGTATCCATTGCAGTATTTGCTCATGCAAATCCAACAAAATATGGACTACATCGCCAAAGCGGTCGGTCTTTCTGGTCAACTGGGAGTCGCTCTTCCAAAGGAAACAGGACGTATGGCCATGGTTGTCGTTGCAACCCTTCCGATTGCCATTCTGTATCCATTCTTCCAACGCTACTTTGTTAAAGGTTTGACAATCGGTGGTGTGAAAGAATAGGACTTACTGAGAAACACCGTTTCTCCCTTCCCAACTTCATCTTAGTGACTGAAGTTAAAATCATTAAATCGTTTATAAGTTTAAAAATAAAAAAAGGAGTTTTTATCATGAAAAACTGGAAAAAATATGCTTTTGCATCTGCTAGCGTAGTAGCTTTGGCTGCAAGTCTTGCTGCTTGTGGAAACCTTTCAGGTAACAACAAAAAAGCTGCTGACTCAGGATCAGGAGAAAAACCTGTTATTAAAATGTACCAAATCGGTGACAAACCAGACAACTTGGATGAATTGCTAGAAAATGCAAACAAAATCATCGAAGAAAAAGTTGGTGCTAAATTGGATATCCAATACCTTGGATGGGGTGACTACGGTAAGAAAATGTCAGTTATCACATCATCAGGTGAAAACTACGATATCGCTTTTGCAGATAACTACATCGTAAACGCGCAAAAAGGAGCTTATGCTGACTTGACAGAATTGTACAAGAAAGAAGGAGCAGAGCTTTATAAAGCACTTGACCCAGCTTACATCAAAGGGAACACTGTAAACGGTAAGATCTACGCTGTTCCAGTTGCGGCTAACGTTGCATCTTCACAAAATTTTGCCTTCAACGGAACTCTTCTTGCTAAATACGGTATCGACATTTCAGGTGTAAATTCATACGAAACACTTGAACCAGTCTTGAAACAAATCAAAGAAAAAGCTCCAGATGTAGTACCATTTGCAGTTACTAAGAACTTCATCCCTTCTGAAAACTTTGACTACCCAGTAGCAAACGGACTTCCATTCGTTATCGACCTTGAAGGGGATACTACTAAGATCGTAAACCGTTACGATGTACCTCGTTTCAAAGAACACTTGAAGACTCTTCACAAATTCTACGAAGCAGGATACATTCCAAAAGACGTAGCAACAAGCGACACTTCATTTGACCTTCAACAAGACACTTGGTTCGTTCGTGAAGAAACAGTAGGACCAGCTGACTACGGTAACAGCTTGCTCTCTCGTGTAGCTAACAAAGACATCCAAATCAAACCATTCACTAACTTCATCAAGAAAAACCAAACAACTCAAGTTGCTAACTTTGTTATCTCAAACAACTCTAAGAACAAAGAAAAATCAATGGAAGTGTTGAACCTCTTGAACACTAACCCTGAACTCTTGAATGGACTTGTTTACGGTCCAGAAGGCAAGAACTGGGAGAAAATTGAAGGTAAAGAAAACCGTGTACGTGTCCTTGAAGGATACAAAGGAAACACTCACATGGGTGGATGGAACACTGGTAACAACTGGATCCTTTACATCAACGAAAACGTTACAGACCAACAAATCGAAGATTCTAAGAAACAATTGGCAGAAGCTAAAGAATCTCCAGCGCTTGGATTCATCTTTAACACTGATAGCGTAAAATCTGAAATCTCTGCAATCACTAACACAATGCAACAATTCGATACAGCTATCAACACTGGTACTGTAGACCCAGATAAAGCTATTCCAGAATTGATGGAAAAACTGAAATCTGAAGGTGCATACCAAAAAGTATTGGATGAAATGCAAAAACAATACGATGAATTCTTGAAAAGCAAAAAATCATAAGACAAACTGATTTCGTGTATTCATTCCTAAAAAATGTTATCGCTACCTCCTCTGGGACTCCCAGGGGAGGTAGTGGTTTTTTTATTAGAGTAGCTAAAAGTAAAAAAATCTTGTTAAAAACTTTGTGAAATACCAGTATAAAATATAGATATCGATTAATTGGACTAATACCTCTATTAGTTTAATTAAGTAGATTTTTAGAATGAACTAGCATATAATAAGAGTACGATGAAAGCGCTTAACATTGTGAAATTTAACTGGATTTTGATTTAAGAAGTGGACAGGATTCCTTCTTAAATGTTTCATTTATGTCTGATTTCAGCTTGTTCATATTTTGTAAATTATGAAAGATTCAAGTGAAACACAGCAAGTGAAAATCCGATAAAAAGTTGTTTGCTATCCCTTTTGGGAACAAGAAATATTACATGAGGTTATTCATATGAAAAAAACACCCAATCGATGGTTAATTTTGGCTGCGGCCATTTTAACGAATCTCTCTCTAGGTGCAGGATACGCCTGGTCGGTCTTTCAGAAGGCACTCCTAGAAACCAATGCTAGTCAAGGATGGGTTCAAGCTCAGACTTCCTTAGCCTTTAGCATTTCTTTTGCTATGGTACCTGTTGGAATGATTCTTTTCGGTCCCAAAGTAGATTCGGTTGGACCTAAAAAGTTTGTCTTTCTAGGTGGTATTCTCTTTGGTACAGGGATGTTTGCGACTGGTTTTGCCAACTCACTACCCGTGCTTTATCTAACGTACGGTGTCGTCCTAGGACTTGGTATCGGCTCTGCCTATGGGGCCTCTACGTCCGTTGCGACAAAGTGGTTCCCAGACAAAAAAGGCCTAGCTGGCGGATTGACAGCGGCAGGATTTGGCTTGGGTCCACTAATTATCGGACCGATTGCAAAATCTTTGATTGCTTCTATGGGGATTTACTCTACCTTTAAGGTATTAGGTATTGTCCTTTTACTAGTGATCTGTACATCTTCCCTAGTTATGGCCAAGGCTCCTACTGTTGCTCCAGCAGCGGGGAATGCTCAACCGGAAGGAAAAACTTATAAAGAAATGCTCCGTGATGGAAATTACTGGCTTCTATGGTTGATCTATGTTCTTGGTGCTACAGGCGGAATGATGATTATCGGAACTGCAGCAGCAATCTCAGACCAATACCAACTTGTTGGAGAAGCGACCCTCTTCGTTATGCTGGTATCCATTGCAAATACATTTGGTCGTATCTTCTGGGGTACGGTATCTGATAAGATTGGCCGCTATCCTACCGTTATTGCCATGTTTGGAGCGGTCGCTACTGGCTTGTTGTTCACAGCCTTATTCAAAGGTCCTGGAAGCATCTTGGCCATCCTTGGAATCATGATGGTTGCCTTGTCATTTGGTGGCTTCCTCGGTTCCTTCCCAGGAATTACTGCTGAAAACTGGGGAGTGACCTACGTAGGGACAAACTATGGATGGATGTTTACTGCTTATGGAGTAGCTGCTATTGCTGGTCCTCAGTTAGGGGCACGTCTTGCACAGGCAAACCAAGGAGATTATACAATGGCCTTCTTTATCGTTATCGGTATGGCTATCATTGGTATTCTGCTCCAACTCTTCTATATGGCTAAAGCTAAAAAGGTTTAAAAAATCCTTGGATTATCCAAGGATTTTTTAAATTGGAATAGATATTCGTTGGAATTAGCTCCTTTTTAATTTCCGGTCAAATAAATTGCATTCGTTTTCCCAAGTGGGTATACTAGTATAGTTGAATGAAAAATTCTGAAAATTTAAGAATAGAAAAGAGAACAAATCTTATGGCAAAAGATATTCGTGTCTTACTTTACTACCTTTATACTCCAATTGAAAACGCAGAGCAATTTGCTGCAGACCACTTGGCTTTCTGTAAATCAATCGGTCTCAAAGGCCGTATCCTAGTCGCTGACGAGGGAATTAACGGGACTGTTTCAGGTGACTACGAAACAACTCAAAAATACATGGACTACGTTCACAGCCTCCCAGGCATGGAAGACCTCTGGTTCAAGATTGACGAAGAAAGTGAACAAGCCTTCAAGAAGATGTTTGTTCGCTACAAGAAAGAAATTGTTCACCTTGGTTTGGAAGATAACGATTTTGACAACGACATCAACCCACTTGAAACGACGGGTGCTTACTTGTTTCCAAAAGAGTTCAAAGAAGCCCTTCTTGACGAAGATACCGTTGTCCTTGACACACGTAACGATTATGAGTACGACCTAGGACATTTCCGTGGGGCTATCCGTCCAGACATCCGCAACTTCCGTGAGTTGCCACAATGGGTCCGTGACAACAAGGAAAAATTCATGGACAAGCGTGTTGTGGTTTACTGTACAGGGGGCGTTCGCTGTGAGAAATTCTCAGGTTGGATGGTCCGTGAAGGCTACAAAGATGTCGGTCAATTGCACGGAGGAATCGCAACTTACGGTAAAGACCCAGAAGTCCAAGGTGAACTTTGGGATGGGAAAATGTATGTCTTTGACGAGCGTATCGCAGTTGATGTTAACCATGTCAACCCTACCATCGTAGGGAAAGACTGGTTTGATGGAACACCATGTGAACGTTATGTCAACTGTGGAAATCCCTTCTGTAACCGTCGTATCCTAACATCAGAAGAAAATGAAGACAAGTACCTTCGTGGATGCTCACACGAGTGTCGTGTTCACCCACGAAACCGCTATGTTTCAGAAAATGAATTGACACAAGCAGAAGTAATCGAGCGCTTAGCTGCTATCGGTGAAAGCTTGGATCAAGTCGCTACAGTATAAAGTAAACAGCCTTCAGGGGCTGTTTTTCTATGCTTTTTATCTAAAAATCTAAAATTTGTTTCTGTATCTTTCAGGGGAATAGGGTATACTATGTGTAAACGATTTCAAAGGAGGCCAGTTATGGCGAAAACATTTTTTATCCCAAATAAAGAAAGCATTCTAGGACAACAGGAGGTCTTGACTGCCAAGTCCATCTTGGCCTTGGTGGAGGGTTTGGAGTCACACAGTTATGATGCGGTCTATCTCCGTCAGCCCCTCAATCGTCTCGAGTATATCGAGTGTGGGATTGTAGGTCAGTCACAATTTCTCTTCAAGGTGAACTATGCGGATAGTCGAAAAGGCTATCAAGTGGTGATTCCAGACTTCCTTACCAGAGCGGACTGGGAGATTGTAGAAGCTCTCCTCCAAGCCCTATCAAGCAAGTTGGGGCAAGTGGTAGAAGGGTTAGAAGGGTTTAAATTTGAAGCTTATTTCCGACAAACAGTTCAGAATTATCTAGCGGATAAAACGACTCGTCTAGTCTATTGCCAAGGGCTCTTGTCCCCTATCTATTTGAACAAGGAATACCTCGAGAGCTTTTTGGCTGAGGATGGATTGGCACGTTTTGAAGAGCTGGTCAAGAAGGTTCAAGGCTCTGATGCCTACCTTGCCAGTGTGAAATTTTACCGAGACGCCCAAGGCAAGGTACACGGTATCTACCACCTAGCCCAGGGAGTCAAGACAATTTTGCCAAAGGAACCCTTTGTACCAGCACCCTATACCGAGCAGCTGGCAGGCAAGGAGCTTGTTTGGGAGATTGACCTAGTGACGATTTCTGGTGATGGGTCCAAAGCAGAAGACTACGAAGCAATCGCTCGCTTGGATTATGAAAAATTCCTAGAGTCACTACCAACAGCATTTTACCAGCAACTAGATGCCAATCAACTAGAAGTACAACCCATCCTAGGAAAAGCCTTTGAGGAATTGGCAAGCATCGAGTAGACCTTGTCCAAAAAAGAGTAAGCATAAAAATCCCTGTCATTAACAAATGGCAGGGATTTTGGTTAAAAGAAGGTCAGGATGCGAAGGTAGTCTACTGTTAGCGCAAGCTCTGCAATGAAGAAGGGGAAGAGAATAGCGCCATCAAGTAAGACAGCCAGCAGGAATCGATAAAATGGGTCAAGGCTACTGGTCTTACTTGGCTTGCTAATCACAAAGAGATTTCCAAGGGCAAAGATGGCCATGCTTAGAAGAGTGAGGATGCCAGCAAATCGTAAGCCACCAAAGAGTGCAAAGAAACTTGCTAGAGCTGTTAGGACAAGTGGGATAGCAAAGAGTCTGCTATACCGATCGAAGGCTTCTTGGAATGTGAAGTCGCTCTCCTGATCCAGCACACGTCGGACAGTAAAGCCTCCCAGAATGATGGAAAAGTAAAATAGAGCGCTAGCGACCAAGATGGAGAGTCCAGCAAAGAGATTTAAAGGAGGGAGCTGGTTAGGTAAACTATTGGCAATAGAGGCCATATAGCCGTAGTAGAGGTGCTTGATATGATAGATACTAAAGAAAAGGTTAATCATGGATAGCAAAGTGAGCAGGCCAAAGACACTATAACGATGCCTTTGGTCCCTAGTCTTGCTGGCAGTTGGTTCTTGGATAGCATCCAGCAGCCAAGTCCAAAACAGTGCGATTTCTTCTTTGAATCTGGCTGTTTTACGAGGGTCAATATCTGGGATATAGGGGCTTTCTAAAGCCTTGCTGAGGATGCTTTTTTCTTTTGCAGGGTTTTCTTGTTTGTGTTCCTCTTCAGCTTTCCCTTCTCCCTCTTCCTCGGTTTGGGCTTCTTCTATCGTTTCGGGAGTTTCCTCCTCATGCGTTTCCGACTCTTTAGGTGAGATAGGAGTTTCTTGGCTTACTTGTGGTTCAGTCTCCACAGTTTCCGAAGTCTCTGGTTGGTCGTGCTGGATTTCCGATTTCGTCTGAGCTGATTTCTTCTCAAGATCGGCGCTTTCAAACCATTCTTGTGTCATGGTGGAACCTCCTTTTTTATGGTCGTTTTCTATCTTTAGACTAGCAAATGAAAGCGTTTTTGTCAATGGTTTCTAGATGGAGCAGAGTGCTCCTCTTTAGGTAGGTAGATATCCTGGTTGGCTTTTGCAATGAGCAGGTCCTTGATATCTGCTTTGTCTGTCTTGTATGGGTTGGCAAGTTCATTCTCTTTTTGTCCACGATGTTCTTCTTTGGGTTTATGATAGATACCACCATGCTGAGAAGAAAGATCTAGATTGATACGGTCAGTCTCTTTCTGGGAGAGAATGAGGTTTAGAGTGGAATGGGCCTCTAGCTCAACCTTGCCGTGGACCTTGATATTCTCAGCATAGATGTGTTCCCTTTCCGTCTTGACCTGGCTATCTGTAAATTCGGTATCAAAGATATTGATGATATGAGGTGTCGTTAGTGTACTATTCTTGATAGAGCTTTCTGTTATTCTTAAGAGATAGCCTTTTGTTTTGATTGTCGCATTTTCAAGATTGGCTTGACGAATATTGGTTTGTCCACGATTGGCTGAGACGGTGATAGCTTGCAGTCTTCTTCCTTTAGGGAGGGAGAGAATAACTTCGTCAAAACGGTGAGAATAACTGCTGGCGATACGAAGTAGGCCTTCGATTCCTGAACCTAGAAAGCGATGTTGGGAGGCTTGTTTGTCAGTGACGGTCAGTGTTTTGTCACTCATGCCAGTAGTCAGATCGTGACGACCAGACACGGAAGGATGATAGGTGATGTGGATCTTGTCATCTACAGACTCTGTGATAGTTAGGCTATGTTCCTCAAGGGTCAAATCAAGTTTTTCCACCTCACTTCCGAAGGTCACTTCTTCGATACGATTGTCATAGACGGGGTCTTTTGACATGGCAAGCAAACTTTGAATACCATTGGACTGCGCGCCTACAATGATCATGATAAAACCGAGGATTGTAGAAACCACACCAAAAATGAGAAATCCTTTTGTCAATTTACGCATGTCTATCACCTCTCTTTCCTTTTTTAAGAATCCATTGTGCCAAGCGGACGATTAGGAGGCCAAAGAAACGAGCTACATAGGAGATGCCCAGTAGAACAAGAGAAGAAGCACCGATAGAAAGCAAACCGGCCCCAAAAATCAAGATAAAGGCAGATTTGGCTTCGACTAGGACACTAAAGCTCTCTATGATAAAGAGTCCACCTAGAAGGATACCCGTTACAGAGACGGTAAAAAAGGCTAAAATGACGGAGACGGCTGCGATAATAATACCGATGATGGCCATGAGGATGCCGATCCCGACCGGAATTCCGATAGGAGCTACTAGCAGAGCCAGGAGGGCAATGTGTAGCAGTTGGCGATCATTCTTTTGAGCAGGTGCCTCATTGACTTTTTTATCGAGAAGATCAGAGAGGATATCATGAGCCGCTTCTTTTGGGGTTCCTAGACTGGCGATGAGTTCCTCTTCGCCCTCTGGGCCTGCATCGTCAAATAGTTCCTTAAAGTAGTCCATAGCTTCGATGCGGTCAGCTTCAGGCAGTTTATTGAGATAGGTTTCTAACTGAGTCAGATAGTCAGTTCTTGTCATGGCGGATACTCCCTTCTATGATGCCGTTGACGGTGTCGGTATAGAGCGTCCACTCTTCCTTTAGAGTAACGAGCTGCTCTACGCCCCGATTGGTCAAGGAATAGTATTTGCGCATACGCCCCTGAAACTCTCTAGAGTAGGTGGTCAGAAAGCCACTGGCTTCCAATTTTTTGAGAATGGGATAGAGCGTAGATTCTTTGATATTGGCAATGAGCTTAATGGTTTGACTAATCTCATAACCATAAGAATCCCCCTGCTCCAGTACAGCCAAGATGAGAAACTCGATCAAGGCAGAGGATGTTGGGAAGTACATGGGAAACCTCCTTTATATTATATAAAAATTTTATATATACTCTTTTCAAATATATTGTATCTCAAGTTGAAAGCCCTGTCAAGAAATATGTGTAAAAATTTTATATATAAAAAACTCCTAGTAAAAACTAGAAGTTTAGAGGATTTTATCAGCCCGATCCACCATAAAGAGTGAGATGGTCATGATGATATCGATGGCTAGAAGGGCAAGGACAGCTGGGATCCAAGATTGAAAAAGTTCAAAACTATAACCAAACAAGGCAGGACCAAAGGCCGCCAAGATGTAGCCTCCTGTTTGCGCTAGTCCTGATAGCTGAGCTGTCTTTTCAGGAGAACTGGTTTTAAGAGAAAAGCAAACCATGAGGTAGGGGAAGAGGGCACTGCAGGCCGTTCCAATCAAGAGATGGACGACTAACCAGTAGAGGAAATTATTGGCTGGATACAAGAGCATGGCAATTCCCATCATACCAGCGATAGAGATAATTGCCAGCATGATTCGACGGTGACTATCTGATAGACGAGTCGTCAGACTTGGAACAGTCATCGAAAAAGGAATGCTGATCAGTGAGAAGATAGAAGCCAGAAGAGCCGCATCACTATTAGAAATACCAGCACTAACAGCCATAGTTGGCAACCAGGTCATACTTGTATAAAAGAGCAAGGACTGAAGCCCGCCAAAGATAATGATAGCCCAGACATCTTTACTTTTTAGAATATTCTCTTTGACTTGCTTTTCATTTTGGCTTTCTAGGTGGTGGTTGTGGCGATGATTTGGCAACCAGATTAGCAGAGTGACTAGACAGAGAAAGCTGAGAACGAGGATGAGGCCCTTCCAAGAACTAGCTTGGGTGATAGGGACCGAAAGATAAGAAGCGATGGCAGTTGAAACCCCCATGGCTGTGACATAGAGAGTTGTTAGGAAACTAATCTTTTGAGGCTGATTTGCCTGAATCATACTTGGGAGGAGTACATTGAAGATCGCAATGCTTGCTCCCACAATTAGGGTCCCTAGATAGAGAAGGGGAAGATTGAAAATCCGAATGACAGAGCCAACAGTTAAGAGAAGGAGACAGTAAGTAAAGAGATGTTCCAACCCGATTTTTTGTGCCAAGCGGCTTGCAAAAGCAGAGAAAAGAGCAAACATCAAGAGAGGGAGACTGGTTAAAATCCCAAGAGAGCTAACCTCCACTCCTAGTCCCTGAGCGATATCTCCTAAGATAGTTGGAAGAGCAGTAAAAGGAGAGCGTAAAACGGTCCCGATTAAGACAATTCCTAGAACAAAAAAGAGTGATTGTTTTTTCATAAAAACCTCAATAGGATGATTTTAATAACAGCTTATTTTAAGGTTTTTTCCTTATAATGTCAAGTAATGATAGCCAAGACAGATAAATCAATGGAAGTGAAAATAAAGTGAAAAGGGACAGATTTCTTTACTAGAATTTTCCTTGATTTGATATAAAAATAGGAAACTAGGAGAATTTGTGATAAAATAGTGGAAGGAAATCTATACATTGGAGAAAAACTGTGCCTGAAAAGCAAAAAATCAGCGTCTTGATGTCGGTCTATGTAAAGGAAAATCCGACGTTTTTAAGAGATGCTATCAAAAGTGTTCAAAACCAGACCTTGAAACCGAGCGAACTTGTTCTTGTTGAGGATGGCCCGCTCACACCCGAACTCTATCAGGTGCTAGATGAAGTGGAAGCTCAGTCAGACATTCCAGTGAAACGTTGCCCCTTAGAGGAAAATCAAGGTTTAGGTTTGGCTCTTCGATACGGTGTTTTACAGTGCCGGTATGACATTATTGCCCGCATGGATACGGATGATTTAGCCGTTCCGGATCGTTTTGAGAAACAGCTTCAGCTAATGGAGAAAGAAGATCTCGATCTCTTAGGCGGGCATATCGCAGAATTTATTGACAATCCTGACGAGATTGTTTCTTACCGTCGTGTCCCAACTCGGCATGCAGACATTGTGGCTTACCAAAGAATGAGAAGTGCCTTCAACCATATGACAGTGATGTTCAAGAAGGATATGGTTCTCAAGGCAGGCAACTATGAAGATGGACTTTATATGGAAGACGATCTCCTCTGGCTCAATATGATTGCCGCAGGAGCTAAGACTGGAAATCTGGATCAGATCCTGTGTCAGGTTCGTGTCGGAGCAGGGATGTTTGAACGTCGTGGTGGTTTGCGCTACCTTAAACTCTATCGCCAGGCTCGTCAGCGCATGCTTGTGAGAGGGCAAATTTCCTACATGGAATATGCAAAAAGCATTGCCATTCAAGCGATCGTTGCACTTTGTCCAGGCTTTGTACGTCAGTTTATCTTCGTCAAACTTTTAAGAAAGAGAAAGTAAGCCCCGATAGACTGAATGATTCAGGTTATCATAACAACAGTATCATCTGACTCTTTTAAGGGGGAGTAAATTCCTATGAATAAAAAACTAACAGATTATGTGATTGATCTGGTTGAAATTTTAAATAAACAGCAAAAACAAGTGTTTTGGGGGATATTCGATATTCTGAGTATGGTGGTTTCCATCATCGTATCTTATATCTTGTTTTATGGCCTTATAAATCCGGCGCCTGTGGATTATGTAATCTACACTCTTTTAGCCTTCCTCCTTTATCAAATCATGATTGCATTTTGGGGGCTAAATGCTAGTATCAGTCGTTATAGCAAGATTACGGATTTCATGAAAATCTTTTTCGGAGTGATGCTCAGCAGTGTTCTTTCTTATGGAATCTGCTATGCCTTTCTTCCATTGTTTTCTATCCGTTTCATCGTACTCTTCATTTTGCTGAGCACCTTCCTCATCTTGCTTCCTCGTATCACTTGGCAGCTGATTTATTCTAAGCGCAAGCAAGGTAGTGGAGATGGAGAGCATCGTCGTACCTTCTTGATCGGTGCTGGTGATGGTGGCGCCCTCTTTATGAACAGCTACCAACATCCAACTAGCGACCTTGAGCTAGTGGGGATATTGGATAACGATGAAAAGAAAAAGGGACAAAAACTAGGTGGCATCCCAGTTCTAGGCTCCTATGACAATCTGCCTGAATTGGCTAAACGTCACCAAATCGAGCGTGTCATCGTAGCGATTCCTTCACTTGACCCTTCAGAGTACGAACGCATCTTGCAGATGTGTAATAAGCTAGGCGTTAAATGTTACAAGATGCCTAAGGTTGAGACAGTTGTGCAAGGACTTCACCAACCGGGTGGAGGCAGCGGCTTCCAGAAAATTGATATTACAGACCTTTTAGGACGCCAGGAAATCCGTCTGGATGAGTCCCGTCTGGGTTCAGAACTGACAGGCAAGACTATCTTGGTGACAGGAGCTGGTGGTTCGATTGGTTCGGAGATTTGTCGCCAGGTTAGTCGCTTTAATCCCGAGCGTATTGTCTTACTTGGACATGGTGAAAACTCAATCTATCTCGTTTATCATGAATTGATCCGTACATTCCAAGGGATTGATTATGTTCCTATCATTGCAGATATTCAGGACTATGATCGTCTCTTGCAGGTGTTTGAGCAGTACAAGCCAGCCATTGTCTACCATGCTGCAGCCCACAAGCACGTTCCGATGATGGAACGCAATCCAAAAGAAGCCTTCAAAAACAATATCCTCGGAACCTACAATGTTGCCAAGGCTGTGGATGAGGCCAAAGTGCCTAAGATGGTCATGATTTCGACTGACAAGGCGGTCAATCCCCCCAATGTTATGGGTGCAACCAAGCGCGTGGCAGAATTGATTGTCACTGGCTTTAACCAACGTAGCAAATCAACCTACTGTGCAGTTCGTTTTGGAAATGTTCTTGGTAGCCGTGGTAGCGTGATTCCTGTCTTTGAACGTCAAATTGCTGAAGGTGGTCCTGTTACGGTGACAGACTTCCGTATGACACGTTACTTCATGACCATTCCAGAGGCCAGTCGTCTGGTAATTCATGCTGGCGCTTATGCCAAGGACGGAGAAGTCTTTATCCTTGATATGGGCAAACCAGTCAAGATCTATGACTTGGCTAAGAAAATGGTCCTTCTAAGCGGACATACAGAAAGTGAAATTCCAATCGTTGAAGTTGGGATTCGCCCAGGTGAAAAACTCTATGAAGAACTCTTGGTTTCGACCGAGTTGGTTGATAACCAAGTCATGGACAAGATCTTCGTTGGTAAGGTAAATGTCATGCCTCTAGAAGCCATCAATCAAAAAATAGAGGAGTTCCGTTCACTCAGTGGAGATGAGCTCAAAGAAGCAATCATTTCCTTTGCGAATGAGACAACCCATGCTGAGTAAGGATTTCGACTGATTTTTAAAATGAAAAAGATAAACCAGTTTTCTGTTTAAAGCAGGAGGCTGGTTTTTGAGGATTAAGTAGATCTGAAACGATAGATTTATTTTCGAAAGCAAGATAAAGATATGGGCTAGATGGTGAATAGATATAATGAAAGGAGGTCCATACATGCTGAATGCTTATAAAAATTTTTGGAAGGGGTATTTAAATTTTTCTGGTCGTTCAACTCGCTCGGAGTACTGGTGGATTTATTTTACAAATTTGTTAATCTGTCTTCCTGCTTATACGAAATATCATGCTGCAGTGTCAACTCGTCCATATAACTTGGAGGCACTCCGTAGTTTACAAGCTATGAGCGGTTTTTACTTCTTTTTAGCGGCTATTCTCATGTTGCCTTCTATCGCCGTGACTGTTAGTCGCTTACGGGATGCTGGTTTCCACTGGGCCTTTATCTTCATTGGTTTGGTTCCTATCGTTGGAGCGATTGCTCTTATTGTGATGCTTGCTTGGCCAAGTAAGAAGGATGAAGATGCAGATACTGAAGAACAGGATCAAATTACTGCTTAAGCATGGAGTTGATTCCTTCTGAAAGTAACAACATATACAAAAAAATACTCCTCAACCTAGTTCACTAGTGTTAGGAGTATTTTTGTATGATTAGAGCTGGCTAATGATATCATCAATTGTACGGGCGATCCAGTCAGGTTGATAGTTGAGCAAATCAGCCTCTTCTCCAAATCCCCAAGTAACAGCGAACTTTTTAATGCCAGTTTCTTGGGCTCCAATCATATCAAACTTGGTGTCTCCGATGATGAGGACTTGGTCTGCGGGCAGTTGATGCGTTTGCAAGGCGTAACGGATGACATCCGCCTTGTGTGGCGTTTCAGGACTAGAACCGTAAATGCCATCAAAGAAATGATGGATTCCCAGATTTTTAGTCATATCATGAGCAGTAGGAGTATTCTTTGTTGTAGTGATGTAAAGAGGGTAGTTTTGTGAAAGTTCTTGAAGCAATTCCGTTATTTGGGGGAAAAGCTGCGCTTCGTGGATACCTTTTTTCTTGTAGTAAGAGCGGTAGATTTGAACAGCCTCTGAGATTTGTTCCTTGGGAAGGCAGGTCGCAAAGCTACTTTCAAGTGGCGGGCCCATGAAACCACGGATGGTTTTGGCATCGGGGCTTAGAACTCCTAGTTGTTCAAAGGTATGGGTAAAGGCATTGTGGATCCCGATGGAACTGTCAACCAGGGTTCCGTCTAGATCAAAAAAGATTGCTGAGATAGAGGGCATACTTTCTCCTAATAGATGAGTTTATTCGCCGAAGATTTCTTTTTGTAGGCGACGACCAGTAGGTGTGGCAGCGAGTCCACCCTCAGCCGTTTCACGAAAGGCAGTTGGAAGACTTGATCCGACTTGGTACATGGCATCGATGACTTCGTCAACAGGGATCTTAGACTCGATACCTGCCAAGGCCATATCTGCTGCGATAAAGGCAAAGCTGGCTCCCATGGCATTGCGCTTAACACAGGGAACTTCGACCAAACCAGCGACGGGGTCGCAGATGAGGCCCAGCATATTTTTAATGACAAAGGCAATGGCTTGGCTAGCCTGATAGGGCGTTCCACCTGCGGCCAAGGTCAAGGCTGCGGCACTCATGGCAGAGGCAGAGCCAACCTCGGCCTGGCAGCCACCTTCAGCACCTGAGATAGAGGCGTTGTTTGCGATAACCAATCCAAAGGCACCTGCTGCAAAGAGGAAATCGAGCTGTTCTTCGTGGCTGAGGTCAAGTTTTTGGATAGCAGCAGTGAGAACGGCTGGTAGACAGCCAGCGCTTCCAGCGGTTGGAGTGGCACAGACCAAGCCCATTTTAGCGTTGTGTTCGTTGACCGCGATGGCATTTCGGGCTGCTGATAGGATGGTAAAGTCTGACAAGGCCTTGCCGCTTTTGAGATGGCGATCTAGCTTGGCCGCATCTCCACCCGTTAGGCCACTGCGGGATTTGTTTTCACTAAGGCCAAGCTCGACAGAGGCTTTCATGACTTCTAGATTGCGTTCCATGAGAAGGAGAACTTCTGGCCGTTCCCGACCGGTTAGTTGATATTCTGTCGCAATCATGAGTTCTGCGACATTTCCTTGGAAGTCTAGATCTGCTTGCTCAACCAATTCTTTGATAGAATAAAACATGTTTCCTCCTACTTAAAGAAATTGACATTGTGGAGATGAGGGATTTTTCGGATTTCTTCAATCGCCTCTTCGCAACTTCGACTATCGACTTCGATAATCATAATGGCTTTTTCTCCAGCTTTTTCTCGAGTCACATTCATCTGAGCGATGTTGATATCAAAACGAGAGAGGGCTTCTGTGACATGGGCAATCATACCCGGAACATCCTGATGCACGATGATGATGGTCGGTGTATTCATGTTAAGAGAGACAGCAAAGCCGTTAAGCTCCGTAACTTGGATATTTCCCCCACCAATGGAAATTCCTGTCACACTGATGGACTTATGGTCATTCTTCACAGTAATTTTAGTGGTGTTAGGGTGGGGAGCGTTGCTGTCCTTCTGAATGGTCCAGACAATCTTGATACCACGTTTATGGGCAATCTCTAGGCTATTTGGAATATCAGGATCATCCGTATCCATACCTAATATACCAGCGACGAGAGCAAGGTCAGTTCCATGACCACGGTAGGTTTTGGCAAATGAGTTAAATAATTGGAATTCGACTTCTGTCGGCGTATCGTCAAAGATGGAAGAGACGATTTTCCCGATGCGAACAGCTCCAGCTGTGTGGCTACTTGATGGGCCAATCATGACAGGTCCGATAATGTCAAAGACAGATTGAAAACGAAGTGAGTGCATCTGTTTCCCCTTACAAAGATTCTTATATCTATTATATCAAAGAATGGACCTCTGCGCTTATTTCCCTTATCAAAAGCTTAAAATGATTAAAGATAGTATAAAACAAGGTCTTTTGTGACAAAAACCTCCGTAAAACGGTAAATATAAAACATTTTTGTAATATTTCTACATATAACCGTTAAACAACGGTAACATTTAAAAGGTATCATAGATATATCCAATGGAAGGAGAATTTTTAGATATGTCATTAACAACTAAAAAAATTAAAACAACTATCGCAGGAGTAGCAGCTTTGCTTGCTTTCTTTGCTCCATCACTTGCATCTGCCCAAGAAACTGTAACTTACACAGTTAAACCAGGCGACACTCTTTCAGAAATCGCTGAGAAGTACAACACAACTGTTGAAAAATTGGCAGCAAAAAATAACATCAAAGATATTCACCTTATCTTTGTTGACCAAGTTTTGGTTATCGAAGGAACAGCTCCATCGACAGCAACTGCAACTGCTGCAGCTTCAACAACAACTTATGAAGCACCAGCAGCTGCGGAAGAAACTGCAGAAGAAGTAACTGAAACAACAACCTATGAAGCCCCAGCTGCACCTGCAACTCCAGTAGCAGAAAGCAACACTGTAGCAGCTTCTACTGTAAGTGGGTCTGAAGCAGAAGCCAAAGAATGGATCGCTCAAAAAGAATCAGGTGGTAGCTACACTGCTACAAACGGCCAATACATCGGACGTTACCAATTGACAGATTCATACTTGAACGGTGACTACTCAGCTGAAAACCAAGAACGTGTAGCAGATGCCTACGTTGCAGGACGTTACGGTTCATGGACAGCTGCCAAGAACTTCTGGCTTAACAACGGTTGGTATTAAGAAGATATAGAAAAGGAAGTCTCAATGGCTTTCTTTTTTGTTTACAAAGATGTCAACTTCTCGCTCTAGCTCTGTTAGTAGGTGTTCATCTTCTACTAGTTTAGCTAAGGAGAGTCCATTCTGTATCAACTGAGCATCATTAGTACAAATGCCTATACGAATATAGGAAAACGCAAGTGTATCATACTTTTTGCTTGCTTTTGCCTCCTCTAAGAGAGTGTAGCAAAGCTGTTTGCAAAGCAACTTATCACCATTGTAAAGATAAAGAGTTGAGAGATTTAGAAGCAACATCATACGAAGTTGAAAGACAGGACTATAGTGTTTATAAACCTCTAGTCGTTCGAGAATTTTTTCGGTAATCTGATGAATATACTCCATAGGAAAAGCAAAGAGAATGGTATTAAGGACTTTGAGGTCGCTCTCATACCAAGTATCTTGTTTCTCAATCTTATCCCATAGTCTGTTTACAATGTTGTCAACCTTACTGGACAATTTTTCTATCCCATTTTCACGGATGTAGATAACGATTTCGAGCATATCTTGTAACTGCTGGATGGGGAAATCATGGTGTGTTTTTAGATAATGTTGGCATTTTTTGAGTAATTTACTTAAGTCGCTTGTACCACTAATAGAAGCCATTTTTAGAAAAGTCTGCATGATAGTTGATCGTTCACTTGGTTGATAAAGTTGACAGATATATTCAAACTCTTCAAAACTCATATTGACTTGTCGGAGAAGAAACTCCATATTTTCATATTTAGGAGTTGTTTTTCCACTTTCGATTTTTGATAGGCTGGTTCTTGAAAGGACGCTACCACAGACATCTTCTTGGGTTAATCCTTTTGACTCACGTATTTCTTTATAAACATTTCCAAAATCGTAGCGCATGATCTCCTCCTTGTTCGTGAAAAAAGTTAACAGAAAATAGAAACTGATTAAAAATATTGTATCATAGTAGTATAAAAAGTAAAAAAGAAATCTAAAATAAATTTGTGAAAAAAGGGAATAAATTCTACGACTAAGATGATAAAGTACTAAGGAGGTACTTTTATGAAAAAAATCAGTAATTTCTGTATGTTACTCCTGCTTTTGTGTACCACTTTTTTTGTTTTTAATATAAACTACACACGTGAAGTGGTTCGGATTCGGGAAATGGGAAAGACTGTAGATTCTTTGGATTTGTATTTGAAAGATATTAACGAACCTGCAGCATCTGTTCTTCGATTTTTTGAGGATGTATCAAAGGAGTATAAAGTCTCCATCATCAAAACAGACAGTGGTGATGAGGTGGTCAAGTCTGGTGTTTTTGATAAAGATACCTTTCCCTACCAAGAGTTTGGGATTTCTTCTCTTGATTTTACCACAGATGGTGAGGGAGTTTACAGTAATAAAGAAATTTCCAATAAACTTGGTACGATTCCGACTTTTCTAAAAGCCAAGCCTATTCAGCTTATGACTTTTCAAACCTATATCAAGGATACATCTCGTAGTTTAAATGGTCGCTATACGATAACTTCTACACAAGAGATGGACAAGGATAGGATTGTACAGAAATGGAGCGATTTTTTCAAGACCGACCAGGCTACCTTGCTAGAGCCAACCTATAAAAGTGCAGTGGAAGTCATAAATCGAGATTTGCTCTTATCTGCCATTATTTTTGTCTTGGCTATTTTGCTTCTTGTCTTAGTAACAGTGTATCAGCCGATGATGGAAATGAAAAGAGTGGGTGTACAAAAGTTACTGGGTTTTCAAGATAGGGCTGTTTTAGCTGATGTTGTAAAAGGCAACCTTTACCTCCTCCTAGGTGGGGCGCTTGTGATCAATCTAGGAGTGTTTTTCTTGCTTGATTACAAACCAAAAGATTTGTTCCCAATGTTATGGTTGTCGCATTTTTTGCTTTTGCAACTTTATCTCTTTATCAGTTGGTTGACCTATCTCTTGATCCAAAAAATGACAATCAGCTCTCTGCTGAAAAGTTTTTCATCTTTCAAATTTGGTCTACTCTTTAATTATTTGATGAAAATTGGAACTACTATTTTACTGACAGTCTTGCTAGTTGGGGTAGGAAAAAGTTTGGAGCAAGAAAACAAAGAGTTGGATTACCAGAAACAGTGGATCAGTCAAGGAAATTATCTGACCTTGGAAACTTTCCAACTCAATGATAACCTGTGGCAAGAGCAGTTGGCAGGCTCAGGGCAGGCAGTAGATTATTTCTATCGATTTTATCAGGATTTGGTAGAAAAAACGCAGGCGGGCTATGTGCAAACTAGCAACCTGCCTATAAAAAATTTTGTCAAATTAGAACAGATTCAGCAATATCAGTTAACCGATATGGTGGATGTTTACTATGCCAATCGCAATTTTCTAAAGAGCAAGGGATTCAAGTTACCCGATACCGGCACTAAAAAAGTTATTTTGATGCCAGCAAGTACGAAAGGTGAAGAAGATAAAAATCAGCTCTTGGGGAAATTAATTGCCTATCTTTCGATGAAGTATGAAGAGCAGCAAAAACGAACGATAGAGGAGATGGATATCGAGATCGCTTACTATGAAGGTGATTGGTCATTCTTCCCCTATAACGAGAAGCGAAAGGAAAATCTCTACAATCCAATTATTAGCTTGGTCAATGATTCCGATATGATGTGGGATGAAAAAGCTTCCCTTTCAACAACAGGTTTAAATAATCCCATTAAAATCGAAAATACGGCTCAACATCAAAAAGAGGTGACAGCGTTAGTTGAGAAATTATCAGATGGGAATTATTTAAAATTTTCATCTATTCAAGCCATTCAACAAGATAAAGTAGATTCTTATCGAGATGCTGTTCGGAATTTCAACATACTCTTTGCTTTGGTTGGTCTTCTTAGTATGATGATTTCCTACTTCTTACTAGTAACAACTTTCTTATTGAAGCGAACAGATATTATCACCAAGAAGTTTATGGGCTGGAAATTGATAGATCGGTATCGCTCCTTGCTGGGTCTTCTATTAGCTGTTTATAGCCTCCCTTTTGTAGTTCTGCTATTCTTTACACAGGCACTGTTCTCCCTCTTGCTTTTCGCAGGATTTACAGGCTTAGATATTCTGTTTGTACTTTTCTTGGGCTCTAAGATGGAAAAACGAAATGTAGTGCAGTTATTGAAAGGGGATCACTTATGATAAAGTTGGAAAATGTTACGAAAACCATTGGGAAAAAAGTTATTTTGGAGAACTTATCCCTAAAAATTAACCAAGGAGATTTAGTTGCCATTGTTGGAAAAAGTGGCAGTGGCAAGTCAACCTTGTTAAATCTCTTGGGTTTGATAGATGGCGATTACAGTGGACATTATGAAATTTTCGGTCAGCAAAATGTGCCTGTCAATTCTGTTAAGTCGCAAGCGATTATCCGCGAACATATCTCCTATCTGTTTCAAAACTTTGCTCTGATTGATAATGAAACGGTAGAGTATAATCTCATGCTCGCTCTAAAGTATGTAAAATTATCCAAGAAGGACAAAGTCAAAAAGATAGAAGAAATTTTAGAGAGAGTGGGGTTGCCATCAACTCTACATCAAAAGGTTTCAGAGTTATCTGGAGGGGAACAGCAGCGAATCGCAGTTGCTAGAGCCATTTTAAAACCCAGCCAGCTCCTTTTAGCAGATGAACCAACCGGTTCTCTAGATCCTGAAAATCGAGATTTGGTTTTGAACTTTCTCTTAGATATGAACAAGGAAGGGAAAACGGTCATTATCGTTACCCACGATATCTATGTGGCTCAACAATGCCATCGAGTTATTGAATTGTGAAAAATACAGAAATTTTATCAAAAATCTTTAAACTTAAAGATACCTTTAAAATTTAATTTTAAAACACTCATTTATCAATATTTTTTGATGGATAAAAATAGAAAATCGGTTGTTTTTAGGAGATTCCCTAAAATTAGCTCCTATGGAAATCGTATGCCTCTTAAGCTTCGAATACTTTAGTTCTCGTGATTTTGAGCTATTCTAGCTTTAGAATCCTTCAGAACGTAAAATTTTAAGCAGTCAAAGACCTAGAATACTCATAAAACATTTATTTTATAGTAATTCTAAGCTTAGAATTGCATGGATATGTATGCATTTAACCTATTCGACAGTTAGGACAGCTCTATTCTGGGAAATCTGGACGATCGATGGTTTAGAATAGTATTTCGCCAAGGGATTTTGTTGAAGGATTGATTATTTTATGATACTCTAAAATAAAACTGATTTAATGTATTAAATGGAGAATCGTTACATGAAACATTTTTTTGCAGGAATTGGTGAGATAAGATTTATTAGTTATCTATTGTCTCTATGTGTAGGACTAGCCCCTCTTTTTCATATCTATGTAATAGGTTCTGAAATGAGTTTTATGAAAATAGTATTATCTATTTTGGGAATTATATTTGTTTGTGTTTTAACTATTGCTCGAATTTATAGGAGTTTTTTCTATAAAGAATAGTTTGGATTTGAACTGTGTTTAAAAACAGAGGTTGGTCGATTGACAGCCTCTTTCTTGTCTTCTCTATCTAAGCATGTTATAATGAAAACTGCTCAAACGACCTTCAATCGTGAAGCACACACGACCTTCAATCGTGAATAAACGAATAGATGGGAGACTTACCATGAGTGATAACTCTAAAACACGTGTTGTTGTGGGGATGAGTGGTGGTGTTGATTCGTCGGTGACGGCTCTCTTGCTCAAGGAGCAGGGCTACGATGTGATCGGTATCTTCATGAAGAACTGGGACGACACAGATGAAAACGGCGTCTGTACGGCGACCGAAGATTACAAGGATGTGGCCGCGGTGGCAGACCAGATTGGCATTCCCTACTACTCTGTCAATTTTGAACAAGAGTACTGGGACCGCGTCTTTGAGTATTTCCTAGCAGAATACCGTGCAGGGCGCACGCCAAATCCAGATGTTATGTGCAACAAGGAAATCAAGTTCAAGGCCTTTTTGGACTATGCTATGACCTTGGGTGCAGACTACGTAGCGACTGGGCATTATGCCCGAGTGGCGCGTGATGAGGATGGAATTGTTCATATGCTTCGAGGCGTGGACAATGGCAAGGATCAGACCTATTTCCTCAGCCAACTTTCGCAAGAACAACTCCAAAAAACCATGTTCCCCTTGGGACATTTGGAAAAGCCTGAAGTTCGCAGACTAGCTGAAGAAGCAGGACTTGTGACTGCTAAGAAGAAAGATTCAACAGGGATTTGCTTTATTGGAGAAAAGAACTTTAAAGAATTTCTCAGCAACTACCTGCCAGCCCAACCTGGTCGCATGATGACCGTAGATGGACGCGATATGGGCGAGCATGCGGGCCTTATGTACTATACGATTGGTCAGCGTGGCGGTCTCGGTATCGGTGGACAACACGGCGGTGACAATGCTCCTTGGTTCGTTGTCGGAAAAGATTTGAGCCAAAATATCCTCTATGTCGGCCAAGGTTTCTATCATGATTCGCTCATGTCAACAAGCCTAGAAGCCAGTCAAGTCCACTTTACTCGTGACATGCCAGAGGAATTTACACTCGAATGTACGGCTAAATTCCGCTACCGTCAACCTGACTCTAAGGTAACAGTTCATGTCAAAGGAGACAAGGCGGAGGTCGTCTTTGCAGAGCCACAACGCGCGATCACACCAGGACAGGCAGTTGTCTTTTACGATGGCGAAGAGTGTCTCGGTGGCGGTTTGATTGACAATGCCTACCGTGACGGACAAGTTTGTCAGTACATTTAGATTGACAAATTTTCTCAATTTGCTACAATAATAAAAGCAATAGAAATGATGGTCAAAGCTCATGGATGTTGCAGGTCTTTTTGTCCTGCACTTCTTTGGAGTTTTGACTGTTTTTGTGTCGTTTTGAGGAAAGGAAAGAGATGACTCAAGTGGATTTTCGGACCAAAGTGGGGAATTCGGTTTTTGGAGTTCGGGCGACAGCCTTGATTGTCCAAAATAATCAGCTTTTGGTTACAAAAGACAAGGGCAAGTATTACACTATCGGTGGTGCGATTCAAATCAATGAAAGAACGGAAGAAGCGGTAGTCCGTGAAGTGAGGGAAGAACTGGGTGTCAAAGCTGAGGCTGGGCAACTAGCCTTTGTAGTTGAGAATCGTTTTGAACAGGACGGTGTTTCCTATCACAACATCGAATTTCATTATCTAGTTGATTTACTGGAGGACGCTCCTTTAACCATGCAGGAAGACGAAAAAACGCAACCTTGTGAGTGGATTGACTTGGATAAGCTTGAGAATATCCAGCTAGTTCCAGCCTTTTTAAAAACAGCCCTACCAGATTGGGACGGGCAACTAAGACACATTCATCTTGAGGATAGGAGAGAAAATAATGGTTAAGCTTATTGCCCATGTACTTGTTCATAGTGGTGATGATTATTTGCTCATTCAGCGTTCGGAAATTAAAAGAGGACAACCCAACGTTTATCCAACTTACTGGGATATTCCTGGTGGTGGGGTTGAAAAGGGTGAGCTTCCGCGAGATGGGACTCTTAGAGAATGTGTTGAAGAAGCGGGAGTTAGGCTAGATAGCAGTTCGCTCAAACTTCTTCACGAAGATAGTCAACTGGATACCTCTAAGGATACTGTTTTTACTCGCTTAGTTTATAAAGCAGAGTGGGTTGGGGAGAAGCCAATTATTAGATTAGATCCTGAAGAGCATACACACTTTAAATGGGTTACTATGGATCAAGCTCTAGAGGAGGAAAAGATAGTTCCTTATTTGCGAGAAATTTTTGAAAGGTTAAGAAATGACTTATAATTTTACTGAAGAATACGATATTATTGTAATCGGTGCGGGACACGCTGGGGTCGAGGCTTCCTTGGCCGCTAACCGTATGGGCTGCAAGGTCTTGCTTGCGACCATCAACATTGAAATGCTGGCTTTCATGCCTTGTAACCCTTCAATCGGTGGTTCTGCCAAGGGGATTGTCGTGCGTGAAGTCGATGCCCTCGGTGGCGAGATGGCCAAAACCATTGACAAGACTTACATCCAGATGAAGATGCTTAACACTGGGAAAGGCCCTGCTGTCCGTGCTCTTCGTGCGCAGGCTGACAAGGAGCTTTACTCTAAGGAAATGCGCAAAACAGTTGAAAATCAAGAGAATCTCACCCTTCGTCAAACCATGATTGATGAGATTTTGGTGGAAGATGGTAAGGTGGTCGGTGTTCGTACAGCGACCCATCAAGAGTATGCTGCCAAGGCTGTTATCGTGACGACAGGGACTGCCCTCCGTGGGGAAATCATCATCGGAGATCTCAAGTACTCATCAGGTCCTAACCACAGTCTAGCTTCGATTAACCTAGCTGATAATCTCAAGGAATTGGGACTCGAAATCGGTCGTTTCAAGACAGGAACTCCTCCACGTGTCAAGGCTTCCTCTATCAACTATGACGTGACAGAGATTCAGCCAGGGGACGAGGCGCCAAATCACTTCTCCTACACTTCACGTGATGAGGACTATGTTAAGGATCAAGTACCATGCTGGTTGACCTACACTAATGGTACCAGTCATGAGATTATCCAAAACAATCTCCACCGTGCGCCTATGTTTACAGGTGTGGTCAAGGGAGTGGGACCTCGTTACTGTCCGTCGATTGAGGACAAGATTGTGCGTTTTGCAGACAAGGAACGCCACCAACTATTTCTAGAACCCGAAGGGCGCAATACAGAGGAAGTCTATGTTCAAGGACTTTCAACCAGTCTGCCTGAGGATGTCCAACGTGACTTGGTTCATTCCATCAAAGGGTTGGAAAATGCAGAGATGATGCGAACAGGTTATGCCATTGAGTATGACATGATCTTGCCTCACCAGTTACGTGCGACACTTGAAACCAAGAAAATCTCAGGACTCTTTACTGCTGGTCAGACAAATGGGACGTCAGGTTACGAAGAAGCTGCTGGTCAAGGGATCATCGCTGGGATCAACGCAGCTCTGAAAATCCAAGGCAAGCCTGAATTGATTTTGAAGCGCAGTGACGGTTATATTGGGGTCATGATTGACGATTTGGTGACCAAGGGAACCATTGAACCTTATCGCCTTTTGACCAGTCGTGCAGAATATCGTCTCATCCTCCGCCATGATAATGCCGATATGCGATTGACCGAGATGGGACGTGAGATTGGCCTTGTGGACGATGAACGCTGGGCTCGTTTTGAAATCAAGAAAAATCAATTTGACAATGAGATGCAGCGACTAGATAGCATCAAACTCAAGCCGGTCAAGGAAACCAATGCCAAGGTTGAGGAGATGGGCTTCAAGCCGTTGACAGATGCAGTAACAGCTAAGGAATTTCTCCGTCGCCCAGAAGTCTCTTACAAAGATGTGGTGGCCTTTATCGGACCTGCTGCTGAAGAGTTAGATGACAAGATTATCGAATTGATCGAAACAGAAATTAAGTACGAAGGCTACATCTCAAAAGCCATGGATCAGGTTGCCAAGATGAAACGCATGGAAGAAAAACGGATTCCAGCCAATATCGACTGGGATGATATTGATTCTATCGCGACAGAAGCTCGCCAGAAGTTCAAACTCATCAATCCAGAAACTATCGGCCAAGCAAGCCGTATTTCGGGAGTAAATCCAGCAGATATTTCTATTTTGATGGTCTATTTGGAAGGTAAAAATCGTAGTATTTCTAAAAATCAAGAAAAGAAAGCATAGAAAAAACAGCTCCGAAAACGGGGCTGTTTTGTTGATTTATTCTTCTTCGTCTGGTGTGAGGATCATCGGGATGATAATCGGTTCACGTTCTGTATTTTCATAAAGGAAGGGGCGAATAGCATTGACAATGGCACCATTGACAGACTGCACGCTAGCATCTTTGTTCTTCAGTGCGATACGAATAGCATTGAAGAGGATACGTTGGCTTTGGCGAATCAAGTCGCCAGACTCTCGCATGTAGACAAAACCTCGGCTGAGGATATCTGGACCAGACAGAATCATCTGCGATTTGAAGTCAACAGTTGCGACTGCCAGAACGACACCGTCTTCAGATAGATCACGACGATCTTTGAGGACAGCAGCACCGATTTCACCGATACGATTTCCATCGACATAGATATCTTGGGCATTGAAGTGGCCTGCGATACGAGCAGAGTTAGCAGTAAGGGCAAGCACATCACCATTGCTCATGATAAAGATATTGTCCTTCTCGACACCAGTATCCACCGCTAGTCCAGCATGGACTTTCTGCATACGGTATTCACCATGAACAGGCATGAAATATTTTGGCTTAATCAAGCGGAGCATGAGTTTTTGCTCTTGCTGACCACCGTGTCCAGAGGTGTGGATGTTGTTGATTTTACCGTGAATGACTTCGACACCAGCTTCTGAAATAATATTGATCAGCTTGTTGACGCTAGTCGTATTTCCAGGGATTGGACTTGAAGAGAAGATAACGGTATCGCCGGGTTGGAGTTGCACCTGGCGGTGAGTTCCGTTAGCGATACGAGAGAGGGCTGCCATCGGCTCCCCCTGACTACCTGTACAGAGGATAAGAACCTCGCCTGCAGGATAATCTTTGATTTCATTTGGCTCGATAAAGGTTCCCTTAGGAGCTTTGATGTAGCCAAGCTCGATCCCGTTGACAATGGCCTTTTCCATAGAACGACCAAAGACAGCAATCTTGCGTCCAGTCTTAACAGCGGCTTCTGTTGCTTGTTGGAGACGGAAGATGTTTGAGGCAAAGGATGCAAAGATGATACGTCCTTCAATGCCTTGAATGATCTTCATGATAGACTGACCAACGACTTTTTCAGAGTTGGTAAAGGTTGGTACTTCCGCATTTGTCGAGTCAGAGAGGAGACAGAGCACTCCTTCTTCACCAAGGGCAGCCATACGGTGCAAGTCTGCAGGTTCTCCAACTGGAGTAAAGTCAAACTTAAAGTCACCCGTACAGACGATTTTTCCTTGAGGAGTATGAATGACAATCCCTAAAGGCTCTGGAATGGAGTGGGTTGTTCTAAAGAAAGTTGCCTTGAGATTTTTAAAGGTCAACTCAGTGTTGTGGTTGATTTCGTAAAGTTTGGCGTTGCGCAAGAGGCCGTGTTCTTCGAGTTTTCCACGGATCAAAGCTAGGGCAAGTGGTCCAGCGTAGATAGGGACATTTGCTTGCTTGAGCAGGAAGGGAATCCCACCGATGTGGTCCTCATGTCCGTGTGTAATCAAAACGGCCTTGACGCGGTCGATATTGTCCACGATGTAAGAGTAGTCAGGGATAACGTAGTCGATACCCAGCAAGTCATCTTCCGGGAATTTAATCCCAGCATCGACGATGATAATTTCGTCTTGGTATTCAATTCCGTATGTGTTTTTCCCGATTTCTCCCAGACCACCGATGGCAAAAACGCCGACTTCTTCAGGTTTAAGAGTATAGGCCATATTAGAACTCCGTAATCTCGAAAGCGCCAGTTTCTTTCTCGTAATCTAGCAATTTGTCAGACAAGAGTTCGATGAATTCGATGTTGTACTCTGGGCGGTTTTCTTCGACAAGTTGGCGAGCAGCGATACGGCCCTCAAGTTCTGAGCTAGCATCGATGTCTAGGTAGAGTGAGCGTGTTGTTTCACGGCGCGGACTGCGCTCTTTTGTTTCCTGATAAAAAACTTTGTAAATCATTACATTTCCTTTCTATTTACAGGTCAGCTTATTCCAAACTTTTAGTAGAGATTTGCTTGATTTCATTCCATTTTGAGTCTAGATTGACCTTGATTCGTTACAATTATTTCAATTATACCACAAAATGAAAAATTAGTAAAAGACGGAAAATGAGAAAGTAAAGACTGACAAAAGCGTAAAACTTGGATGACAAGATGAAATAAAATTGCTTTAAACAAAAAATAAAAAGCTCCTGACCGAAGTCAAGAGCCGTCAAACACTGGGGGCGAATTGTTCAATCGCAATTTCAGTTCTTTAGAAACCAAAGTTTCAGGGATAGCACTGCAACCCGAAGAGTCAAAGACTCAACCTGATTTTCCTGCCAATGTTCAATTATATTTTAACATTGACGGTTAAAAGAGTCAATGGATTCGCCATCTTTACGCCCCTCTTTTCTCAGAAAAAATCGAGTTGAAGCATAAAAAGAAAACAATACAAACAGATGAATCAACTGGTAAGGGTGTAACGATTATGTTTAAATCATTGAAAATGATGAGCAAACTGTAAGAAATGAAGAGAATAAAATTTACCCTTCTAAAAATGTGTCTTTTGTCTAGCATGACTTATCTAAACTTCTTATGGCGATCCTTTCAATTTTCTTGTTCACTTATATATTCGGAAAAAATAGAAAAAAGCTAGAACTTTTTTGATTTTTTGCCATCCTCTTTGTCTAAGTAGCAGGACTTTTTGTTTGGGGAGAAAGAAAATTCCCATGCGTCAGCTTTTGTAGTATAATAGTAAGCAGACAAAAAGATAGGAATGTGTTATGAAAGTATTAGCTTTTGATACGTCCAGCAAGGCTCTTTCTCTAGCCATTTTAGAGGACAAGCAGCTTCTTGCCGAGACGACTATTAATATCAAGAAAAATCACAGTATCACCCTCATGCCTGCTATCGATTTTTTGATGGCCAGTCTAGATTTGACACCCAAGGATTTGGATCGCATCGTGGTGGCAGAGGGACCTGGTAGCTACACAGGTTTGAGAATCGCGGTAGCAACTGCCAAGACCTTGGCTCATACCCTGAACATCGAGTTAGTGGGGATGTCTAGTCTATTGGCTCTGGTGCCACGCCAAAAAGAAGGCTTGGTGGTTCCTATCATGGATGCGCGTCGCAACAATGTCTATGCAGGCTTTTATGAAAATGCCAAGCCAGTCTTGCCAGAAGCGCATCTGTCTTTTGCGGAAGTGCTAGAGCAGGTCAAGGATGCTGAGCAGGTGACCTTTGTCGGAGAAGTTGGAGCCTTTGTGGAACAGATCCAAGAACAACTACCACAAGCCAGCTACCAAGAAACCTTGCCAAATGCAGCTAATCTAGCTCTTTGGGCCAGGGACAAAGAAGCAGACTCCTTGCACGACTTTGTGCCAAATTACCTCAAGCGTGTCGAAGCCGAGGAAAACTGGCTCAAGAATCACACTGAGTCTGGCGAGTCCTACATTAAACGCCTATGATAGAGATCAAACGAATCCAACAGCAAGCTGACTTGGCTCAAGCTATCTATGCTGTTATGGTAGATGTTTACCCAGTCAGCCCGTGGACTTTGGAGCAAATCCAAGCAGACCTGTCCCAAGATCAGATTTGGTATGCTCTGGCTTATGATGGGGCAGAAGTGATTGGATTTCTAGCCGTTCAGGAGAATCTCTTTGAAGCCGAAGTCCTACAAATCGCTGTCAAACAAGCCTATCAAGGTCAGGGAATTGCGTCAGCCTTGTTTGCGACACTGCCGACAGATAAGGATATTTTCCTCGAAGTGAGAAAGTCAAACCAACGAGCGCAAGCATTTTACAAGAAAGAAAAGATGGTGGTCATCGCTGAGAGAAAGGCCTACTACCATGACCCAGTCGAGGACGCCATTATCATGAAGAGAGAAATAGATGAAGGATAGATATATTTTAGCATTTGAAACATCCTGTGATGAGACAAGTGTCGCCGTCTTGAAAAATGATGACGAGCTCTTGTCCAATGTCATTGCTAGTCAAATTGAGAGTCATAAACGTTTTGGTGGCGTGGTGCCAGAAGTGGCTAGTCGTCACCATGTCGAGGTCATTACAGCCTGTATCGAGGAGGCGCTAGCAGAAGCAGGAATTACTGAAAACGATGTGACAGCTGTGGCGGTTACCTACGGACCAGGATTGGTCGGAGCTCTGCTTGTTGGTTTGTCAGCTGCCAAGGCCTTTGCTTGGGCGCATGGTTTGCCACTTATCCCCGTCAACCACATGGCTGGTCACCTCATGGCAGCTCAGAGTGTGGAGCCTTTGGAGTTTCCTCTCCTAGCACTCTTGGTCAGCGGAGGACACACCGAGTTGGTCTATGTGTCAGAGGCTGGCGATTACAAGATTGTTGGGGAGACACGAGACGATGCAGTTGGGGAGGCTTATGACAAGGTCGGTCGTGTCATGGGCTTGACTTATCCAGCAGGTCGCGAGATTGACGAGTTGGCCCATCAAGGTCAGGATGTTTATGACTTCCCTCGTGCCATGATCAAGGAGGATAATCTGGAGTTTTCATTCTCAGGTTTGAAGTCTGCCTTTATCAATCTTTACCACAATGCTGAGCACAAGGGAGAAAGCTTGTCTACAGAGGATTTGTGTGCTTCCTTCCAAGCAGCTGTCATGGATATTCTCATGGTAAAAACCAAGAAAGCTTTAGATAAATACCCTGTTAAAACCCTTGTTGTCGCAGGTGGTGTGGCGGCCAATAAAGGTCTTAGAGAACGCTTGGCGGCCGAAATTACAGATGTCAAGGTCATCATTCCACCCCTGCGTCTCTGTGGAGACAATGCAGGTATGATTGCCTATGCCAGTGTCAGCGAATGGAACAAAGAAAACTTTGCAGACTTGAACCTCAATGCCAAACCAAGTCTTGCCTTTGATACCATGGAATAAAGAGTCAGCTTGAAGCTGGCTTTTTTGCTAAAATATTTTATAATATGTTAAAAAAGGAAAAGTTTTTACGAATAGAATAGTAAAGGGAGTTTGGCCATGATTGAAAAGATGGAATTGGGAGAATTTTACAAGGAATTGCGTCTGGCGAGAAAACTCAAGCAGTCAGATGTTGCTTGTGATGGACTGACAGCATCCCAGCTATCCAAGTTTGAACTAGGGCAGTTTTCGTGTTATACTGTCTTTATTTCATAGTATAGGAGAAAATAGAATGAAAAAGATAATCTCACGTCACTACTTTATTATGGCTTTTCTACTAGTTATTGCTGACCAGAAGTTCAGTGGTCTAGTTTTACGCAGCAACCTTGCTGCTGGTCTATCTGACTTTACCTATTATCTGTCGGATATGATGTTGAATTTTCTTGTGGTTTTATTTGCTCTTATTGCTATGATTTGGTCGGGAAAATGGCAACAAATCAACAGTAGAAAATTTAAAGGGTCTTATCTTTTTTATTCCTTTTTAGCTCTTCTTGCTTTTGTTATTTGGAATTTTGTCACATTTGTTATTTTCCCACCTACCAAAAATGAAATTGCTTATCAACTGGATGTTCCTACTTTTACAGGTGCAACGGCATTTTTGATGTATTTTTTCTATCCTGTGATTGCAGGTCCTATTTTTGAAGAGGTGATTTATCGTGGGTTGGTGATGACTGCTCTGGAAAAAGGAAAGAAGTGGGGTCTGGATGTGCTTGGTTCTGCTGCTTTGTTTGGAATCTTGCACATTAGTAATCACGGTTGGGTCTTGACAGACTTTTTCGTATATATGGGTGGTGGCCTCATACTTGCAGTCTTGTTTAGAGTAACCAAGTCCATTTATTGGCCTATTGGACTGCATATAGTCAATAATGCCATTGGTCAAATTCTGCCCTTGTTGTTTTAGAGTTTCTGCCAATCATAAAAACAAAAGAACTGACTAGCTAAGTATTATAAATAAGACTGTTTTTTCAGTCTTTTTTATTTTGACTGTCTGTTACTAATTTTTGAGTAGTCCTTTGTTTCCTCCAAATTTAGAGAATAAGTCTCAAAATGTAATCGGAAAATCCAAAGTTTGTCAGTCTGAGACTTTTTTTGTATTGTAGATATATGAGAATTACAAAAATAATTAGTAGTTTGCTTGCTCTTGGAGCTTTACTCATGCTTTTATCAGCTTGCCATAATATCAAAAAGACACAACTAGTCTTGTTTGAATCCCTTTCTTTCGGTATGCCTGTTAAATCTTTTGAAAAAGTATTTGGAGAGGCTAGCCAAGTGATGGAAGAAGAGGAAATGGCCTATCGCGATACTTGGCGTGCAGAAGACCCTTATTTCTACAAAACAGGCCGCCTTTTCTATGATTACGAAAATATTTCTTTGAAGGGCCATACAGGTCGAGTAAGATTCACATTTTCAAAATCGCATCGCTTGGAGACAGTAGCGACTTATTTCCCCGTTTCCTCCAAAGCTGAGCAGAAAGCATTGCTCAATACCTTATCCCAGAATGTAAAAACTGAACTTGAAGCACTCCCAGATTACCAGTCCATGACCACTGATCCGGTAGGACTATACGATGACGGTTATCGCTACAAGGTCAAATTGAAAGGACAACAGTGGGAACTCTGGGTCGATGTCTATCCGACAGAAGATGAATATGCTGAAAAAACTGAAGCCAACAAGTATATGATTCGAGTGGATCAATTTCTCATGTATCCATAAGCAGGTAAAATTTTTTTACAATGTTTACTAGCTCCAAGTTCCAAACTCTAAACTTTTTTCTCTTTTATGAATGTGTTATAATATTTCTTGCTGTGGCTGTGACCTTGAACAGCCTCAAACGAAGAAAATAAGAGGAAAAAGATGAAAGAAAAAGGATTTTGGGAAGGTGTTCAGGCTGCCATGCCGACTGCCCTTGGCTATGTTAGTATCGGTCTAGCTTGTGGGATTATCGGTGCGCCCTATGTGACACCTGTTGAGATGGGCCTGATGAGCCTCTTTGTTTATGCTGGGAGCGCCCAGTTTGCCATGTTGGCATTGATTGCGGTCCAAGCACCTGTAGCAGCCATTGCCATGACAGTCTTTTTAATCAATTTACGACTCTTTTTGCTGAGCTTGCATGCGTCGACCTATTTCCGTCATACCAGTCTCTGGCAAAATATCGGTATGTCTAGTCTCTTGACAGATGAGACTTACGGGGTTTTGATGGGAGAATTAGCCCATACAGACAAGGTCAATCCTATGTGGATGCATGGGAATAATCTCAACAGTTATGTAGCTTGGTTTGTTGGGACAGTTGTTGGGACAGCTCTAGGTGGTTTACTGCCAAATCCAGAAATCTTTGGCCTTGATTTTGCCCTTGTGGGAATGTTTATCGGGATTTTTGCTTCGCAGTTCCAGATTATGCAAAGACGGATTCCTGTCCGCAATCTGCTGAAAATCCTAGCAGTTGTTACGGTGTCTTTCTTTTTGCTCTTGACAGTGGTGTCTCAGTCTCTAGCTGTTCTATTTGCGACGCTACTTGGATGTACAATGGGGGTTGTCTTAGATGGTCAGTAAATATCTTTTGTTAGCCGCTATCTTTTCGGGCCTAGTGACTTGGATACCTCGTATGATTCCCTTCATCTTGGTTAAGTACAAGGGTTTGCCAGCTATCGTTGAGCGTTTTTTGAAATTTTTGCCTGTTTCCATCATCTTTGCCTTGATCCTTTCAAGTGTGGTGTCAGGTAAGGTTGGGAGCCTTCCTCAGATCAAGTGGCTGGACTTCATGGCAGTCTTTCCAACGGCTTGGGTAGCCTTTCGCTACCGCAATCTAGTGGGCACAGTTCTTTTTGGAGTGGTCTTGATTGCAGTCTTACGTTTGGTCTTTTAAATCAGTCATAAAGAAAACTTATCACAGAGATAGATATCATATAATGGCGTAAATTCCTTTTTTCTGTTAAGATAATACAGTATTCTATTTTGGAGGAAATGACATGAAAAAAATCGTCAAATATTCATCTCTTGCAGCCCTAGGGCTTGTTGCAGCAGGTGTGCTAGCAGCTTGCTCAGGTGGTGAGAAGAAAGATGCAGCATCAGGTGAAGCAACATCTGGTAAAAAAGAAATCGTCGTAGCAACTAACGGTTCACCAAAACCATTTATCTATGAAGAAAATGGTGAATTGACTGGTTTTGAGATTGAAGTAGTTCGCGCAATCTTTAAAGACTCTGACAAGTATGAAGTCAAGTTTGAAAAGACCGAGTGGTCAGGGATTTTCCCAGGACTTGATAGTGACCGTTATCAAATGGCTGTTAACAACCTCAGCTATACCAAAGAACGTGCAGAAAAATACCTTTACGCAGCACCAGCTGCTAAAAATCCTAACGTTCTTGTTGTGAAGAAAGACGACGATAGCATCAAATCTCTCGATGATATCGGTGGAAAATCTACTGAAGTTGTTCAAGGAACAACCTCAGCAAAACAATTGGAAGAATATAACAAACAACACGCAGACAATCCAACGGTTCTTAACTACACTAAGGCAGATTTCCAACAAATCATGTCTCGTTTGAGTGATGGACAGTTTGACTATAAGATTTTTGATAAAATCGGTGTAGAGACCGTTATCAAAAACCAAGGTTTGGACAACTTGAAAGTCATTGAACTTCCAAGCGACCAACAACCTTATGTTTACCCACTCCTTGCTAAAGGTCAAGATGAGTTGAAATCATTTGTGGACAAACGCATCCAAGAACTCTACAAAGATGGGACCCTTGAAAAACTATCTCAACAGTTCTTTGGTGATTCTTACCTACCAGCAGAAGCTGATATCAAATAAATTTGTAAATCATCCATTCTCTGGTAGATGGATGGTTTTCCATTCTGGAGGTATATAGTTTTAAACTATATATCTGCCTATCTATTAACAATTTGTTAAATCAAACAATTTATGAGATACTGTTACAGTATTATTTTTAAGGAGAAACGATTATGAAAATTAAAAAATGGCTCAGTGTAGCAGCTCTTGCTACAGTCGCAGGTTTGGCTCTTGCAGCTTGCGGAAATGCAGAAAAGAAAGCTGACAACGAAACAGTTGTCAAAATCGCAACAGTTAACCGTAGTGGTTCTGAAGAAGCACGTTGGGATAAAATCCAAGATTTAGTTAAGAAAGACGGCATTAAATTGGAATTCACAGAGTTTACTGATTACTCTCAACCAAACAAGGCAACTGCTGACGGCGAAGTAGACTTGAACGCTTTCCAACACTACAACTTCTTGAACAACTGGAACAAAGAAAACGGGAAAGACCTTGTAGCGATTGCAGATACTTATATCTCTCCAATCCGCCTTTACTCAGGTAAAAATGGAGAAGAAAACAAGTACACTAAAGTGGAAGAAATCCCAGATAACGGTGAAATCGCTGTACCAAACGATGCAACAAACGAAAGCCGTGCGCTTTACTTGCTTCAATCAGCTGGTTTGATCAAATTGGATGTTTCTGGAACTGCCCTTGCAACAGTTGCGAACATTACAGAAAATCCAAAGAACTTGAAAATTACTGAATTGGACGCTAGCCAGACAGCTCGTTCATTGTCATCAGTTGACGCTGCCGTTGTAAACAATACCTTCGTTACAGAAGCAAAATTGGACTACAAGAAAGCACTCTTCAAAGAGCAAGCTGATGAAAACTCAAAACAATGGTACAACATCATCGTTGCGAAAAAAGATTGGGAATCATCACCTAAAGCTGATGCCATCAAGAAAATTATTGCAGCTTACCACACTGATGAAGTGAAAAAAGTTATCGAAGAAACATCAGACGGTTTGGACCAACCAGTTTGGTAATAAGACATAGGGAGGTGGGAGAGAGTTTCCACCTCTTGCTTTTGTATAGAGAGTTGATTTTAAAGAGGCACTTGTTGTCGTTTTGAGGACGCAAGTACGTAGTAGAAAGAGAGAGAAAATGGTTTTTCCTAGTGAACAAGAGCAGATTGAAAAATTTGAAAAGGATCATGTCGCCCAACATTATTTTGAAGTTTTGCGTACCTTGATTTCCAAGAAATCAGTCTTTGCCCAGCAGGTCGGGCTCAAGGAAGTCGCAAACTATTTGGGTGAGATTTTCAAGCGTGTGGGAGCTGAAGTCGAGATTGATGAGAGCTACACGGCGCCTTTTGTCATGGCGCACTTCAAGAGTTCGCGTCCAGATGCTAAGACCTTGATCTTCTATAATCACTATGACACCGTACCAGCGGACGGAGATCAGATCTGGACAGAGGATCCCTTTACACTTTCTGTGCGAAATGGCTTTATGTATGGACGTGGGGTTGACGACGACAAGGGACATATCACGGCTCGTTTGAGTGCTCTGAGAAAATATATGCAGGACCACGATGATCTGCCGGTCAACATCAGCTTTATCATGGAAGGGGCAGAGGAGTCTGCTTCTATGGATTTAGACAAGTATTTAGAGAAACACGCAGACAAACTCCGTGGAGCAGATTTGCTAGTTTGGGAGCAAGGAACCAAAAATGCCTTGGAGCAGTTAGAAATTTCTGGTGGAAACAAGGGAATCGTGACCTTTGATGCCAAGGTGAAAAGTGCGGATGTGGACATTCACTCGAGTTATGGTGGTGTCGTGGAGTCAGCACCATGGTATCTTATCCAGGCCTTAAGTAGCCTGCGCGCTGCAGATGGTCGTATCTTGGTCGAAGGCTTGTACGAGGATGTCCAAGAGCCGAATGAACGGGAGCTAGCCTTGGTGGATACCTATGCACAAGGCAACCCCGGGGAAATCAGTCGCATTTATGGCTTGGAATTGCCTCTTTTACAAGAGGAGCGCGCTGCCTTTCTCAAACGATTCTTCTTTGAGCCTGCACTCAATATAGAGGGAATCCAGTCAGGTTATCAAGGTCAGGGTGTTAAGACTATTTTGCCAGCAGAAGCTAATGCCAAGCTAGAAGTTCGTCTGGTTCCTGGCTTAGAACCACATGATGTTCTGGAAAAAATTCGGAAACAGCTAGACAAAAATGGTTTTGATAAGGTAGAATTATATTATACCTTGGGAGAGATGAGTTATCGAAGCGATATGAGTGCGCCAGCCATTCTCAATGTCATCAAGTTGGCCAAGAAATTCTATCCGCAGGGCGTATCGGTCTTACCGACTACAGCGGGGACAGGACCTATGCATACGGTCTTTGACGCCTTAGAGGTACCTATGGTAGCCTTCGGTTTAGGGAATGCCAATAGCCGAGACCACGGTGGAGATGAAAACGTGCGGATCGCCGATTACTACACCCATATTGAATTAGTAGAGGAGCTGATTAGAAGCTATGAGTAGAGATATTATCAAGTTAGATCAGATCGATGTGACCTTTCACCAAAAGAAGAGAACCATCACAGCGGTCAAGGATGTGACCATTCACATCCAAGAAGGGGATATCTACGGGATCGTTGGATATTCTGGAGCAGGAAAATCCACTCTAGTCCGGGTGATTAACCTCCTGCAAAAACCATCTGCAGGGAAAATTACCATTGACGACGATGTGATTTTTGATGGTAAGGTGACCTTGACGGCAGAGCAGTTGCGTCGCAAACGTCAAGATATCGGGATGATTTTCCAGCATTTCAACCTCATGAGTCAAAAAACAGCAGAGGAAAATGTAGCCTTTGCCCTTAAACACTCTGGACTCAGCAAGGAAGAAAAGAAAGCAAAAGTAGCTAAGTTGTTAGACTTGGTTGGTTTGGCAGATCGTGCTGAAAACTACCCTTCACAACTATCTGGAGGGCAAAAACAGCGTGTGGCTATTGCGCGTGCCTTGGCCAATGATCCAAAAATCTTGATTTCAGACGAGTCAACGTCTGCCCTCGACCCTAAGACAACCAAGCAAATTCTGGCCTTGTTGCAAGATTTGAACCAAAAATTAGGCTTGACCGTTGTCCTGATTACACACGAAATGCAGATTGTCAAAGACATTGCTAATCGTGTAGCAGTCATGCAGGATGGACGTTTGATTGAAGAAGGCAGTGTCCTTGAAATCTTCTCAGATCCTAAACAACCTTTGACTCAAGACTTCATCTCAACTGCCACAGGTATTGACGAAGCCATGGTCAAGATTGAGAAGCAAGAAATTGTGGAGCATTTGTCTGCGAATAGCCTTTTGGTGCAACTCAAGTATGCAGGGGCTTCGACAGACGAACCACTTTTGAATGAATTGTATAAACATTACCAAGTAACAGCTAATATTCTCTATGGGAATATTGAAATTCTCGATGGCACTCCTGTTGGAGAATTGGTTGTGGTCTTGTCAGGTGAAAAAGCAGCGCTAGCAGGCGCCCAAGAGGCTATCCGTCAAGCGGGTGTGCAGTTAAAAGTATTGAAGGGAGGACAGTAGAATGACAGACTTGATTCAAACTTACTTACCAAATGTCTATAAGATGGGCTGGTCTGGTCAGGCAGGCTGGGGAACAGCCATTTACCTAACTCTTTATATGACAGTTCTTTCCTTCATTATCGGAGGGTTCTTGGGGCTGGTGGCAGGTCTCTTCCTCGTCTTGACAGCGCCAGGCGGTGTCTTGGAAAATAAGGTTGTCTTTTGGATTTTAGACAAGATTACCTCTATTTTCCGTGCGGTTCCTTTCATCATCCTCTTGGCAATCATGTCGCCACTCTCTCACTTGATTGTGAAGACGAGCATCGGGCCAAATGCAGCTCTTGTTCCACTTTCTTTTGCGGTATTTGCCTTCTTTGCCCGTCAGGTGCAGGTCGTCTTGGCTGAGTTGGATGGTGGTGTGATTGAAGCAGCGCAAGCTAGTGGAGCGACTTTCTGGGATATCGTTGGGGTATACCTATCCGAAGGTCTTCCAGATTTGATTCGTGTGACGACTGTGACCTTGATTTCCCTTGTTGGTGAAACAGCTATGGCGGGAGCAGTTGGAGCTGGTGGTATCGGTAACGTAGCAATTGCTTATGGATTTAACCGCTACAATCACGATGTGACCATTTTGGCAACTATCATTATCATCTTGATTATCTTTACAATCCAGTTCTTGGGAGATTTCTTGACCAAGAAATTAAGTCATAAATAAAAAGAGCCGAAGGGCTCTTTTTTAGTGATTAGATTTTGTGTGTAAACTTTTTACTAATGGCTTGTCCAAGCAAAGCACCAATCAAGGCACAAAGGAGAATGCTTGCGACAAAGAGAAAAATTTTGTCTAGCTCTGGAGCGACCATGATACGGTCAATGTATTCCTGAGATTTTCCACGAGCGAGGAGAGCTGCCTCGTAGGATGCTGGATTGATCCACATGAGGAGGATAGGACCGCTTGTGCTAAAAGCAAAGACGAGGAAGGAGAAAAGATTTTTAATCTTATCCTGATAGTGGCCGAGGCGAGCGGTGGCATCTGCTGTAAGACCGCAGGCGATAGCTGGAAGAAAGGCTCCAGCGCCGTGTTTGCTAGCTAGGAAAAAGAGAGCCATAAAGAGCCCGAGAGTGGTAATGGCACCAAAACGAGGAACTTTTACCAGAAGAAACATGTAGACGCTACCCCCAACAAGGGCTGAAAAAGCCGGAGCATAGAACATATTGCCCGTTGAGTCAACCAAGTGACCAAGTACTACTCCAATCCCTAGACAGAGGAAATAAAGGACGACAGCTAAGAGGGTGGTTAAGATATTTTTCTTCATGAGTTTCTCCTTGATATAAACTAACAAAATCAATTGTATCACGCTTTTAGAGGATTGTAAATGGACACTCTATATTTTTGAAAACGTTTGAAATATGATATAATAGTTACACAGTTGTTTGAAGGAGGATATCATGGGAAAATTTCTAGAATTCGTCTTTAATCGTTTCTTTTTAGGAATGATTGTGACAGCTTTTTTCTGGTTATTCACACTAGCAGGAGGTGTGGTCTTTGGTTTGGCACCAGCTAGTGCAACCCTTATGAGTTTATATGCTGAGCACGGTTATACTTATAGAGCTTATCATTTGAAAGAAGCTTGGGAACTCTATAAGAGTAACTTTGTCAAGAGCAACCTCGCTTTCTATAGTTTTGTATTTGTAGATTTAGTATTAGTTTATGGTCTGTATCTTTTGGTTCAATTGCCCCATCAGACTATTTTTCATCTCTTGGCAACCTTTCTTAATGTTCTTGTAGTTGCCCTTGTCTTTCTAGCCTATACTGTTTCCTTGAAACTTCAGGTATATTTTGATTTATCCTACCGAAATACCGTGAAATTGTCTCTTATTGGGATTTTTATGAGCTTGCCAGCAATCGCCAAGGTTCTGATTGGAACAGGCTTGCTTGTAGGAGTTGGTTACTATATGCCTGCTCTCCTCTTTTTTGTAGGAATTGGTGTGTGGCATTTCTTTATCAGTGATATGTTAGAACCTATTTATGAAAGTATCCATGAAAAATTGGCGACAAAATAGAATGAAGCAATTTTGGCTTCACTCTCTTTTACGGATTTATAGCCTCGTTATGATCATCATCATTGCTAGTTTTGCGGTGATGATTTCCTATGCTGACTGGGATTCGCGCGAGAAAGAAGCTCAGCGAGTAGCTCAACGCGTGACGACTCGGACAGTAAGTGAGATTGAATATTACCATAGAGAGTCGACTCGGCTTGCCCAGACTTTGGTTGAAAATCAGGCTCGTATCGAAGGGATTTACAAGTACTTTAGTCTCAGTACGCCAGACTATTTTTATTGGCAATTAGAGCGCAAGGCTTCGCCTTATATCTCGGTATCCTTGTATGAAAATATCGACGATCTCTATGTTCGCAATGATTTTGTGACAGGGGTGGCAATTGTCCTCCAAGATTACAAAGAAGTTTTTGTTTCAACTAGAGGGAAACGAAGTGGAGAGAAAATTCCAGCAGAAAATTTCAAACCAGCTCCCAATAGTTTTGCCATTCCTGTATCCGATCCCGTTTCTGATCAGGATTTAGGAGTGATCTACATCTCTTTATCCCCAGATGTCTTACGTGGAGCTATTGACAATACCCGAGGTAACACACCAATGGCCGTGACGGTGACTTCGCCTTTCGATATGGAGATGTTTCAGCTTGGGGAGAAGGTGTCAGCAGAGCGGGAGAACTGGCTTGTAGGAGTCACCTCTCATGGCTATCAAGTTCGTGTGGCTGTTCCTAAGGATTTTGTTCTTAAGGGAACGTTGACTAGTTCGGCTGTCATTATTGGACTAAGTATTCTCTTTATCATCATTTTGTATATCACTCTGAGACAGACCTTTTCAAAATATCAAAAACAGGTGGTGGACTTGGTCGAGTCTATTCAGGTTATTGCCCAAGGAGAAGAGGGACTTCGCATCGATACCTCTGAGAAAGATCAGGAATTGCTCCTTATCTCAGAAACAACCAATGATATGTTAGATCGACTGGAAAAAAATATCCACGATATTTATCAGTTGGAACTTAGCCAAAAAGATGCCAATATGCGAGCCTTGCAAGCTCAGATCAACCCGCATTTTATGTATAATACATTGGAATTTCTTCGCATGTATGCAGTGATGGAAAGCCAAGATGAGCTGGCGGATATTATCTATGAATTTAGTAGCTTGTTGCGTAACAATATCTCTGATGAGCGTGAAACGACCTTGCAACAAGAACTAGAATTTTGTCGTAAATACAGTTATCTCTGTATGGTTCGCTATCCAAAGTCAGTAGCTTATGGCTTTAAGATCGCGCCAGAATTAGAAAATATGAAGATTCCCAAGTTTACGCTCCAACCATTGGTCGAAAATTACTTTGCCCACGGTATTGACCACCGTCGAACAGACAATGTCATCAGCATCAAGGTCTTGAAGGGTCAGGGATTTGTTGAAATCCTAGTAGTCGATAATGGTCGTGGCATGCCTGCTGAAAAATTAGCTGCCTTGCAAGAGAAATTAGCTCAGAGAAGTTTTGAGCACGAAGCAAGCTACAGCGGTGAGCGGCAGTCAATCGGAATAGTGAATGTACACGAACGCTTTGTCCTCTATTTTGGGGATCGTTACCAAATCAGTGTAGAATCAGCTGAGCAAGAAGGTGTTCGCTATCGAATCACTATCCAGGATGAATAGAAAGGGTAGAAATGTATAAAGTTTTATTAGTAGACGACGAGTACATGGTGACAGAGGGGCTTAAGCGCTTGATTCCCTTTGAAAAATGGGATATGAAAGTCGTCGCAACAGCCAATCATGCCGACGATGCTCTGGGCTATGTCAAGCATCATCCGGTTGATGTGATTATTTCGGATGTCAATATGCCGGATAAAACAGGACTAGAGATGATCAAGGAGATGAAGGAGATTCTCCCAGACGCCTATTATATCTTGCTGTCTGGCTATCAGGAGTTTGACTATGTCAAGAAAGCAATGAACCTGAGTGTCGTTGATTATCTGGTGAAGCCAGTGGATAAGGTGGAGTTGAGTCATTTATTAGAAAAAATTGCGAGCCAACTTCAGGAAAAGGTGGAGCAGAGCCAGACTCTCAGCCAAGAATTGGATGAAGAAGGCTTTGTCAACTTTTTAGCAGGTAAAGACAACTGGTGGATAGGTCTTTCTAAGGAAAAACAAGGTTCTTTCACTATACCTTACTATGTTTTAGGTCAAGACTGGCAGATTTTCATCTCTGATCAACCACTAGATGGAATCGTAGTAACGCCTTTTGTAGCGCCCTACCAACAAGCCTTTGAAAAATGGAAGATCAACGCAGAAAAAGCCCTCTTTTACGGTTCTGTCAATCTAGAAAAATCCGAGAGTCTATTTGCTTATTACGGACCGATTTATCGCGTGATTATCCAAGGAAATATCAATCAAATCATCGAAGAATTGACCCTGCTGGAGAAGGTTGTATTAGAGAATACACCGCGCGTGGCGATCACCAAACAACTCTTCACCCAATTTGTCATGGATGTCTTCCACTTGTTTGAGCATCTAAAAGCAGATGATATGACAGAGATTGTCAAAGCCATCCATGCTATTAACTCCTTTGAAGAATTGGTTGCCTACATCAAAGCAACCTTGACTAAGTTCTTTGGCCAGTATCGTATGAATGAAAATGTGGTCAGTGTTCTAGAGGTGATCGGCCGCGATTATCAAAAAGAGCTCTCACTTAAGGATATTAGCAAGGATCTCTTTATTAACCCAGTCTACCTCGGTCAGCTGATTAAGCGAGAAACCAACTCGACCTTTGCAGAACTGCTCAACAAACAGCGAATTAAGGCAGCGCAACAGCTCTTGCTTTCAACCAATGATAGTATTGAAGATGTTTGCTATGCCGTTGGTTACAGTAATGTCGGCTATTTTTACAAAGTTTTCCGTAAATTGTGCGGAAAATCACCAAAAGCTTACCGAAAACAAGTCGAGACAGGCCTGTAAGAATTGTATTTCTGTACGAAAAATGCTATAATGTCCAAAAGGTTTTATAGGAGGATAATATGAAAAAGAAACCAATTTATCTCTGGATTTTGTTAGTCCTATCAGCACTCATTTCTGCTTCGTCATTATTTGGCATCTTGGGCCCAGTCCCTAGTAAGGAAGCTCTTCGTGCGAGCCTATCTAATAGTGGGTCTCTTACTGCTCAGCAAATAGAAGACACGGTTAACTATACCTACCAAGTAACAGCATCATCGCACTCAATTTTTAATGTAGTTTTGATTGTTTTATCTGCTATTTTAGTTGTGGTAGCCTTTGTGTTCTTAGTTCGTAAAAACGTCCAATTTGCCAACTATGCTTATCTTGGCTATCTTTTGCTAGCGATTGTTGGTTTGGTCTATTCTTTTGTGAACATTCAAGATGCAATTCAATTGATCAAAGATGATACCCTAGGCTTAGGAATAGGAGCATTAGCAAAAGGAACTGTTATTTTGTTCATGATTATCAATATCATCTTTTTAGCCTTAGTCTTTTACAAGATGTGGCGCCAGCAAAAAGATTTGGCTGAGGAAGCCGAAGCAGAGGAAGTTGCCTAAGTATTGACAAAAGAGAACTATCAAGTTACAATCTTGGTAGTTCTTTTAATATCCAAAAATAAAAATCGAGGTCAATATGAAAAAAATATCTTTAGTTTATATCAGTTTGAGTGGGAATACAGAGAGTTTTGTAACCCGACTTAAGGACTATCTCTTGTCTGAGCACGAAGGGATTGAGGTCCAAAAGATCCATATCAAGGATTTGGTCAAGGAAGGGAAAGATTTCTTTGAGATGGACCATCCCTATGTCGCTTTCTTACCGACCTATCTGGAAGGTGGAAATGGTGTCGACAACGGCGATGTTGAGATTTTAACGACTCCAGTGGGTGATTTTATCGCCTATGGAGACAATGCCAGTAAGTGTTTTGGTGTAGTGGGATCTGGCAATCGCAATTTTAATAATCAATACTGTTTGACTGCCAAGCAGTACAGCCAACGTTTTGGTTTCCCAGTTCTAGCAGATTTTGAAATGAGAGGCATGCTGGAAGATATTAAAAAGGTCGCAGCGATTATTGCAGACCTGTATGGATTGGAAAGTTAAGCTTCGGCTTAGCTTTTTCTTCTACTTTCTTGCTTTAAAATCTAAGAAGAATCTTTAGCCGTTTCATGAAGAAGAGAAAAATCCGAGAAGAAGACTTCTCGGATTTTGATTATTTGAGTTGCTCAGTGATTTCCTTGGAAAGCATGAGTCCCAAACGATAGCCCTTGTTGATGTAGGCGATGACATCATTGATATTCTCTGTTGTTTGGATTCTTTCGCGGATATCTGCTTTGAAAGTTTCGTCTTTCAAAAGCTGCTCCTGAAGAAGTTTCTGAAGTTTCTCTTTTTCGTATTTATTGATAAGAAAAAGAACGACAAGACTGATAAGAACTAATATATAAGCGTACTGGCTCATAAAATCTCCCCTGATTTGATAAAAAATTGAAGGCATAAGAAAAGCGAAAGAAATTTCGCTTTTCAACTAAGTCACTAGGCGAGCAGAACAGGTATCCAATAGCTAAAACCAGACAATTTGGACCTTTAACTGAAAAGTCCGCCCAGTTGAAATGAAGACTAGTAAAGCGCCAAGCCAAAGTCCGTATAGGATTTGACGTTAGTTACTTAGATTGCTTTGCAATCAAGTGATTTAAAAGATTACGACATGAGCCTAACCAAATCGATATTATTTGGTTAGGTGAATTAGTGAAGCAGTTAGCTAGTCTGCATATAGCGGCTAGCGTCTAACAATTAGGAACTTTAGTTCCAATTGTTAGTACTGAATCACATCTTCTCTGGCGCTTCTACTCCGAGCAAGCGAAGGGCTTCTTTGAGGACGACTGCGGTTGCGTAGCTGAGGGCTAGGCGGCTGTCACGCTCTGGGCTTTCATCCAAGATACGAGTGTGAGCATAGTATTTATTGAAAGCTTGAGCCAAGCTGATTGCATACTTAGCAATGAGCGATGGGTCATAGTTGTCAGAAGCACGTTTGATGACACGGGCAAAGTCTTGGAGAAGTTTGATGATTTCCCAGCTTTCAGCATCATTTAGACTGTAACTTTCTTGAGCATTTGGTTGGAAGTCAGCTTTTCTAAGTAGAGACTGAATACGAGCGTAAGCGTATTGGATGTATGGCCCAGTCTCACCTTCAAATGAAACCATTGCTTCCAAATCAAAGTCATAACCATTTCGACGATCAGTTTTCAGGTCGTAGAATTTGACAGCTCCAACCCCAACAGCTTGGGCGATTTGATCCTTGTTTTCAAGGTCAGGATTTTTTGCTTCGATTTGAGCTTTAGCACGAGTGATGGCTTCTTGGAGAGTTGGCTCGAGCAGGATGATGTTTCCTTTACGAGTAGAGAGTTTTTGGCGATTTTTGGTTACAAGACCAAAGTCAACGTGAACCATATCGTCACTCCAAGCAAATCCCATTTTCTTCAAGACGGCTTTCAACTGTTTAAAGTGGTTAGATTGCTCTTGGCCGACAGCATAGATATTTTTAACAAAGTTGTAAGTACGAGCACGGTAGATGGCTGTTGCGATATCACGAGTGATGTAGAGAGTAGCGCCATCTGATTTTTTAATCATAGCAGGTGGCAAATCGAAATCATCCAAGTTGACAATGCAAGCCCCTTGAGACTCTTCTAGCAAGCCTTTTTCTTCCAAGATTTGTACGGCTTCATCCATCTTGTCATTGTAGAAGGCTTCACCGTTTAAGCTATCAAATTCAACACCGAGTAGTTTGTAGATACGGTTGAATTCGACCAAACTTTCATCACGGAACCATTGCCAAAGTTGAGTTGCTTCAGGATCACCATCTTCTAGTTTTTTGAACCAGAGGCGACCTTCATCATCGAGAGCCTTGTCAGTTTCGATTTCGGCATTGATGCGAACGTAAAGTTTCAACAATTCATCGATTGGGTTGGCTTCGATGGCTTCTTTAGATCCCCACTTTTTATAAGCAACCATGAGAAGACCAAACTGTTTCCCCCAGTCTCCAAGGTGGTTGATTTTAATGGTTTTGTAGCCCATCTTCTTAAAGATATTAGAGAGGGCATCTCCGATAACGGTTGAACGCAAGTGGCCGACTGAGAAGGGTTTTGCGATATTGGGACTAGAAAGGTCGATCGTAATATTTTGCTCTTGGCCTTCCGTTTGTTGGGCGTAGTCAGCACCTTTTTCGATGATTTCTTTGATAACTGCACCAGAAATAGCAGATTTATCAAGGAAAAAGTTTACGTAAGGACCCGTTGCCACCACTTTTTCAAAGGCTTGGCTGTTGATCTTTGCAGCAATATCGGCAGCAATCACTTGCGGTGCCTTGCGTTCGACTTTTGCTAATGAGAAAGCAGGGAATGCGATGTCCCCCATATCTGAATTTTTAGGTTGTTCTAGTAAATTGAAAATAGCCTCTTGGTCCAGGCTATCGATGACGCTAGCCAATTCGCCAGCAATCAGTTTTTTTGTATTCATAAGTAGGCTCCTTTTGGGCTTTTCTTCTATTTTAACACAATTTACTACATTTTTTGAGAAAGAAAAGAATTTTTTTGAATTCTCTATTTTTTTTGGTATAATATAGTTATAAAATAAATGTAAAATTTGTTATAAATATTCGCTTAAGAGGATGATATGAGAAAAAGAGAACGGCATCAGTTGATTAAAAAGATGATCGCTGAAGAAAAACTTGGAACACAAAAAGAGATTCAAGATCGTCTTGAAGCTCAGAATGTCTATGTGACGCAAACGACTTTGTCACGTGATTTGCGTGAAATCGGCTTGACCAAGATCAAGAAAAATGATATGGTGTATTATGTACTAGCAAATGAGACAGATAAGATTGATTTAGTTGAGTTTTTGTCTCATCATTTAGAAGGAGTTGCAAGAGCAGAGTTTACCTTGGTACTTCATACTAAACTTGGGGAAGCTGCAGTCTTAGCAAACATTGTAGATGCAAACAAGGATGAATGGATTTTAGGAACGGTTGCTGGTGCTAATACCTTATTGGTTATTTGTCGAGACCAGCACGTTGCCAAGCTGATGGAAGATCGTTTGCTAGATTTGATGAAAGATAAATAAGGTCTTGGGAGTTGCTCTCAAGACTTATTTTTAGCAAGGAGAGACGGAAAATGGCAACAGAAAAGCTATCACCCGGCATGCAACAGTATGTGGATATTAAAAAGCAATACCCAGATGCTTTTTTGCTTTTTCGGATGGGTGATTTTTACGAGTTGTTCTATGAAGATGCAATCAATGCAGCACAGATTTTAGAAATTTCTTTAACAAGTCGGAATAAAAATGCAGAAAATCCGATACCCATGGCAGGTGTCCCCTATCATTCTGCCCAGCAGTATATCGATGTATTGATCGAGCAGGGCTACAAGGTGGCCATTGCCGAGCAGATGGAAGATCCCAAACAAGCAGTGGGGGTTGTCAAGCGAGAGGTGGTTCAGGTCATCACACCTGGTACAGTAGTTGATAGCAGTAAGCCCGATAGTCAGAATAATTTCTTGGTTGCCTTAGATCGTGATGGCAATCAATTTGGCCTAGCTTATATGGATCTAGTGACAGGTGATTTTTATGTGACAGGTTTATTGGATTTCACTCTCGTTTGTGGGGAAATTCGTAACCTCAAGGCTCGAGAAGTGGTGCTGGGTTATGACTTGTCTGAGGAAGAGGAGCAAATCCTCAGCCGCCAGATGAATCTTGTGCTTTCCCATGAGAAGGAAGGTTTTGAGGATATTCATTTACTGGATTCACGTTTAGCAGCTGTGGAGCAAGCAGCAGCTAGTAAGCTACTCCAGTATGTTCATCGAACCCAGATGCGGGAATTGAACCACCTCAAACCAGTTATCCGCTATGAAATCAAGGATTTCTTGCAGATGGATTATGCGACCAAGGCTAGTCTGGATTTGGTTGAGAATGCCCGTTCAGGCAAGAAGCAGGGGAGTCTTTTCTGGCTTTTGGATGAAACCAAAACAGCTATGGGCATGCGGCTCTTGCGCTCTTGGATCCATCGTCCCTTGATTGATAAGGAACGAATCGTCCAGCGTCAAGAGGTGGTGCAGGTCTTTCTTGACCATTTCTTTGAGCGTAGTGATTTAACGGACAGTCTCAAGGGTGTTTATGATATTGAACGCTTGGCTAGTCGTGTTTCTTTTGGCAAGACCAATCCCAAGGATCTCTTGCAACTAGCGACCACCTTATCTAGTGTGCCACGGATTCGAGCGATTTTAGAGGGAATGGAGCAGCCTGCTTTAGCTTATCTCATCGCACAGTTGGATGCCATTCCAGAGTTAGAGAGTTTGATTAGCGCAGCGATTGCTCCTGAAGCTCCTCATGTGATTACGGAAGGTGGCATTATCCGTACGGGATTTGATGAGACCTTAGACAAGTACCGTCGTGTCCTCAGAGAAGGGACCGGCTGGATTGCAGAGATTGAGGCTAAGGAGAGAGAAAACTCTGGCATCAGCACGCTCAAGATTGACTACAATAAAAAAGATGGCTACTATTTCCATGTGACCAATTCGCAACTGGGAAATGTGCCAGCCCACTTTTTCCGCAAGGCGACGTTGAAAAACTCGGAACGCTTTGGGACTGAGGAGTTGGCTCGTATCGAGGGAGATATGCTGGAGGCGCGTGAGAAGTCAGCCAATCTAGAGTACGAAATCTTTATGCGTATCCGTGAGGAAGTCAGCAAGTATATCCAGCGCTTGCAGGCTCTAGCCCAAGGAATTGCGACGGTTGATGTTTTGCAAAGTCTAGCAGTTGTGGCTGAAACCCAGCATTTGATCAGACCTGAGTTCGGTGACGACTCACAGATTGATATCCAGAAAGGTCGCCATGCTGTCGTTGAAAAGGTTATGGGAGCGCAGACCTACATTCCAAACAGCATCCAGATGTCAGAAGATACCAGCATTCAACTGATTACGGGGCCCAACATGAGTGGGAAGTCTACCTACATGCGCCAGCTAGCCATGACTGCGGTGATGGCTCAGATGGGTTCTTACGTGCCAGCAGAAAGTGCCTATTTGCCGATTTTTGATGCCATCTTTACCCGTATCGGAGCGGCAGATGATTTGGTTTCAGGTCAATCAACCTTTATGGTAGAGATGATGGAGGCCAACAATGCCATTTCGCATGCGACCAAGAACTCTCTCATTCTCTTTGATGAATTGGGACGGGGAACTGCAACTTATGACGGGATGGCTCTTGCCCAGTCCATCATCGAATACATTCATGAACATATCGGAGCCAAGACCCTCTTTGCGACCCACTATCATGAGTTGACTAGTCTGGAGTCCAGTTTGGAACACTTGGTCAATGTCCACGTGGCAACCTTGGAGCAGGATGGTCAGGTGACCTTCCTTCACAAGATTGAACCAGGTCCAGCTGACAAATCCTACGGTATCCATGTTGCTAAGATTGCTGGTTTACCAGCAGAACTTTTAGCAAGGGCAGATAAGATTTTGACACAACTGGAGAGCCAGGTACAAGAAAGTCCAACTCCGATGAGACAAACAAGCGCCGTCACGGAACAGATTTCTCTCTTTGATACGCCAGCAGAACATCCTATCCTAGCAGAATTAGCTCAACTGGATGTGAATAATATGACACCTATGCAGGCTATGAATGTCTTAGTTGAGTTCAAACAAAAATTATAAAAAGAATCCCACTCGCGCCTTTGTGAGTGGGATTTTTCTATTACTTTTTATGAGCCAAGAGTTGATTGATGTGGTCTACTTTTTTAGCTTCCCTTTTATAGAGGATAGTCCAGATGATAAGGTAGACAATCGCAAACTCTGGAATGAGCTGGAGATAGAAGGTCCAGTGGAAGGGGAACCAACCAGCCAGAGTTGCTAGTGGAACAAAGCCAGCCAGCATGAGGAAGAAATGGGAAAGTGTGGCACGGAGCAAGCTCCAGTCACGGCTGAATAAGCGACTGCCAAAGCTAAAGAGAACGCCGATAGCTGACCAGATAATCGTGCAGTAGAGCAAGACCAAGGCACCGTGAACCTGATGTTGAACCATCACTTGGCCGATGAGAGACTCGGGGCTCAGTGGGGCATAGGTATTTGGTGCATAAATGAGTGAAAAGATGATAGAGAGGATGAGGCCGATGAGTACACCAGTGGCTGCATCGTGAAAGATTTGTTTTTTCATAGTTCTAATTTCTCCTTGATGGTTTTTAGGTAACGGCGAGATGAGTAAGTAAAGCTTTCGTTTTTGAGAAAGATTTCGACCAGGCCGTTGGGGGTTAGCTTGAGATGAGAGATAGCGTCAATATTAACGATTTCTGATTGGGAAATCTGGATAAAAGTGGTCGGCAGAATGTCAAGCACTTGATAGAGCCGCAAATCAATGGTATAGGTCTGAGATACAGTTTCTGCTAGAATCTTGCGATTCTCGATATAGAAGCGTTGTATCTTACCAATCTTAACTAGATAGACCTGATCATCAATCTTTCCTTTGATTGTTTCTTTTTGGTCAAGATTTTCTGCGAACTCGATGACTTTCTGGACTTTTTCGGTCGGCTGAGGTGCTTGGATAATCAGCTTTTCCTCCTCGTAAGTCTCCTTAATCTGTAGTTCTACTTTCATAAATTTCCCTCCTTTTCAGTTATACAAGGTTGTGATCACTTCCTGTACACCTTTATTAAACACTATTTTACGACCCATGGCAAGAGCTTTTGTCTATGTGGAGAGATTTGGAGTCTATGTGGTATTTGCTTTTTCTGATAGTATCTGAAATATGGTATAATAGCACTAATCAATTTCTAGGAAAATAGATACAGAAAGGGGCTGAAAGATGTCTCAAATTATTGAATTGCCAGAGGTGCTGGCAAACCAGATCGCAGCAGGAGAGGTTATTGAACGTCCTGCCAGTGTGGTGAAAGAGTTGGTAGAAAATGCCATTGACGCGGGCTCAAGTCAGATTATCATTGAGATTGAGGAATCAGGTCTCAAGAAGATTCAAATCACCGATAATGGTCATGGAATTGCCCACGATGAGGTGGAATTGGCCCTGCGTCGCCATGCAACCAGTAAGATAAAAAATCAAGCAGACCTTTTTCGGATTCGGACGCTTGGTTTTCGAGGTGAAGCCCTGCCCTCTATCGCTTCCGTCAGTGTCTTGACTCTGTTGACGGCGGTGGATGGTGCAAGTCATGGGACTAAGCTCGTTGCGCGTGGGGGTCAAGTCGAAGAAATCATCCCAGCGACAAGTCCTGTGGGAACCAAGGTTTGTGTGGAGGACCTCTTTTTCAACACGCCTGCCCGTCTCAAGTATATGAAGAGCCAGCAAGCGGAGCTGTCTCATATCATCGATATTGTCAACCGTCTGGGCCTTGCTCATCCTGAGATTTCTTTTAGTTTGATTAGTGATGGCAAAGAAATGACACGAACAGCTGGAACTGGTCAACTGCGTCAAGCCATTGCAGGAATTTACGGTTTGGCTAGTGCCAAGAAGATGATAGCCATTGAGAATTCGGATCTAGACTTTGAAATTACAGGTTTTGTGTCCTTGCCGGAGTTGACTCGTGCCAACCGCAATTATATCAGCCTCTTCATCAATGGGCGATATATCAAGAACTTCTTGCTCAATCGTGCTATTCTTGACGGCTATGGCAGTAAACTTATGGTGGGACGCTTTCCGCTGGCCGTGATTCATATCCATATTGACCCTTATCTAGCGGATGTCAATGTGCATCCAACCAAGCAAGAAGTACGGATTTCCAAGGAAAGAGAGCTGATGAAGCTGGTCTCAGAAGCTATCGCAAACAGTCTCAAGGAACAAGCCTTGATACCTGATGCTTTAGAAAATCTTGCCAAGTCGACCGTACGCAATCGTCAAAAGGTAGAGCAGACCATTCTTCCACTCAAAGAAAATACGCTCTACTATGAAAAAAAAGAACTCTCAAAACCCAGTCAAGCTGAGGTGGCTGATCATCAGGTTGAATTAACTGAGGAAGGTAGGGACCTAACCCTGTTTGCCAAGGAAACCTTGGATCAGCTGACCAAGCCAGCAAAACTGTATTTTGCAGAGAGAAAGCCAGCTAGCTATGACCAACTAGACCATCCAGAACTAGATTTAGCCAGTCTCGATAAAGCCTATGACAAGCTGGAGCGAGAAGAATCATCCAGCTTCCCAGAGTTGGAATTTTTCGGGCAAATGCACGGGACCTATCTCTTTGCCCAAGGTCGAGATGGACTCTATATCATAGACCAGCATGCGGCTCAGGAACGGGTTAAGTACGAGGAATACCGTGAAAGCATTGGCAATGTTGACCAGAGCCAGCAACAACTCCTAGTACCTTACATCTTTGAATTTCCTGCGGATGACGCCCTTCGTCTCAGAGAAAGAATGCCTCTCTTAGAGGAAGTGGGTGTCTTTCTAGCTGAGTACGGGGAAAATCAATTCATCCTTCGAGAACATCCGATTTGGATGGCAGAAGAGGAAATCGAATCTGGGATCTATGAGATGTGTGATATGCTCCTCTTGACCAAGGAAGTTTCTATCAAGAAATACCGAGCAGAGCTAGCCATCATGATGTCCTGCAAGCGGTCCATCAAGGCCAACCATCGCATCGATGACCACTCAGCTAGACAGCTTCTCTACCAACTCTCCCAATGTGACAACCCCTATAACTGTCCACACGGACGTCCTGTTTTGGTTCACTTTACCAAGTCGGACATGGAAAAGATGTTCCGTCGCATTCAGGAAAATCATACCAGCCTTCGAGAGTTGGGGAAATACTAAACCTTATAGAAAATCAAACAGCCCTAGTTATAAAACTAGAGCTGTTTTGAATTTTTGAGCTGAACTTGTGTTCCAGCAAGCAAATCAGCTGGATGACGTTTGTCCTTGCGAAGGAGTCCCATCAGCAGAAAAATCAAGAAGAGAATCCCTGCTGAGGTTGACAAGAAAATTGACAGAGCATCTGCTTGATAAGCACTACGAATAGCTCCCATATGTCCCAACTGCCAAGGGAAAAACTTGATAGCAGAGCGCAAAAGGCTGTGGGAAAGGCTACTATGCTTGTAAATCAGCTGTAAACCTGCCCAACGCTTGCCAAAACTTCCTTTTCTATAGTCGAGCCAAGCAAAGATGATAGTTAGGGGCAGAACAGAGCTAGAAAAAGCCAGAAGTTGGCTCTGGGCTTCAGTGAATACGGGAACGCCTCCTAGAACTAGATTGTAAAAGCCCATAGCTAGTAAAAATAAAGAAATGAGGTAGCCCGAGATAAAGAGCCAGTCTCCAATCAGCTCTTTCAGACGAGTTTTGATAGGTATGGGATTGTCAGTTTTTAGTTTCATCTTTAGCACCTTCTTTCTTAAAATCATCAAGGCCTATAACCTTGTCCAGATACTTTTGCTTAATCTTTAGCGCCTTGTTAATAGCCATTGCAGAAGCGATTAAGAGAACGAAGGTTAGCCAGATCAAAGCAGTGAATTCGGCTGGAAAACTAGAACCAGCTAAAAAGAGATAGATAGCCAGAGCCAATACGAAAATATAAATCACTTGCCAAAGACCAAAGGATTTAACCTCTTTATAGTAATTGTCCTTGTCTTCCTCCAAAATCACTGCCGTGGAACCTTTTTCAAAGTTTTCATCCAGTAAGAGATGGTCAGTTGTCACTTGAAAAATCTTGCTTAATTCAATGATTTTTTCGATTTCAGGAAGTACTTGTCCAGACTCCCATTTGGAGATGCTTTGCCGAGAAACATTGATTTGTTCTGCTAGTTTTTCCTGGGACCAACCTTTTTCCTTTCTGAGCTCAAATAGTTTTTCTGCGAGTTTCATTATTCTATCCTCCTTTTTCTACTTCTATCCTAACAATTTTTACTTATAATGAGAATACAATCTCCTGTACTATTTGTCAACTAGAGGTTGCACTTTTTGTTGCAGTCTGTCTTGGGGAAATATGGTATACTAGATAGGCAAAATAAGGGAGAAAAAATTATGTACGAATATCTAAAAGGAATCATTACCAAAATCACTGCCAAATACATCGTCTTAGAGGTCAATGGTGTCGGCTATATCTTGCATGTAGCCAATCCTTATGCCTACTCAGGTCAGGTCAATCAAGAAACTCAGATTTATGTGCACCAAGTCATCCGTGAGGATGCCCATCTGCTTTATGGTTTTCGCTCAGAAGATGAGAAAAAACTTTTTCTTAGTCTGATTTCGGTCTCAGGGATTGGTCCTGTATCAGCTTTGGCTATTATCGCTGCCGATGACAATGCTGGCTTGGTTCAAGCCATCGAGACTAAGAATATCACCTACTTGACCAAGTTCCCCAAAATTGGTAAGAAAACAGCCCAGCAAATGGTTCTGGACTTGGAAGGCAAGGTGGTTGTGGCTAGTGATGCCCTTCCTGCCAAAGTCGCAGTACAAGCCAGTGCTGAAAACCAAGAATTGGAAGAAGCTATGGAAGCCATGTTGGCGCTAGGCTACAAGGCAACAGAGCTCAAGAAAATCAAGAAATTCTTTGAAGGAACGACGGATACAGCAGAGAACTATATCAAGTCTGCCCTCAAGATGTTGGTCAAATAGGAGAAGTCTATGCCAAAACGCTGTGGTTGGGTTAAAATGAACAACCCTTTATATGTAGCCTATCATGATGAAGAGTGGGGCCAACCTCTTCATGATGACCGTGCTCTTTTTGAGTTGTTGTGTTTGGAAACTTACCAGTCGGGTCTATCTTGGGAAACGGTACTAAACAAACGCCAAGGATTCCGAGAAGCATTTCATGGCTATCAAATTCAAGCGGTCGCGGAAATGACAGATGGGGAGTTGGAAGCCTTGTTAGAGAATCCAGCCATCATCCGAAATCGTGCCAAGCTCTTTGCGACGCGTGCCAACGCCCAAGCATTTTTACAAATCCAGAAAACCTTTGGCTCTTTTGACGCTTATCTCTGGTCCTTTGTTGAGGGAAAAACGATCGTGAATGATGTTCCTGACTATCACCTAGCACCTGCTAAAACAGTCTTGTCTGAAAAATTAGCTAAAGATCTCAAAAAACAAGGATTCAAGTTTACAGGTCCAGTCGCAGTTTTGGCTTTTCTTCAGGCGGCAGGTCTGGTTGATGACCACGAGAATGATTGTGAGTGGAAGGGGAGATAAATAATGTCTAATAAACATAAGGGAATCCTTATTTTTGCGATTCTCTATACAGTTCTCTTTGTATTTGATGGCGTTAAATTGCTGGCTTTCTTGATGCCATCTGCTATTGCAAATTATCTAGTTTATGTAGTACTAGCTCTATATGGCTCTTTCTTGTTTAAGGATCGATTGATCAAACAATGGAATGAGATTAGAAAGACTAAAAGGAAATTCTTCTTTTGCGTCTTAACAGGATGGCTCTTTCTCTTTCTGATGACTTTTGTCTTTGAATTTGTATCAGAGATGTTGAAGCAGTTTTTTGGGCTAGTCGGACAAGGTCTAAACCAGTCGAATATTCAAAGTACCTTTCAAGAACAACCAATACTGATAGCAGTTTTCGCCTGTATCATAGGACCTTTTGTGGAAGAACTCTTTTTCCGTCAGCTCTTGTTACATCACTTGCAGAAACGTCTGTCAAGTTGGCTAAGCATTCTTCTGGTAGGACTTGTTTTTGCTCTGACTCATATGCACAGTTTGGATTTATCCGAGTGGGTCAGTGCAGTCGGTTATCTAGGTGGAGGCATTGCCTTTTCTATCATCTATGTGAAAGAAAAAGAGAATATTTATTATCCTCTAGTTGTTCATATGTTAGGCAATAGCCTTCCCTTGATTATTTTAGTTATCAGTAGTATGTGACGTTTTAGTAGTTATACAAGAGAAAAAGCTGAGAATCTCCTCTCAGCTTTTTGATTATATGCTAGTAATTTTTATAGTGCAGTGAGAAATGTCAGTCCACCTAAGACAACGCCGGCTGAGTTTGGAATAATTAGTATCCAATCCTTCTTAGGTTCTTTTGTCCATCCGTAAATAACCCAAATTAAACAAGATACTGCTGCGGATAAAGGCTGAAATGGTTGAGCCTTGTTGCCTTGTAAATTGGCAAAAATTTGTGGGATGTAGGCGATAAATACAATAATCCCGATAAAGGCCCCGATTGAACCGACAATTTGATTTATTTTTTGTTTAGTCATATACACCTCCTTCAAAAAGATATCATAGAAATTAGCGAAAATCAATACAAAAGCATAAAAATGGAGAAATTGTTTATTTTTTGTTATAGTCAAAGCGAATGACTTGCTCTTTTGCATCCACATAAGCATAGACGCCAAAGGGTACAATGGCTCTTGGTGTGGCGTGCCCAACGTTTAGATTATAGACAATTGGGATATTGCTGTCAACGATGCTCATTAGTGCCTCTTTATAGTCGTCATAGAAGGCTTCATCCATTGGCTTTCCGACCAAGAGTCCACTGATGACCTCAAATACCCCAGTTTCTTTCAAAGCCAGCACCATCTTTTTGAAGTTTTCCGGCTCAGGCTTCTCTTCGCTTGTTTCTAACAAAAGAATCTTTCCTTCCCAGTCGGATAAGTCAGGGAAGAGTTTGTACCTTTGGCAGAGCTCCGTGCTATCTACGTATCGAGAATTGTCAAAGATATCATAGAGGGATTCAAGGCAACCGCCGAGAATTTCTCCCTCAAACTGGGTATTTCCTTGTAACAAATCAAAGCCTGTATTTACATGACTGATACGAGCTGTTCCCAGGGCCTTGGGACTAAAATCAGTTCGTTCCTCATACCAAACGTCGCTAGGGCGGATTTCTGAGATTCTTCCAGTCTCAATCAGTTCTTTAAAGTAGTGAAAGCTATAGGGCAACATCTCCTTGTCCAATTCACAAATGTCTGCTAGAAAGGATTGCCCATAAAAAGTCTTGACCCCTAGTTTGTGCAACATAAGGTGGTTCATAGTAGTATCCGAGAAGCCAAGAAAAATCTTTGGCTTGATAACCTTTTGAAGCTGGTCGTTTTCAAAAAGATAAGGTAGCAAGCGATAGGTATCATCCCCACCGATGGCGCATAGGATCATGTCGATGCTATCGTCCGAAAAGGCCTGCATCAAATCTTCTGCACGTGCCTCAGGATGGTCCTTGATAAAGTCTAAACCCTTTAGCGAATGGGGCAAGAAGACAGAATTAAGTCCCAAATCCTTGAGGCGTTGAATACCCAAGTCGACTTCGTGTTTGACAAAATTCTCTCCGATAATGCCACTAGACAAACTAACAATACCAATAGTAGAAACTATATCTCATCCTCCTAGAAATAGATTGATACTCTTCGAAAATCAAATTCAAACCACGTCAGCTTTGCCTTGCCGTACTTAAGTACAGCCTGCGGCTAGCTTCCTAGTTTGCTCTTTGATTTTCATTGAGTATGAGCCTATTTTATCACAAAAGATGAAAGAAAACTATAAGAATCAGACTCAGAAGTTCTATTGAATTTCAAGAAAGCAAGTGAAAAAGCAACCGCCTGTGCAGTTGCTTTTCGTTTTTCTAATCTCGCTAGATATGAGTTACTTGGTCAACTCTTGATTATAGGAGAGAGCTAAATCAATCCAGTAAGGAAGTTCTTTTTGACCTTCGATATCTAGGTCTATATAGCCATGATAAGGTCGCCCTCTCATCAATGTAGTACGAGCTCCTGTTCGGGGTAGAACTTGCTTTTCCATTTCTTTGCCAATTCTCACCATAACCAGCTCGTCTTTTCTGGAACTGACTGTAAGGACCATTTTCCCACGAATCATAAAGGCAAGGCCACCAAACAGTTTCTTTTCTTCTAACTCTTCTTCGAAAATTTGGGGAGGAAGTTTGAGCGCTAGAATTTTTCGAATCTGCTGAGCTAAGGATTGACTATATGCCATAGCTTTTCACTTTTCTTAATAACGTGATGGGCCCGCGCTTGCACTTCGGATGTTGAAACGTTTCTTGAGATAGAAGCGAAGGGCGAGAAGGGCAGCTCCCAGGATAGCCAAAGGCAATGGAGCAAGGACTGGATTGAGGTTGGCTGGTAGGAAGCTTGTTGCAAAGAAGACAACCAACCAAAGGACCATAGAAGTCAGGATAACGAGGATTGATTTCCAGAATGGAGGACGTTGGCTACGGTCTGTGTCTGGTCCATAGTACTGGTAGACAAAGTAGTACATCAAGTAGAAGGCAAGTCCTCCTACAAGTCCAACCAACAAGAGGGTAATCAACCCATAGCCAATAGCCTGATCTGTAGAGAAAAAGGTAGTCAGAGCGCTAACCAATGCAAAGAGACTGGTGATAAAAAGGGCTGAGTCCATAATCATGAGTTTTGGATCGTCATTTTCTTTTGGATGCTCTTTTTCGTATTGCTCCTTGACAGTGAAGCTATGAGCCCAGTGGGTTGGAGCCCCGTAGAGGGAACGTGCAGTCGTTCCTTTGGCTTGCTCTTCAAGGATTTTAGGAATGACTTCCTCAAAGACGGCCTTGATTTCAGCGTCTGTTTTACCATCTTTGATAAATTGTTGGGTAGCGATATGGATAAACTCTTGGTTTTTCTTAGTTAATTTTTGTAAATCAATCTGAGACATAGGGATTCCTCTTAGAACCATTTTTTATGGATGAGATAGAGAGTGAGCGAAACACTCATAGCAAAGGCGATAAAGACGATTAACCAGAAGGCGTGTGGCTCACCGTTTAGAGGGATTTCATTATCCTTGAAGTTCATCCCGTAGGCTGAGAAGATCATGGTTGGGACAGACATGACAATGGTCACGAGAGCCAGAGTTTTCATGATGTTGTTCTGGTTGTTGGAAATGATAGAGGCAAAGGTCTCTGTCATAGAATGAAGGACATTTCCATAGATATCTGCCATCTCGATGGCCTGTTGGGTTTCAATCAGGGTGTCTTCGAGCAGGTCTTCGTCTTCTAGGTATTTCTTGATATTGCTAGTTGCGCTGGTCAATTTCTTAATCACGCGCTCGTTCGTCTTAAGTGAGGCCTTGAAATAGACGATGGTCTTTTCCAATTCCATGAGTTCGATCAGTTCTTCGTTTCGAGTGGATTTGTGAAGTTGACTTTCGATCTGGTCACTCTTACGGTCAATCGAACGAAGGGCTGTCAGGTAAAGTTCAGCGTTGCGGTAGAGAATCTGGAAGATAAAACGTGAACGCATGAAAGTGTAGAAATTGCGCAGTCTACGGTTGATAAAGACATCGAGAACAGGGAGGGGCTCCAAGCAGGTAGTGATAATGGTCTCCTCGGTGATGATAATCCCTAGCGGAATCGTTACGTAGTAGGTGCGATTGTTTCTTTCCTCTGTGATGGGAACGTCTACGATGATCAAAGTATACTCATCTTCAATGGTAATACGGGACATTTCTTCCGCATCAAGCGGTGCTCGAAGGTCGGCAATATCAATGTCAAAGGCGTTAGCGATTTCCAACGATTCATTTTGTGTAGGATTGACGAGATTGATCCAAGTACCCGGTTCAAGCGTGTCGATCTCTTTAAATTCCGTTGTTGTTGAGAGAAAAACTTGTTTCATATCCCCTATCCTTTCCTACTATCTTCAGTGATTCATTTTTTGCACCGTACTATTATACTATAAAAACAGCTTTTTGGGTAATAGAATTTCACATTTTTTGGTATAATGGAAAGCAATAATGGACTAGAAAGAACAAAGATGCAAGATAAAATTGTCATTCATGGGGCACGTGCCCATAACTTAAAAAATATTGATGTGGAGATTCCGCGAGACAAGCTGGTTGTTGTGACTGGTTTGTCAGGTTCTGGGAAATCCAGTCTGGCCTTTGATACCCTCTATGCTGAGGGCCAACGTCGCTATGTAGAGAGTCTATCAGCCTATGCTCGCCAGTTTTTGGGCAACATGGAAAAACCAGATGTGGATGCCATTGATGGTCTCAGCCCAGCTATTTCCATCGACCAGAAAACGACTAGTAAAAACCCTCGTTCGACCGTTGGAACAACGACTGAAATCAATGACTATCTGCGTCTCCTCTACGCACGTGTGGGGACGCCTTACTGTATCAACGGACACGGGGCTATCAAGGCTTCTTCTGTGGAGCAGATCGTTGATAAGGTCTTAGAATTGCCAGAACGCCAACGCTTGCAGATTTTGGCCCCTGTTATCCGCAAGAAAAAAGGACAACATAAGAGCGTCATTGAAAAGATTCAGAAAGATGGCTATGTTCGTGTCCGAGTGGATGGGGAAGTCTATGATGTGACCGAAGTACCAGAGTTGTCCAAGAGCAAGCAACACAATATCGATGTCGTGGTCGACCGTATTGTCATCAAGGAGGGCATTCGTAGCCGTCTCTTTGATTCCATTGAGGCTGCCCTTCGTATTGCAGAAGGTTATGTGATTATCGACACTATGGACGATTCTGAGTTGCTCTTTTCTGAGCACTATGCCTGCCCGGTTTGTGGTTTTACCGTACCAGAGTTAGAGCCTCGTCTCTTCTCCTTCAATGCTCCTTTTGGCTCTTGTAGTGAGTGTGATGGTTTGGGCATCAAGCTGGAGGTGGATGTTGACTTGGTGGTTCCTGATACCAGCAAAACTTTGCGTGAGGGAGCATTAGCACCTTGGAATCCTATCTCTTCCAACTACTATCCAAATATGCTAGAGCAGGCCATGACAGCCTTTGGAGTGGATATGGATAAGCCTTTTGAGGACTTGTCAGAAGAAGATAAGAATTTGATTCTCTACGGCTCGGATGGCAAGGAATTCCATTTCCACTATGAAAATGAATTTGGTGGAGTGCGCGATATTGACATTCCTTTTGAGGGGGTTGTCAATAATATCAAGCGTCGTTACCATGAGACTAACAGTGATTACACGCGCACCCAGATGCGCCTCTACATGAATGAGCTAACCTGCGGAACTTGCCACGGCTATCGTCTCAACGACCAGGCCCTGTCTGTTCGTGTGGGTGGAGAGCAAGGACCCCATATCGGTGAAATCTCAGACCTGTCTATCGCAGACCACTTGGAGTTGGTGAGTCAGCTGACCCTGTCTGAAAATGAAGCCATCATTGCTCGGCCTATTCTTAAGGAAATCAAGGATCGCTTGACCTTCCTCAATAACGTAGGTCTTAACTATCTGACGCTGTCGCGTTCGGCAGGAACCCTTTCAGGTGGGGAGAGTCAGCGTATTCGCTTGGCAACCCAGATTGGGTCCAACCTCTCAGGTGTCCTCTATATATTAGATGAGCCGTCCATCGGACTTCACCAGAGGGATAATGACCGCCTGATTGCCAGTCTGAAAAAGATGCGTGACTTGGGGAATACCCTGATCGTGGTAGAACACGATGAGGACACCATGAGAGAGGCGGATTATCTGATTGACGTAGGTCCTGGTGCGGGAGCATTTGGTGGGGAGATTGTCGCTGCAGGTACGCCTAAGCAGGTGGCTCGCAATAGCAAGTCTATCACAGGTCAGTACTTGTCAGGTAAACGAGCGATTCCAGTGCCAGAAGAGCGCCGTGCCGGAAATGGTCGTTTTATCGAGGTGACGGGTGCGCGTGAGAACAACTTGCAAAATATCACTGCTCGCTTCCCATTAGGAAAATTCATTGCGGTGACAGGTGTGTCAGGTTCAGGGAAATCGACCTTAATCAACAGCATCCTCAAAAAAGCTATTGCCCAGAAGCTCAACCGCAATTCAGACAAGCCTGGTAAATTCAAAACCATCACAGGGATTGAGCATGTCGATCGTCTGATTGATATTGACCAGAGTCCAATCGGACGGACGCCGAGGTCCAACCCTGCTACCTATACGGGAGTTTTTGACGACATCCGTGACCTCTTTGCCCAGACAAATGAGGCCAAGATTCGAGGCTACAAGAAGGGTCGTTTCAGTTTCAACGTCAAGGGTGGTCGTTGTGAAGCCTGCTCAGGTGACGGGATTATCAAGATTGAGATGCACTTCTTGCCAGATGTTTATGTGGCTTGTGAAGTCTGCCATGGGACTCGCTACAACAGTGAAACCCTAGAAGTTCACTACAAGGAAAAGAACATCTCGCAAGTCTTGGATATGACGGTTAATGATGCGGTGGAATTTTTCCAACACATTCCAAAAATTCAACGCAAACTCCAGACTATCAAGGATGTAGGGCTGGGCTATGTAACCTTAGGACAACCAGCTACCACCCTTTCAGGAGGAGAAGCCCAGCGTATGAAGCTGGCTAGTGAACTCCACAAACGCTCGACAGGGAAATCCTTCTATATTCTGGATGAGCCAACTACAGGGCTTCATACTGAGGATATCGCTCGCTTGCTTAAAGTCTTAGCTCGCTTTGTCGACGATGGCAATACTGTCCTCGTCATTGAGCACAATCTGGATGTCATCAAGACGGCAGACCATATCATCGATTTGGGACCTGAGGGCGGTGTCGGTGGTGGAACTATCATCGCAACAGGAACCCCAGAAGAAGTAGCGGCCAATGAAGCCAGCTACACAGGACACTATTTGAAAGGAAAGTTACATCATGAATAAACGTGTGCAAGAATTTCTAGCTAAAATGAAAGAAAAAGAACTAGATGGTATCATCATCAACAACCTTAAAAACGTCTATTATTTGACTGGTTTTTGGGGTTCAAATGGAACAGTCTTTATCAGCCGTGACCGTCAGGTTTTGGTGACAGACTCTCGCTATATCATTGCAGCTAAGCAAGAAGTGACAGGTTTTGAGATTGTGGCTGACCGCGATGAATTGGCTGTTATTGCAGGCATTGTTAAGGATATGGGCTTGTCTCGCGTCGGTTTTGAAGACGAGATTTCGGTCTCTTATTACCACCGTATGCAGCCAGCTTTTGCAGGAATCGACTTGCTTCCGCAGACTCAGTTTGTTGAAGCACTTCGTATGATTAAGGATGAGAAAGAGATTGCGACTATTCGCAAGGCTTGTTCTATCTCAGACCAAGCTTTCCGAGATGCACTTGACTTTATCAAACCAGGAAAAACTGAGATCGAAATTGCCAACTTCCTTGATTTCCGCATGCGTGAGCTAGGAGCGGCAGGCTTGTCTTTTGATACCATTTTAGCAAGTGGCATCAACTCTTCTAAACCCCATGCTCATCCAATGCACAAACCGGTTGAAGCGGGAGAAGCCATTACCATGGACTTCGGCTGTCTCTACGACCACTATGTCAGTGATATGACACGGACCATCTACCTCGGTCATGTCAGTGACGAGCAGGCAGAGATTTACAATACGGTCCTGAAAGCCAACCAAGCCTTGATTGATCAAGCTAAGGATGGCTTAGGTTTCCGCGACTTTGACAAAATCCCTCGTGATATTATCATCGAGGCAGGCTATGGTGACTACTTTACCCACGGTATTGGACACGGTATCGGACTGGATATTCACGAAGAACCTTACTTTAGCCAAACTTCCAAAGAAGTCATTAAATCCGGTATGGTCTTGACTGATGAACCAGGTATTTATATTGAAGGAAAATACGGCGTTCGTATTGAAGATGATATCTTAATTACAGATAACGGTTGCGAATTGTTGACTCTAGCACCGAAGGAATTAATTGTCATTTAAGAAAATTATGATAAATCGTTGACTTTTATATTTTAAAGGTTTATACTGATAGACGAAAACGGTAGGTGAGGCTACCATAGGGATACGGATGACTACCGCAAAGCAGTGGAGACACTACTCGTTGGTCAACAGTCTTGGTCGCGAAGGCCAAGACTAAGCTCATTACATCGCCCTATGGAGTTAAAGCTTGAACGAAAAAACAGATAATTAGTTTTTTAATCCTGCCATTTTATGGCAGGATTTTCTGCTGTTTTAAGAAAAAGAAAGGAGACAAACGATGCAAATTGACGACCACCCAGAACCGCACATACACAGCCAATCGCTGATTTGTGTCGTTCTGCCCTTATAAAGTGATTGGTCTCTGTGTATGAAACACATCATTCATACAGATAGGAGAAACCAATGAAAACTACAAAAGAAAGATTAGCAACAGCTATTCACACACCTCTAAACGAAACTTTATCTTTTTATAAGACAAGTCTAACAGGCTTGACTGAGGAGCAGGTGGAGAAAAATCGTGACCTATATGGCGAAAACACCATCACCAAGGGCCAAGAAGACAGTATCCTCAAAAAGATTTACGAATCGATTATCAATCCATTTACAATCATCCTTCTTGTCATCGCTATGATTTCCATGGTGACCAATGTCTGGTTGGCGAAGCCTGGACAAGAAGATCCGACGACCTCTATCATCATCGTCGTTCTCGTTCTAATCTCTGGTGGCATACGCTTTGTCCAAGAACTGCGAAGTGACAAAGCTGCGACCAATCTTTCAAAAATGATTGTGAATACAGCTACGGTTATTCGCGAAGGCCAGAGTTTAGAGATCGCAATTGAAGATTTAGTAGTTGGAGATATAGTCAAATTAAGTGCTGGGGATATGATTCCGGCAGACCTCCTTTTGATTGAATCACGCGATTTCTTTGTCCAACAGTCTGGTTTGACAGGTGAAAGTGACTCGGTTGAGAAACTAGCCTTGTCAAAAATGAGTCAGTCAAACTTTGATAGTCTGCTAGAAGCAGAAGCGCTCGCCTTTATGGGAACCAATGTGATATCAGGAAGCGCCAAGGCTTTGATTCTAGCGGTCGGGGATGACACCATGATGGGAGAAATCGAGCAGACTCTCAATACCTATGACGAACCGACCTCTTTTGAACGGGAGATGAACAGTATCTCTTGGCTCTTGATCCGTTTGATGTTGGTCATGGTTCCCATCGTCTTTCTCTCCAATGGCTTGACAGATGGCGACTGGCTGGAAGCAGGTATGTTTGCATTGAGTGTTGGTGTTGGATTGACACCTGAGATGCTTCCTATGATCATCACGGCTAGTTTAGCAAAAGGCTCCATTATCATGGCTAAGGAAAAAGTCGTCATCAAAAAACTCAATGCCATACAGGACCTAGGTGCTATTGATATCTTATGCACGGATAAAACCGGAACCCTTACCCAAGACGAAATTGTCCTTGAATATCCTTTGGATATACATGGAGATTTGGATTTATCTGTGTTGAGACGTGCCTATCTCAATTCCTATTTTCAAACGGGTTTGAAAAACTTGATGGACCGTGCCATTATCAGTAGAACTGAAAAAGAAGCTAAAGAACACGCTATTCTACAAAATTTGGATACTAGCTTCCAAAAAATAGATGAATTACCCTTTGATTTTGAACGCAGACGGATGAGTGTCATCGTCAAGGATGAGAACGAAGTTGTTAGTTTGGTAACCAAGGGTGCTCTAGAGGAAATGCTTGCGATTTCAACCCATGTGGAATATCAAGGTCAAATTAGTCCTTTGACGGATGATATCCGTGTGGAAATCTTAAAAGAAGTAGATCAACTTAATCAACAGGGATTGCGAGTCTTGGGAGTCGCTTATAAAACAGGCCTAAAAGAAGGTTTTGCTTACTCAGTTGAAGATGAAAAGGAGATGATTCTAACAGGATATCTTGCCTTTCTAGATCCACCAAAACCATCAGCAGCACCTGCTATCCAAGCTTTGTTAGAACACGGTGTTCAAACAAAGATCTTGACGGGGGACAATGAGAAGGTAACCCAAGCAGTTTGCGAAAAAGTTGGTCTAGATGTTGATCAAATCTTGTTGGGTTCTGATATTGACGCCATGACGGACGAAGAGTTGGCCCAAGCTGTCGAGAAGGTGACCGTCTTTGCCAAACTCTCTCCTGATCAAAAGGCACGAATCATTTTACAAATCAAATCTAATGGACATTGTGTCGGTTATATGGGAGATGGGATCAATGATGCCCCTTCTATGAAAGTGGCAGATGTGGGGATTTCTGTTGATACAGCAGTAGATATTGCCAAAGAAACGGCTGATGTCATTTTGCTAGATAAGGATTTGATGGTGCTTGAAAAAGGGCTGGTTGAAGGACGCAAAGTCTATGCTAATATGACCAAATATATCAAGATGACGGTCAGCTCTAATTTCGGGAACATTTTCTCTCTGTTAGTGTCTGGTATCTTTTTACCTTTCCTGCCAATGGCTCCGATTCACTTGATTGTGTTAAACCTCGTCTACGACCTTTCTTGCATTGCCTTGCCATTTGATAATGTGGATGAAGACTTTTTAAAACATCCCCATAAGTGGGAGGCTAAGTCTATTACTCGTTTTATGATTTGGATGGGTCCGATTTCTTCCGCCTTTGATATTTTGACCTTTATCTTGCTCTATTTTGTCATTGTTCCAATGGCGACAGGTCAAGCTTATGCTCACGGAGCAGAGTCTGCAACGGGCTTTATCATCTTGTTCCAGACAGGTTGGTTCATTGAATCCATGTGGTCCCAAACTATGGTTATCCATATGCTCCGTTCAGCAAAACTTCCTTTCTTACAAAGTCGTCCATCATGGTTTGTTCTTGGAACAACCTTGCTAGCAGCTAGTTTTGTGACCTTCCTTCCCTACTCTTCAATTGCTAGCCTGCTTCATTTAACCCCTTTGGAACCCATTTATTTCCTCTTTTTGCTTTTGATTATCGTTCTCTATATGATAAGTGTTACAGTTGTAAAACGATTGTATATCAAAAAATTTAAAAGTTGGTTATAAATTGATTTTGTCAAGAAAAAAGTACGAAAATCGCGAAAAAAGTTAATTTTTTTTAAAAATAGGTCGCAAGTCGGATGTTTTTTATGGTATAATAGACTAAACTGATAGTAACATGTAGCGAAAGGGGTAGGTACATGATCAAAATTTATACAGTCTCAAGTTGTACTAGCTGTAAAAAAGCGAAAACCTGGCTCAATGCCCACCAGTTAAGTTATAAAGAACAAAATCTCGGTAAAGAAGGAATTACAAGAGAAGAGTTATTAGATATTCTCACGAAAACAGATAATGGAATTGCCAGTATCGTTTCGTCAAAAAACCGCTACGCTAAGGCACTTGGAGTTGACATCGAGGATTTGAGTGTCAATGAAGTGCTCAACTTAATCATGGAAACACCACGGATCTTAAAGAGTCCGATTCTCGTTGATGAGAAGCGCCTGCAAGTCGGCTATAAAGAAGATGATATCCGTGCCTTCTTGCCACGCTCTGTCCGTAATGTAGAAAATGCAGAAGCACGTCTACGTGCAGCTCTATAAAACATCAAGGCTGGGAGTGACTCCTGGCCTTGTTTGCTCTTTTGTTTTAAAATCAAGTGAGGAATTATGAAAAAGTTACTAATTGCTAGTTTTGCTCTCCTCTTTTTGCTTGCGGGATGTGGGCAAAAAAAGGAAACTCCTGCTGCTTCCACAACAACATCTGAACCTCTCCAATCCAACCTTCCCGTTTTGGACAATGCCGAAAAGAATACGGTTGTCACCAAGACCTTGCTGATGCCGAAGTCAGAAAATGGGACGCAACAGATTCAGACCATTACTTATAAAGGCAGTCAGTTTTTGACCTTGACCATCCAGCAAAAACGACCTGTCGGGGATGAACTCAAGACCTTTATCTCTGAAAATGGCCTAGAGGAAACGCAAAAAGCGCTTCTTGAAGCAGAAGAAAAGGATGAGACTATCCAAGAGGCGCGCAAACTGGCAGGATTTACACTGGAAACCAAGCTACTCAGCGAGACAGAAATCCAGACCACAACGACTTATGATTTTCAAGTTTTGGATGTCAAAAAGGCATCTCAACTAGAATATTTAAAAAATATCGGCCTTGAAAATCTCTTAAAAAACGAACCTAGCCAGTATATTGCTGACAGAGTGGCAAATGGGGCGACAGAACAGTAAGAAAATCCAAATAAACAAACTGATTTATTTGTAGAACGTAAGGAAATATGCTATAATAGTAATATTCTAAGGAAAGAGGGTGTTAGAATGGGATTTACTGAAGAAACTGTACGGTTTAAATTGGATGATTCCAATAAGAAAGAAATTAGCGAAACGTTGACAGATGTCTATGCTTCTTTGAACGACAAGGGCTACAATCCAATTAACCAGATCGTCGGTTATGTATTGAGTGGTGACCCTGCCTACGTTCCTCGTTATAACAATGCACGAAATCAAATCCGTAAGTATGAGCGTGATGAAATTGTTGAAGAATTGGTACGCTACTACCTTAAGGGACAAGGAGTCGATCTATAATCTATGAGAATTATGGGATTGGACGTCGGTTCAAAAACAGTAGGGGTGGCGATTAGCGATCCCCTAGGATTCACCGCTCAGGGACTTGAAATCATCCAGATTAATGAGGATCAGGGCCAGTTTGGTTTTGACCGTATCAAGGAATTGGTTGACAGCTATAAGGTAGAACGCTTTGTAGTAGGTTTGCCAAAAAACATGAACAATACAAGCGGACCGCGAGTAGAAGCCAGTCAAGCCTATGGTGCCAAGCTAGAAGAACTCTTTGGTTTGCCAGTAGACTATCAGGATGAGCGTTTGACAACGGTCGCTGCGGAACGTATGTTGATTGAACAAGCAGATATCAGCCGTAACAAACGCAAGAAAGTTATTGATAAGTTGGCTGCTCAGCTGATTTTGCAAAATTATTTAGATAGAAAATTTTAAGACAGAGGAGAAACTATGTCACACGATCACAACCATGACCACGAAGAACGTGAATTGATTACACTAGTAGATGAGCAAGGAAATGAAACCTTGTTTGAAATTCTTTTGACCATCGATGGGAAAGAAGAATTTGGTAAAAACTATGTTCTGCTAGTGCCAGTTAATGCAGAAGAAGATGAAAATGGTGAAGTTGAAATCCAAGCTTACTCATTCATCGAAAATGAAGACGGAACAGAAGGCGAATTGCAACCAATCCCAGAAGACTCAGAAGACGAATGGAACATGATTGAAGAAGTCTTCAATAGCTTTATGGAGGAGTGATACAGTCTGGGAGACTGTATTAGCCCTGCTTCTAGAAATAAGAAAAAGCAGGAACATCCAGTGGACATTTTTAGCCCAGTTCCTTAAAATAAGAGAGAGCTGGTAAGTCCGGGGGACGTTTTCAGCCTACGATGAAATTTATAGTAGCTAGTGATTAGCTAACCAGGTAAGAGGTCGGGATTGTTGTCCCGGCCTCGCTTTTTATTTACAGTAAAACTTTAGTGCGCTAGTTGATTGGATTGTTGTTAAGGAGACATGTATGTTTGAAGTAGAAGAATGGCTCCATAGTCGGATTGGTTTAAACTTTAGATCTGGACTTGGAAGAATGCAGCGAGCAGTGGATTTGCTAGGGAATCCTGAGAAGGCTTATCCCATTATCCATGTAACAGGAACGAACGGCAAGGGATCAACTATTGCCTTTATGAGGGAGTTGTTTGCAGTTCATGGAAAAAACGTTGGCACCTTTACCTCTCCCCATATCATCAGCATCCATGATCGAATCTGTATCAATGGGCAAGCAATAGCTGATGTAGATTTTATCCGTTTGGCAGAACAAGTCAAGGAGATGGAGAAAACTCTTTTGGAAACTCATGACCAGTTGTCCTTTTTTGAGTTGCTGACCTTAATTGCTTTCCTCTATTTTAGGGAGCAAGAAGTGGATTTGGTTTTGCTAGAAGTGGGGATAGGTGGTCTACTTGATACCACTAATGTCGTAACCGGAGAGATTGCAGTTATTACTTCCATTGGCCTAGATCATCAGGAGACCTTGGGTGACAGTCTGGAGGAAATAGCAGAGCAGAAAGCTGGTATCTTCAAGGTTGGAAAGAAGGCGGTCATTGCCAAGTTTGCTCCAGAAGCTGAGCTTGTCTGTCAAAAAAGAGCAAGAGAGTTAGCTGTTGAACTTTATCAAGCTGGGGGAGACTTCACCTTGAATGCTGGGGATTTTTCAAGTAGCTTAGCAAGCTTTTCAAAGCTTGAAATCAGTTTGGAAGGTGCCTACCAGCAAGAAAATGCCGCCTTGGCTTTACAAAGCTTTCTACTTTTTATGGAGTCAAGAGAGGAAAAAGTCGAAGAAGAGCTTGTGAGACAGGCCTTGCAAGAAACTCACTGGGCAGGTCGATTGGAACGGATTCGCCCGCAAATCTACCTAGATGGGGCTCACAATCTTCCAGCCTTAACCCGTTTGGTAGAGTTTATCCAAGAGAAAATCCAACAAGGCTATCAAGTCCGTATCCTTTTTGGTGCTCTTAAACGCAAAGATTATCAAGGGATGTTGGGCTACCTATCTGAGCAGTTGCCTCAGGTGGAACTTAAGGTAACGGGCTTTGACTACCAAGGTTCTTTGGATGAGAAGGATGTTGCGGGTTACGATTTGATTTCTTCCTATGGCGATTTTATCAGAGAATTTGAAGAAAAGGCCAACGATCAGGACCTGCTTTTTGTGACGGGCTCGCTCTACTTTATCTCAGAAGTCCGATCAAATTTTGTGTAAGTATAAGTGGCTAACTTGCTCTATGAGAATTTATTTGGTATAATTGAGGGGTAGTTGGTATAGTTGGAATTTGTTATCAGTTTATTTATGGTAACAAAGAAAGGAAACAGCTATGAAAACCAAAACATTCACACTTTCTCTTGCTTTTTTAGCAAGTCTTAGTCTCTTAGCAGCATGTGCCCCTAGGGTACAATCGCCTGCTCAGCAACCTGCTCAGCAGCAATCTACTCAACAACAATCATCTTCTAGTGCTGCAACAAGCGCTAGTCAACCACAAGCCTCTGCAAGCCAGGATGCCCCAGTAGCTCAACCTACAAATATTGATGGAACTTATAAGGGTCAAGACGAGGGAGATAGCGTTACTCTTGTCATAACTGGGACAACTGGAACATGGACAAAAGTAGAACTTGATGGTGATCAAGAGATTAAACAGGTCAGTCTTGATCCAGCTAATCAACGTATGATTGTCGGAGATGACGTGAAGATTTATAGCGTCAGTGGTAACCAAATCACAATTGACGATATGGATCGTGACCCATCTGATCGAGTGGTACTAACAAAATAGAACTTCAAATCTAACTAAATAGAAGTTTGGAATTAAGGTTCCAGCTTTACCTTCTACGACCTCAATAGCGACTGTCCTAGGATGTGTTCGGTATTGAAAAATATAAATAATATTGGAAAGAACTATCATTTTGGTAGTTCTTTTTTTAAAAATTTGCCAGATTTTTTATTGAAAAATTCGCTTGTCGATGTTTTATGTTCCATTACTACAGAGGATAGGTAGTTTGAAGACGGTGGTTTTCTCGGTTAAAAGTAACCTTAAAGTTCACAGTTTATGAAAAAACAAAGGATACGATATTAGCCTTGGCAGACGTGGATTATATCATTCCTCACCAAGCAAGTCGTGCTCTTCCTTTGGTTATGGAAAAACTAGGTGTGGCTGAGAATCAATACCTCAATCTCGTCACGGACTATGGAAATATGGTGTCAGTCTCTGTGCCATTTGGCTTGGCCTATTCATTGGACCATGGATTGGTTAAAGAAGGAGATACCGTCTACCTTATGGGAACTGCAACAGGTATGACAGTCAATATGTTGGCTCTCAAACTGTAATACGCATCTGAAAATGGAAGGGCAAGAGTAAAAGGTTGCTATCTACCCCTGAACTGAGGTATACTAGTAGAAAGATTAGTTTATTAAGCAGTTAAGGAGAATGTTAGAAAAGGAAGGGGATGTATGACAGCTAGAAAAATGCAGCTACTCATGTCCAAGTATGGTTTTAGTATTACCATCATGTTGGCGGAGTTGTTTATCGTCTTTGGTTTGTTTCTCTATCTAGGTCGGATGGCTCCGATTCTCTGGATTATCCTAGTTATTTTGATGAGTATAGCAACCATTGTATCGATTGTTAATCGTTCTATGAATCCAGAAAGCAAGGTAACATGGCTCTTAGTAGCCTTTGTTCCAGTATTTGGTCCCTTGCTCTATATCATGTTTGGAGAACGCCGTCTATCTAAAAAAGAGATCAAGCAATTGAAACAACTCCAATCAATGGTTGACCGAGAGGACAATAGCAGAGCCCTCCGTTTGGAGTTAAAAGAAGAGGATAAGTCAGCTTATGGCGTCATCAAATCCCTACTCAGTATGGATACGAATGCAGATGTCTATGATCGAACGGATACGCATTTTTTTGCCTCTGGTGAAAGTATGTGGCATCAGATGCTAGAGGATCTCAGGAAAGCGGAGAAGTTTATCTTTCTCGAATACTATATCATCGAAGAAGGTTTGATGTGGAACAGCATTTTAGAGATTTTGGAAGAAAAGGCTGCTCAAGGAGTAGAAGTTAAGCTTCTCTATGACGATATTGGATGTATGGCAACCTTACCTGGGGATTATACCATCCAGCTTCGTAGCCGAGGGATTGAAGCCCATAAATTTAACAAGGTGATTCCGCGCTTGACCGTTGCCTATAACAACCGTGACCACCGTAAAATCATGATTATCGATGGGCAGATTGCTTATACAGGTGGTGCCAATCTAGCAGACGAGTATATCAATCATATCGAACGCTTTGGTTACTGGAAGGATAGCGGTATTCGGTTGGATGGTCCAGCAGTAAAGGCTTTTACTAGACTCTTTTTATCCACCTGGTATATCAATCGTGGAGAGATTAGTGACTTTGACCAATACCATCTTGAAAATCAACCTAGAGACGGGATGGGGCTCTGTATTCCCTATAGTAGTGGCCCTAAACCTATTTACCGATCTCAGGTTGGGAAAACGGTCTATCAAAATCTTATCAATCAAGCTACAGACTATGTTTATATCACGACACCCTATCTGATTGCGGACTATGATCTCACAGAAAGTATCAAAAATGCAGCTCTGAGAGGGGTAGATGTGCGAATTGTGACGCCTTGTATCCCAGATAAGAAGGTCATCCAATTGGTTACTCGCGGAGCCTATCCTGACTTGTTGTCTGCTGGAGTTCGCATTTACGAGTACAGTCCCGGCTTTCTTCATAGCAAGCAAATGCTGGTCGATGGAGAAGCAGCAACAGTTGGAACCATCAATTTTGACTATCGTAGCTTGCTCCACCACTATGAAAATGGTGTTTTGCTTTATAGAACACAATCTATTTTAGACATTGAGAGGGACTTCGAAGAAATTTTTAAGGTTTCTCAAGAAATCTATCCCCACACAATCAAAACAAGCTGGTACCAAAGCCTGATTAAGGAAATTGTCCAGTTGTTTGCACCCATGCTCTAACTATCCATCAAGATCTAGCCCAAGGCTGGATCTTATTTTTTCTTCTTACGAATAGATAAGTAAAGGAGAAAACAATGCTCAATCTAGAAAATGAAGATTTTATTAAAGAGTATAGAGCTAGTAGGTTCCATCGTTTTCGTGAAATCGAACGCTTTGCGATATTGGATAAGAAATTCAGCAAATATCAATCCCAAGCTGACATTCCTGTAAGATTTTGATATACTAAAACAGATAAACTTAGAGGAGAAATTGAATGAACGTATACGGGAAAATAGATGAGAAACAAGAAGGATCTCATTACCAAGACTGGTCAGCGCCAGAAAAGAGAGAAGGAGCTCCCATTCCCTTTTTTAGTATCATGCTTTGGAGTTTAGTGGCCACAGCCATTTCGGTTGTCCTGCCTTTTATTTTTGGTTTAGTCAGTCCGCAACAAACTCAGGATCTTTATACCGGTTGGGCCTTGAATCAAAATGGTCAAATGTATACAGATTACTTTGGAACGAATGGATTGCTCTATTACTTGCTAACCTATCTTTCCCTAGGAAGTATTCTGCTTGCTTTGGTTGAGTGGTTGGCCTTGTTTGGAGCAGGTGTTTTCCTTTTTAAATCTGCAGATGCTCTTACTGGTCAAGCAGAAGAAGCCAAGAAGCTGGTATTTGTGTTCTATTTGTTAGTGGCAGGACTCGCTTTTGGTGGTGGCTATGCTCTCTTACTAGCCTTGCCTTTCCTATTTTATTCATTGAGCATTGTTACGAACTATTTGGCTTATCCAAATGACGACAAAGGATTTGTAAGAGTGGGGATGAGTCTTGCTCTCGCTTTCTTCCTTGCGCCGATTCCAACTGCCTTGTTTGCGGCTGTACTGGCCTTGGGCATTATCGGCTTTAATCTAGCTAAAGGTCACTTTGTTCATGGTCTATATCAGTTCTTTGCGTCAGCCCTAGGATTTTCACTCTTATTCTATCCTTTGGGCTACTATACAGTGTGGACAGGTAGTTTTGGGGATGCTATTAGCCAGACCTTATATCCAGTAAATACTCTTAGCCTCTTTTCAAATGCGCATTTGCTTGAAAATGCAGCCTTCTATGGTTTACTTGCAGTGGGGCTAGGTTCCCTTAGTTTGCTCTTTACTGGTTTATTCCAGTCAAAACCAGCCAAGCAATATGCCCTCTCAATTGCTGCTAGCTTGGGATTGTTGGTTTCTTTGGGAATCTTAATTCTCTCAAATGAACCTGTCAACGGTACTCGTCTCGCTATTCTCCTTCCTTTCTTGATCTTGCTCCTTCTGACAGGAATTAAGGAAAGTGCCTCGGAGGGAGGAAGCCGTCGTAGAAGACGTGAGAAAAAAGCCTCTTTTATTAAAGGGAATTTCTATCTACCATTGATTGCCCTTGCCTACCTTATTGCTCTTCCTATCCTGAGTCGCTACCTTTCACATCCGGCGACTTATCAGGAGAGAGAACGTCTTGCTAGTGTGGTCAAACAGCAAACGAGTTCTGAGGATCGAGTCTATGCTTGGGATGATCGTCCAGATTTCTATCGTGCAAGTGAGCGCTTGGCGCCGACTTCTCTAGTGACACCAACACTCTATACTGCAAGCGACGAAAATAAAACCAAACTGATGAATGATCTAAAAGAAAATCAACCAAAGATGATTATGGTCAATCAAAAAGTTGCCTTGTGGTCGGATGTAGAGAGCTGGCTCAGCGAAAAATATGAGCTTGTTCAGATAGATACTAGTGAATTCAAGCTTTATAAATCCAAATAAAAAAAATCAATATCTTGTGGAATTTTAAAAATTTTAGGATTTTTGACACAAGATATTGATTTTTATTTTTAGAGTGGTATAATACTGAATATAAACAATTCAACAATATTTTAGAAAAGAGCATGGATATGATTGTATTAGAAGAAAAGCTTGCAACCGTTCCCACCTTGTTCGTTGAAAAACGAGATGGTAGACGTGTAGTGTTTGATGTAGACAAGATTGACAAGGCTCTCCACAAGGCGGCAGAAAAAGTTATGGACCTTACGCCTCTAGTAGAAAAACGCCTAAACGGTCTGGTTGAAAGAATCGTCACTGAAATTCACAGTCGCTTCCCTCAAGGTGTCAAGATTTACGAAATTCAGAATGTCGTAGAACATGAACTCCTTGAAGCCAAAGAATATGCCTTGGCTGAGGAGTATATCACTTATCGGACACAAAGGGATTTTGAGCGCTCAAAAGCAACGGATATCAACTTCAGCATTCATAAGCTTCTTAATAAAGATCAGGCAGTTGTCAATGAAAATGCCAATAAAGACAGTGATGTCTTTAATACCCAGCGTGATTTGACAGCAGGGATTGTGGGAAAATCAATCGGGCTGCAAATGCTCCCTAAGCACGTAGCCAATGCTCACCAAAAAGGGGATATCCACTATCATGACTTGGACTACAGCCCCTACACTCCTATGACCAACTGCTGTTTGATTGATTTTAAAGGCATGTTGGAAAATGGTTTTAAGATTGGAAATGCGGAGGTAGAGAGTCCCAAGTCTATCCAGACTGCGACAGCTCAGATTTCCCAAATCATCGCCAACGTTGCTTCTAGCCAGTACGGGGGCTGTTCAGCTGACCGTATCGATGAAGTCTTGGCTCCTTATGCAGAGAAGAATTACCAGAAGCACCTCAAGGATGCGGAAGAGTGGGTCTTGCCCGAAAAACGGGAAGATTACGCTTGGAAGAAAACGCAAAAGGACATCTACGATGCCATGCAATCTCTCGAGTATGAAATCAACACTCTCTTCACTTCAAATGGCCAAACACCTTTTACTTCGCTAGGTTTTGGTCTGGGAACCAATCGTTTTGAGCGTGAAATTCAAAAAGCTATTTTGACCATTCGTATCAAGGGTCTTGGTTCAGAACATCGAACAGCCATCTTCCCTAAACTCATCTTTACGCTAAAAAGAGGACTTAACTTAGAAGAAGGTTCACCTAACTACGACATCAAACAGTTGGCCCTCGAGTGTGCAACCAAGCGGATGTACCCTGATGTCTTGTCCTATGATAAGATTATCGAGCTGACAGGCTCCTTCAAGGTTCCTATGGGCTGCCGTTCTTTCCTCCAAGGATGGAAGGATGAGAATGGTGTCGAGGTCAATTCAGGTCGGATGAACCTAGGTGTTGTGACAGTCAATCTGCCTCGTATCGCTCTCGAGTCCGAAGGTGACTTGAACAAGTTCTGGGAAATCTTCAACGAGCGAATGAACATCGCGGAGGATGCTCTGGTTTACCGTGTCGAACGAACCAAGGAAGCAACACCAGCAAATGCCCCTATCCTTTATCAGTATGGAGCCTTCGGCCGCCGTCTCGGAAAAGAAGAAAGTGTAGACCAACTCTTCAAGAATCGTCGTGCGACTATTTCTCTAGGTTATATCGGTTTGTATGAAGTGGCGACGGTCTTCTTTGGTAATAGCTGGGAAAGCAATCCAGAAGCCAAGGAATTCACGCTTGACATCATTCGTGATATGAAACGACGTGTAGAAGAGTGGTCAGATCAATATGATTACCATTTCTCTATCTACTCAACACCGTCTGAAAGTCTGACAGACCGTTTCTGTCGCTTGGATACAGATAAGTTCGGCTCAATTCCGGATATTACAGACAAGGAATACTACACCAACTCTTTCCACTATGATGTTCGTAAAAATCCAACACCGTTTGAAAAACTAGATTTTGAAAAAGTTTACCCAGAAGCAGGTGCTTCAGGAGGCTTTATCCACTATTGTGAGTATCCAGTTCTTCAACAAAATCCTAAGGCCCTGGAAGCTGTCTGGGACTATGCCTATGACCGTGTCGGTTATCTAGGGACCAATACTCCGATTGATCGTTGCTACAAGTGTGACTTTGAAGGGGATTTTGAACCAACTGAGCGAGGATTTGCTTGTCCCAACTGTGGCAATAGCGACCCTAAAACAGTAGATGTGGTCAAACGTACGTGTGGCTATCTGGGAAATCCTCAAGCGCGTCCGATGGTTAATGGACGCCACAAGGAAATCGCTGCGCGTGTCAAACACATGAATGGTTCAACCATTAAAACAGCCGGACATGAAGTAACAAATTAGAAGGAAATGGAATGGGGAAATACCAATTAGACGATAAGGGACGCGCACAAGTGACCCGTTATCACGAGAAACACTCGAAAGGTGGAGTAGGTAAAAAAGAACGCTTGCTCAACCTCAGAGAACAGTTTTTAAACAAGAACAAGAAAAAATAAAAGTGAGAGTTCGCTCTCGCTTTTCTCTTAGCGGGAGGTAAGGATGGAATTACGTAGACCAAGATTAGCAGATAAAGAAACAGTTTTAGAGATGATGGCAGAGTTTGAACAAGCACAGTCCCCTCATGATGGTGGGTTTTGGAACGCCAACAATTTTGTTTATGAAGAGTGGCTAGAAGAAAATCTTCAAGCGGAAGCGGGACTCAATATTCCTGAAAACTGGGTTCCTGCTATCCAGCTGGTTAGTTTTGAAGTAGCAGGCCATGCTCTAGGATTTTTGAATCTACGGCTGAGATTAAATGAGGGCTTGCTGAATCATGCTGGCCATATCGGCTATTCCATCCGCCCATCTGAAAGAGGTAAGGGTTATGCCAAAGAATCCCTCCGACAAGGTCTACAAGTTGCTAAGGAAAAGAACATCAAAAAAGCACTTGTGACCTGTAGTACGGAAAATCCTGCTAGTAGGGCGGTGATTGTGGCAAATGGCGGACTCTTTGAGGATGTTCGCAATGGCGTAGAACGTTACTGGATAGATTTGGAGTAGAAGGATGACATGGAATACACCAAAACCAGGTGAATGGAAAAGTGAGGAGCTTAGTAAAGGGCGAATCATTGATTACAAGGCCTTTAACTTTGTCGATGGAGAAGGTGTGCGCAACTCTCTCTATGTATCAGGTTGCATGTTTCACTGCGAGGGGTGCTATAATGTTGCGACTTGGTCTTTCAACGCAGGCATTCCTTATACGGCAGAGTTAGAAGAACAAATCATGGAAGACCTTGCCCAACCCTATGTTCAAGGATTGACCCTACTAGGAGGAGAGCCCTTTCTTAATACGGGTATTCTCTTGCCGCTCGTTAAACGTATTCGAAAGGAATTGCCAGACAAAGACATCTGGTCCTGGACGGGCTACACGTGGGAAGAAATGATGCTGGAGACTCCAGATAAACTGGAACTCTTGTCGCTGATTGACATCCTTGTCGATGGTCGTTATGACAAAAGCAAGCGTAATCTCATGCTCCAGTTTCGAGGGTCTTCTAATCAACGGATTATCGATGTGCAAAAATCTCTCAAAAGTGGGCAAGTGGTGATTTGGGATAAGCTCAATGACGGAAAAGAAAGCTATGAACAGGTGAAGAGAGAATGAAGAAAAAATGAAGAAAAAAGACCTGATAGGACAACTGGTTTCAGAGATTGAAACGGGAAGGGTTAGGACGCTGGGGATTTACGGTCATGGGGCTTCAGGTAAATCAACCTTTGCACAGGAATTGTACCAAGCTTTAGATTCCACAAAAGTAAATTTACTAGAAACAGATCCCTATATCACTTCAGAACGTCACTTGGTAATACCAAAGCAAGCACCTGATCAAAAGGTGACAGCTTGTCTGCCAGTGGCTCATGAACTGGCAAGTTTGCAGAGAGATATTCTCGCCTTGCAGGCAGGAATGGATGTCTTAACAATCGATGAACCTTGGAAGGCTAGTGAAATCTTGTCTGGAGCAAAACCGATTCTGATTGTTGAAGGGATGTCTGTGGGCTTTCTACCCAAGGAACTCTTTGACAAAACTGTCTGTTTCTACACGGATGAGGAGACCGAATTAAAGAGGCGCCTAGCTCGAGATACAACTATGAGAAATCGCGATGCTTCCTTTATACTAGCTAGCCATCAAATGAGACGGGAGCAGTATCTGCAATACTACAGAGAAACCGAGTCTAAAGCAGATATCTTAGTGGATCAATCGGAAGATAAATTCAAGATCAAAATGACTCATATTATATAGAAGAAAAGACTAAATTTTAAGGTCGTAAATCAGTAGTCATAGGAAGATGAAATAGGAAAACAGTTTCATCCCAAAAAAACGAAAAAAACCTAACAAATCCCTTGCAATCGCAGGGGCTTTGTGTTATTCTATTATGGTGCTGTAAATTACAGCCTTAGCTTTGATGCAAGAGGTTGCGACACGCTCGGTTGCATTGCCACGCAACGCGCGTCGGTTTTCTTGTGGAGCTAGCCTATTATCTTAGATAGACGAAAAGGAGAAAAAGATGGCAAACAAAAAAATCCGTATCCGTTTGAAAGCTTACGAACACCGTACGCTTGACACAGCGGCTGCAAAAATCGTAGAATCAGCTACTCGTACAGGTGCACAAGTTGCGGGTCCAATCCCACTTCCAACTGAGCGTAGCCTCTACACAATTATTCGTGCGACTCACAAATACAAAGACTCTCGCGAACAATTTGAAATGCGTACACACAAACGTTTGATCGATATCGTTAACCCAACTCAAAAAACAGTTGATGCTTTGATGAAATTGGATCTTCCAAGTGGTGTAAACGTAGAAATCAAGCTTTAATCCAAAGTTTGAAACCTTGAGCATGAAAAACGCTCGTTAAAAACTTTTTGAATAAAAATATAGAAAAGGAACTATTTTCTCATGACAAAAGGAATCTTAGGGAAAAAAGTGGGAATGACTCAAATCTTCACTGAAGCTGGCGAATTGATCCCTGTAACAGTTATTGAAGCAACTCCAAACGTTGTTCTTCAAGTTAAAACTGTTGAAACAGACGGATACAACGCTATCCAAGTTGGTTTCGATGACAAACGCGAAGTATTGAGCAACAAACCTGCTAAAGGACATGTAGCGAAAGCTAACACGGCTCCTAAGCGCTTCATTCGTGAATTCAAAAACGTTGAAGGCTTGGAAGTTGGTGCTGAAATCACAGTTGAAACATTCGCAGCTGGAGACGTTGTTGACGTAACTGGTACTTCTAAAGGTAAAGGTTTCCAAGGTGTTATCAAACGCCACGGACAATCACGTGGACCAATGGCTCACGGTTCTCGTTACCACCGTCGTCCAGGTTCTATGGGACCTGTTGCACCTAACCGCGTATTCAAAGGTAAAAACCTTGCAGGACGCATGGGTGGCGACCGCGTAACAATTCAAAACCTTGAAGTTGTACAAGTTGTTCCAGAAAAGAACGTTATCCTTATCAAAGGTAACGTACCAGGTGCTAAGAAATCTCTTATCACTATCAAATCAGCAGTTAAAGCTGGTAAATAATAAAGAAAGGGGAAATCAGTCACAATGGCAAACGTAACATTATTTGACCAAACTGGTAAAGAAGCTGGCCAAGTTGTTCTTAACGATGCAGTATTTGGTATTGAACCAAATGAATCAGTTGTGTTTGATGTGATCATCAGCCAACGCGCAAGCCTTCGTCAAGGAACACACGCTGTTAAAAACCGCTCTGCAGTATCAGGTGGTGGACGCAAACCATGGCGTCAAAAAGGAACTGGACGTGCTCGTCAAGGTTCTATCCGCTCACCACAATGGCGTGGTGGTGGCGTTGTCTTCGGACCAACTCCACGTTCATACGGCTACAAACTTCCACAAAAAGTTCGTCGCCTAGCTCTTAAATCAGTTTATTCTGAAAAAGTTGCTGAAAACAAATTCGTAGCTGTAGACGCTCTTTCATTTACAGCTCCAAAAACTGCTGAATTTGCAAAAGTTCTTGCAGCATTGAGCATCGATTCTAAAGTTCTTGTTATCCTTGAAGAAGGAAATGAATTCGCAGCTCTTTCAGCTCGTAACCTTCCAAACGTGAAAGTTGCAACTGCTACAACTGCAAGTGTTCTTGACATCGCAAATAGCGACAAACTTCTTGTCACACAAGCAGCTATCTCTAAAATCGAGGAGGTTCTTGCATAATGAATTTGTATGATGTTATCAAAAAACCTGTTATCACTGAAAGCTCAATGGCTCAACTTGAAGCAGGAAAATATGTATTTGAAGTTGACACTCGTGCACACAAACTTTTGATCAAGCAAGCTGTTGAAGCTGCTTTCGAAGGTGTTAAAGTTGCCAATGTTAACACAATCAACGTAAAACCAAAAGCTAAACGTGTTGGACGTTACACTGGTTTTACTAACAAAACTAAAAAAGCTATCATCACACTTACAGCTGATTCAAAAGCAATCGAGTTGTTCGCTGCTGAAGCTGAATAATCTAAGGAGGAAATATCGTGGGAATTCGTGTTTATAAACCAACAACAAACGGTCGCCGTAATATGACTTCTTTGGATTTCGCTGAAATCACAACAAGCACTCCTGAAAAATCATTGCTTGTTGCTTTGAAGAAACAGGCTGGTCGTAACAACAACGGTCGTATCACTGTTCGTCACCAAGGTGGTGGACACAAACGTTTCTACCGTTTGGTTGACTTCAAACGTAACAAAGACAACGTTGAAGCTGTTGTTAAAACAATCGAGTACGATCCAAACCGTTCTGCAAACATCGCTCTTGTACACTACACTGACGGTGTGAAAGCATACATCATCGCTCCAAAAGGTCTTGAAGTTGGTCAACGCATCGTTTCAGGTCCAGAAGCAGATATCAAAGTCGGAAACGCTCTTCCGCTTGCTAACATCCCAGTTGGTACTTTGATCCACAACATCGAGTTGAAACCAGGTCGTGGTGGAGAATTGGTGCGTGCAGCTGGAGCTTCTGCTCAAGTATTGGGTCAAGAAGGTAAATACGTTCTTGTTCGTCTTCAATCTGGCGAAGTTCGTATGATTCTTGGAACTTGTCGTGCAACAGTTGGTGTTGTCGGAAACGAACAACATGGACTTGTTAACCTTGGTAAAGCAGGACGCAGCCGTTGGAAAGGTATCCGCCCAACAGTTCGTGGTTCTGTAATGAACCCTAACGATCACCCACACGGTGGTGGTGAAGGTAAAGCACCAGTTGGTCGTAAAGCGCCATCTACTCCATGGGGCAAACCTGCTCTTGGTCTTAAAACTCGTAACAAGAAAGCGAAATCTGACAAACTTATCGTTCGTCGTCGCAACGAGAAATAATTTAAAACTAGTCGCATAAGCGCTAGATAATCCGCCAGCTCGGTAGCGCTCCATGTGAGCGCAAGCCGCTGTGGTACAACATTTAAAGGAGAAAAAATAAAATGGGACGCAGTCTTAAAAAAGGACCTTTCGTCGATGAGCATTTGATGAAAAAAGTTGAAGCTCAAGCTAACGACGAAAAGAAAAAAGTTATCAAAACTTGGTCACGTCGTTCAACGATCTTCCCAAGTTTCATTGGTTACACTATCGCAGTTTATGACGGACGTAAACACGTACCTGTTTACATCCAAGAAGACATGGTAGGTCACAAGCTTGGTGAATTTGCACCAACTCGTACTTACAAAGGTCACGCTGCAGACGACAAGAAAACACGTAGAAAATAAGGAGAACATAAATGGCAGAAATTACTTCAGCTAAAGCAATGGCTCGTACAGTACGTGTTTCACCTCGTAAATCACGTCTTGTTCTTGACAATATCCGTGGTAAAAGCGTAGCCGATGCTATTGCAATCTTGACATTCACTCCAAACAAAGCTGCTGAAATCATCTTGAAAGTTTTGAACTCAGCTGTAGCTAACGCTGAAAACAACTTTGGTTTGGATAAAGCTAACTTGGTAGTATCTGAAGCATTCGCAAACGAAGGACCAACTATGAAACGTTTCCGTCCACGTGCGAAAGGTTCAGCTTCACCAATCAACAAACGTACAGCTCACATCACTGTGGCTGTTGCAGAAAAATAAGGAGGTAACATCGTGGGTCAAAAAGTACATCCAATTGGTATGCGTGTCGGCATCATCCGTGATTGGGATGCCAAATGGTATGCTGAAAAAGAATACGCGGATTACCTTCATGAAGATCTTGCAATCCGTAAATTCGTTCAAAAAGAACTAGCTGACGCAGCGGTTTCAACTATCGAAATCGAACGCGCAGTAAACAAAGTTAACGTTTCACTTCACACTGCTAAACCAGGTATGGTTATCGGTAAAGGTGGTGCTAACGTTGATGCACTCCGTGCAAAACTTAACAAATTGACTGGAAAACAAGTACACATCAACATCATCGAAATCAAACAACCTGATTTGGATGCTCACCTTGTAGGTGAAGGAATTGCTCGTCAATTAGAGCAACGTGTCGCTTTCCGTCGTGCACAAAAACAAGCAATCCAACGTGCAATGCGTGCTGGAGCTAAAGGAATCAAAACTCAAGTATCAGGTCGTTTGAACGGTGCAGATATCGCCCGTGCTGAAGGATACTCTGAAGGAACTGTTCCACTTCACACACTTCGTGCAGATATCGATTACGCTTGGGAAGAAGCAGATACTACATACGGTAAACTTGGTGTTAAAGTATGGATCTACCGTGGTGAAGTTCTTCCAGCTCGTAAAAACACTAAAGGAGGTAAATAACCGATGTTAGTACCTAAACGTGTTAAACACCGTCGTGAATTCCGTGGAAAAATGCGCGGTGAAGCAAAAGGTGGAAAAGAAGTAGCATTCGGTGAATACGGTCTTCAAGCTACAACTAGCCACTGGATCACTAACCGCCAAATCGAAGCTGCTCGTATCGCCATGACTCGTTACATGAAACGTGGTGGTAAAGTTTGGATTAAAATCTTCCCACACAAATCATACACTGCTAAAGCTATCGGTGTGCGTATGGGATCTGGTAAAGGGGCGCCTGAAGGTTGGGTAGCACCAGTTAAACGTGGTAAAGTGATGTTTGAAGTTGCTGGTGTATCTGAAGAGATCGCTCGCGAAGCGCTTCGTCTTGCAAGCCACAAATTGCCAGTTAAATGTAAATTCGTAAAACGTGAAGCAGAATAAGGAGAAGGCATGAAACTTAATGAAGTAAAAGAATTTGTTAAAGAACTTCGTGGTCTTTCTCAAGAAGAACTCGCGAAGCGCGAAAACGAATTGAAAAAAGAATTGTTTGAACTTCGTTTCCAAGCTGCTACTGGTCAATTGGAACAAACAGCTCGCTTGAAAGAAGTTAAAAAACAAATCGCTCGTATCAAAACAGTTCAATCTGAAGCGAAATAATAGACTAGGGAAGGAGAAATTTCAATGGAACGCAATAATCGTAAAGTTCTTGTTGGACGTGTTGTATCTGACAAAATGGACAAGACAATCACAGTTGTAGTTGAAACAAAACGTAACCACCCAGTCTATGGTAAACGTATTAACTACTCTAAAAAATACAAAGCACATGATGAAAACAATGTTGCCAAAGAAGGCGATATCGTACGTATCATGGAAACTCGTCCGCTTTCAGCTACAAAACGTTTCCGTCTTGTAGAAGTTGTTGAAGAAGCGGTCATCATCTAATCAAACCTGAAAGGAGAAAACTGAAATGATTCAAACAGAAACTCGTTTGAAAGTCGCAGACAACAGCGGTGCGCGCGAAATCTTGACTATCAAAGTTCTTGGTGGTTCAGGACGTAAATTTGCAAACATCGGTGATGTTATCGTGGCATCTGTAAAACAAGCTACTCCTGGTGGTGCGGTTAAAAAAGGTGACGTTGTAAAAGCTGTTATCGTTCGTACTAGATCAGGTGCTCGTCGTGCTGATGGTTCATACATCAAATTTGACGAAAACGCAGCAGTTATCATCCGTGAAGACAAAACTCCTCGCGGAACACGTATCTTTGGCCCAGTTGCACGCGAATTGCGTGAAGGTGGCTTCATGAAGATCGTGTCACTTGCTCCAGAAGTACTTTAATTTTTAGAAACAAACTAGTCCCCTAGCTTCAAGCTAGGGTGCCCTTATGGGCGTAAGAAAAATCAAGGAGAAACCTAATGTTTGTAAAAAAAGGCGACAAAGTTCGCGTAATCGCTGGTAAAGATAAGGGAACAGAAGCTGTTGTCCTTACTGCCCTTCCAAAAGTAAACAAAGTTATCGTTGAAGGTGTCAACATCGTTAAGAAACACCAACGTCCAACTAACGAACTTCCTCAAGGTGGTATCATCGAGAAAGAAGCAGCTATCCACGTATCAAACGTTCAAGTTTTGGACAAAAATGGTGTAGCTGGTCGTGTTGGTTACAAATTTGTAGACGGTAAAAAAGTTCGCTACAACAAAAAATCAGGCGAAGTGCTTGATTAATCACGAAGGAAAGGAGAAGTATAATGGCAAATCGTTTAAAAGAAAAATATCTTAATGAAGTAGTTCCTGCTTTGACAGAACAATTCAACTACTCATCAGTGATGGCTGTGCCTAAAGTAGATAAGATCGTTTTGAACATGGGTGTTGGTGAAGCTGTATCAAACGCTAAAAGCCTTGAAAAAGCTGCTGAAGAATTGGCGCTTATCTCAGGTCAAAAACCACTTATCACTAAAGCTAAAAAATCAATCGCCGGCTTCCGTCTTCGTGAAGGTGTAGCGATCGGTGCAAAAGTTACCCTTCGTGGTGAACGTATGTACGAATTCTTGGACAAATTGGTTTCAGTTTCACTTCCACGTGTACGTGACTTCCACGGTGTTCCAACAAAATCATTTGATGGACGCGGAAACTACACACTTGGTGTGAAAGAACAATTGATCTTCCCAGAAATCAACTTCGATGACGTTGACAAAACTCGTGGTCTTGACATCGTTATCGTAACAACTGCTAACACTGACGAAGAGTCACGTGCATTGCTTACAGGCCTTGGAATGCCTTTTGCAAAATAATATAGGAGGTAAATCTAATGGCTAAAAAATCAATGATTGCTAAGAACAAACGTCCAGCGAAGTTCTCTACTCAAGCTTATACTCGTTGTGAAAAATGTGGTCGTCCACATTCAGTTTACCGCAAATTTAAACTTTGCCGTGTTTGCTTCCGTGAATTAGCTTACAAAGGACAAATTCCTGGTGTAACAAAAGCATCTTGGTAATTTAAGATATCAAGGGCGTCAAAACTCCAAGTGAAAATAGGAAACTTGACGAAGAAACTAAAGTTTCTAGGAAAGTTTATCTTTTTCACACAGAGTTTAGCCCGGGTTCAGTTGGGCTTTCCAATTTGAACACGAGCTACAGCTTTGGCAAAAAAGACCAATTTTCTTTGGAGCATCGCTCCTTCATCAAATTGCCTATTTTTGCTCTTGCTGTTACGCTCTTTGTATCATGTATTAACTAGCAAGTGCGACTTGCAAACTACTAGTAAGAGGAGAATAACAAAATGGTTATGACTGACCCAATCGCAGACTTCCTAACTCGTATTCGTAACGCTAACCAAGCGAAACACGAAGTACTTGAAGTACCTGCATCAAACATCAAAAAAGGGATTGCTGAAATCCTTAAACGCGAAGGTTTTGTTAAGAACGTAGAAATCATCGAAGATGACAAACAAGGCATCATCCGTGTATTCCTTAAATACGGACCAAACGGTGAAAAAGTTATCACTAACTTGAAACGTGTTTCTAAACCAGGACTTCGTGTCTACAAAAAACGTGAAGATCTTCCAAAAGTTCTTAACGGACTTGGAATTGCTATCCTTTCAACTTCTGAAGGTTTGCTTACTGATAAAGAAGCACGCCAAAAGAATGTTGGTGGAGAAGTTATCGCTTACGTTTGGTAATTGATGATGTGAGAGCGTTAAAAGAATGCAGTGAAAATAGGAAGTTTGTAGCAGGAGCGATGCTCCAAGACAAACTTATCTTTTTCACCAAATTCTTAGCTCGAACTCTAATCAAGATACAAAGCTCGTTAGAGCGTGTTCAGTTCAGCTCTTGAACTAAACAAGTATCTTTAACCCCGTGAAAACTGGCTGTAATGGCCTGACAATTTAACAGGAGAATAAAAACATGTCACGTATTGGTAATAAAGTTATCGTGTTGCCTGCTGGTGTTGAAATCACTAACAATGACAACGTAGTAACTGTAAAAGGACCTAAAGGAGAACTTACTCGTGAGTTCTCAAAAGATATTGAAATCTGTGTGGAAGGTACTGAAGTAACTCTTCACCGTCCAAACGATTCAAAAGAAATGAAAACAATCCACGGAACTACTCGTGCCCTTTTGAACAACATGGTTGTTGGTGTATCAGAAGGATTCAAGAAAGTACTTGAAATGCGTGGGGTTGGTTACCGTGCACAACTTCAAGGAAACAAACTTGTTTTGGCTGTAGGTAAATCTCATCCAGACGAAGTTGAAGCTCCAGAAGGAATTACTTTTGAACTTCCAAACCCAACAACAATTGCTATCAGCGGAATTTCAAAAGAAGTAGTTGGTCAAACAGCTGCTTACGTACGTAGCCTTCGCTCACCAGAACCATATAAAGGTAAAGGTATCCGTTACGTTGGCGAATACGTTCGTCTTAAAGAAGGTAAAACAGGTAAATAATGTTGAGTGGTTGATTTTCAACCATCGACTTATTTTCCAACTTTGTGCATAGCACACGATTTAAAACTAAAGAGGTGAAAACTGTGATTTCTAAACCAGATAAAAACAAACTCCGCCAAAAACGCCACCGTCGCGTTCGCGGAAAACTCTCTGGAACTGCTGATCGCCCACGTTTGAACGTATTCCGTTCTAATACAGGCATCTACGCTCAAGTGATTGATGACGTAGCGGGTGTAACGCTCGCAAGTGCTTCAACTCTTGACAAAGAAGTTTCAAAAGGAACTAAAACTGAACAAGCCGTTGCTGTCGGTAAACTCGTTGCAGAACGTGCAAGTGCTAAAGGTATTTCAGAAGTGGTGTTCGACCGCGGTGGATATCTATATCACGGACGTGTGAAAGCTTTGGCTGATGCAGCTCGTGAAAACGGATTGAAATTCTAATAGGAGGACACTAGAAAATGGCATTTAAAGACAATGCAGTTGAATTTGAAGAACGCGTAGTTGCTGTCAACCGTGTTACAAAAGTTGTTAAAGGTGGACGTCGTCTTCGTTTCGCAGCTCTTGTTGTTGTTGGTGACCACAATGGTCGCGTAGGATTTGGTACTGGTAAAGCTCAAGAAGTTCCAGAAGCAATCCGTAAAGCAGTAGACGATGCTAAGAAAAACTTGATTGAAGTACCTATGGTTGGAACAACAATTCCTCACGAAGTTCTTTCAGAATTCGGTGGAGCTAAAGTATTGTTGAAACCTGCTGTAGAAGGTTCTGGAGTTGCCGCTGGTGGTGCAGTTCGTGCCGTTGTGGAATTGGCAGGTGTGGCAGATATTACATCTAAATCACTTGGCTCTAACACTCCAATCAACATTGTTCGCGCAACTGTTGAAGGTTTGAAACAATTGAAACGCGCTGAAGAAGTTGCTGCCCTTCGTGGTATCTCAGTTTCTGATTTGGCATAAGAAAGGGGATAAAATGGCTCAAATTAAAATTACTTTGACTAAGTCTCCAATCGGACGCATTCCATCACAACGTAAAACTGTTGTAGCACTTGGACTTGGCAAATTGAACAGCTCTGTTATCAAAGAAGACAACGCTGCTATCCGTGGTATGATCACTGCAGTATCTCACTTGGTAACAGTTGAAGAAGTAAACTAATGAATTTTTAGGGGATGTGGCAATACTCATCCCCTAAAACTAGGTATAGTCATCTAAGATGACGAATGTATAGGCGAGTTGATAAGGGAGACAACCTTTTCTCTCTTATCGGCGCTAGCATTTTACAAAAGAGGAGAAAAAATAATGAAACTTCATGAATTGAAACCTGCAGAAGGTTCTCGTAAAGTACGTAACCGTGTTGGTCGTGGTACTTCATCTGGTAACGGTAAAACATCTGGTCGCGGTCAAAAAGGTCAAAAAGCTCGTAGCGGTGGCGGAGTTCGCCTTGGTTTTGAAGGTGGACAAACTCCATTGTTCCGTCGTCTTCCAAAACGTGGATTCACTAACATCAACGCTAAAGAATACGCAATTGTAAACCTTGACCAACTCAACGTCTTTGAAGACGGTGCAGAAGTAACTCCAGTTGTGCTTATCGAAGCAGGAATTGTGAAAGCTGAAAAATCAGGCGTTAAAATTCTTGGTAACGGTGAGTTGACTAAGAAATTGACTGTGAAAGCAGCTAAATTCTCTAAATCAGCTGAGGAAGCTATCACTGCTAAAGGTGGTTCTGTAGAAGTCATCTAAGAGAGGTGACCCATGTTTTTTAAATTATTAAAAGAAGCGCTCAAGGTTAAACAAGTTCGATCAAAAATTCTCTTTACGATTTTTATCATTCTTGTTTTCCGTATTGGGACAAGTATCACTGTTCCAGGTGTGAATGCAAAAAGTTTAGAAGCTCTTAGTGGTTTATCTTTCTTGAACATGCTTAGTCTTGTTTCAGGAAATGCCATGAAGAACTTCTCCGTTTTCGCACTCGGTGTAAGTCCGTATATCACTGCTTCCATCGTTGTTCAATTGCTACAAATGGATATTTTACCGAAGTTTGTAGAATGGGGCAAACAAGGGGAAGTGGGACGGAGAAAACTAAACCAAGCTACTCGATATATTGCACTTGTGCTTGCATTCGTTCAATCTATCGGTATCACAGCAGGGTTTAATACTCTATCTGGAGCAAAATTATTAACGACAGCCTTAACTCCACAGGTTTTTGTTACCATCGGTATTATCCTCACAGCAGGTAGTATGATTGTAACGTGGCTTGGGGAACAAATTACGGATAAAGGATATGGAAACGGTGTTTCTATGATCATCTTTGCAGGTATTGTCGCATCAATCCCTGAGATGATTAAAGGCATCTATGTTGACTACTTCGTCAATATCCCAAGTAGCCGTTTGACTTCATCTATTATCTTTGTCGTTATTTTGATTATCGCTGTCTTGTTGATTGTATACTTTACAACCTATGTTCAACAGGCAGAATATAAAATTCCAATCCAATATACAAAAGTTGCTCAAGGAGCCCCATCAAGCTCATACCTTCCATTGAAGGTAAACCCAGCGGGGGTTATCCCAGTTATCTTTGCAAGTTCCATCACAGCAGCACCTGCAGCCATTCTTCAATTTTTGAGTGCTACAGGTCATGATTGGGCTTGGGTACGTACAGCACAGGAAATGTTATCTACAACATCTCCGACAGGTGTTGCTATGTATGCCTTGTTAATCATTCTCTTTACATTCTTCTATACATTTGTACAGATCAATCCAGAGAAAGCAGCAGAAAACTTGCAAAAGAGTGGAGCCTACATTCATGGTGTCCGTCCTGGTAAGGGTACTGAAGAATTCATGTCGAAACTTCTTCGTCGCCTTGCGACTGTCGGATCAATCTTCCTTGGTGTGATTTCAATCTTGCCGATTGTGGCAAAAGATGTCTTTGGTCTTTCAGAAGCTGTTGCTTTTGGGGGAACTAGTCTTTTGATCATTATCTCAACTGGTATCGAAGGAATCAAACAGTTAGAAGGTTACCTATTGAAACGTAAGTATGTTGGTTTCATGGACAAAACAGAATAAAAGCAAAATTACTTTTGCTTAGAGAGTGGAGTATGAAGGTCTACCTATCAGAGAGACTTTCGTCTCCCCTCTTATATTTTGTTTTTAAATAGGGGTTGAAACGAATTTCTGCTTCTATTTAAATACAAAATAAGGAGATCCTATCATGAATCTTTTGATTATGGGCTTACCTGGAGCAGGTAAGGGAACGCAAGCAGCTAAAATTGTGGAGCAATTCCACGTGGCACACATTTCAACTGGCGATATGTTCCGAGCTGCTATGGCAAATCAAACTGAAATGGGTGTACTTGCCAAGTCATACATCGACAAAGGTGAGTTGGTTCCAGATGAAGTTACAAATGGAATTGTTAAAGAACGCCTTTCTCAGGACGACATCAAAGAAACAGGTTTCTTGTTGGATGGTTACCCACGTACGATTGAACAAGCGCATGCCTTGGACAAAACATTGGCTGAACTTGGTATCGAATTGGAAGGTGTGATCAACATCGAAGTGAACCCAGACTGTCTCTTGGAACGTTTGAGTGGCCGCATCATCCACCGCGAAACAGGTGAAACCTTCCACAAAGTTTTCAACCCACCAGTTGACTACAAAGAAGAAGATTACTACCAACGCGAAGATGACAAACCGGAGACAGTGAAGCGTCGTTTGGATGTTAATATCGCACAAGGTGAACCAATTATTGCTCACTACCGTGCCAAAGGTTTGGTTCACGATATCGAAGGAAATCAAGATATCAATGATGTGTTCAAAGACATCGAAAAAGTATTGACAAATTTGAAATAAAGCGTTTTTCGCACTTGCAAAAAATCGCTACAAATGTTATACTGAGATAGTCTGACTTATAATTGTTGTCTCTATGTTTAGAGGCATCAAATCGAAATTTATGGAGGTGCTTTTGCGTGGCAAAAGACGATGTGATTGAAGTTGAAGGCAAAGTAGTCGATACAATGCCTAACGCAATGTTTACGGTTGAACTTGAAAATGGACATCAGATTTTAGCAACAGTTTCTGGTAAAATTCGTAAAAACTATATTCGTATTTTAGCGGGAGATCGTGTTACTGTCGAGATGAGTCCATATGACTTGACACGTGGACGTATCACTTACCGCTTTAAATAATCGAAAAACTTGGAGGGATAAGAAATGAAAGTAAGACCATCGGTCAAACCAATTTGCGAATACTGTAAAGTAATTCGTCGTAATGGTCGTGTTATGGTAATTTGCCCAGCAAATCCAAAACACAAACAACGTCAAGGATAAGATAGAAAGGAGAAAACATGGCTCGTATTGCTGGAGTTGACATTCCAAATGACAAACGCGTAGTAATCTCATTGACTTACGTTTATGGTATCGGACTTGCAACATCTAAGAAAATTTTGGCTGCTGCTGGAATCTCAGAAGATGTTCGTGTACGTGACCTTACATCAGATCAAGAAGATGCTATCCGTCGTGAAGTGGATGCAATCAAAGTTGAAGGTGACCTTCGTCGTGAAGTAAACTTGAACATCAAACGTTTGATGGAAATCGGTTCTTACCGTGGTATTCGTCACCGTCGTGGACTTCCTGTCCGTGGACAAAACACTAAAAACAACGCTCGCACTCGTAAAGGTAAAGCTGTTGCGATTGCTGGTAAGAAAAAATAATATAGGAGGTAAAAGTCTTGGCTAAACCAACACGTAAACGTCGTGTGAAAAAGAATATCGAATCTGGTATTGCTCATATTCACGCTACATTTAATAACACTATTGTTATGATTACTGATGTGCATGGTAATGCAATTGCTTGGTCATCAGCTGGTGCTCTTGGTTTCAAAGGTTCTCGTAAATCTACACCATTCGCTGCTCAAATGGCTTCTGAAGCTGCTGCTAAATCTGCACAAGAACACGGTCTTAAATCAGTTGAAGTTACTGTAAAAGGTCCAGGTTCTGGTCGTGAGTCAGCTATTCGTGCGCTTGCTGCCGCTGGTCTTGAAGTAACAGCAATTCGTGATGTGACTCCAGTGCCACACAATGGTGCTCGTCCTCCAAAACGTCGCCGTGTATAATCATCGCATTACACTGCTTTTCGTTTAAGAGGGAGTAACTAAATGATTGAGTTTGAAAAACCAAATATAACAAAAATTGATGAAAATAAAGATTATGGCAAGTTTGTAATCGAACCACTTGAACGTGGCTACGGTACAACTCTTGGTAACTCTCTTCGTCGTGTACTACTAGCTTCTCTACCGGGAGCAGCAGTGACATCTATCAACATTGAAGGTGTCTTGCATGAGTTCGACACAGTTCCAGGTGTTCGTGAAGACGTGATGCAAATCATTCTGAACATTAAAGGGATTGCAGTGAAATCATACGTTGAAGACGAAAAAATCATTGAACTTGACGTTGAAGGTCCCGCTGAAATTACAGCTGGAGACATTTTGACTGACAGTGATATTGAAATTGTAAATCCAGATCATTATCTCTTTACAATCGGTGAAGGTTCTTCTCTAAAAGCGACAATGACTGTTAACAGTGGTCGTGGATATGTACCTGCTGATGAAAACAAAAAAGATAATGCACCAGTTGGAACACTTGCTGTAGATTCTATTTATACACCAGTTACAAAAGTCAACTATCAAGTAGAGCCTGCTCGTGTAGGTAGCAATGATGGATTTGACAAATTAACCCTTGAAATCTTGACTAATGGAACAATTATTCCAGAAGATGCTTTAGGGCTTTCAGCGCGTATCTTGACAGAACATCTTGATTTGTTTACAAATCTTACTGAGATTGCTAAGTCAACTGAAGTGATGAAAGAAGCTGATACTGAATCTGACGATCGTATTTTGGATCGTACGATTGAGGAACTGGACTTGTCTGTGCGTTCATACAACTGTTTGAAACGTGCCGGTATCAATACGGTGCATGATTTAACAGAAAAATCTGAAGCAGAGATGATGAAAGTACGAAATCTTGGACGCAAGAGTTTGGAAGAAGTGAAACTCAAACTCATTGACTTGGGTCTTGGATTAAAAGATAAATAAAGGAGGAATACATGGCTTACCGTAAACTAGGACGCACTAGCTCACAACGTAAAGCAATGCTTCGCGATTTGACAACTGACCTTTTGATCAATGAATCAATCGTGACAACAGAAGCTCGTGCTAAAGAAATCCGTAAAACTGTTGAAAAAATGATTACTCTAGGTAAACGTGGTGATTTGCATGCACGTCGTCAAGCAGCTGCTTTCGTACGTAATGAAATCGCATCTGAAAACTATGATGAAGCAACTGATAAGTACACTTCTACTACAGCACTTCAAAAATTGTTCTCAGAAATCGCACCTCGTTATGCTGAACGTAACGGTGGATACACTCGTATCCTTAAGACTGAACCACGTCGTGGTGATGCTGCGCCAATGGCGATCATCGAATTAGTATAAAATCATCAATTTTGTTGAGTGTTATGATGATGGAGTCTTGTGCTCTTAGTCTAGCTCTGGTCTACCGCTGGGACTTCGGTCCTAGCGGGAACACTCATCATCATTTGATAGGGTAGACGCTTGTTTACGAAATTGTTTTTTGTTTAAGAACAACTTCGTAAGCAGGCGTTTTTTAGTATTTTTTACGGAAATATGCTATACTAAGGAAAAAGAAAATCAAAAACGTTCAGGTTTTCTAATAATCGTAGAATGGGAGTCTAAAGATGAAGGCTATTATTACAGTGGTTGGCAAGGACAAGACTGGTATTGTTGCAGGCGTGTCTACTAAGATTGCAGAATTGGGTTTAAATATTGACGATATTTCTCAAACAGTACTGGATGAGTATTTTACCATGATGGCAGTCGTTTCTAGTGATGAAAAGCAGGATTTCACTTATCTGCGAAATGAGTTTGAAACGTTCGGTCAGACCTTGAATGTTAAAATCAATATTCAAAGTGCAGCGATTTTTGATGCTATGTATAATATCTAGGAGGGCATCATGGATATTAGACAAGTTACGGAAACCATTGCCATGATCGAAGAGCAGAACTTCGATATCAGAACCATCACCATGGGCATCTCCCTTTTGGACTGTATTGATCCAGATATTGAACGTGCTGCTGAAAAGATTTACCAAAAAATCACCACTAAAGCTGCAAATCTAGTGGCTGTGGGAGATGAAATTGCTGCAGAACTTGGGATTCCTATTGTCAATAAACGGGTATCGGTGACTCCGATTTCCTTGATTGGAGCAGCGACAGATGCGACGGACTATGTCGTTTTGGCAAAGGCACTTGATAAGGCGGCTAAGGAGATTGGTGTTGACTTTATCGGAGGTTTTTCGGCCTTGGTACAAAAAGGCTACCAAAAGGGAGATGAGATTCTCATCAATTCGATCCCCCGTGCTCTAGCTGAGACAGACAAGGTTTGTTCGTCTGTCAATATTGGCTCAACCAAGTCAGGTATCAACATGACTGCAGTTGCAGATATGGGACGTATCATCAAGGCAACAGCAAACTTATCAGATATGGGAGCTGCCAAATTGGTCGTATTTGCTAACGCTGTTGAGGACAATCCTTTTATGGCAGGGGCTTTCCACGGTCTTGGCGAAGCAGATGTTATCATCAATGTCGGGGTTTCGGGTCCTGGTGTTGTCAAACGCGCCTTGGAGAAAGTTCGTGGTCAGAGTTTTGATGTAGTAGCGGAAACAGTCAAGAAAACAGCCTTTAAGATTACTCGTATCGGTCAATTGGTTGGTCAGATGGCCAGCGAGAGACTGGGTGTTGACTTTGGAATTGTCGACCTAAGTCTTGCGCCTACTCCTGCAGTTGGAGACTCAGTGGCTCGAGTACTGGAGGAGATGGGCTTGGAAACAGTTGGTACCCATGGAACAACAGCAGCGCTTGCCTTGCTCAATGACCAAGTTAAAAAAGGTGGTGTCATGGCTTGTAATCAGGTTGGCGGCTTATCTGGTGCTTTTATCCCTGTTTCTGAAGATGAGGGAATGATTGCAGCAGTGCAAAATGGTTCTCTGAATTTAGAGAAACTAGAGGCTATGACAGCTATCTGTTCAGTTGGTTTGGACATGATCGCCATTCCAGAGGATACGCCTGCTGAGACTATTGCTGCGATGATTGCGGATGAGGCGGCAATCGGTGTCATTAATATGAAAACAACAGCTGTCCGTATTATTCCAAAGGGCAAAGAAGGCGATATGATTGAGTTTGGTGGCTTGCTAGGAACAGCTCCAGTGATGAAGGTTAACGGGGCTTCGTCTGTCGATTTCATCTCTCGAGGTGGCCAAATTCCAGCTCCAATCCATAGTTTTAAAAATTAATAAAAAAGTGAGATATTTTAAGTTGGGTTTAAGGATGACTGTGTATACTTTAATCATTAAATAAAGACCTCCTAACTTTATTTAATAGAAATCCTAAACTTTTTCATAATAATCTCCTAGGGAAGCTACCATGAGGGTAGCTTTTCTTTTGGATAATTTACAAATGTTGGCTTTGATTTTGAAAGCCGAATATTTCTTTGATCCATGATATAATAGAAGAAAATGGAGGATAGAAAATGTCTAAAGTAAGATTATACTTGGTCCGTCATGGAAAAACCATGTTTAACACGATTGGACGTGCTCAAGGATGGAGTGATACGCCTCTAACCGCAGAAGGTGAGTTGGGAATCCATGAACTAGGAATTGGCTTGAGAGAGTCTGGTTTGCAGTTTGACCGGGCTTATTCTAGTGATTCAGGGCGTACTATTCAAACTATGGGAATCGTCCTAGAAGAACTGGGCTTACAAGGGAAAATCCCTTACCGTATGGATAAGCGAATCCGTGAGTGGTGCTTTGGTAGTTTTGATGGGGCCTATGATGGAGACCTCTTTATGGGGGTCATTCCTCGTGTTTTCAAGGTGGATCATGTTCATCAGTTATCCTATGCAGAGCTAGCTGAAGGCTTGGTAGAAGTTGATACTGCTGGTTGGGCTGAAGGTTGGGAAAAACTCAGTGGTCGTATCAGAGAAGGTTTTGAAACGATTGCCAAAGAAATGGAAGAACACGGTGGCGGGAATGCTCTCGTCGTAAGCCACGGGATGACCATTGGTACGATGGTTTATCTCATCAATGGCATGCATCCGCATGGTCTAGATAATGGTAGTGTGACCATTCTAGAATACGAGAACGGCCAGTTTAGCGTAGAAGTTGTTGGAGACCGTAGTTACCGAGAACTAGGGCGTGAGAAGATGGAAGAGAATAAGCATTGATCAAGATAGCTCCGTATAGGGGCTATTTTTTATTCAGCTTAGCAAGAGTGTTTTCAGAGCCAATCTTTCTTGACAATGGAGGGGAAAAGATTCTTTCTCGTCTTTCAAATTCCCTCAAAAATGGTATAATAGTAACATCACAAAATTGGAGAGAGACCATGAGTTTTTACAATCATAAGGAAATTGAGCCCAAGTGGCAAGGCTATTGGGCCCAACATCATACATTTAAGACAGGAACAGATGCATCAAAACCGAAGTTTTATGCTCTCGACATGTTCCCATATCCTTCAGGAGCTGGATTGCACGTAGGACACCCAGAAGGTTACACAGCAACGGATATTCTCAGCCGTTACAAACGTGCGCAAGGCTACAATGTCCTTCACCCAATGGGTTGGGATGCCTTTGGATTGCCTGCAGAGCAATACGCCATGGATACGGGAAATGACCCGGCAGAATTTACAGCGGAAAATATTGCTAACTTCAAACGCCAAATCAATGCGCTTGGCTTCTCTTACGACTGGGATCGTGAAGTCAACACAACAGATCCAAACTACTACAAGTGGACGCAGTGGATCTTCACCAAGCTTTACGAAAAAGGTTTGGCTTATGAAGCTGAAGTACCAGTAAACTGGGTCGAAGAATTGGGAACGGCCATTGCCAATGAAGAAGTCCTTCCTGACGGAACTTCTGAGCGTGGGGGCTATCCAGTTGTCCGCAAACCAATGCGCCAATGGATGCTCAAAATCACTGCCTATGCAGAGCGCTTGCTCAATGATTTGGATGAGCTAGACTGGCCAGAGTCTATCAAGGATATGCAACGCAACTGGATTGGGAAATCAACTGGTGCCAATGTAACCTTTAAAGTAAAAGGAACAGACAAGGAATTCACTGTCTTTACGACACGTCCAGATACCCTCTTTGGTGCGACCTTTACCGTTCTTGCACCTGAGCATGATTTGGTAGATGCTATCGTCAGTCCAGAACAAGCTGAAGCCGTAGCAGACTACAAACACCAAGCCAGCCTGAAATCAGACTTGGCTCGTACCGACCTTGCCAAGGAAAAAACTGGTGTTTGGACCGGTGCTTATGCCATCAACCCTGTCAATGGCAAGGAAATTCCGATCTGGATTGCGGACTATGTTCTTGCTAGCTATGGAACAGGTGCTGTCATGGCTGTGCCAGCCCATGACCAACGTGACTGGGAATTTGCCAAACAGTTTGGTCTTCCAATCGTAGAAGTGCTTGAAGGTGGAAATGTAGCAGAAGCTGCTTATACTGAAGATGGTCTTCACGTCAACTCTGATTTCCTAGATGGACTGAACAAAGAAGACGCTATTGCCAAGATTGTCGCTTGGCTGGAAGAAAAAGGTTGTGGACAAGAGAAGGTTACTTACCGTCTCCGCGACTGGCTCTTTAGTCGTCAACGCTACTGGGGTGAACCAATTCCAATTATTCATTGGGAAGATGGGACTTCAACGGCTGTTCCAGAAAATGAATTGCCACTTGTCTTGCCAGTCACCAAGGACATCCGCCCTTCAGGTACTGGTGAAAGCCCATTGGCTAACTTGACAGACTGGCTGGAAGTGACTCGTGAAGATGGCGTCAAAGGTCGTCGTGAGACCAACACCATGCCACAATGGGCTGGTTCAAGCTGGTACTACCTCCGTTATATTGACCCACACAATACTGAGAAATTGGCTGATGAGGACCTTCTCAAACAATGGTTGCCAGTAGATATCTACGTGGGTGGTGCAGAACATGCTGTTCTTCACTTGCTCTACGCTCGTTTCTGGCATAAATTCCTCTATGACCTCGGTGTTGTTCCGACTAAGGAACCATTCCAAAAACTCTTTAACCAAGGAATGATTTTGGGAACAAGCTACCGTGACCACCGTGGAGCTCTTGTAGCGACTGATAAGGTTGAAAAACGTGACGGATCTTTCTTCCATGTGGAAACAGGAGAAGAGTTGGAGCAAGCGCCAGCTAAGATGTCTAAATCCCTCAAAAACGTGGTCAACCCAGACGAAGTGGTGGAACAATACGGTGCCGATACCCTTCGTGTCTATGAAATGTTTATGGGGCCACTCGATGCTTCGATCGCTTGGTCAGAAGAAGGTCTGGAAGGAAGCCGTAAGTTCCTCGACCGTGTTTATCGTTTGATTGCAAGTAAAGAAATCGTTGCGGAAAATAATGGCGCTCTTGACAAGGTCTACAATGAAACCGTTAAATCTGTTACTGAGCAAATCGAGTCTATGAAATTCAACACAGCCATTGCCCAACTTATGGTCTTTGTCAACGCTGCTAACAAGGAAGACAAACTCTATGTGGACTATGCCAAAGGCTTTATCCAATTGATCGCCCCATTTGCCCCTCACTTGGCAGAAGAACTCTGGCAAACAGTGACAGCAACAGGTGAGTCAATCTCTTATGTAGCTTGGCCAACTTGGGACGAAAGTAAATTGGTTGAAGACGAAATCGAAATCGTTGTCCAAATCAAAGGTAAAGTTCGTGCCAAACTCATGGTCGCTAAAGACCTGTCACGCGAAGAATTGCAAGCAGTGGCTCTGGCTGACGAAAAAGTCAAAGCAGAAATTGATGGCAAGGAAATCGTCAAGGTGATTGCGGTACCTAATAAGCTTGTGAATATTGTGGTGAAATAACCAATTTATTTGCTCATTTGCCACCTCAAACAGTTCCCCAAATTGTTTGATCCAACTAAACTTGTCAATATCGTTGTTAGATAAGAAAAGAATCCTTCAGATTTAGAATCTGGAGGATTTTTTGAATGTTTTCATGAAAGTATGATATACTATGTGCAATTATAAAGTTTGAAAAGCGAAATAAGGAGAAAGCGATGTCAGTAAACGAATATGGTCAGATGATTGGCGAGTCTGTAGTCGGTCACACGTCTGGTAAATTACCTGCTATCGATTTTTTAGAAGGACGTTATGCTCGAATCGAGGCTCTCTCGGTAGAAAAGCATGCAGAGGATTTACTAGCTGTTTATGGCCCAGATACTCCTCGGGAGATATGGACCTACCTTTTTCAGGAACCAGTGGCAGATATGGAGGAACTGGTCAGCCTTTTAAATCAGATGTTGGCTCGAAAGGACCGTTTTTTCTATGCTATCTTGGATAGGGAGACGGGTAAGGTCTTGGGAACCTTTTCGCTTATGCGCATCGACCAAAATAATCGTGTAGTTGAAGTTGGGACTGTTATTTTTTCTCCAGAGCTAAGGGGAACACGAATAGGGACAGAAGCCCAGTATCTCTTGGCGCGCTATGTTTTTGAGGAGCTTAACTATCGTCGCTACGAGTGGAAGTGTGATGCTCTAAATCTGCCATCAAGACGAGCAGCGGAACGTTTGGGCTTTGTCTATGAAGGAACCTTCCGCCAGGCAGTCGTTTATAAGGGGCGTACGAGGGATACGGATTGGCTCTCTATGATTGATAAGGACTGGCCTCAAGTTAAAGCTCGTTTGGAAGCATGGCTGGCTCCTGAAAACTTTGATAAAGATGGACGGCAGTACAAGAGTTTGAGAGAGCTCTAAGAGGTGATGACATGATTAGCGTTAGAAAGCAAGAAGTTGTCAAGTTAGAAGATGTTTTGCATCTCTATCAGGCAGTTGGATGGACAAATTATACACATCAACCCCAGATGCTGGAGAAGGCCTTGTCTCACTCACTAGCAATTTACCTGGCACTTGATGGCGATGCTGTTGTTGGCTTGGTTCGTTTGGTTGGAGATGGTTTTTCATCGATTTTTGTCCAGGATTTGATTGTTTTGCCGAGCTATCAGCGCCAAGGAATTGGTAGTTGCTTGATGAAAGAGGCTTTAGGGGATTTCAAAGATGCCTATCAAGTTCAACTGGTGACAGACCAAACAGAGAAAACCTTGGGATTTTATCGTTCCTTGGGCTTTGAAACCTTATCTACTTATGATTGCACAGGAATGATTTGGCTAGATCGAAAAAAAATAAAAATAATTATTTTCTCTTAAGTAAAGTTTAAGTATCCTCGTGTATTATATAGTTATTAGATAAAGACCTCCTAATACTCTTCGAAAATCTCACCAACCTTCGTTAGAGTCGACTTAGCTAACTATCGTTATGCTTGCGTCTATCTGGCTAGTCTGATTTCGATTTTCATTGAGTACCCTTTATTTAATGAAATCCCAAACTTTTCTTTTTCATCATAATCTCCTAAAGAAGCCACCCAATCAGGTGGCTTTTTTGTTGCTTAAGAAAGAAAATTCCATTTGGGAACATTTTTTTTAAAAATGATAAATCAGAGAAAAAATTAAGTTAGCTTTAAGATTTATCTTGTATTATATAATCATTAAATAAAGACCTCCTAACTTTATTTAATGAAATCCTAAACTTTTCTTTTTCATAATAATCTCCCTAAAGAAGTCACCCAATCAGGTGGCTTTTTTGTTTGTAGACTGGATTTTTGCTATAATAGGAGCATGAGTAGAATTTTAGATAATGAAATCATGGGTGATGAGGAGTTGGTAGAACGTACCCTCCGTCCCCAATATTTACGTGAATATATCGGTCAGGACAAGGTCAAGGATCAGCTACAAATATTTATCGAAGCCGCAAAAATGCGGGATGAGGCGCTGGATCATGTTCTTTTGTTTGGTCCTCCAGGTCTTGGGAAAACGACCATGGCCTTTGTCATTGCCAATGAACTGGGAGTCAACCTCAAGCAAACGTCTGGTCCCGTTATCGAAAAAGCCGGTGATCTGGTAGCGATTTTAAATGATTTGGAGCCGGGAGATGTCCTTTTTATCGACGAGATTCATCGCTTGCCCATGTCGGTGGAAGAGGTGCTTTATAGTGCCATGGAGGACTTCTACATTGATATCATGATTGGGGCTGGTGAAGGCAGTCGCAGTGTTCATCTAGACTTGCCACCTTTTACCTTGATTGGTGCAACGACCCGTGCGGGTATGCTCTCAAATCCTCTGCGAGCACGTTTTGGGATTACAGGTCATATGGAATACTATGCCCACGCTGACTTGACAGAGATTGTTGAGCGGACGGCAGATATTTTTGAGATGGAAATCACCCATGAGGCAGCTGCTGAGCTGGCCTTGCGTAGTCGAGGAACTCCCCGTATCGCTAATCGCCTCCTCAAGCGCGTGCGCGATTTTGCGCAGATTATGGGGGATGGATTAATCGATGATGTCATTACGGATAAGGCCTTGACCATGCTAGATGTAGACCGTGAAGGGTTGGACTATGTGGACCAGAAAATCCTTCGTACCATGATTGAGATGTACGGTGGGGGTCCTGTCGGTCTAGGAACTCTTTCTGTAAATATCGCCGAGGAGCGTGAGACGGTGGAAGATATGTACGAACCCTACCTCATCCAAAAAGGCTTTATCATGCGAACTCGCTCAGGACGGGTTGCGACAGCTAAGGCTTACGAACATTTGGGCTATGAATACAGTGAAAAATGAGCAAGATATTCTAGAGGTTTTTAGAAAAGATCCAGATATGATGGCCATTCTGACCATCATTCGTGACCTTGGTCTGAAAGACTCGTGGTTGGCAGCAGGTTCTGTCAGAAATTTCATCTGGAATCTCTTGTCAGACAAATCGCCTTTTGACCGTGAGACAGATGTGGATGTGATTTTCTTTGATCCAGCTATCTCTTACGAAGATACGTTGGGTATAGAACGCAAGCTGAAAGAGAATTTTCCCCAATATCAATGGGAGTTGAAAAATCAGGTCTACATGCATCTGCACAGTCCTCACACTGCGCCCTACACGAGTTCACGTGATGCTATGAGTAAGTATCCCGAGCGCTGCACGGCGGCAGGTCTTCACTTGAATGAAGATTCCACTTTAGAACTCTTTGCCCCCTATGGTTTAGAGGATATTTTGAACTTTCAAGTTTCTCCGACTCCTCATTTTTTAGAGAATGAAGATCGAATGAAGCTCTATCAAGAACGCTTGTCCAAGAAAAATTGGCAAGAAAAATGGAAAAATCTGACTTTCTCAAAAAACTTAAGAAAAATTTAAGTTAGGGACGGTATACTAGGTTCATAAGTTAAGAGGAACTTAACTTAAACTCCTAAAACTTTTTCATAATAATCTCCCTATAAAACTAAGTCGCCCAATCAGGCGGCTTATTTTTTGTCTTTACGGAGAGCTAATAACTTACCAATAGAAGAAAATAGGGAAATATGGTATAATGAAACGATAGATTTTTGAATAGGAATAAGATCATGTTTGGATTTTTTAAGAAAGATAAAGCTGTAGAAGTCGAGGTTCTAACACAGGTTCCTGCTCATATTGGCATCATCATGGATGGGAATGGTCGTTGGGCTAAAAAACGGATGCAACCACGGGTTTTTGGTCATAAGGCGGGAATGGAAGCCCTCCAAAAGGTAACCAAGGCAGCTAACAAGATGGGAGTTAAGGTTATCACAGTCTATGCCTTTTCAACGGAAAATTGGACGCGCCCAGATCAAGAAGTCAAGTTTATCATGAACTTGCCAGTCGAGTTTTATGATAACTACGTCCCCGAATTACATGCAAATAATGTTAAGATTCAGATGATTGGGGAAACAGACCGTCTGCCTAAGCCGACTTTTGAAGCTTTGAAAAAAGCAGAGGAGTTGACCAAGAACAATACGGGCTTGATTCTCAATTTTGCCCTTAATTATGGTGGTCGTGCTGAAATCACGCAGGCTCTTAAGAGCTTGGCTCAGGAAGTTTTAGATGCCAAAATCAATCTTGGCGACATCACAGAAGACATGATTGGGGACTATCTTTTCACGCAACACCTGCCAAGGGATTTGCGAGATCCAGATTTGATTATCCGTACGAGTGGTGAGTTGCGTTTAAGTAATTTCTTGCCGTGGCAAGCAGCCTATAGCGAGCTTTATTTTACGGATACCTTGTGGCCTGATTTTGATGAAGTCGCCCTGCAGGAAGCTATTGTTGCCTTTAATCATCGTAATCGCCGATTTGGAGGAGTTTAGGAGAAGATATGACCAAGGATTTACAAAAGAGAACATTGTTTGCGGTATTGGCCCTGGCCATTTTCCTTCCAGTCTTGTTTGTGGGAGGACTCTTGTTACAGATAGGCATTGGTTTGTTAGCCATGCTAGCTGTTCATGAACTCTTACACATGAAGGGGCTAAAGACCATGACCATCGAGGGCGCCTTGACCCTCTTTGCGACCTTTGCCCTCACAATCCCCTTAGAAAATTATCTAACTTTTTTGCCAGTTGATGGGAATGTGGTTGCCTACAGCGTTTTAATTACGATTATGCTAGGGACTACTGTTTTCAGTAAAAGCTATACGATTGAAGATGCCGCTTTTCCAATTGCTGTGAGCTTTTATGTTGGTTTTGGCTTCAATGCCTTACTAGATGCTCGGGTGGCAGGTTTTGACAAGGTACTTCTGGCTCTCTTTATCGTCTGGGCGACAGATAGCGCAGCTTACCTGATAGGGATGAATTTTGGTAAGCATAAGTTGGCTCCGAGAGTTTCTCCCAATAAGAGCATTGAGGGCTTTATCGGAGGTATTCTAGGTGCGGTACTGGTAACAGCAATCTTCATGCTTGTAGACAGTACAGTTGCTCTCCCTTATGGAATTTATAGAATGAGCCTCTTTGCCGTCTTCTTCAGTGTGGCAGGTCAGTTTGGTGACTTGATTGAGAGTGCTATGAAACGCCATTTTGGTGTCAAGGATTCAGGGAAATTTATCCCGGGTCATGGTGGTGTGTTGGATCGTTTTGACAGTATGCTAGTTGTCTTTCCTATCATGCACTTGTTTGGCCTCTTCTAAAGAAAGGAATATTGAATGATTGGATTGCTAACCTTTATCCTCGTTTTTGGGATTATCGTGGTGGTGCATGAGTTTGGACATTTTTATTTTGCTAAGAAATCAGGCATTTTAGTCCGTGAGTTTGCTATTGGTATGGGCCCCAAGATTTTTGCCCATATCGGTAAGGACGGAACTGCTTATACCATTCGGATCCTTCCTTTAGGAGGGTATGTTCGTATGGCTGGTTGGGGTGATGATGCGACGGAGATCAAGACAGGAACTCCGGTCAGTTTAACACTTGCCGAAGATGGTAAGGTCAAACGAATCAATCTATCTGGGAAGAAACTGGATCAAACAGCTCTCCCTATGCAGGTAACTCAGTTTGACTTTGAAGACAAGCTCTTTATCAAGGGCTTGGTCTTGGAAGAAGAAAAGACCTTTGCAGTGGATCACGATGCAACAGTTGTTGAGGCAGATGGAACCGAAGTACGCATTGCCCCTCTGGATGTACAGTACCAAAATGCTTCTATCTGGGGTAAGCTCATCACCAACTTTGCAGGTCCTATGAATAACTTTATCTTAGGTGTTGTTGTTTTTTGGATCCTGATCTTTTTGCAGGGTGGTGTTAGAGACACTCAAACCAATCTCTTTCATGTCATGCCTGAGGGAGCTTTGGCTAAGGTGGGCATAGCTGAGACAGCTCAAATCACCAAGGTCGGCTCCCACGAAGTTAAGAATTGGCAGGACTTGATTCAGGCTGTGGAAGCAGATACCAAGGATCAGACTGCCCCGACCTTGGATGTGACTATTTCTGAAAATGGTAGCGAAAAACAAGTCACGGTAACGCCAGAAGAAAATCAAGGACGCTATATTCTTGGGGTTCAACCGGGAGTCAAGTCAGACTTTCTATCCATGTTTGTTGGTGGATTTACGACAGCCGCTGACTCAGGACTCCGTATCCTTTCGGCTTTGAAAAACTTGATTTTCCATCCAGATTTGAACAAACTCGGCGGTCCCGTTGCCATTTTTAAGGCAAGTAGCGATGCTGCTAAAAATGGAATTGAGAACGTCCTCTACTTCCTAGCCATGATTTCTATTAATATCGGAATTTTTAATTTGATTCCGATCCCGGCTTTGGATGGTGGAAAGATTGTGCTCAATATCCTAGAGGCTATCCGCCGGAAACCCCTTAAACAAGAAATTGAAACCTATGTCACCATGGCTGGTGTAGTTATCATGGTTGTCTTGATGCTAGCTGTGACCTGGAATGACATTATGCGACTCTTCTTTTAGATAATCGAGGAATATTATGAAACAAAGTAAAATGCTAATCCCTACGCTTCGCGAAATGCCAAGTGATGCTCAAGTTATCAGCCACGCCCTTATGTTGCGTGCTGGTTATGTTCGTCAAGTTTCTGCCGGTGTATACTCTTACCTGCCACTTGCTAACCGTGTAATCGAAAAAGCTAAGAACATCATGCGTCAAGAATTTGATAAGATTGGTGCGGTGGAGATGTTGGCTCCTGCCCTTCTTAGTGCCGATCTTTGGCGTGAATCAGGTCGTTATGAAACCTATGGTGAAGACCTTTATAAACTGAAAAACCGTGAAAAGTCAGACTTTATCCTAGGTCCGACACACGAAGAAACTTTTACAGCTATTGTTCGCGACTCTGTGAAATCTTACAAGCAATTGCCACTCAACCTTTACCAAATTCAGCCTAAGTACCGTGATGAAAAACGTCCACGTAACGGTCTTCTCCGTACGCGTGAATTTATCATGAAAGACGGCTATAGTTTCCATGCTAATTACGATAGTTTGGATGTGACTTATGACGAGTACAAGGCGGCCTACGAACGAATTTTCACTCGTAGTGGTTTGGATTTCAAGGCTATCATCGGTGACGGCGGAGCCATGGGTGGTAAGGACAGCCAAGAATTTATGGCCATCACTCCTGCTCGTACAGACCTTGACCGCTGGGTTGTCTTGGACAAGTCAGTTGCATCATTTGATGAAATTCCTGCAGAAGTACAAGAAGAAATCAAGGCAGAATTGCTCAAATGGATGGTTTCTGGTGAAGACACCATTGCCTACTCAAGTGAGTCTGGCTATGCGGCTAACTTGGAAATGGCAACAAACGAATACAAACCAAGTAACCGTGTCGTTGCGGAAGAAGAAGTGACTCGCGTGGAAACACCAGGTGTTAAATCCATCGATGAAGTGGCAGCCTTCCTTAACGTTCCAGAAGAGCAAACCATTAAAACCCTCTTCTACATGGCAGATGGTGAGCTTGTCGCAGCCCTTCTAGTTGGAAATGACCAACTCAACGAAGTCAAGTTGAAAAACCACTTGGGTGCAGATTTCTTTGACGTTGCGAGCGAGGAAGAAGTCGCAAGTGCCGTCCCAGCAGGCTTTGGTTCGCTTGGACCAGTTGCTTTGCCAGAAAATGTGAAAATCATTGCAGACCGTAAGGTACAAGATGTTCGCAATGCTGTTGTGGGGGCTAACGAAGATGGTTACCACTTGACGGGTGTGAACCCAGGTCGTGATTTCACTGCAGAATACGTGGATATCCGCGAAGTTCGTGAGGGTGAAATTTCACCAGACGGACAAGGCGTTCTTAACTTCGCGCGTGGTATTGAGATCGGTCATATTTTCAAACTCGGAACTCGCTACTCAGCAAGCATGGGTGCAGATGTTTTGGACGAAAACGGCCGTGCGATCCCAATCATCATGGGCTGTTATGGTATCGGTGTTAGTCGTCTCCTCTCAGCAGTTATGGAACAACACGCTCGCCTCTTTGTTAACAAAACGCCTAAAGGGGAATACCGTTACGCTTGGGGAGTTAACTTCCCTAAAGAATTGGCGCCATTCGATGTGCATCTGATTACTGTCAATGTTAAAGATGAAGAAGCGCAAGTCTTGACAGAAAAATTGGAAGCCAACTTGATGGAAGCTGGCTACGAAGTCTTGACAGATGACCGTAACGAACGTGTCGGGGTTAAATTCAGCGATAGCGACTTGATTGGTCTTCCAATCCGTATCACTGTTGGAAAAAAAGCAGCTGATGGTATCGTAGAAGTTAAGATCAAGGCAACAGGTGACACAATCGAAGTTCACGCAGACAACTTGCTCGAAACCCTTGAAATTCTAAGCAAGAAATAAAAACTATAATCAGAAGAAAAACAAGGCAAAAATGTAACTAGTTTTTACCTTGTTTTTTCTATATAATGAGAGAAAGTAAACATTAAAATCGTAAAAAGAGGTAGTGCTATGCTAAAATTTCCAAAGGATTTTGTCTGGGGTTCCTCAACTTCTGGACCACAGACAGAAGGTCGTGTACCTGGTGACGGAAAGGGAGACAATCTCTGGGATTATTGGTTCCAAGTAGAGCCAAATCGTTACTATAATGGAATTGGACCTGACAAAACATCGACTTTTTACGAAAACTGGGAAAAGGATATTGAGCTTCTTGTAGAAACAGGTCATACAGCCTTTCGTACTTCTATCCAGTGGTCACGTATTTTCCCGCAAGGTCGTGGAAAAGTCAATCCTCAAGGTGTGGCTTTCTACCGTCAGGTCTTTGAAGCCATTAAGGCCAAAGGCATTCGTCTCTTAGTCAATCTCTATCACTTTGACCTGCCTTTTGCCCTGCAGGAAGATGGGGATGGTTGGGAAAACAAGGCAACCATTAAGGCTTACGAAGACTATGCGCGTTTCTGTTTTGAGACTTACGGTGACTTGGTGGACCAATGGATCACCTTCAATGAACCTATCGTTCCTGTTGAGTTTGGCTATTTCTATGATGCCCACTATCCTCATAAGGTGGATGCCAAGGCGGCGGTTCAGGTAGCCTATCATACGCAACTGGCTAGCACTCTTGCAGTCAAGGCTTGTCATGAGGTTTTGCCAGGTTCTAAGATTGGGATTGTCCTCAACTTGACACCGGCCTACCCACGTAGTCAACATCCTGCAGATGTGAAAGCCGCTCGTATTGCGGATCTCTTTCAAGCGCAGTCTTTCCTAGATCCATCTGTCTTGGGAACTTATCCAGAAGAATTGGTGGAGATTTTAGCTGAGCATGATTTACTGCCAGATTCTACTGCTGAAGAGTTGGAGCTTATTCGCCAGCATACAGTAGACTTTCTTGGAGTCAACTACTACCAGCCTCTGCGCGTCATGGCCCCACGTTTTGCCAAGCATCCAGACAGTCCGCTCTTGCCTGAACATTTCTATGAGCCTTATGTCATGCCAGGCCGTAAAATTAATCCACACCGTGGTTGGGAAATTTATGAGCAAGGAATTTACCATATCGCTCAAAATATCAAGGAAAACTATGGCAATATCGAGTGGATGTTGACCGAAAACGGCATGGGTGTTGAAGGCGAAGATAAATTCCGTGAGAATGGCATGATTCAGGACGACTATCGTATTGACTTTGTCAAAGGGCATCTGCGTGAACTCCACCGTGCTATCGAAGACGGTGCTAACTGTAAGGGCTACTTGATTTGGACCTTTATCGACTGCTGGTCATGGCTCAACAGCTATAAAAATCGCTACGGTCTGGTTGAGCTTGACTTGGAAACACAGGAACGTCGTCTAAAAAAATCAGGCCACTGGTTCAAGGAACTAAGTGATAATAATGGATTTTAAGAATAAAAAGAGTGAGATAGTTTTCATCTCACTTTTTATTACAATATCATCACCAAGCTTCCAATTGTAACCAGGATTCACTCACCGATTGTTTTAGTGCTCTGGATATCTCGTAGAAAAAATCCTAAAACAAGACTGAGGAGACGGAATTTATGGACTCAAGCTATCTCAGTCCTATTACCAATCCTCAAAGCCTTGTAATAGCAGAGCCAGGAGGCGCCCATGGGGAAATTAGACAAGATGGGAAGAGAAGATGAAAGTACTAAGAAAAATCACATGGCAACCTCCTCCCCTTACGATTATAAGTAAAGCATCTGCCTTGTCAGCTATTAAGTGAAATCTCAATTTCAGGAACCCTATAAAAGCTATACCAATTTTTATCCTTGACAAGTGAGAAAAACAAGTATATACTGTCTTTGCTGATTCTGTGAAAGGGAAATCAGACTATACCAATTTAAGGGGAAAGCACAGCTGGTCTGTGTCGTATATACTATGTGTGGAATTGTTGGTGTTGTTGGAAACACAAATGCAACTGATATTTTGATTCAAGGGCTTGAAAAGCTCGAATACCGTGGCTATGATTCTGCGGGGATTTTTGTCCTAGGTGGTGCTGAAAATCACCTAGTCAAGGCTGTAGGCCAGATCTCAGAATTGTCTGCTAAAACTACTGGCGTTGAGGGAACAACTGGTATCGGACATACGCGTTGGGCGACTCATGGTAAACCAACGGAAGATAACGCTCACCCACATCGCTCGGAGACAGAACGTTTTGTCTTGGTCCACAATGGAGTGATTGAAAACTACCTTGAAATCAAGGAAGAATATCTTGCAGGTCACCACTTCAAGGGGCAAACAGATACGGAAATCGCCGTTCACTTGATTGGAAAATTTGCGGAAGAGGATGGTCTCTCAGTTCTTGAAGCCTTCAAAAAAGCCCTTCACATCATCCGTGGTTCTTATGCCTTTGCCTTGATTGACTCTGAAAATCCAGATGTCATCTATGTCGCTAAGAACAAATCTCCACTTTTGATTGGTCTTGGGGAAGGCTATAACATGGTCTGTTCAGATGCCATGGCTATGATTCGTGAAACCAACCAATACATGGAAATTCATGACCAAGAGTTGGTAATCGTCAAGGCTGATAGTGTTGAAGTTCAAGACTATGATGGTAATCGCCGTGAGCGTGCTAGCTACACTGCTGAGCTAGACTTGTCAGATATCGGTAAGGGGACTTATCCTTACTACATGCTCAAGGAAATCGATGAGCAACCAACGGTGATGCGTAAACTCATCCAAGCCTACACAGATGAGGCAGGTCAAGTAGTGGTTGACCCAGCTATCATCAAGGCTGTTCAAGATGCAGACCGCATTTACATCCTTGCAGCTGGGACATCTTACCACGCAGGCTTTGCTTCTAAGAAGATGCTGGAAGAATTGACGGATACACCTGTTGAACTTGGAATTTCATCTGAGTGGGGCTACGGTATGCCACTTCTCAGCAAGAAACCACTCTTCATCTTTATCAGCCAGTCTGGTGAAACAGCGGATAGCCGTCAGGTTTTGGTCAAGGCTAATGAAATGGGTATCCCTAGCTTGACAGTGACCAACGTCCCAGGTTCAACCCTTTCACGTGAAGCCAACCATACCATGCTCCTTCACGCAGGACCTGAAATTGCCGTGGCATCAACCAAGGCCTACACAGCACAAATCGCAGCCCTTGCCTTCCTTGCAAAAGCTGTCGGAGAAGCAAATGGCAATGCCAAAGCCCAAGCCTTTGACCTGGTTCATGAGTTGTCTATCGTAGCTCAGTCTATCGAATCAACTCTTTCTGAGAAAGAAACCATTGATGCTAAAGTTCGTGAGCTTCTTGAAACAACTCGCAACGCCTTTTACATTGGACGTGGGCAAGACTACTATGTAGCCATGGAAGCCAGTCTTAAGCTCAAAGAGATTTCTTACATCCAATGTGAAGGTTTTGCGGCAGGAGAACTCAAGCATGGAACCATTGCCTTGATTGAAGAGGGGACACCTGTCTTGGCCCTCTTGTCAGATCCAGTCCTTGCCAACCATACTCGTGGAAATATCCAAGAGGTTGCAGCCCGTGGTGCCAAGGTTCTCACTATCGCAGAAGAAAATGTTGCTAAAGAGACAGACGACATCGTCCTTACGACCGTCCACCCTTACCTCTCACCAATCTCAATGGTCGTGCCAACGCAATTAGTCGCTTACTTCGCAACGCTACACCGTGGCCTTGATGTGGACAAACCACGTAACCTTGCCAAGTCAGTAACAGTAGAATAAACTAAGAAAGTCTAGTTCATCTAGACTTTTTTGCTCTCCCTTGGTATACTTGAGTGAGGAATATTTTTGCTCGGCTCTAATTTTTTATAAGGAGAAGAAAATGAAGAAGAAAAAAAGTATTATTGCTATGGTGGTTGGTATCGTCTTGTCTAGTTCTTTCTTAATCCGGACAGTTTTGATCCATCAGCAGAGACAAGCGAAAAAGCAAAACCTGGAACGGATTGCTGCTGTGCAAGAGACGGTTCAGTCTCAAGATCAAAAGAAAGCTGAAGAGCAGAAAGAACACTTTAAAAAGGCATTTGAAGGTATAGATAGAACTTCCATTCAAATGAAAGACTACGATAGCCACACAAAGATTAATGCGGACTACAGTTTTGGTACCAAGGATGGAGTACACTACCTAGTAGAATTAAAAACAGGTGAGAAAGTAGCTCTGGAAGGTGTAGACAAGGCCTTTCCTTTGTCTATTAAAAACGAGGACGAAAATAGCACGGAGCTTGCCCTAGTTGTCCGTAAAGACCAAGCCTGGTATATGATCGATACAAAGGGCGAGACGATTTACACTTTTGAACAAACAGAATTGACAGAAAACTCGAAATTGACTTTGAAAGACCAGGAACTGATAGTTGAGTAATTCATAGATTTCGAAAATTTTTTCCCTATTATGCTGGGTAAAGATTGATAAATATAAAAACAACACCCCATTGGCTAGAAGAGTCTTCTAGTCATGGGGTGTTTTTCTATAGGAGGGCTAGTTTATACTCTTCGAAAATCTCTTTAAACCTCGTCAGCTTCGCCTTGCCGTACTCGAGTAAAGCCTGTGGCTAACTTCCTAGTTTACTCTGTGATTTTCGTTGAGTATTATTTCTTTTTCTTGTTTTTTATCAACCATCCAAGTCCGAGAAGGGCAAGGATACTGAATCCAGCAAGGGCAAGAAGGGATTTGCTCTCAGCACCTGTGTTTGGAAGGATTTTCTGAGCAAGAGCCTCTGTAGCAGTTTCTTTAGTTTCAGGATTGGCTGTTAGGTTTTGGACTTGTTCTTGTTCGACATTCAAGCTAGAAAGATTAAATTCTGGTTTTTCTTCCACAGCTGGGGCAACGATGGCACCACCTTGAGACAAGCGGAGAACAATGGCAGTGAGAGCGTTCAATTTCAAGCCTTTTTCAGTCCATTCGAGACCTTGAGGTTTAGCGATTCCTACTGGTCCGGCTTGATTTTCATCTGCCAGGACTTCAGCCTTTCTCAAGTGAGCAAAGGCAGTTCCTAGAGTAAATTCGCGAGCCTTATCATCTGCATTAACAAAGACTGCATAGATATCACCGTTTGGAGCAGTGATTTGGTAGCCGATGGTCACATCTTCTTTTTCAACGCCATTTTGTCCTGGAACAGTAATGAGGTGGACGCGCTCTTTGATGTCTTGCAGACTCTTGAGTCGGAAGGCATCAGTTGATTGACGAAGGGCGATCAAACCTTTCATATAGTTACGGCTCTTGACATTTTCAGGGAAGGCTTTACCATCTGTTGCCTTGGTCCAATCGAACTTGTTGACAGCATCACTAGAGTCGTAAGAGTCATGGATAAAGTAAGGATAGACAAATGGCTTGCCGTCCTTGTCGCGCAACAAGTGAGACTTGTTTGGAACCTTATCTTCAGGAACAGGAGTCTTATAGGCTGGATCAAGGAATTGTTTGGTACGTCCATATTCCTGCCCAGAGTGGATAAACGGAGTTCCTTGAGCAGTCAAGACCATGAGGTTTCCAAGTCGCAAACGACGATGGATCTCAGCGTAGTTTTCAGCCTTACTTGGGTCTTTTTTGATAGACTGAGCTATGATGTCAAAGAGGGTCAAGTTATCATGGGCTGCGATATACTGGATAACATCTCCAGGACTGTCTGCTTCAAAGTTAGTTGGTTGAGCAATGAGATTTTTGAAGATAGTGTTGATATCGCGTTTTCCACCTGTGATAAAGGCAGGCTGGCCTTCGTTTGGATAACCAGACTTGAGGTTGTTACGGATATCATCTGAAAAGACAGCGACAGTATCGGTATGTTTCATCCAATCTTGGTCAGCAGGCTTGGTAGGCATGTTTTCGTCACCAGCATAGGTTCTCCAACCTTCACCAAGCATGATGAGGTTTGGATTGAGGGCGCGTGCAGCCTTGTAAGCTTCTTCAATAGAAGCTGCATCGTGGTCTCCCATCATATCGAAACGGAAACCATCCACTTTGTAGGTTTCAACTAGATACTTGATAGAGTCTACCAAGACACGCTTAGACATGTAGTGGGTTGTTCCCAAACGACCGCCTCCAAAGCTAGTACGAGGAGTTCCGTCTGCGTCCATAAAGTGATAGTAGTTTGGCTCAATATCCTCAAAAATGTCAACATTTGCAGTATGGTTGTAGACCACATCCAAGATGGCACCCATGCCACGTTTGTGGATTTCGTTGATGAGGTTTTTGAATTCTGCGATACGTTTTTCTGGATCCTTAGGATCGCTTGAGTACATACCAGTCAAGGAGAAGTAGTTTTGAGGGTCATATCCCCAGTTGTAGTTGCTGTTGCTTGAAGCATAGGCAGACAAACGTTCATGGTTCTTCAATTCATTGACAAAGTAGTAGGACAAGACTGGAAGGAGTTGGATATGAGTCACACCCAAGTCTTTGAGATAGTCTAGTTTTTCGATAAAGGCTTCAAAGGTACCAAATGGCTTGGTCAAGTCTTTTGCGATGGCAGGATCCGAAGTGAAGTCACGAACATGAGCTTCGTAGATAACGGCATCTTCACGCGATTTGAAGTTGCGAATCTTCCCGTAGGTCAAGTCTTGTGGGCCTAGTTTGGCTGGGTCAACAAAGGCGGCTTTAGCGACTTTATGGGCAGCGTCTGTTTTTGCAAGGTCGCTGTTCCAGGCTGCTAGTGATTTGGCATAAGGATCAAGAACGAGGACAGTTTTACCTTGGCGCTTGATCTGGTAGTGGTAGTAGTAGCCAGTGTAGTTGCTGATACCGAGACCAGAGTTTGCATCCAGAGTTTGTTTCCAGGTTCCTTTTTCTCCTTTTTCAAGGGCGACAGTTCCGACTACCTTTTCAGGATCTTTCTTGTCGTAGACAACGACAGAAATCTTATCAGCACTTGGAGACCAGAGGGTGAGGTCAACACGCTTGCCATCTTCTTTTAGGGTTGCACCGAGTGGACCGTCGTAACTGTAGGTCTCATCCTTGAGGCGCCAGCTTGAACGTGTCGTAAAGCGGTCTGAATCGTAGCGGACTGTGTAAGGGTGTTGGGTGTCAGAGAAGTCTCCGATGTAGGTCACTTTTTTACCTGCTTCATCAACCTCGATATCAGTAATGGTTACTTTGTTCCCTTGATGATCAGTGATATTAGAGCGTTTAAGGATATCGTCTTTCTTAGCTCCAACAAGGGTAGAAAAGCTGCTTTCGATACGAGACTTGGCAACATGTTGGGCACCAGTCATGCGGATATCGTGCACATAGTAGGGATTAGTGTAGATGGTTTCGTCATCATCCTTGAGGAAAATCTGACTGTGATTTTTTAGATCTGTGAATTTATAATCTTCTTTTCTGATTTTCACATCATCGCCTTTCTTGCTTTCGTCTAGTAATAAAAATCCAAATTCTCTTGCAGCTTCATTGAGTGGGATATCAATGTAACGGCCATATTTTCCAGTTGCAGTAAAGTCTGTTCCGTCAGGCCATTCTCCGCTACTTGGATTCTTGACATCGCCCCAATACCAGAGTGATTTCTTGTCATAGTTTCCGTCAGTACGGTAGTAGTTGACACGGACTGTTCCCGCTGGCTGAGGACGGTAGTTGTATACCTTGTAGTTTTCATCTAACCAAGCCTCGTTCATTTTTGGAGAGAGGCGCTCTACTGAACGGTCCCCTGTCAGGTTATCCCCTTTAGTATTGTTGATGAGGAAGCTGACTTTCTTGGCTTGCTCATTCTTGAGTTTGACATCTAGATAATAGCCGTAGTCATCTTGCTTAGCATCCTTGAAGGACTTGGCTCCATTGGGCCAGTTTTCAGAAGGTTTTTCAACATCATCCCAAGTCCAAAGACCTTGAGAATCCTTGTTTTCTTCAGGGAGTTTTTTTACATGGATACGGAAGTGGTTGTCTGCGATGGGTTCTTCAGAGGATGTGTCAGCTTGTGGTTTTTGATCTGAAATTGGCGTCGAAGTGCTGGCATTTACTTTCTCTTCCTTGCTGTTAGCCTGGCTTGTAGTAGCATCTTCTGTTTTGGGTGTTTCTGGTGCTGTAGTAGTTTCCACAGCTGGAGCTTCTTTTTTAGAATCAAGGGAAGCGTTTACATTCTTTTGTTCAGAAATAAGCGTTTCCTTTTGAGTTTGACTCGTTTCAGTCTCAGTAGGAGCCTTGGTCACAGCGCTAGTATTTTCTTGAGCTTGAGGAAGGTTTTCGTTAGCCGAAATGGTTGGCATTGCAGCAGAAAGTAGGACAATGCTGGCACCGATAAGGACAGAGCCTGTTCCATTTTTCAAGGAACGAATACCGTAAACCATTTTTTTCTCAGTTTGAGATGGAATCTTTTTCATCACAATTCTCCTTGTGTAGTTATTCCCTATCAGTATAGCATGAGGTAAACATTTATGCAAGCGTTTTCCTAGTTTTTGAGAGAAAATTTTATGCTTCATTCTTTTGAAAAGTTAAAGCATTTTATAGGAAAAGATTGTTTGAAAAATGGTAAAAAAACCTTGAAAAATCTTGGCCAATAAGGTATAATAAAAATAATCATTTGTCGTAGGTTTTGTCTGAAATATTGTCCAGACAGGACTCACAGCAGTTAAATCTTCTGAAAAAGTCAGATTTAGCTGCTCTTTTTGTGCTTTTTTTCAGGTTTTTGAGTGCTTGTAACAAAGATTTAAAGATTCTGAAAATTCGTCAAAGGGACACGGTGATAGGGGTTTTTAAAACCATATGACGATTAGAAAAGCCTGATTGATAAGGCTTGGAATTTATTTACAAAGGAGAATCATCTTGGCAGGACATGACGTTCAATACGGGAAACATCGTACCCGTCGTAGTTTTTCAAGAATCAAAGAAGTTCTTGACTTACCAAATTTGATTGAAATTCAAACTGATTCATTCAAGGATTTCCTAGACCACGGTCTTAAGGAAGTTTTTGAAGATGTATTGCCAATTTCAAACTTCACAGAAACTATGGAGTTGGAGTTTGTTGGCTATGAGATCAAGGAACCCAAATACACGCTAGAAGAAGCTCGTATCCATGATGCTAGCTACTCAGCACCTATTTTTGTAACTTTCCGCTTGATCAACAAGGAAACTGGCGAAATCAAGACCCAAGAAGTCTTCTTTGGAGATTTCCCAATCATGACAGAGATGGGCACCTTCATCATCAACGGTGGTGAACGTATCATCGTATCTCAGTTGGTTCGTTCTCCTGGTGTTTACTTTAATGATAAAGTAGATAAGAACGGTAAAGTTGGCTACGGTTCAACTGTTATCCCTAACCGTGGAGCTTGGTTGGAACTGGAAAGTGACTCTAAAGACATCGCCTACACTCGTATTGACCGTACCCGTAAAATTCCGTTTACGACCTTGGTTCGTGCGCTTGGTTTCTCTGGTGATGATGAAATTTTTGACATCTTTGGTGACAGCGAATTGGTTCGCAATACCGTTGAAAAAGATATCCACAAGAATCCAATGGACTCTCGTACAGACGAAGCCTTGAAAGAAATCTACGAACGCCTTCGTCCAGGTGAGCCTAAAACTGCTGAAAGCTCACGTAGCTTGCTTGTGGCACGTTTCTTTGATCCACGTCGCTATGACTTAGCAGCCGTTGGTCGATACAAGATCAATAAAAAACTCAACATCAAAACACGCTTGCTCAACCAAACCATCGCTGAGCCATTGGTAGATCCTGAAACGGGTGAAATCTTGGTAGAAGCTGGCACCGTTATGACTCGTAGCGTGATTGAAAGTATCGAGCACCACTTGGATGGCGACTTGAACAAGATCGTTTATATTCCAAACGATGCAGCTGTTCTGACAGAACCAGTTGTGCTTCAAAAATTCAAGGTTGTTGCCCCAACGGATCCAGACCGTGTTGTAACCATCATCGGAAATGCTAATCCTGATGACAAGGTTCGTGTTGTAACTCCTGCGGATATCCTTGCAGAGATGAGCTACTTCCTCAACTTGGCGGAAGGTATCGGACGTGTGGATGATATCGACCACCTTGGAAACCGTCGTATCCGTGCAGTTGGTGAATTGCTTGCTAACCAAGTACGTCTTGGACTTTCTCGTATGGAACGTAATGTCCGTGAACGCATGTCTGTTCAGGACAATGAAGTTTTAACACCACAACAAATCATCAACATCCGTCCTGTAACAGCTGCGGTTAAAGAATTCTTTGGTTCATCACAGTTGTCACAGTTCATGGACCAACACAACCCGCTATCAGAACTATCACACAAACGTCGTTTGTCAGCCTTGGGACCTGGTGGTTTGACACGTGACCGTGCTGGATATGAAGTACGTGACGTGCACTATACTCACTATGGTCGTATGTGTCCAATCGAGACACCTGAAGGACCAAACATCGGTTTGATTAACAACTTGTCATCTTACGGGCACTTGAATAAGTATGGATTTGTTCAAACACCATACCGTAAGGTTGACCGTGAAACAGGTGTTGTGACAAACGAAATCGTTTGGTTGACAGCCGATGAAGAAGATGAATTTACTGTGGCACAGGCTAACTCTCGTCTTAACGAGGACGGTACTTTTGCTGAGAAAACCGTTATGGGACGTCACCAAGGGGTCAACCAGGAGTATCCAGCAGAAGTGGTTGACTACATGGACGTGTCACCAAAACAAGTAGTTGCCGTTGCGACAGCATGTATTCCTTTCTTGGAAAACGATGACTCCAACCGTGCCCTCATGGGTGCCAACATGCAACGTCAGGCTGTGCCTTTGATTGATCCAAAAGCACCTTACGTTGGTACTGGTATGGAATACCAAGCAGCCCATGATTCTGGAGCGGCTGTTATTGCCCAGTATGATGGTAAAGTTACATACGCAGATGCTGACAAGGTAGAAGTACGTCGTGAAGATGGTTCATTGGATGTCTACCACATCCAAAAATTCCGTCGTTCAAACTCAGGTACTGCTTACAACCAACGGACTCTCGTAAAAGTTGGTGATGTCGTTGAAAAAGGCGACTTTATCGCTGATGGACCTTCTATGGAAAAAGGGGAAATGGCGCTTGGACAAAACCCAATCGTTGCCTACATGACATGGGAAGGTTACAACTTCGAGGATGCCGTTATCATGAGTGAACGCTTGGTCAAAGACGATGTCTACACATCTGTCCACCTCGAAGAATACGAATCAGAAACACGCGATACAAAGCTTGGACCTGAAGAAATTACTCGTGAAATTCCAAACGTTGGTGAAGATGCTCTTAAAGACCTTGACGAAATGGGGATTATCCGTATCGGTGCTGAGGTTAAAGAAGGCGATATCCTTGTAGGTAAAGTCACACCTAAGGGAGAGAAAGACCTTTCAGCTGAAGAACGTCTCTTGCACGCTATCTTCGGAGACAAGTCTCGTGAAGTGCGTGACACTTCTCTCCGTGTACCTCACGGTGCCGATGGTGTCGTTCGTGATGTTAAGATCTTTACACGTGCAAATGGTGATGAGTTGCAATCAGGTGTTAACATGCTAGTTCGTGTCTACATCGCTCAAAAACGTAAGATCAAGGTCGGAGATAAGATGGCCGGACGTCACGGAAACAAAGGGGTTGTCTCTCGTATCGTTCCTGTAGAAGACATGCCTTACCTTCCAGACGGAACCCCAGTCGATATCATGTTGAACCCACTTGGGGTGCCATCACGTATGAATATCGGTCAGGTTATGGAACTCCACCTTGGTATGGCAGCCCGTACTCTTGGTATCCATATCGCAACACCAGTCTTTGACGGAGCAAGTTCGGAAGACCTTTGGGACACTGTTAAAGAAGCAGGTATGGATAGTGATGCCAAGACAATCCTTTACGATGGACGTACAGGAGAGCCGTTTGACAACCGTGTATCAGTTGGTGTCATGTACATGATCAAACTCCACCACATGGTTGATGACAAATTGCACGCGCGTTCAGTCGGACCATACTCAACCGTTACTCAACAACCACTCGGAGGTAAAGCTCAGTTTGGTGGACAACGTTTCGGTGAGATGGAGGTTTGGGCTCTTGAAGCCTACGGTGCGTCAAATGTCCTTCAAGAAATCTTGACTTACAAGTCTGACGATATCAACGGACGTTTGAAAGCTTATGAAGCTATTACAAAAGGAAAACCAATTCCAAAACCAGGTGTTCCAGAATCCTTCCGAGTTCTTGTCAAAGAATTGCAATCTCTTGGTCTTGACATGCGTGTTCTTGACGAAGATGACCAAGAAGTGGAACTTCGCGACTTGGATGAAGGAATGGACGAAGATGTCATCCACGTAGATGACCTTGAAAAAGCCCGCGAAAAAGCAGCCCAAGAGGCTAAAGCAGCCTTTGAAGCTGAAGAAGCAGAGAAAGCAACAAAAGCGGAAGCAACAGAAGAAGCTGCTGATCAAGAATAAGCAGTTCACTTAAAATAGAAAGGGAAGAAATAGTGGTTGATGTAAATCGTTTTAAAAGTATGCAAATCACCCTAGCTTCTCCAAGTAAAGTCCGTTCATGGTCTTATGGAGAAGTCAAAAAACCTGAAACAATCAATTACCGTACCTTGAAACCAGAACGTGAAGGACTCTTTGACGAAGTGATCTTTGGTCCTACAAAAGACTGGGAATGTGCTTGTGGTAAGTACAAACGCATTCGTTACAGAGGGATTGTTTGTGACCGCTGTGGGGTTGAAGTAACGCGTACAAAAGTTCGTCGTGAGCGTATGGGGCACATCGAGTTGAAAGCTCCTGTATCTCACATCTGGTATTTCAAGGGGATTCCAAGCCGTATGGGCTTGACCCTTGATATGAGTCCTCGTGCCCTCGAGGAAGTGATCTACTTTGCGGCTTATGTGGTGATTGATCCGAAGGATACACCACTTGAGCACAAGTCTATCATGACAGAGCGTGAATACCGTGAACGCTTGCGTGAGTATGGTTATGGATCATTCGTTGCTAAGATGGGTGCCGAAGCCATCCAAGACCTCTTGAAACAAGTAGATCTTGAAAAAGAAATTGCTGAACTCAAAGAAGAGTTGAAAACAGCTACTGGACAAAAACGTGTCAAAGCCATCCGTCGTTTGGATGTCTTGGATGCCTTTTACAAGTCTGGAAACAAACCTGAATGGATGATTCTCAACATCCTTCCGGTTATTCCACCAGATCTTCGTCCAATGTTGCAGTTGGATGGTGGCCGCTTTGCCTCATCTGACTTGAACGACCTTTACCGCCGTGTTATCAACCGTAACAACCGTTTGGCTCGTTTGCTTGAGTTGAATGCACCAGGTATCATCGTTCAAAATGAGAAGCGTATGCTTCAAGAAGCGGTTGATGCTTTGATTGACAATGGTCGTCGTGGTCGTCCGATTACAGGACCAGGTAGCCGTCCACTCAAATCATTGAGCCACATGCTCAAAGGGAAACAAGGACGCTTCCGTCAAAACTTGCTCGGTAAACGTGTTGACTTCTCAGGACGTTCCGTTATCGCCGTTGGTCCAACTCTTAAGATGTACCAATGTGGTGTGCCACGTGAAATGGCGATCGAGCTCTTTAAACCATTCGTTATGCGTGAAATTGTCGCTCGTGACATCGTGCAAAACGTGAAAGCAGCGAAACGCTTGGTAGAACGCGGAGATGAGCGTATCTGGGATATCCTCGAAGAAGTAATCAAAGAACACCCAGTACTTTTGAACCGCGCACCGACCCTTCACCGTTTGGGGATCCAAGCCTTCGAGCCAGTCTTGATTGATGGTAAGGCCCTTCGCTTGCACCCACTTGTTTGTGAAGCCTACAATGCCGACTTTGACGGTGACCAAATGGCCATCCACGTACCGCTTTCAGAAGAAGCCCAAGCAGAAGCACGTATCCTCATGCTTGCTGCTGAGCATATCTTGAACCCGAAAGATGGGAAACCAGTTGTTACTCCCTCTCAGGACATGGTTTTGGGTAACTATTACTTGACCATGGAAGAAGCTGGTCGTGAGGGTGAAGGAATGGTCTTCAAAGACCGTGACGAAGCTGTTATGGCTTACCGCAATGGCTATGTTCACCTCCACTCACGTGTTGGTATCGCAACAGACAGTCTTAACAAACCATGGACAGAAGAGCAAAAACACAAGGTCTTGCTGACAACGGTTGGTAAAATCCTCTTCAACGATATCATGCCAGAGGGTCTACCTTACTTGCAAGAACCAACAAATGCTAACTTAACAGAAGGTGTTCCAGCTAAGTACTTCTTGCCACTAGGTGGAGATATCAAGGAAGCAATTCGCAACCTTGAACTCAACCCGCCATTCAAGAAGAAAAACCTTGGAAATATCATCGCTGAAATCTTCAAACGTTTCCGTACGACAGAAACATCTGCCCTACTTGACCGTATGAAGAACCTCGGTTACCACCACTCAACTCTTGCAGGTTTGACAGTGGGTATTGCCGATATTCCAGTCGTTGAAGACAAGGCTGAAATCATCGAAGAATCACACAAACGTGTAGAACAAATCACCAAACAATTCCGTCGTGGTATGATCACAGATGACGAACGCTATAATGCTGTTACAGCTGAATGGCGTGCTGCTCGTGAAAAACTCGAGAAACGTTTGGTTGCCAACCAAGATCCTAAGAACCCTATCGTTATGATGATGGACTCTGGAGCCCGTGGTAACATCTCAAACTTCTCACAGCTTGCTGGTATGCGTGGTCTGATGGCCGCTCCGAACGGACGTATCATGGAATTGCCAATCCTTTCAAACTTCCGCGAAGGTTTGTCAGTACTCGAAATGTTCTTCTCAACTCACGGTGCCCGTAAAGGTATGACCGATACGGCCCTTAAGACAGCCGACTCAGGTTACTTGACTCGTCGTTTGGTTGACGTTGCCCAAGACGTTATCATCCGTGAGGACGACTGTGGAACAGACCGTGGTCTCTTGATCCGTTCTATCGCAGAAGGAAAAGAGATGATCGAGTCTCTCGAAGAGCGTCTCAATGGTCGTTACACTAAGAAAACTGTTAAACACCCAGAAACTGGCGCAGTTATCATTGGTCCAAATGAGTTGATTACAGAAGACAAGGCGCGTGAAATTGTCAATGCTGGTGTGGAAGAAGTCACTATCCGTTCCGTATTTACATGTAACACTCGTCATGGTGTCTGCCGTCACTGTTACGGTATCAACTTGGCGACTGGTGATGCGGTTGAAGTTGGTGAAGCAGTTGGTACAATCGCTGCCCAATCTATCGGGGAACCTGGTACACAGCTTACCATGCGTACCTTCCACACGGGTGGGGTTGCCTCAAATACCGATATCACTCAGGGTCTTCCTCGTGTCCAAGAAATCTTTGAAGCCCGCAATCCGAAAGGGGAAGCGGTTATCACTGAAGTCAAGGGTGAGGTTACAGCCATCGAAGAAGATGCTTCAACTCGTACCAAGAAAGTCTTTGTTAAGGGTGAAACTGGCGAAGGTGAATACGTGGTACCATTTACAGCACGTATGCGTGTCGAAGTTGGAGACCAAGTCTCTCGCGGTGCAGCATTGACAGAAGGTTCTATCCAACCGAAACGCCTCCTTGCTGTTCGTGATGTCTTGTCAGTTGAAACCTACCTTCTCGGTGAAGTGCAAAAAGTTTACCGTAGCCAAGGGGTAGAAATCGGTGACAAACACATCGAGGTAATGGTTCGTCAAATGATCCGTAAAGTTCGTGTCATGGATCCAGGTGACACTGACCTCCTCATGGGTACACTCATGGACATCAACGACTTTACAGATGCCAACAAAGATGTTCTTATCGCAGGTGGAGTTCCAGCGACAGGTCGTCCAGTCCTTATGGGAATTACCAAAGCCTCACTTGAAACTAACAGTTTCTTGTCAGCGGCTTCCTTCCAGGAAACAACTCGTGTCCTTACAGATGCGGCCATCCGTGGTAAGAAAGACCATCTCCTTGGACTCAAGGAAAATGTTATCATCGGTAAGATCATCCCAGCAGGTACTGGTATGGCTCGCTACCGTAACCTTGAACCACAAGCTATCAATGAAGCAGCCTATCTGGCTCCAGAACAAGAAGAGACAGAACTTGCTCCCGTAGAGGAAGCTGTGGAAATCCAAGTGGAAGAAACAGTAGAATAAAAGCAAACAAGAGAACCTTTGGGTTCTCTTTGCTTTGTTTCAGAAAATTTTCCCACTTTTCCATAAAGTGTGGTAGAATAGAAGAACTAAAATGCCAAGGAGGTGTCCATATGGAACAAACATTCTTTATCATTAAGCCAGATGGTGTGAAAAGAGGTCTGATTGGCGAAATTCTGCAAAGAATGGAACAACGAGGTTTCAAACTCGAAAAATTAGAGTTGCGTTCAGCAGTTTCAGAAGCTTTGATTGATCAACACTATCAAGACTTGGTTGAAAAAAGTTTTTATCCTCCTATCCGTCAGTTTATGACTTCAGGACCAGTAGTGGTGGGCATTCTATCAGGTCCGAAAGTGATTGAAACTTGGCGGACCATGATGGGGGCTACTCGTCCAGAAGAAGCTCTGCCAGGAACTATCCGAGGAGATTTTGCCAAGGCTGCAGGAGACAATCAAGCCATTCAAAATGTAGTTCACGGCTCCGATTCGGAAGCTTCTGCAAAACGTGAAATTGCTCTCTGGTTTAAGGATTAGACTGGAAAAAAACAGTTCTATGCATAATGGAACTGTTTTTTGGTCAGTTGAGCATAAAAAAAGAACACTTGAGAGGGCATTCTTCATTTCACACTCCTTACAGGGTATAATCCCTTATATGGAGGGACAAGAAATGATAAAATCAATTCGCCTATTATTGTTGGCTGCGGTCATCCAGATTAGTTTTGCTAGTTGCCTATTATGGAAAGAATCCTTTTTATCGTTGAAGCAGACTAATGCTTATTTTTTGATTTTGCTAGTAGGAATTTCTGTTTTGTGTGCTGGGGTAAATTATTTCCATACAGCAGACCAGTCTAGACACAGTATTTTGCATGTTCAAAAGAAAGTGAGTCTTATTTATGGCCTCCTTTTAGTAGTCAATCTTTTGGCAACCTGTCTGCTTCTCTCAGAAAGTATCCAAACCACTAGCAAATTGCAGCAGAAACTGGTTGACCTCTTTTTACCCTCCTTCTTTTTCTTGCTAGGAGTAGATTTATTGATTTTCTTACCTTTTGATAAAATTTTTCGCGATATAGAAAATCACCTAAATAAAAAGAAAACAGTCATCATTTCCGTTCTTGCTACGATGGTTTTCTTGAGGAATCCCTTAGTGATTTTCTCGATTCTCCTTTATATCAGTGTTGGATTTCTATGTGCTCGTTTCCTTTTTCCCAAATGCCTTCACAGAGAAATTTCCTTTTATAGCCATCTGATTCGGGATATCCTGTTTGTTTTTGCGATTTTTCTATTCTTTTAAGTAGAGGATAATTCTTTAAAATCATTATAGTAAGTTTGTAAAGAAAATTCACACAAAAGGAAACTTTTTGGTATAATAGTAGCATGCATATAAAAAATGAAGAAGAGCTTCTAGCTCTCGGAGAAAGATTAGGTCGTATCCTGCAAAAAGACGATGTTCTGATCTTGACGGGTGAGTTGGGCGCGGGTAAAACAACCTTTACAAAAGGCCTTGCCAAGGGTTTGGATATCCGTCAGATGATTAAAAGTCCAACCTATACCATTGTCAGAGAGTATGAAGGACGCTTGCCACTTTATCACCTTGATGTTTACCGTATCGAAGGGGACGCTGATTCTATTGACTTGGATGAGTTTCTCTTTGGTGGCGGCGTGACTGTTATCGAGTGGGGGCATCTTTTGGGTGAGGATTTACCAGATTCCTACTTGGAGTTGGAAATTTTGAAAGAAGCCGATGGTCGTTGCCTTCAATTTATAGCTCATGGCTCTCGGGCTGAACACCTAATTAAGGAGCTTCAGGATGGAGTATGAATTGTGTATTCGTGAGGCTGAGATTTCAGATGCCGCAGCTTTGGTTGCATTTTTAAATCAAGTCGGTCGAGAGACAGACTTCACTAGCTTGGATGAACATGGCATAGGGATGACTGCGTCTGAAATGGCTCTTTTCATCGAAAAACAAGCTGCTTCAGAAAATCAAATCACTCTCCTCGCCTTGCTGAATGATGAGCTTGCAGGTGTTTTGAATATCGCTGCTGATCAGCATGTAAGGGTTCGGCATATTGGTGATGTTTTTTTGGCGATTCAAAAGAAATTTTGGAACCAAGGTTTGGCTACCATACTTCTAGAAGAAGGTATTGAGTGGGCTAAATCGAGTGCTGTTTTGCGTCGCTTACAACTAAGTGTACAAAAACGAAATGAGGCCGCTATCCACCTCTATTCAAAAATGGGATTTATCACAGAAGGCTTGCAAGAAAGAGGAGCCTATTTAGCAGAAGGGACATTTTTAGATGTTTGCCTTATGGGCAGACTGATAGATGAATAACGAGATGATCAAAAAATTAATTGGAATGGTGCTAGCTTTTCTAGCAGTAACAGTTGTAGGTGTAGCGGTTTATGGTTACACCATTTTCCAACAAGGGACAGCAACCTTGAGTGAAAAGACTTATAAAAAGATTGGTGAAGAAACCAACGTTATCGAGGCGACTGAGCCTCTGACCATCCTCTTGATGGGGGTAGATACGGGAAATGTGGAACGTACAGATCCATGGGTGGGGAATAGTGATTCCATGATTCTCCTGACCGTCAATCCGAAGACCAAGAAAACCACTATGATGAGTCTGGAACGGGATATTTTAACCAAGATTGACCTTGGAGACGGCCAAGTTCAGGAAGCCAAACTCAATGCTGCCTATGCCAATGGCGGTGCGGAACTGGCGATTTCTACTATTCAAAAGATGATGAATATCCATATAGACCGCTATGTCATGGTCAATATGCAAGGTCTTCAACAATTGGTGGATGCAGTTGGGGGAATCACCGTCAACAATACACTTGGTTTCCCGATTTCGATTGCTGACCAAGAAGAGTTTAATAAGATTTCCATTGGTGTTGGAGAACAAACCTTGAATGGAGAGGAAGCCCTGGTTTATTCACGGATGCGTTACCAAGACCCTGAAGGAGATTACGGTCGTCAAAAACGTCAACGGGAAGTTATTCAAAAAATCGTTGAGAAAGTTTTGAGCCTAAACAGTGTGAGCCACTATCAAGGCATCCTCAAAGCATTGAGCAACAATATGCAGACCAACGTCGACCTTTCAGCCAAGAGCATTCCACAATTGCTCGGCTATCAAGATTCCTTCAAGAATATTGAAACCCATCAATTGCGTGGAGAAGATGCTGAGTTGCAGGGGATTTCTTATCAAATTGTCACCTCAGAACATATGCTCGAAATGCAAAATCTTTTACGTCGTTCACTAGGTAAAGAGGAAGTGACTGAGTTGGAAACCAATGTTGTTCTTTACGAGACGGCATTTGGTCGACCTGCGCCTTCATCAAGTACTAGTGCTTCAAGCGAAGAAACAGAATAAAAAAAGATTAAATCGTGGGAAACTTCCTGCGATTTTTTCAAAAAGAATCCGAATAGATAGGTAGGAGGAAAAATGAAAGCAGAAATTATTGCTGTAGGAACGGAAATTTTGACAGGGCAGATTGTCAATACCAACGCCCAGTTCTTATCAGAAAAGCTAGCAGAAATTGGAGTAGATGTTTATTTCCAAACAGCTGTCGGAGATAATGAAGCGCGCCTGATGTCCTTGCTAGAAATTGCGAGTTTGCGTAGCAATCTTGTGATTTTGACAGGAGGCTTGGGACCAACTGAGGATGATTTGACCAAACAAACGTTGGCAAAATTTTTGGGAAAAGCCTTGGTGTTTGATACTCAAGCCCAGGAAAAACTCGATCACTTTTTTGCTCAAAGACCAGACTATGCGCGAACCCCCAATAATGAGAGGCAGGCTCAAATTGTAGAAGGGGCAACTCCACTGCCAAATGAAACAGGTTTAGCAGTCGGAGGGGTGTCGGAAGTGGATGGCGTGACCTACGTGGTCCTTCCAGGACCACCAAGTGAGTTGAAACCCATGGTCTTAAATCAACTCTTACCCAAGTTAATGACTGGTACCAAGTTATACTCACGAGTGCTCCGTTTCTTTGGAATTGGGGAGAGTCAGTTGGTGACCATTTTGGCGGATTTGATTGACCATCAAACCGATCCAACCTTGGCGCCGTATGCCAAGACGGGAGAAGTGACCTTGCGCTTGTCTACAAAAGCAGTTAGTCAAGAAAAGGCTGATCAAGCACTAGACATCCTAGAAAGTCAAATCTTGAGTCGCCAAACTTTCGAGGGAATTTCTCTACGAGACATCTGTTATGGATATGGGGAAGAAACCAGCCTCGCAAGTGTCGTAGTAGAAGGGCTAAAGGAGAGACAGAAAAGCATTACTGCAGCAGAAAGCTTGACGGCAGGCCTCTTTCAGGCTACTTTAGCAGACTTTTCGGGCGTTTCAGCAATCTTTAATGGCGGTTTTGTCACTTACAGCCTAGAAGAAAAGTCTAAGATGTTGGATATTTCCGAGCAAGAGCTAAAAGAACACGGGGTCGTTTCTGAGTTTACGGCTCGAAAAATGGCAGAGCAGGCACGGATCAAGACTCAGTCTGACTACGGAGTTAGTTTGACGGGTGTGGCAGGGCCAGATAGCCTAGAGGGGCATCCAGCTGGTACAGTTTTTATTGGACTGGCTCATGCAAAAGGGACAGAGGTGATCAAGGCCAATATCGCAGGACGGAGCCGAGCAGATGTTCGACATATTGCGGTCATGCATGCCTTTAACCTAGTTCGCAAGGCTTTATTAAGTGACCAAATTTTGGTATAATGAAAGATAGGTCTAAGAACCAGTAGAATATAGGAGAACAAAATGGCGAAAAAACCAACAAAAAAATTAGATGAAATCGGAAAAAAATTTGGAGCTGATCGTGAAAAAGCCTTGAACGATGCTCTTAAATTGATTGAGAAAGACTTTGGTAAAGGCTCAATCATGCGCTTGGGCGAGCGTGCAGAGCAAAAAGTTCAAGTGATGAGTTCAGGTTCATTGGCTCTAGACATTGCTCTTGGTTCAGGTGGTTATCCTAAGGGACGTATCATCGAAATCTATGGACCAGAATCATCTGGTAAAACAACAGTTGCCCTTCACGCTGTTGCGCAAGCTCAAAAAGAAGGCGGTATCGCTGCCTTTATCGATGCGGAACACGCACTTGATCCAGCCTATGCAGCAGCACTTGGTGTGAATATTGACGAATTGCTCTTATCACAACCAGACTCAGGTGAGCAAGGTCTTGAAATTGCAGGGAAATTGATTGACTCAGGTGCAGTTGACCTAGTCGTTATCGACTCAGTTGCGGCCCTTGTGCCTCGTGCAGAAATCGATGGAGATATCGGAGACAGCCACGTAGGTCTTCAAGCTCGTATGATGAGCCAGGCCATGCGTAAACTCGGAGCTTCTATCAATAAGACCAAAACAATTGCTATCTTTATCAACCAATTGCGTGAAAAAGTTGGGGTCATGTTTGGAAACCCAGAAACAACTCCAGGTGGACGTGCTCTGAAATTTTATGCTTCAGTGCGTTTGGATGTTCGTGGAAGTACACAGATTAAGGGAACTGGTGACCAAAAAGACACCAATGTCGGTAAGGAAACCAAGATCAAGGTCGTGAAAAACAAGGTGGCTCCACCATTTAAGGAAGCCTTTGTTGAAATCATGTACGGAGAAGGGATTTCTAAGACTGGTGAGCTCTTGAAAATCGCAAGTGATCTCGATATTATCCAAAAAGCAGGAGCATGGTACTCTTACAAGGGTGAAAAAATCGGACAAGGATCTGAAAATGCTAAGAAATACTTGGCAGATCATCCAGAAATCTTTGACGCCATTGACCATCAAGTCCGTGTTCAATATGGCTTGATTGAAGATGAAGAAGCCTCTGATCATAGTCCAGTAGCGGATGCAACTTCTAACCAAGAAGTAACGCTTGACCTTGGCGATGATCTTGGAATCGAAATTGAAGAATAAAAATAAAAGTAGCAGATTTTCTGCTACTTTTTTATCTAACTCAAACGAACTAATGATCACTAAAGCGTCTGTATTCGATATGAAAGTCAAAGTAATGTTCATCTTGCAACTTCTGGAAGATGTCACGATAGGCTTCTTCGTCAAAGTGATCGCCACGATAGAGGATTTCAAAACTCAAACCATCGTACTCAAGGAAAGCGTTGGCTGTTTTAAAGTCATTTTGTCGATAGAAGTCCATTCTAGCCTTCCTTTGTTCCAGGTTATCGCATTCTTCATCTAATCGCTCGACTTCCAGCAACATGGTTCGCTGGTAAAAATCAGTCAGCTTTTCGATGATTTCCTTCCCATAACCGTGGCTTCTCAGGTGGGGCATGATGGCAAAAAAGCTGATATAAAAGGCTTTTTGATTGGAGATGGCAAAAGCAAATCCAACAAACTCTTCTTGGTTATAAAAGGCGAAGAAGTGGGCGTCATCTCGATCCTGATAGCGTAAAAACTCAGACAGTGGGACTCGTTCTTCCTCGGGGAAGGCTTCATTGTTGAGCTTTTCAACCTTATCAAGATCTGGAAATGCATCGGTTATTAATTGACTGGTCAAACTCATAAATGACCTCCTTTTCTTGATTATAGCAAATTGTCTCTCGGTAGGCGATTGATTTCAAGCAATCCTTGTCGCTCCTCTAGAAAGCTGATATAATAGGCTTATGAATAAGAAAAGAAAAGTGGATTTGGTCAATGGTCCAATCCTTCCTTCGCTGTTAAGCTTTGCCTTTCCCATCTTGCTGTCTAATATCTTTCAACAGCTTTATAATACAGCTGACGTATTGATTGTTGGGCGATTTCTTGGCCAAGAATCCTTGGCAGCAGTAGGAGCAACAACGGCCATTTTTGACTTGATTATAGGCTTTACGCTTGGTGTTGGAAATGGCATGGGGATTGTCATTGCTCGCTATTATGGGGCTCGTAATTTCACCAAAATCAAGGAAGCGGTTGCTGCAACCTGGATTTTAGGAGGGCTTTTGAGTATTTTTGTTATGTTGATGGGCTTTGTCGGTCTGTACCCACTCTTGCAATATTTAGATACCCCTGCAGAAATCCTTCCCCAATCCTATCAATATATTTCCATGATTGTGACCTGTGTCGGAGTCAGCTTCGCTTATAATCTTTTTGCAGGCTTGTTGCGGTCTATTGGTGACAGTCTGGCTGCGCTTGGTTTTCTGATTTTCTCTGCTCTGGTTAATGTGGTTCTCGATCTCTATTTTATTACGCAACTGCAACTGGGTGTTCAATCTGCGGGACTTGCGACTATTATCTCACAAGGGTTATCAGCGGTTCTTTGCTTTTATTATATCCGCAAAAGCGTTCCAGAACTCTTGCCACAGTTTAAACATTTCAAATGGGACAAGAGCTTGTATGCGGATCTCTTGGAGCAAGGTTTAGCTATGGGCTTGATGAGTTCGATTGTGTCTATTGGTAGTGTGATTTTACAGTCTTCTGTCAATACTTTTGGAGCCGTGATTATAAGTGCGCAAACAGCGGCGCGACGCATTATGGCCTTTGCTCTGCTTCCCATGACGGCCGTTTCTTCTGCCATGACGACCTTTGCCTCTCAGAATCTCGGTGCGAAACGACCAGACCGCATTGTTCAAGGTCTTCGAATCGGCAGTCGACTGAGCATGTCTTGGGCAGGTTTTGTCTGTATCTTTCTCTTTTTTGCTAGTCCGACCTTGGTTTCCTTCTTGGCCAGTTCAACAGATACTGACTTGGTAGAAAATGGTAGTCTCTACCTGCAAATCAGTTCAGTCTTTTATCCGATTTTGAGCCTTTTGCTGATTTATCGCAATTGTTTGCAGGGCTTGGGGCAAAAAATCTTACCACTTGTTTCCAGTTTTATCGAATTAATCGGCAAAATCGTTTTTGTGGTCTTGATTATCCCTTGGGCGGGCTATAGGGGAGTCATCCTCTGTGAACCACTTATCTGGGTTGCCATGACCACCCAACTGTACTTTTCACTTTTCTGCCATCCCCTGATAAAAGAAGGCAAGGCAATCTTGGTAGCCAAAGGACAATCCTAGTTGGATTTAAGAAAGAAAATCCATTTCCTCTAGTGAAAATCAGATGGACTTGTGTTATAATAAGAAAGATTAAAATGTGAAAAAAGGAGATTCCTAATGGGACGTAAATGGGCTAATATCGTAGCCAAGAAAACGGCTAAAGATGGAGCTAACTCTAAAGTATATGCAAAATTTGGTGTAGAAATCTATGTAGCAGCTAAAAAAGGTGATCCGGATCCAGAATCAAACACTGCTTTGAAATTCGTTATCGACCGTGCTAAACAAGCCCAAGTGCCAAAACACGTTATCGATAAAGCGATTGATAAAGCAAAAGGAAACACAGACGAAACCTTTACAGAAGGACGTTACGAAGGATTTGGACCAAATGGTTCTATGCTGATCGTGGACACCTTGACGTCAAACGTCAACCGTACCGCGGCCAATGTCCGTGCAGCCTTTGGTAAGAACGGTGGAAACATGGGTGCTTCTGGTTCAGTTTCTTACCTCTTTGACAACAAGGGTGTGATCGTATTTGCTGGTGAAGATGCGGATGCTATCTTTGAACTCTTGCTTGAAGCTGATGTGGATGTGGATGATGTCGAAGCAGAAGATGGAACAATCACTGTTTACACAGCTCCAACTGACCTTCACAAGGCTATCGTTGCCCTTCGTGAGTCAGGTATCCAAGAATTCCAAGTTACCGAATTGGAAATGATTCCTCAGTCAGAAGTGGAATTGTCAGGCGATGACCTTGAAACCTTTGAAAAACTATACAGCGTCCTTGAAGATGACGAAGATGTACAAAAGATCTATACCAATGTAGATGGATTCTAATATAAAAAGCGAACAGACCTACTAGCTGTTCGCTTTTTATATGGAACTTAGACTCTGCTTTCAGAATCATTTTGTTGCTTGCTTTTTCCTAGACCTAGACCGACTGCATGTTTTTGGACGAGCAAGAGTCGCCCATTGTCATCTTTTGCAAAAGTTAGGGTAACCGTCTTAATTTTGTCACCAATGGAGATATAGGTGACTTTTCTCGTATTGTAACCCCCAATAGTGGAGTCAAACTCGGAGTCTGGCAGTCCGTGTTTTTTGATAATATCCTTGTAGTTGGTGCCACCTTTTCCTTTGTTGTCAAGGTCACCTTCGATTAAGTCGTCAAACTCTTTTTGGGTCCAAGTGAAGGAATCCTCTTCCTCCTCTTCAGGGATGAAATCACTGCTATCATCTGTCAAGTCGCTTTCTTCTTCGCGTTCCATTGAGGCACTGGCCTCTCTGTAGGAGCGGTTAAATTCCTTGGCAAAATCTTTGTAGATATTAGCGTACAGTACCTGGGTTGTAAAGAATAGTACGATAGAAGCAATTGACAGAGCTGTTCCGATAATGGCCATTGTTTTTCGTTTTTTGAGGTTGACGATAAGGCCGATAATCCCTAGGATAAATGCGACGATGGCGATGAAAAACGATAGATAGTTAATAAACGGGATCCAGGATCCTAAAAGTGCGATGGCTCCAAAAATGGTTGCTAAGATTCCTAAAACTCTTTGTTCTTCTGGTTTCATTTGAAAGTTCTCTCCCTTCATCGAATGAATGGATTTCTATCCACAGTAGTTAGTGCTTATTATAGAGAAAATATCTGCTAATGTCAATTCTGACCAGGATAGTTCTCGTAGAAACTTTTTTCTTGACATCTTTTCTGAAAATGATAAAATAGTTCTCATGAAAACTTAATTGTTCTCAAGAGAACTATTTTTTATTTGGGAGGAAGCAGATATGGATAAACCAATTTTGGTCTTTAAACGTTTTGGGCATCAGGTTCACCTCATGGTGCAAAAGGAAGCCAAGCGATGTGGTATTGAATTTATGGGTGGACCGCAAGGGCAGGTTCTGCGTTTTTTAGATCATTGTGAACAAAAAGAGGAACTGGTCCTGATTAAGGATATCGAGCAGGAACTCAATATTACCAAATCTGTTGCGAGTAATCTAGTCAAGCGCATGGTACAAAATGGTTTGGTGGAGTTGGAGACGAGTCCAAGTGATAAACGGGCGAAATTTGTTCATTTGACCGAAAAATCACGCTCTCAAATAAATCAAATCAAATCATTCTTTGATCGAATTGACCGTAGTTTACTTGAAGGCATTTCCGAAGAGAATCTCGCAATCTTTGAAGAAGTCCTTGATAAACTGCAAGCAAATGTAGAAAAAATAGGGGGAAATGATGAAAAAACTCGCTAAGCGTATTACAGGAAAAGAATGGGTCATGATTCTCCTGACTGTTCTTTTTACCTGTTTCTCGGTCTATCTCGAGTTAGAAGTGCCGACTTATATTTCAGAAATTACAGCATTACTTGGAACACCAGGTACGGAGTTGGGAGAGCTTTGGTCACCAGCCCTTAAGATGATGGGCTTGTCACTTTTGGCCTTTCTAACATCCGTAACAGTGGGATTTTTTGCGGCTCGTGTTGCAGCCTCCTATACGGCTCATCTACGTAGAGATGTTTTTCATCGTGTTTTGGATTTTTCGCAGACAGAGATCAAACGTTTTTCTATTCCTAGTCTCTTGACTCGAACAACCAATGATATCACTCAGATTCAGATGCTCTTTACTATGGGACTCCAGGTAGTCACTCGTGGGCCAATCATGGCCATCTGGGCTATTGGGAAAATCCTTGGCAAGTCTGAATACTGGCTCTGGGCAGTAGTGGTTGCTGTTATCGTCAATGTTTTGATGACCACTGTTCTCATGACTCTGGCCTTTCCAAAACAATCTGTCATCCAGAAGTTGACAGATAAACTCAATAGCATCACCCGTGAAAGTCTGACAGGGATTCGAGTTGTTCGTGCCTATAATGCTGAGGATTACCAAGACAAGAAATTCGAAGAAGCCAATGATGAGGTGACTCGACTCAATCTCTTTGTCAACCGTTTGATGGCCATTATGAATCCCATTATGATGGGGATTTCGAGTGGCTTGAGTTTAGCTATTTACTGGATTGGAGCCTATATCATCAACGATGCTAGCTTGGCAGAACGTCTGCCTCTTTTTAGCGATATGGTGGTCTTCATGTCCTATGCCATGCAAGTCGTAATGGGCTTCTTGCTCATGGGTGCTCTCTTTATCGTCCTTCCTCGTACCTTGGTTTCTGCAGGGCGTATCAATCAAGTATTGGATCTGCATCCTTCTATTGGAAATCCTAGTCATCCACAGGCGGCAGTTCCTTCAGTTCAGGGACAAGTGGAATTCCGTGATGTAACCTTCCGCTACTCTCAAAACTCAGAAGCAGTTGTGGAACATGTTACTTTCAAAGCCGAAGCAGGGCAAACAATTGCTTTTATTGGTTCAACTGGATCTGGGAAATCGACACTTGTTAATCTCTTACCTCGTTTTTATGATGTCTCAGCTGGTCAAATCTTAGTTGACGGTGTCAATGTGCAAGATTACGACTTGGAAGATTTGCGCAATAAAGTCGGCTATATCCCTCAAAAAGCTGTGCTCTTTTCTGGAGATGTTAAGGGAAACTTAGACTTTGGTCAGAGTCAAGAAAGTCCTCTAAGCGAAGCTGCTATGTGGCAAGCTTTGGAATTGGCTCAATCTAAGAACTTTATCGAGGATAAGGAAGCAGGCCTGGCTTCAGAAGTGGCCCAAGGTGGGACCAACTTCTCAGGAGGTCAAGGACAACGTTTGGCCATTGCACGCGCATTGGCTCGGAAGCCTGAAATTCTCATTTTTGATGATTCCTTCTCGGCCTTGGACTACAAGACAGACCGGATCTTACGCCAAGAACTTGCTGAAAAAACACAATCCATGACCAAGCTCATCGTAGCGCAACGCATCTCAACCATCATGGATGCTGACCTAATCATGGTTTTGGATCAAGGTAAAGTCGTGGGACAAGGCACCCACAAGGAACTTCTAGCTACCAATGAAGTTTACCAAGAAATTGCCTACTCACAACTATCGAAGGAGGAATTGGAACATGGAAAATAAAAAAGTGTCGGTCTGGAAACAGTGCAAACCTTATATGGCAGGCCTCCAACTCCCTCTCCTAATAGCAGTTGTGGCTGCAGTCATTTCAAGTATCATTACCGTTTATGGGCCAACTAAGATTAAAGAAATTACTAACTTGATTTCAGATGGTTTGGCTACAGAAATCGACTTGGTAGCTGTGTCAAGTATTGCTAGCTTTTTGGTTATCCTTTATGTGCTTGGTATTATCCTTAACTATACACAAGCCTACATTTTTTCAACTAGTATCCAACATTTTTCACAACGTTTGCGGAAGGCTATCGCGGAAAAAATCAATCGCTTGCCTCTAGGCTATTTTGACCGTCATTCTCAAGGGGACACCCTTTCGCGCGTGACCAATGATGTGGATACAGCAGCTCAGTCTCTTAACCAAAGTCTAGGGACAGTTCTTTCAGCTAGTTTCTTGTTGATTGCTGTTTTGATTACCATGTTTGGGATGAACTGGATTTTGGCACTGGTAACCGTCGTCTCAACTCTTATCGGTTTCGTTTTCGTGTCCGTCTTTATGGGCAAGTCACAGGGCTTTTTTAAGAGTCAGCAACAGGATTTGGCAGCCGTCAATGGCTATGTGGAAGAAATGTACTCTGGCCATAATGTGGTGACCAGTTACAATGCTATCGAGAGCACTAAAGAAGAATTTGCGAAATTAAATCATCGCCTATATGACAGTATCTGGAAATCTCAGTTTATTTCAGGAATTATGATGCCAATCATGATATTCATTGGAAACTTTAGCTACGTCTTGGTGATTATCGTTGGTGCAGCCTTAGCATTGAATGGGCACATCAGTATCGGGATTATCGTTGCCTTTATGGCTTACGTGCGTATCTTTTCTCAACCCCTTTCTCAAATTGCCCAAGGAATTACCAGTCTTCAACAGGCTAGTGCAGCTATGGGACGTGTCTTCGAATTTCTAGATGAAGAGGAAATGGCAGATGAATCTCATAAGGAAAGACAATTAACCAACATGAAAGGTGAAGTGGTCTTTGATCAGGTGTCATTTGGCTATACACCAGAACGCACCATCATCCATGACTTCTCTGCGACAGCTCATGCTGGTCAAAAGGTTGCCATTGTTGGACCGACTGGGGCTGGTAAGACAACCATTGTCAATCTTTTGATGAAATTTTATGAGATTGATAAGGGAAGTATTCGCATTGATGGTGTGGATACCAAGGCTATGACGCGTTTAGAAGTGCATGATGCCTTTTCAATGGTCTTGCAGGACACATGGCTCTTTGAAGGAACCATTCGAGACAATCTCGTCTATAATCAGACAGACATCAGTGATGAACGAATGATAGAAGCCAGCAAGGCTGTGGGAATCCACCACTTTATCATGACTTTGCCAGATGGCTACGATACTGTTTTGGATGACACCGTGACCTTGTCTGTTGGACAGAAACAGCTCTTGACCATTGCTCGTGCCTTGCTCAAGGACGCGCCACTCTTGATTTTGGATGAAGCGACATCCTCAGTCGACACACGTACAGAGGAGTTGATTCAAAAAGCCATGGACCGTTTGATGGAGGGTCGAACTTCCTTTGTCATCGCCCATCGCTTGTCTACTATCCGAAATGCCGACTTGATTCTTGTCATGAAAGATGGGAATATCATCGAGCAAGGCAATCACGAGGAACTGATGGTGCAAGGTGGCTTCTACGCTGACTTGTACAATAGTCAATTTACAGAAGACGAAGCAGAAGAATAAATTAAAAGAAGGCTTGACGGCCTTCTTTTTCTACACTATACTAGAAGACAAACGTCTCACCTGTAGGCAAAAAAATAATGAATGAGAAAAATAAATGAAAAATTATCAAGAATGGTATCGAAATATCAGCTCCAGACTAACTAGTCGTCCAATTCTTCTATTCCTATTACGCAGTTTCAATCGTTTGATGACAGTCGCCATGTCCCTGGTCTATCTGATCTTGCTAGTCACTACTTACCTGCAACTAGGATTGGGTCAGCAAGTTGGGGTTTATGTGCTTATTCCTGCATCAGGTTTTGTGATTTTGTCTCTTTTTCGTAAGAAAATCAACCACCCACGACCTTATGAAACTTGGGACATCAGTCCTCTGCTTGACAAGGACAGTTCGGGACAGTCGATGCCCAGTCGCCATGTTTTTTCGGCAACTATCATCTCCATGGCCTGTCTGCATGCTAGTCTACCTGTTGGCTTAACATGCTTGCTCTTCTCAGCATTGCTGGGCTTGGTGAGGGTTTTAGGGGGTGTTCATTATCCCAAGGATGTCTTGGTTGGCTATGCTTATGGTCTGGTGTGGGGCTTCATTTTCTTCCTATTCTGACATGTAAGTTAAGTTAGTCCTACAACCACTTACTGCTTCAAATTGACCACTTGCTTTTTTGCCCTTGTATTCCTAACTTAGCTTTGATATAGTAGAGTCAGAAAGGAGATGTGATGAAGTTACGAATTGAGATTGACGGCAATTTAGAGGAGACTGAAATTGTCATCAAGACCCCCACTTTGACAGATGAAATTGCAGATTTGCAACGACTTTTGCAAGAGTCAAAGGCTCCGAGGTTGACTTTTTACAAGGGGACAGGTGAATATTATCTAGACCTGTCAGAAATTCTCTTCTTTGAAACAGAAGGGAGCAAGATCTACGCTCATAACCAGAAGGAAGCCTATGAAGTTCGTCTCAAACTTTATGAGTTGGAGTCAATCTTACCTCGCTATTTCAGTCGAGTGTCCAAGTCAACGATCGCAAACATCCGTCAGATTTACTCAGTGGACAAGTCCTTTTCAGGAACGGGCACCATTTCCTTTTATCAGACGCACAAGGAGGTTCATGTCTCACGACATTACCAATCCCTCCTAAAAGAAAATCTAAGAAACATGAGGTGAAAAACATGAAAAAGAAAGCATTTGGTATTGTTTTATTGGTTTTAGCAGCTTGGATCTTGCTGCAAGGGAATTTTGGAATTCCTTCTTTGGATGGTAAAATATGGCCTTTGATTGGTATTGCCTTTTTTGCTTACCAATCAGTTGAAGCTTTGCTTCGTCGTCATCTAACATCAGCAGTTTTTACTGCTCTAGTAGCCTTAATGATTGCGAATCATTTTTATAACATTTTTCCTATTCCAAACCAGTCTTTGTTTTGGGCTAGTATATTAGCAGTGCTAGGTGTTGGTTATCTGACGCATTCAAGTAAGTTTTGGTATGGCAAAAAATGGTGGTACAACGGTGAACGAACAGTCATCACAGATAAGGAAGTCGCTTTTGGTAGCGGGACCTTCTATAAGCAAGATCAAGATCTCGTAGATGACCAAGTGGAAGTCGCTTTTGGGGATGCTAAAATCTACTATGATAATGCAGAGATGCTAGGTGATTTTGCAACTTTAAATATTGAAGTGGCCTTCGGGAATGCAACCGTCTATGTTCCACAACACTGGCGTGTCGATCTGAAAGTAGAAACCTCCTTTGGTGCAGCTAAGGCAGATGCTCCTGTAGCGCCAACAAACAAAACCTTGATTATCCGTGGGGAAGTCGCTTTTGGTAAACTTGGAGTTGTTTACGTTAAATAAAAAAATAGTTTAGGCCCTTGATAAATTCAAGAAAGTGTGATAACATAGTACGGTATGTGGTGCTAGCACATCCGCTATATTAGATCTAATAGGAGGAAAACACAATGGCTAAAGTATGTTACTTTACAGGTCGTAAGACTGTATCAGGAAACAACCGTTCACACGCGATGAACCAAACAAAACGTGCCGTAAAACCAAACCTTCAAAAAGTTACTGTTCTTATCGATGGTAAACCTAAAAAAGTTTGGGCTTCAGCTCGTGCTTTGAAATCAGGTAAAGTTGAACGCGTTTAATAAAAATGAAAAGACCGCTTAGGTCTTTTTCTTTTGCTCTAAGGATAAAACCATTTGAAAAATAGAGTAAATATACGCAGATACAGCATTCTGCTTTTACACTTGGGCTGAAATATGATAAAATAGAGTATCAACTAGTTGAGGTAAAAAAAATGACTGTAAAAATTAATACAAAAGATGGTCAAATCGAACTGACAGATGAAGTGATTGCAACCGTAGTAGGTGGTGCCGCAACTGAGATTTTTGGTGTGGTCGGTATGGCTAGTAAAAATGCCCTCAAAGACAATTTCCAAGCCCTTCTTGGTAAGGAAAATTATTCTAAGGGTGTTGTTATAAAAGCAGCCGAAGATGGTAGCATTGCAGTTGATGTTTATACCGTATTGAGCTACGGAGTAAAGATAAGCGAAGTGTCAAAAAACATTCAAGAGCGTGTTCGTTTTAGTTTAGAAAATCAACTAGGAATTACTGCTCAGACTGTGAATGTCTACATTCAAAATATCAAAGTTGTAGGAGAATAATCGTGTCAAAAATTACTACCAGTTTATTCCAAGAGATGGTGCAGGCTGCATCAACTCGTTTGAATAAGCAAGCAGAATATGTCAATTCATTAAACGTCTTTCCAGTTCCAGATGGAGATACTGGGACAAACATGGGAATGACCATTGAGAATGGTGCGAAAGAAGTAGCAGACAAGCCTGCTTCTACAGTTGGAGAAGTAGCGAGCATTCTTGCCAAAGGGCTCTTGATGGGTGCGCGTGGGAACTCAGGGGTTATCACTTCTCAGCTCTTCCGTGGCTTCTCTCAGGCTATCAAGGAAAAAGATGAATTAACAGGTCAAGACTTGGCTCTTGCCTTCCAATCCGGTGTCGAAGTAGCTTATAAAGCAGTTATGAAACCAGTTGAAGGAACCATTTTGACTGTTTCTCGTGGAGCGGCTATTGGGGCTAAGAAAAAAGCCGAGGAGACAGATGATGCTGTTGAGGTCATGCGTGCAGCCTTGGAAGGCGCAAAAGCAGCTTTGGCTAAGACACCAGAAATGCTTCCAGTCCTTAAGGAAGTTGGTGTGGTAGACTCAGGTGGTCAAGGTTTGGTCTTCATCTACGAAGGATTCCTTTCAGCTCTTACTGGTGAATACAGTGCTTCTGAAGACTTTGTAGCGACTCCTGCAAACATGAGTGAAATGATTAATGCAGAGCACCACAAGTCTGTAGCAGGTCATGTGGCAACTGAGGATATTACCTTCGGTTACTGTACAGAGATCATGGTAGCTCTCAAACAAGGTCCAACTTATTCTAAGGACTTTGACTACGATGAATTCCGTAACTACTTGAATGACTTAGGTGACTCTCTGCTTGTTGTCAACGATGATGAGATCGTCAAAGTTCATGTCCATACAGAAGATCCAGGTCTTGTCATGCAAGAAGGTCTCAAATATGGTAGCTTGATCAAGGTAAAAGTGGACAACATGCGTAACCAACACGAAGCGCAAGTTGAAAAAGAAGCAACTCAAGGAAACAAGCCTGCTGAAACAAAAGAGTATGCCCTTATCGCAGTAGTAGCTGGTCAAGGTTTAGCAGATATCTTCCGTGCCCAAGGTGTGGATTATGTTATCGAAGGTGGTCAGACAATGAACCCTTCAACAGAAGACTTTATCAAGGCTGTTGAACAGGTCAATGCTCGCAACATTATCTTCTTGCCAAACAACAAAAATATCTTTATGGCAGCTCAGTCTGCGGCTGAAGTGCTTGAACAACCTGCTGTTGTGGTAGAAGCACGTACAATTCCTCAAGGATTGACCAGTCTTCTTGCCTTTGACCCAAGCAAATCAATCGAAGAAAACAAAGAACGCATGACTGCAGCCCTTGGTGATGTCGTAAGCGGTAGTGTAACAACAGCCGTTCGTGATACAACTATCGATGGATTAGCAATTCATGAAAATGACAATCTTGGTATGGTAGATGGGAAAATCCTCGTGTCAAATCCTGACATGCACCAAACCTTGACAGAAACATTGAAACATATGTTGGACGAAGATAGTGAAATCGTGACTTTCTATGTCGGAGAAGACGGAAGCGAAGAACTTGCCAATGAAATTGCCCAAGAAATCGCAGAAGAATTTGAAGATGTTGAAGTAGAGATTCACCAAGGTCAACAACCCGTATATCCATATCTTTTCAGTGTGGAATAATGGTGAAAATGGAATGAAAACAACAGAAGGAAGCTGGTTTTTCAGCTTCCTTTTTCTATGCAAATGGAGTTATAAAGAAATTTATGTAGAAATGAACATTCTATTGGAAATTCTATTTACTATAAGTTATAATGATAAAGCTGTTATGTTAGATTAAGTATGAATATAAAGGAGAAATGATGAAGAAAAAATTTTTTAATCAATCTTTTTCCCGCTTTTCGATTAGAAAGTTAAGTGTTGGGACCTGTTCGGTATTGCTAGGAACCTTTATGGTGATAGCTACTTCACCAGTGCAAGCAGATGAAGCTCAAGTCAACAATAAGGAACAACAAACGCAGGCGGAAATTCAACAGAAGGAAAAAAGTGCTGAGAATGGACAGGAAGTCATTTCTGAACCTCAAAAAGAGGTAACACAGAACGAAGCAGTTAAGGACCAGAAGGATAAAACTGAACCGTCCAAAACAGAAGTATCTGCACCAGTTGCTCAGAGCCAACCAGTTTCTCAAGTTGACAATACGAAGGAAGCGAGTCAGCCTTCTTTAGATGAGGAGAAAAAGCAATCTCTAGAATCAACTCAAACTGAGCAGAAAAGCAAGGAAGAAAGCAGTTCTAGCGGACAAACTTCTTCTAGACGCAAGAGATCGCTAGATGAAGTCAATGCTGCATTTCAAGCTCATTCGCCAATTAAGGATATCCATGCGGTAGATAGTGTCCGTGAATCCTTGACCTTTAGTATTACTGGACACGAAGTAGACTATTCTAGTGGGTATATCAAAATTCATTTCCAAAATGGGAAAGCTATTAAATTGACCCCTTCTCCAGTCGGTGGTGTAAAGTTCAGTCAAGAAAAAACGAATGGGGACCTTGATTTAAAGATAGAACCTACAAATCTGAGAGGTGGGGCAAACTATAACTTCGTCTATACTTTTCAGATAGATCCTTTGACTCAGAACTGGGGAGGTGCTGTCCAAGCCATTGGACCAGACCACAAGGTGACCGCAACTGCTAAGCTCTATGACAAAAATGGCAATGTCCTCAAAGAACTTGGAAGTATTGAACACACATGGAAGGTCTTAGAAAACGGTGTAGGTGGTCTGACACCAATGTCTAACAATCAGGTCATTGGCTACGATCGAAATAATGATGGTATCGTTGACGATGATTCGTCGGTTGTGTCCTACTATCTATTTAACGGTGCGAAAGATCCTAAGAATAATACGGCAAGAAATGATTACTTCAACTATGGAAATGGTGTCTTTGATGGTCGTATGATCAATGGTATGGGTATTAGTGATGTCGGAGGGCATATCATTGATCCTGTCACTTCTTATACTTATAATATAGAGTTAAAAGAAGGTTATGAATTGACAGATGAAGCCAAAGCTCTAGGATGGACTGCCGATGCGACGGGTTACCATCTGACCATTAACAGAGCTAACAATCCGCTTCAAGATATTAATAACAATAAAAATAAGCTCATTCCAATTTCTTTCAAGTTAAAGAATGCCAAAGTAGCAGATATCAATAGAAAAGCGCAAAACTTTACTGTGACGGGTATCTATACAAAAGCAGATGGGACTAGCTATCAAAATACGGCCGTTCTGCCTTATGCTCTCTTTGTTCAAAAAACAGACCAGCCAGAGTCTTCTCTCTTTGAATATAGACACTATAATCAGTCTGACTCGGAGATAATTCGTTCTTATGGTGAAACAGAATACCGTTCTAATGTTCGACTTTCATCAGTCGCAGAGGTTGAAAAAGATTATCCTATCAATGACTACACGGTCACCCATAAAATACAGGATCCACGAGAGTCTTATCGGGAAGTCAATGCGATTGAGGATCGTTATTGGAATGAATTTTTCTCCTCACCGGATGCATCTGTAGAAGTATACAATAAAGCTACAGGTGAGTTATTAGGGACTTTTAATAGTAACACCCGTAGTCTACGATTGACGGAAGAGCAAGATGTGAAGGAACTGGAGTACAAGTTTAAAAATATCAAGATGAGGAAGTCCTCAACCAATGATACTTCGGCATTTTTTTTCCAGACAAAAACACGTTTTAATAATTGGGAAAGTCTCTATAAAGATTCGACGATTAGTAAGTTGGATTCTAGAACGGATTTCACTTTTAAGAATACTGGAAACACTGTTTCCTTCTCTCAAACTGCCTCAGCCGAATTGACGCGTGTTATCCAGCAAATTTCAATGGTTGGACGCCGTCGGACAGATGTCTTTAATCGACACACAGATGCTTCTGGTTTTAAAGAAGATTTTATCACAAGGACTGCGGGTAAAGACACCCCTACTCAGAACTTCGCAAACTTGACGGGAGTTTACCATTTAGCCTATTTGGCTGACCCTCAATTAAACTTTAGTGGGAATCCTAATTTTAAGGTCTATTATAATTACAAAGATACTGGGAAAACTCTCTACTATGCCCAAGTGAAGGGAACCCCAGACTCCCCTATGCCCCCAACGCTTTTGAAGTTGGAAAACAAGACAATTCCAAATGGGACCTATACCTATAAAGCAATTGCTTTCTGGGATGAAGAACTTCCTGACGTTCAAGCTCAAAATGGTTATGATCTAGGTGAATTGGATGGTATTACCGTTACTTCGAAAAATTCGACCTCTCATGACTTCAATGTGATCGTACAGGCTTCAGAAGCGAGCGGTGTCTACTCTGAAGTGAAAAGAGCGACAGATCAGCACTTTGCTTATAATACCCAAGAGCACTATCCTGGCGATGAGATTGATTTCAGAGTGACCTATAAAAACGCAGCGAAACAGCCTGTTTCAGACGTTTATGTTTTGTCATCCTTGCCGATGAAAGGTGATAAACAGCTAGAATCCAGAAATCGTGGCTCTGAATTTACAGTGAGTTTGACAAAAGCTCTAACACCACCTTCAGGCTGGGAAGTTCAATATAGTCGTACTGCGGGCAATGCTGCAGAAATTAATGCTTCACAATGGCTCACTGCAGAACAGGTATCGGATTGGTCGGAGATTCGTGCAGTTCGTTGGCATTCGACAGCTCCTGTTGTTGCTGGAAATAGGGTTCAGTTTAATATTGATGGAGCAGTTATCGGGAAAGATACTGCCCCAGGTGCTACGGCTTATCTTTCTTCGGCCATGGCAAATGGCAGTTCCAAGTATACAGAGTCCAATAATGTTTCTATCCAAATGTCCACCAAACTGTCATCTGCAAGCTTCACCTTTGTGGATGTAAATGATCCGTCTAAGGAAGTGCAACTAGGACAGGTAGACACAGTTGTAGGCAAACCCAACGGACCAATTTCTTATGACCCTGCTCGTCGAATTAAGGAATTAGAAGATGCAGGATATGAACTGATCAGTAACGATTTTATAGATCATACCTTTGGTGACTCGGCTAGTCCAAAACAATTCAAGTTTCAGTTTAGACACAAGGTTATAGAAGCAATCGAAACTGTCCGTGGGACTCGCGAAATTAACTATGAGTATTACAGAAAAGCAAAAAATCCTGATTTATCGCTTCTTCCTCCAAAACATATTGAGACTCATTCGTTTACTCGAACTAAGAGAATTGACCAGGTTTTGGCAAAACTGCATCCAAATGATGCGACAGCAGGTGTAACTTACTCAGCCTGGTCTGCAGACCAAACTTGGTCTCAGGTGATTTCCCCTGAAATTCCTGGCTATTATCCAGGTGAAGATATTGACGCAAATACAATGTCGGGAGATGAGGCTCTTGATCAATATTCGATTAGTGCGATAAATCCGAGCGATGAAGATTTGGAAAAAGAATTCTCTTGGGATAGGTTGGTGTATTATGTTCCCCTTCCAGTTGTCCCTTCAGCAAGCGAAGCGAAATCTAAAGGCCTTCAAGGGCAGAAGCAGCTAGCAACGATTCGGTTTGATGAGGATAGAGCAAGCGAGAGCGAGGTTCACTTTACAAAAGGGACAACAACCATTAATGGAGCAAAGAAATCCGTCGAACTAGTCCAAAGTAGTGTCTTTCTTTATGATGAGAATGGGCAGAAGGTAACTTCGCTAACCATTGCCGACCAAGGGACGTACGATTTAGATCTTGTAAATAAAACAATTGTCTTTACTCCACTAAAAACCTTCTATGGTCCGGCAACTCCAGTTCAAGTTGGAGTGGTGGATAAAAATGGAGAGTCGGCTGTCACGACCTATACCCCAGTTGTTGAGAAGGTGACACCAACAGGTTCAGGTGATAAGACAGAGGGTCTGCAAGGTCAGGTTCAAGAAGGTAAAGTGACCTTCACCCCAGGTCATGACTCGGTTCCATTCCCAGCTGATTCGACTCCACTATTTGACAATGGTACAACTGTGAAAGAAGTGCCAAATGTTGGTACGTTCAAAGTGAACGCAGACGGTAAGGTGACCTTCACACCAGACAAACAGTTCAAGGGTGAAACACCAGAACTTGAATTGACTCGTGTGGATGCCAACGGCACTCCTGTTACAGTCAAGTACCAAGCGGTGGTGAAAGAAGTGGTTCCAACCAGCACTAACGCAACAAGCACAGGCCCTCAGGGTGTTCCACAAACAGGCACTCCAACCTTCACAGAAGGTAATCCATTGGTTCCAATTGATGAAACAAAACCAATGACTTTCGAAGATGGACAGTCAACGAAAACCGTTTCAGGTGTAGGTGAATACAGCATCAATCCAGATGGCTCTATTACCTTTACGCCAGAAAAACAATATGTTGGTACAGCAGATCCAGTCACAGTCAAACGTGTAGATAAGAATGGCACCCCAGTCACTGCGACCTATACCCCAACAGTGACTAAGGTAACACCAACCAGCACTAACGCAACGAGCACAGGTCCTCAGGGTGTTCCACAAACCGGCACCCCAACCTTCCAAGGTGGCGATCCACTGGTTCCAATCGATGAAATAGTTGAGCCAACCTTCGAAGATGGAAGCAAAGAGAAGACGATTCCGGGTCAAGGAACCTACACGATTGCACCAGATGGAACTGTAACCTTCACTCCAGACAAGCAGTTTGTCGGGAACCCAGCTCCAGTTAATGTCAAACGCGTAGATAAGAACGGTACCCCAGTCACTGCGACTTACAGTCCAGAGTTTACTAAGGTGACTCCAACTGGTACGGGAGATAAGACAGAGGGGCTTCAAGGTCAGGTCCAAGAAGGCAAAGTGACCTTCACTCCAGGCCATGACTTGGTTCCATTCCCAGCTGAATCAACTCCACTATTTGACAATGGTAGAGCTGTGAAGGAAGTGCCAAATGTTGGTAAGTTCGAAGTGGACGCAGACGGCAAGGTGTCCTTCACGCCAGATAAGCAGTTCAAGGGTGAAACACCAGAGCTTGAATTGACTCGTGTGGACGCCAACGGAACTCCAGTTACCGTTAAGTACCAAGCGGTGGTGAAAGAAGTCAATCCTACAGGAACGAACGCAACCAGCACAGGTCCTCAGGGTGTTCCACAAACTGGTACTCCAAGCTTCCAAGGTGGCGACCCACTTGTTCCAATTGATGAAACAGTTGAACCAACTTTCGAAGATGGCAGCAAAGAGAAGACGATTCCGGGTCAAGGAACTTACACGATTGCCCCAGATGGCACAGTGACCTTCACTCCGGACAAACAGTTTGTCGGCAAGCCAGATCCAATAACGGTTAAACGTGTGGATAAGAACGGTACCCCAGTCACTGCGACTTACAGCCCAGAGTTTACGAA